>NZ_JBFAVD010000001.1:0-550641 GCF_040679615.1 Streptomyces sp. NPDC052225 | reverse complement strand
TTCGTCGTGGTTGCTCGCGCAGTTCCCCGCGCCCCTGACGGGGCACGGTCGTCTCGAACGTGCCGCGTCGTTGTGGCTGGGCGCGCCGTTGCCCGCGCCCCTGACGGGGACCGGTCGCCTCTTACGTGGCGCGTTCGTCGTGGTTGCTCGCGCAGTTCCCCGCGCCCCTGACGGGGCACGGTCGTCTCGAACGTGCCGCGTCGTTGTGGCTGGGCGCGCCGTTGCCCGCGCTCCTGGCGGGGTGCGGTCGTTGCCGTTCTCTTTCGGGCCGGCGGGGCGCTACTCGTTCGTGAATTCTTCGACCACTGTGGCGCCCAGTTCCCGGACGATCAGTTCGTGGCCCGAGAGGGCGTTCTCGTCCAGGTCCGGGTCGTCGTCCTCGGGGACGTCGTCCTCTGCTGAGACCGGCTGGCGGGGAGGAGGAGTCGGGGCCGGGGCCGGCTGGGGTGGGGCTGCTGCCGGGGCCGGGGCAGGCGCGGGGGTCGGGGCGGGGGGCGGGGTGTAGCCGCCTCCGTAAGACGCGGTGGGCGGGGGCGGAGCCGCCGCGCCGGAGGCGTCGACCACGGAGTCGATCTTCCAGTTGACGCCGAACTGTTCGGTCAGCGCCGCCTTGAGGACGTCCTCGCTGCCGCTGCTCGCGAAGTTGTCCCGGGCTCCCGCGTTCACGAAGCCGAGCTGGAGCGTGGTGCCGTCGAAGCCCGTCACCTGGGCGTTCTGGCTGAGCAGGATCCAGGTGAAGCGGCGCTTGTTCTTGACCGCCTCCAGGATGTTCGGCCAGAGGGTGCGGGGGTCCGGGCCGCCGACCGGAGCCGGGGCCGGGGCTGCGGGGGCCTGAGCCGCGGGCGCGGGCTGCTGCTGGGGTGCCGGAGCAGGCGTAGGCGCAGGTGCCGGGGGCTGGGGCTGGCCCGATCCCGCGGGTGTGGCCGTGGGCCAGCCGCCCGGCCTGCGCGCACCGCCCGCAGGGGCCGCGGTGGGCCAGGCCCCCGGAGCCGGAGCTGCCGGGGCGGGGGCGGGAGCCGGGGGCTGCGCTTCCGGCACCGGAGCGGGCGCAGGGGCAGGAGCCGGAGCGGGCGCCGCCTGCACGGGGGCCGGGGCCGGAGCTCCGCCCCGCACCGCCGCGCGGGCCGCGGCCGGTCCCCCGCCCGGCGCGGCCGGCGCGGCCGGAGCAGCGTGGGCGTCGGGTCCGGGGACGTACGCCATGGAAGGGGCGGGGCCCTGTCCTGCCGGGGTGAAGTGGCCGCCGCGCTCCAGCCGGTCGAGGCGGGCCATGAGGGAGCGCTCGTCGTCGTACGCGGCGGGGAGCAGCACGCGCGCGCAGATCAGTTCGAGCTGGAGCCGCGGCGAGTTCGCGCCGCGCATCTCGGTCAGGCCCTGGCTGACCAGGTCGGCGGCGCGGCTGAGCTCGGCGGCGCCGAAGGTGCTCGCCTGCGCCTGCATCCGCTCCACGACGTCGGCCGGGGCGTCGATGAGCCCCTTCTCCGCCGCGTCCGGCACGGCCGCCAGGATCACCAGGTCACGCAGCCGCTCAAGAAGGTCGGTGACGAAGCGCCGGGGGTCGTTGCCCCCCTCGATGACGTGGTCGACGACCTCGAAGGCCGCGGCGCCGTCGCCCGTGGCGAACGCCTCGACCACGGAGTCGAGCAGCGAGCCGTCGGTGTAGCCGAGCAGGCCCGTCGCCATGGCGTATGTCACACCGTCCTCGGCGGCTGCGGCGAGGAGCTGGTCCATGACCGACATCGAGTCACGGACCGAACCCGCGCCCGCACGCACGACGAGCGGCAGGACTCCGTCCGCGACCGGGATGTTCTCCTTGCCGCACACCTCGCCCAGGTAGTCGCGCAGGGTGCCGGGCGGCACGAGCCGGAACGGGTAGTGGTGCGTGCGCGACCGGATCGTCCCGATGACCTTCTCGGGCTCGGTGGTCGCGAAGATGAACTTGAGGTGCTCCGGCGGCTCCTCGACGACCTTCAGGAGCGCGTTGAAACCGGCCGACGTGACCATGTGGGCCTCGTCGATGATGTAGATCTTGTAACGACTCGACGCCGGTCCGAAGAAGGCCTTCTCGCGCAGGTCACGGGCGTCGTCCACGCCACCGTGGGACGCGGCGTCGATCTCGATGACGTCGATCGACCCCGGCCCGTTCCTCGCGAGGTCCTGGCAGGACTGGCACGCGCCGCACGGCGTCGGCGTAGGACCCTGCTCACAGTTCAGGCAGCGGGCCAGGATGCGCGCGCTGGTCGTCTTGCCGCAGCCGCGCGGACCACTGAACAGGTACGCGTGATTGACCCGGTTGTTCCGCAGCGCCTGCTGCAACGGGTCGGTTACATGCTCCTGCCCGATGACCTCGGCGAACGACTCCGGGCGATAACGGCGGTACAGCGCGAGAGACGACACGCATACGAGGTTATAGGCGCCCACTGACAACCGGTCCCGCCCACGAGCGCCGGGGAACGCGAACGCCCCCCACGCACCCGCCAGAGCCAACCTACCCTTGCTGCCTTCCGGCCCTGGGGGAGTTCAGTCAGATAGCGCCACGTGAGGGGCTGCGCCAAGAGTACATGCTCCGAGCGGGTGGGAACGAGTTCGCGAGCACCCTTCAACGTCTTGTATTGTTTGCCGCGGAGGATTCGCCTAGTGGCCTAGGGCGCACGCTTGGAAAGCGTGTTGGGGGCAACCCCTCACGAGTTCGAATCTCGTATCCTCCGCCAAGTGCCTCACCGGGCACTAAGTCGAAGGGCCCCACTGTTCGCAGTGGGGCCCTTCGGCGTTGTCGCCTCTCTGTAATCGTCCGGGGCTGGTGTCGGGCATGCCGCGCGGGCTCATACTGAGCCATGACAAAACCTCCTGCTCCCCGGCGCCACCTGCCGACCAGCCCCTTCAAAGCCCCGGTCGCACCGACCCCCAAGCACTTCGCCACGGGCGACCAGGTCACGCACGACGTCCACGGGCTCGGCCAGGTCATCGGGGTCGAGGACGGGATCGCGGCGCTCGTGGACTTCGGCTCCGCCCAGCTCCGGATCCTCAGCCCCTACGCCAAGATGACCAAGCTCTAGACCTCACGGCCGGCCGAGCCGCAGGGCTGGGCCCGTGCCCGCCGCACCGGCCCCTCATCGCTCCTGGACCCGTCGACGCGTGCGGCGCAGTAGGCTTTTCGCCCACGCAGGGCGAGGGGGCGGTGTGGCCACGCAGATCGTGTCGTACACGCTGGACGACGAGACGTCGGTCCAGTTCGAGATCGAGCCCACGGGGGACTGGCACCCCGTGTCCGCGGACGAAGCGGCCGGGCGCGTGCGGGACGCCGCCGGTCCGGCGGTCGAGGCCGCCCGTTCCGTGCTCGACAGGGTCACCGCGCTCCACCCCGACCAGGTGCAGGTCAAGTTCGGCATCAAGGTCAACGGCACGGCGAATTGGATCGTGGCCAAGGCGGCCACCGAAGCGAACTTCGAGGTCACCCTCACCTGGCAGCCGCGCTCCGCGGCAGGGGCGGAACGGGGCGCGCCCGCGCCATGACCACGACGCCGCAGGACGTGCGGCCCGAGCGCGACACCTGGGTGGCCGCGATACACGGCGCCGAGCTGGACATGCGGCCACTGGGCTCCGGCGTCCTCGTCGACAGCCGCCGTGTGCTGACCTGCGCCCATGTCGTAAGGACGGCCTGGAACGCGGGCGGAGCCCTGTGGGTCGCTCTTCCCAAGGCGGAGGAGGCCGTCGGTCACCGCATCAAGGTCACCGAGGTGTTCCTGCCGTCCGGTGGTGCCCCTGAGGTGCAGGACGTGGCGGTGCTCCGCCTGGCGGAAGAGGTGCCCGAAGCCCTGGCGGCACGTCTGGCGCCGGTGGCGCCGGGGGATCTCGTCGGTACGGCCTGGTGGTCGTTCGGCTTCCCGGAGGGAGTGCTCGGCAACTCCGCGAGCGGACGGGTGGGCGAGGCGCTCGGGCACGGCTGGGTGCGTCTCGACACCCATGGAACCCGCTATCCGGTCAGCGGCGGTTACAGCGGGGCGGGCGTCTGGTCGGAGGCTCATCAGGCCGTGGTCGGGCTGGTGGGACAGGCCCACAGAAGTACGGGCGACGCTCTCGCCATCACGGTGTGGGAGACCGGCCGGCTGCTGCCGGACCAGCAGTTGGGGGCGCTCGCCGTCGGCGCGCCCGCGTCGGCCGCGTGGAGCTGGTCCCTTGACACCGATCCCGAGTCGGCCCGGCACTGGCGGCCTCGTGCCCGGGGCGTGAGCACGGATACGGAGCAGGGGTTCCGTTTCCGGGGCAGGACCGCAGTACTGCGGGAGATCACCGCATCGATCACCGCCGCCACGCCCCGCCGGCAGGTCCTGGTGGTCACAGGGGCTCCCGGTTCGGGGAAGTCAGCGGTGCTGAGCCGTGTCGTCACGACGGCGGACCCGGGGATCGCCGCGTCGCTGCCACCCGACGACGTCGCCCTGCGCGCCCCCGAGGGTTCCGTCGCCTGCGCGGTGCACGCCAAGGACAAGACGGCACTGGAAATCGCCCAGGAAATCGCCCGTGCCGCGTCGGTGCCACCGCCGGATCAGGTGGTCGATCTGCTGCCCGCCCTGCGCGAGGCTCTGCGGGACCGCGCCGGACAGGGCTTCACCCTGGTCGTCGACGCCCTCGACGAGGCCGCTTCACCGGCCGAAGCCCGCTCCGTGGTCCGCCACGTCGTGGTCCCTCTCGCGGAGACCTGCGCGGATGTGGGGGCACGGCTGGTGGTGGGGGCGCGGAAACGGGATGCGGCCGGTGATCTGCTGGGCGCGTTCGGTCCTTCGGCGCGAGTCCTCGACCTGGACGCACCGGAACTCTCGGACCGTTCGGACCTCGTCGCGTACGCACTGGCGACCCTGCAACTGCGCGGTGACGAGCGCGCCGGCAACCCCTACCTGGACGAGACGGTCGCGCTCCCGGTCGCCGGACGCATCGCGGAGATCGCCGACGGCAGCTTCCTCGTGGCCGGTCTGGTCGCCCGCGCCCACGGGATGCACGACGCCCAGGCCGTGGACCCTGACACCGTGTCCTTCCCGGTGACGGTGGAGACCTCACTGCGCGAATACCTGCGGCGGCTCCCCCTGATCGGCGGTCTGTCCGCGGAGAACCTCCTCGTTCCGCTCGCGTACTCCGAGCACCCGGGGCTGACCGCACCGCTGTGGCGGGCGGCCCTGCACGCACTGTTCGGCGCCGCTCCGGCCGAGGGAGAGCTGCTGGCCTTCGCCCGGACCTCCGCGGCGAACTTCCTGGTGGAGACCGACGGGAGCGAGGGCCGCGGCATCACGTTCCGGCTCTTCCACCAAGCCCTGAACGAAGCGCTCCGCGCCGTACGCGCCGACCTCGCCGTCCTCGCCTCGGACGAGAGGTCCGTGGCGCTGGCCCTCCTCGCAGAAGGAGCACGGGAAGGCTGGGCGGACGCACCTGCGTACCTCCTTCGGTCCCTGGCCACGCACGCGGAGCGCGGCGGCGTCATCGACCGGCTGCTGTGCGAGGACGACTACCTGCTCCACGCCGATCTGCGCCGGCTCATCCCCAAGGCGCGCCGTGCCGTGACGGACGAGGGGCGCACACGAGCCGCGCTGCTGCGCCGCACGCCACGTGCCATCGACGCCTCGCCCCTCGAGCGGGCGGCGCTGTTCAGCGTGACCGAAGTACAAGAGAACCTCGGCAGCACGTACAGATCCAGTCGCTTCGCTGCCGCTCCGTACCAGGCACTCTGGTCGACCGTGCCGCCGTCGTCGTGGGAGGTGGCCACCTTCGAGGGGCATACCGGGCATTCGGAATCACTCTGTGTGCTGCACGCTGCCCAGGGGACCCTGCTCGCCAGCGCAGGCAACGGAGCCATCCGCCTCTGGGACGTCGCGACCGGGGATGCCGTGCGGACGCTCACCGGCCACTCGGGCTGGATCGGGGCGCTCTGCGAAGTGACGGTGGAGGGCCGGGACCTCCTCGCCGCCGGTGGAAGCGACGGTTGCGTCCGGCTGTGGGACCCCGGGACGGGCGACCTGGTGCGGGAGTGGCAGGGCGCGGGCGGGGCGATCCACAACCTGTGCACGATCGATCTCTCCGGCGGCCCCCACCTGGTGATCGTGGACGGCCATCAACGGCTGACCGTGCGGGATGCCCGGACCGGTAAGAAGCACACGGCCTTCCGTACTCGCACCCACCGCATCTCCGGCGTGTGCGCCTTCGAACTGGACGGGCGTCCTGTGCTGGCGATCGGAATCCATCACACGGACAAGGACAACCGCGTCCGCTCCGACCGGATACGTGTCTGGGATCCGGAGACCGGCACCACGGTCCGGACATTCTCCACGTACAGCTCTGAGATGGTCGCCCGCTCGGTGGTCGCCGTGCCGAGCAGTGACGGTCCGCTCCTCGCCACGAACTACGGGGACGACGTTCTGCTGCTCGATCCACGCAACGGCGCATGTGAAGGGGTCCTGGACGGCGCGGAGGGCATGTTGTGGACCCTCGGCGTCGTGCCCGGCCCGAACGGACCGCTGCTGGCCGCCGGTTACTCGAACGACGACGAGGGAAACATCGTCGTCTGGGATGTGGAGACGGAGGTGCTGACCCACCGTCTGGAGGCGCACAGCGAGTGGGTGGGGGATCTCTGTGCGGTGGCGGCGGACGGTGAATGGCTCCTGGCCAGTGCAGGCGCGGACCGCACCGTGCGCCTCTGGGACCTCGACCGCCGGCCGGCCACCAGCCAGTGCGACGGCGCGGGCAAGTGGGTGGGATCCCTGTCCGTCTTGAGTGTCGGCGGCCGGATGGTCGTCGCCGACAACGGGTTGCGAGGCGCCGTACGCATCCACGACGTGGAGACGGGCGAACTCGTGGGTCAGGTCCGTACCCCGCACGAACACGTCAGGGGTCTGTGCGCCGTGCCGGTCGGCGGCCGCACCCTACTGGCCGTCACCAGCAGCTCCCAGGACGATGGCGCGCTGCAGATCTGGGACCCCTCATCGCAGAAAGTCGTTCGGCAGTGGTCCGGGCCATCGTGCTGGAACGTGCAGCCGCTGGAGGTGGACGGCACCACCTGCCTCGCGGTGGCCTACCGGCAGGAAGATACCGAACGGATCATGATCCAGAACGCGTTGTCCGGGGAGACGGTCCAGGACATCGACACCGGCAGAAAGTCCATGACGTCCGGTCTGTGCACAGTGCGCGTCGCGGGCCGGCTCGCGCTCGCGATTCTCCAGGACGACTGGAGCACGGACTCCGGCACGGTGACCGTGTGGGACGTGGGCCGGTCGAACGTGGTCGGCTCCTGGGAAATCCCCGGAGCCGGGCTGGGACACCTGTGCGAGGTGGAAACGCGACTCGGCCCGGCCCTCGCGGTCAAGCGCCAGGTGAGGACCACCGAAGAGGACACGTCGGGGATCGGCTCCGTGTCGTTCCACGACCCCGCCACAGGCCGCACGCTGCTCGCACGCGAGCTCCACAGCGGATGGGTGGACAGCATCGGACGTGTCGAACTCGGCCACCGTGCCCTGCTGGCTACAGCCGCA
The DNA here is from genome assembly GCF_040679615.1 of Streptomyces sp. NPDC052225. Classification (NCBI taxonomy): domain Bacteria; kingdom Bacillati; phylum Actinomycetota; class Actinomycetes; order Kitasatosporales; family Streptomycetaceae; genus Streptomyces; species Streptomyces sp. NPDC052225. Next base: position 543,133 of record NZ_JBFAVD010000001.1, on the reverse strand, counting down.
CAGACCGCGCGGTGCGTGGGCCTGTGGACGGTCGACGGCTTGCGCCCGGTGGCGGAGGTCCCGGTGCGACGCGAGGTCCACAGCGTCGTCCAGGCCTCCGGCCATCTGATCCTCGGCCTCGATCAGGGCCTCATGGCGGTCCACGTCACCACATCCTGACGCCCTGCCGCCGTACGAGCCCGCTGCTCGTCCGCCGCCTGCCGCAACGCCGCCACGACCTCCGTCAGCACCGGGTTCGCCTCGGCCCCCGCCCTGACGGCCGCGAACACGTTCCGCGACGGGGACGCGCAGCCGGGCGCGGCCAGGGTGCGGAGCGGCAACTCCCGTCGCTGCAGGATCTCTTGGACCAGCCTCGGCATCAGGGCCACCCCGGCTCCCGCCCCCACCAGCGCCGCCACCGACGCCCAGTCGTCGATCTCGTGCCGGATGTCCGGGGTGAAGCCGGCCGCCGCGCACACCGAGCGGGTCACCGCGCCGCAGCAGCTCGCGGCGTCGCCGACGATCCAGCGTTCCGTGGCGAGGTCGCGCAGCGCCGGGGCGGGGGTGGCGGCCAGGGGGTGGCCGGGCGGCAGTGCCAGGTCGAGGATGTCGGTCAGCAGGTCCGTGCGGGTGTAGCGGCGGTCCGTGTGCGGTGGGGTCGCCGCAAAGTCCACTGCCACGACCAGGTCGATCTGTCCTGCGTCGAGCGCCGTGAAGACGTCGGGGGGCTGTGCCTCCACCACCCGTACCTCGACCTCCGGCAGCTGCTCGGCGAGGGTGCGCAGGGTCGCGGGCAGTAGTCCCAGGATGCCGCTGGAGAAGGCGCCGATGGTGATCGTGCCGCGGGCGCCCTGCTCGTACGCGGCCAGGTCGGTGCGCGCACGCTCCAGTTGGGCGGCGATGCGGTCGGCGTGGTCGAGGAGGATGCGGGCCTGGCCGGTGAGGCGGACGCCGCGTCCGGCGCGTTCGGTCAGCGGGGCGCCGGCCTCGCGGGCGAGCGCGGCGATCTGCTGTGAGACCGCGGACGGTGTCAGGTGGAGGGCCTCGGCGGTGGCGGCCAGGGTGCCGCGGCGGCGCAGTTCGCGCAGGACGGCGAGGCGGCGCGGATCGAGGGTGAAACCGCCCTCTCCGCCTCCCGCGGCGCCGACTGTGAAGGTCCCGCTTACCGGTTTCATCGCGAAAGATTAACTGGATCCGCGGGCGGGCCCGGGGCCAGGATCGGTGGGTATGAGCGACAGCACCGGCGGCCGTGACCGCCAGAGTTTTCTTCTTGTGCACGGGTGGCAGAACCGGCGGCCCGAGGGGCACTGGCAACGGTGGCTCGCCGGGGAGCTCTCCGCGCGGCACGATGTCGCGTATCCGCAGTTTCCCGAGCCCGACCTGCCCGAACTCGATGTGTGGGTGCGGGAGTTGGAACGGTGGTTGGCATCGGACGCGCCCCGGGTCGTCGTCTGTCACAGTCTCGGATGCCTGCTGTGGCTGCACGCCGTGGCGCGTGGCGTGGTGGGGCCGGGTGTCGAACGGGTGCTGCTCGTCGCACCGCCCTCGGCGTCGTTCGTGGCGTCGCATCCGGAGATCGCCGGCTTCGCGCCTCCGCCGTTGGCGGTGGGGCAGGTGACGGGGGCCCGGATCGTCGCGGGCGACGACGACCCGTGCTGCCCCGAAGGCGCCCTCGCCGCGTACGGCCGCCCGTTGGGGATCGGCACGGACGTCGTCGGGGGCGCCGGGCATCTGAGCATCGACGACGGTTACGGGGCCTGGCCCTCGGTGCTCGCGTGGTGCACCGCGCCGGACCCGGCCGTCGCCTCCGCCGTCTCCTTCGCGTAGTGGGGGTAGTCGGTGTAGCCCTCCGCGCCTCCTACGTACATGAGGAACGCGTTCCGTACGGGGTTCAGCGGGGCGCCCGTGCGCAGCCGGTCCACGAGGTCGGGGTTGGCGAGGAACGGGCGGCCGAGGGCGATCAGGTCGGCCCCGGCGGACAGCAGTTCGTGCGCGGCCGTCCCGACCGTCTCGGTGGTGAGCTCGCCCGAGAGGACCGGGTTGGCGACGAGCGTGCCCGGCCAGGCGGCGCGGATGTGGCGGAAGACCGGGTCGGACGGGTTCGCGTACACGACGTGGAGGTAGGCGAGGGGGCCGACGGCCTTGAGCTGCTCCACCAGGGCCGGGTAGATCGCCTCGGTGTCGCCTTCCTCGATGCCGTTGACGGTCAGGCCGGGTGAGAGGCGGACGCCCACGCGCTCCGGGCCGATGGCGGCGGCGACCGCGCGGACGACCTCCACGGTGAACCGGATGCGGTGGGCGACCGGGCCGCCGTAGGCGTCGGTGCGGTGGTTGGTGTTGCCGGCGAGGAACTGGTGCAGGAGGTAGCCGTTGGCCGAGTGGACCTCCACGCCCGCGAAGCCCGCGTCGATCGCGCGGCGGGCCGCTGCCGCGAAGTCGGCGACGGTCGTCCCGATCTCGTCCGTCGTCAACTCACGGGGCACAGGCGCCGGTTGGTGGCCATCGGCGGTGTGGATGCCGTCCGGGAGCGGGATCGGGGACGGGGCGAGCGGGGTCGTTCCGCTGGTCGACGGGTGGCCGACGCGGCCGCCGTGCTGGAGCTGGAGGAACATCGTGCCGCCCGCCGCGCGCACCGCGTCGGTGACCGTGCGCCAGCCCGCTTCGTGGGCGTCGTCGTAGAGGGCGGTGATGTTCGGGTAGGTCCGGCCGACGGCGTTCGGGGTGGCGGCCTCGGCGACGATCAGGCCCGCGGTGGCGCGCTGGGCGTAGTAGGTCGCCATGAGGGGGGTCGGGGTGCCGTCGGCGCGGGCGCGGTTGCGGGTCATGGGGGCCATCACCAGGCGGTTCGCGAGGGGGATGCCGGAGAGACGGGCGGGCGCGAAGAGGGCGTCGCGGGTGAGGGTGAGGGTGGCGGCGTTCTTCATGGTCGTAACTCCCGTGTTCGATACGTGGGTTGAGGGGACGTCAGGCGGTCGGGAAACCGTGGCGGCGGGCCGTCAGGACCACCGCGAGCACGGGGGCCAGGAGGAGCAGGACCGCCCCGGGGAGCGCGCCAGGACCGGCCTGGGCGAGGAGGATGCCGCCGGCCGCGCCGCCGCCGGCCATGGCCACGTTCCACAAGGTCACGAGCATCGCCTGGGCGGCGTCGGCGTGTTCGCCGCCCGCGCGGCCCGCCGCCGTCTGCAACAGCGTCGGGACGCCGCCCCAGCCGAGGCCCCACAGGGCGGCGGCGCCGTACACGAGCGGGGTGCTGTCGGCGGCAAGGGCCAGGAGGGCCGCGGCCGCGGCGACCAGGAGGGTGCCCGCCAGGGTCAGGGCGCGCAGGCGGCGGTGGACGAGGGCGCCGACCAGCCAGATCGACAGGAGCGAGGCCGCGCCGAAGACGAGCAGGATCACGTCGGTGGAGCCGCTCAGGCCCAGGTCGTCGAGGAACGCGGCGACATACGCGTACAGGATCGTGTGCGCCAGGACGAAGACGAGGGTGACCGTGAGGACGGCGGGGACGCCCGGAACGCGCAGGGCGTGGCGCATCGGGGCGCGGGCGGCGCCCTCGCGGCCGGGGTGGTCGGGGACGGCCAGGCGGATCCATCCGAGGAGTACGACCGTCAGCGCGGTCATCGCGAGGAACGCGGTGCGCCAGCCGAGCGCCTCCCCGAGGAACGTGCCCGCGGGGACGCCGAGCGAGAGCGCCACGGGGATGCCCGCCATGGCGATGGCGAGGGCCTTGCCTTCGAGGTTCGGCGGGGCGAGGCGGCGGGCGTAGCCGGCGAGGAGGGCCCAGGCGATGCCGGCCGCGATCCCGGCGACGAAGCGCGCCGTCATCGTCAGGGCGTACGAGGAGGAGAGCGCGGTCACCGTGTTGGCGGCGGCGAAACCGGCCATGGCGGTGAGCAGCAGGCGCCTGCGGTTCCAGGCGGCGGTCGCCGCGGTGAGCGGGATCGCGGTGAGGAAGGTGCCGGCGGCGTAGACGGTGACGGTCTGGCCCGCGGCCGACTCGGTGCCGCCCAGGGAGCCGCTCATCGCCGGGAGCAGGCCCGCCGGGAGGGTCTCGGTGAGGCTCGTGACGAAGACGGCGGTGGCGAGGGCGAGCAGGGGGGCGATGCGGAGGGCGGGGGCGGTGGCGTCGGCGGCCTTGCCGGGTACGGGAGTTGTCGTGGTGTCAGTCATGGTCGGGGGCTCCGTCGGTGTGCGGGGTCGGGAGATCGACCGGGAGTTCGGTGCCGGTCGTGAACGGGGCGTCGAGGGCGAGGAACAGCGCGGCGCGGGCCGCCTCGTCGGCCGAGCCGCGGCGCAGCATCCGCGCGTCGTCGTGACCGGCGGCGACGGTGTTCACGCGGACGCCGTCGGCGCGCCGGGCCGTCGCCTCGCGGGCGCAGGCGCGCAGCGCGGGCTGGGTGGCCGGGCAGCCGCTGAGGACCACGGAGCCGCCGGGGGCCAGGAGCGGGAGCAGGGCGTCGAGGGCTGCCCTGGTGTGCGCGGTGACGCCGTCGGCGCTGCCCGCGTGGAGGAAGAGGTGGTCGACGCGGCCCAGGCGGGCGGCGACCTCGGTGGGGTCGGGGCCCGTCAGCACGTGGGCGGTGCGGCCCAGTTCGGCGCGGAGGAGCGGGGCGTCGGCGGGTTCGGTGACGGCGGCCAGAACGGTGGCGCCGCCCTCGACGAGGCGTTTGGCGACGGCGAGTCCCACGCCGTGGGCCGCGCCGGCGACCACCGCGGTACGGCCTGCGTACTTGGTCATGAGGGCCTCCTCGGCCGGATGTTCTCGGGGACGGGACGACCATGCCGGGGCGGCCTTCGGACCGGCTGACGGTTCGCTGACGGGTCACTGACGGATCACTGACGGTCGGCTCGAGGTCGGCTGAGGGAGCTCGCGGGTTACCGTTCCCGCATGTGGTTCGGGGTCTTGGGGGGACTGGTCGTCCGCGAGTCGGCCGGCGGGCCGGTCGTCGCCGTGGCCGAGGTCAAGGTGCGGGCGGTGCTCGCCGTGCTGCTCGCACACGAGGGGCGGGCGGTCTCCGTGGACCGGCTCGTCGAGGACGTGTGGGGGGCGCGGCCGCCGGGCAACCCCGCGAACGCGCTCCAGGCCAAGGTGTCCCAGCTGCGCCGCGCCGTCGGCCGGGAGCGCGTCGTGCGCCAGGGGGCGGGCTACCGCCTCGTCCTCGACGGCGCCGAGGTGGACGCCGTCGTGTTCCGCGACCTCGTGGAGCGGGCCCGCACCTCCGCCGACGTACGGTCGAAGGTCCAACTCCTCGATCAGGCGCTGGAGTTGTGGCGCGGGCCCGCCTTCCTGGACTGCGTCGACACCGAGTCCGTACGGGGAGCGGCGCAGCGGTGGGAGGAGCTGCGGCTCGTCGCGCTGGAGGAGCGGGCCGCCGCCCGCATCGCGGCCGGGGAGCACCATGTCGTCGCCGGTGAGCTGGGCGCCCTGGTGGCCGAACACCCGCTGCGCGAGCGGCTGCGCGCCCTGCACATACGGGCGCTGTACCTGGCGGGGCGGCAGAGCGAGGCGCTCACCTCGTACGAGGATCTGCGCCGCCTGCTCGCGGACGAGCTCGGCGTCGACCCGTCGCCCGAACTGGCCGCGCTGCACACGGCGATCCTGCGCCACGAACCCGCCGCATCCGGGACCGCGCCCGTGCCCGTGCCCGTGACCGTGAGCGCGCCCGTGACCGTGAGCGCGCCGCGGGTCCCGGATCTCCCCGCCCCCGCCACCCCCCTCATCGGCCGCGCCGACGATCTGCGCACCCTGTCCGCACTGCTCGACACGCACCGCCTGGTGACGCTCACCGGGCCCGGCGGGGTCGGCAAGACGCGCCTGGCCGTGGAGACGGCCCGGCAGGCCCGGGACCCGGGCGAGGTCGCGCTCGTCGAACTCGCCGCGCTGCACGGTGACACCGACGATCTCGCCCTGGCCGTCGCCGCCGCCCTCGGCCTGCGCGACGACGCGCCCCACGGCAGCCCGCACCGGGACGGTCCCGTACGGCAGCTGGCCGAGGCCCTGCGGGAGCGGCGGGTGCTGCTCGTCCTCGACAACTGCGAGCACGTCGTCGACGCCGCCGCCGACCTGACGTACGCCCTGCTGCGGGCCGCACCCGGCCTGCGCGTCCTCGCCACCAGCCAGGAGCCGCTGGGCCTGGCCTCGTCCGGGGAGGCCGTGCACCCCGTCGAGCCGCTGCGCGCGGCCGACGCGGCGGCCCTGTTCACGGAGCGGGTCGCCGCGTCCGCGCCCGGCCACGACCCGGCCGACGCCCCCGACGCCGTCGCCGAGATCTGCCGCCGCCTCGACGGCATCCCCCTCGCCATCGAGCTGGCCGCGACGCGCGTACGGGCCCTGGGCGTACGGGAGTTGGCGGCACGGATCGACGACCGGTTCCGGCTGCTCGGGGCGGCCCGGCAACGGGGCGCGCCCGCCCGGCAGCAGACCTTGCGGGCGATGATCGACTGGAGCTGGGAGCTGCTCGGCGCGCCGGAGCGGATCGTGCTGCGCCGGCTCGCCGTGCACCAGGGCGGCTGCACCCTGGAGGCGGCGGAGGCCGTGTGCGCGGGGGAGGGTGTCGCTCGCGAGGACGTGCTCGACCTGATGACGCGGCTCGTGGACCGTTCGCTGGTCGTCGCGGTGCCGGGGGCGCGGCCGCGCTACCGGCTCCTGGAGTCCGTCGCCGCGTACGCCCTGGAACGGCTCGCCGAGATGGGTGACGAGGACGCCGTGCGCCGCCGCCACCTGGACCACCACCTGGCACTCGCCGAACGGGCCGCGCCCCGGCTGCGCACCGGCGACCAGCGGGAATGGCTCGTACGGCTCGACGCCGAGTCCGGCAATCTGCGAGCCGCACTCGACGAGGCACTGCGCGTCGCCCCGGCGACGTCACGACGCCTCGCCGCGGCGCTGACGTGGTGGTGGCTGCTGCGCGGGCGCTGGACGGAGGCGTATCGGGCACTGGCTTCGGTGCCGGGGGGTGGTGGCGGGGGCGGGGGCTCGGACCGGGCGGTCGGCGGCGGGGGCGAGGGCTCGGACCTGGCGGTCGGCGGCGAGGGCGAAGGCTCGGACCGGGCGGCCGACGCCGAAGTCGACGTGTTGCGTGGCGCGTTCGGGCTGTTGACGGGTGCCGCGACGGCTCCCTGCACGCCGACCGGCGAGTTGTCCGCGCCCGTCCACTGGCTCTACGCCTACGCCCTGTTCAACGGCGGCGACCCCGACGCCTGCGGACGCCACCTCGACGCGTTCCCGCCATCACCGGACGACACCTGGGCCGTCGCCGCGACCCTCGCGCTGCGCGCCCTGCACGCCCTGATCCGCGGAGACCTGCCCGCCCTCGAACGGGACGGCCTGCGCGCGGCGCGGATGCTGCGGGAACTGGGCGACAGCTGGGGCGAGTTGCAGACCATCCAGCCGCTGGCCGCGCTGGCCGAGATCAGGGGCGCGTACGAGGAGGCCGAGCGGCTCGGCCGGGAGGGGCTGCGGCTCGCCGAGGAGCTCGGCCTCGCCGCGGAGGTCGCCGCCCGGCTCTCCGGCCTCGGGCGCCTCGCGCTGCTGCGCCGCGACTGGCAGCGGGCCCGCGCCCTGCACGAACAGGCCCGCGAGAAGGCAGTCGCGCAGGGCTACAGGTACGGGGAGATCCACGCCGAGATGGGGCTCGCGCTCGGGGCCCGCAGGTCCGGCCAACTCGACGCGGCCGAACGGCATTTGACGCGGCTGCGCGATGACCTGGGCGACCTGTCGTCACCGGCGGGGGACCATCTGCTCGCCGCCGAGTCCGGCTTCCTCGCGGAGCTGCGCGGCGACCCGGACGCGGCCCGCGCCCACCAGCTGCGCGGCCTCGACGCCGCCCGCGTGCTGGCCGAGCCGCGGGCGTACGCGCTCACCCTGGAGGGGCTCGCGGGCGCGCTGTCCCTGGCCGGCGACGCGCCGGGCGCCGCTCTGCTCCTCGGCGCGGCGGACGCGGCACGGTGCTCCGTGGGCGCGCCGCTGCCCCCGGCCGAGCGGGGCGACGTGGGCCGGGTGGAGCGGCGGACCCAGGACGCACTCGGCGCGGACCGCTACGCCGAGTGCCTCGCGAAGGGCGCGACGCTGAGCCCCGAGGAGGCCCTGGCCGCGGCCCTCTGACCGGGTCAGCCCCTCCTCAACACTGGCCGCAGCGCCTCCACGACCGCCGCGTCCTCCACGGTCGACGGCACCGGCTCGTCGAGCCCGTCGGCGATCCCGCGCATCGTCCTGCGCAGGATCTTCCCGGACCGCGTCTTGGGCAGGGCGGCCACCACGGCGACGTCCTTGAGCGAGGCGACGGCGCCGATCCGGTCCCGCACGAGCTGCACGAGCTCGGCCTCGACGACGGCCGGATCGGCCTCCGCCCCGGCCTTCAACACCACGAACCCGCGCGGCACTTGCCCCTTCAGCGCATCCGCCACGCCGATGACGGCACACTCGGCGACAGAGGGATGGGAGGCGAGCACCTCCTCCATGCTTCCCGTGGACAGCCGGTGCCCGGCGACGTTGATGACGTCGTCCGTCCGCCCCATCACGAACACGTACCCGTCCTCGTCGACATGCCCGCCGTCACCGCTGAGATAGAACCCCTCGTACGTCGACAGGTACGAGGAGACGAACCGCTCGTCGTCGTTCCACAGCGTCGGCAGCGCACCCGGCGGCATCGGCAGCTTCACGACGATCGCCCCGTCCACCCCGGGCGCCACCGGCTCACCGTCCGCGTCCAGTACGCGCACATCCCAGCCGGGCAGCGGCAACGTAGGCGATCCGGCCTTCATGGGCGCGGCCTCGATGCCGACCGGGTTGGCGACGATCGGCCACCCCGTCTCGGTCTGCCACCAGTGGTCGACGACGGGGATGCCGAGCAGCTCACCGGCCCAGTGATACGTCTCCGGGTCGAGCCGCTCCCCCGCGAGGAACAGGTACTTCAGACTCCCCAGGTCGTACCGGCGCGCCCACTCCCCCTTCGGGTCGACCTTCTTGATCGCCCGGAAGGCGGTGGGCGCGGTGAACAGGGTCTTCACCCCGTACTCCTGCACCACCCGCCAGAACTGCCCGGCGTCCGGCGTCCCCACCGGCTTCCCCTCGTACAGCACGGTCGTCGCGCCCGCGAGCAGCGGCCCGTAGACGATGTACGAGTGCCCGACGACCCACCCCACATCGGACGCGGTGAACATCACCTCGCCGGGCCCGACGTCGTACACGGCCTCCATGGTCCAGCGCAGCGCGACCGCGTACCCGCCGCTGTCGCGCACGACGCCCTTCGGCCTCCCGGTCGTCCCCGACGTGTAGAGGATGTACAGCGGGTCGGTCGCGGCGACGGAGACGCAGGCGGCGGGCCGGGCGCCCCGCACGGCCTCGTCCCAATCGACATCCCGCGCCCCCAACTCCGCTGTCCACTCCGGTCGTTGCAGCACCACGCACGCCGCGGGCTTGTGCTCCGCGAGTTCCACGGCACGGTCGAGCAGCGGCTTGTACGGGACGACCCGCGAAGCCTCGATCCCGCAGGACGTGGCCACGACGACCTTCGGCTCGGCGTCGTCGATCCGCACGGCGAGCTCGTTCGCCGCGAACCCGCCGAACACCACGGAGTGCACGGCCCCGATCCGCGCGCAGGCGAGCATCGCGACGACGGCCTCCGGCACCATCGGCATATAGACGACGACCCGGTCCCCGCGCCCCACCCCGAGCCCGGCGAGCACCCCGGCGAACACGGCGACCTGATCCCGCAACTCGGCGTATGTGTACGTCCGCCGCGCTCCCGTCACCGGCGAGTCGTACACGAGCGCGGCCTGCTCCCCGCGCCCCGCCTCCACATGCCGGTCGAGCGCGTTGCGGCAGACGTTCAACTCCCCGTCGGGAAACCACCGGTAGAACGGCGCCCGCCGCGCGTCCAGCCCCCGCACGGGCTCCACGTCCCAGTCGATCCCCCGAGCGGCCGCGAGCCAGAACCCTTCGGGGTCCTCGGTGCTCGCGCGGAAGACTTCGTCGTACGACGGCATGACCCGCACCCCTTTGCGCAGAGAGACGGGAACACGATCCGGTCAGGCGGTCACCGCAGTCAACAGGACCACCGCGTCCGTCAGTGCCACGAGCCCGTGCCGTTCCTGCGGGATCGCGTGGATCTCGCTCTCGGTGAGGGTGACGTCGCCGGAGAGGGCGGTGAGGCGGACGCGGCCGGTGAGGATCTGGAGGGTGGCGGCCGGTGGGGCGTTGTGTTCCTCCAGGGTGGTGCCCTCGGTGAGGGCGATGACGCTCTGGCGGAGCTGGTCCTCGTGGAGGAGGAGTTCGGCGCTGCGGCCGTGCGGGGCGCTGCGGGCGGCCGCGAGGTGGTCGGCGGCGAGGGCCGTCAGGTTGTGGGTGGAGGTCATGGGGTCAGGGTCGCCCCGGACGCCGGGCGGCGCGATGTGACGTCGCCCGATCGGGCCACCGTGTCCGCGAACGCGCGGGCCACCGGGGACAGCGCCGACCAGCGGCGCACCGCCCAGCCGACCCGGAGCGGCGGCAGGCAGGGGACGGGGACGAGGGTGAGGTCGCGGTGGCCGGGGCCGCGCAGGCCCGGCAGGTCGGGGACGACGGCGTGGCCGAGGCCCAGTTCGGCCAGGTGCACGGCCGTGTCCCAGTCGGCGATGCCGGTGCCGGAGGCGGAGGCGCCCGCGATGCCCAGCTCGGTGAAGCGTTCGTCGAGGTGGGAGCGGGACGTGGAGTGTTCGGGCGGCAGGATCAGCTGGGCCGAGGCTGCCAGGTCGGCCGGTTCGATGTGCGGCTTCGCGGCCAGGTCGGGGTCGGAGGCGGGGACGGCGAGGACCCAGGGGAGTTCCAGGACGGGGTGCAGTTCTATCCCGCGCTCGGGTGCGCCCATCGTGATCCAGGCCAGGTCGAGGTCGTGCGCGGCCAGCGCCTCGAAGCAGGCCCGGCTGGAGCTGACCGTCTGGAACTCCAGGCTGACCTGCGGGTGCGTACGCCGGAACGCGACGATCGCCTCCGCCATGAAGTGCCGTACGGACGTCGCGCCGGTCGTCACGCGTACCGAGCCGCCCTCGCCGCGCGCCAGGTCGCCGAGGCGGCGCAGGGCCTGGTCGATGGCGCCGATGCCGTCGGCCGCGGCGGCGCGCAGGACCCGGCCCGCGGGGGTGGGGACGACGCCGCGCGCATGCCGTTCGAGGAGGCCGATGCCGACCTCCTTCTCCAGCCGCTTCACGTGCTGGCTGACCGCGGACTGGGTGCAGGAGAGGTCCCGGGCGACGGCGCTGAGACTGCCGGCGCGGCAGACGGCGACGAAGACGCGGAGGTCGTCGAGGGTCACCGATCCAAGCTACAGCTTGGGGATGTGCAAGAAAACCCGAGGATTGACTTGGGTTGGCTGCCCGGAGCACGATCTCTGACGGGACGTCCCAGGGCGGCAACCCGCTGCGGAGGTCGCGAACTCCGGGCGGGTGCCGACCCGTTGAGAGGGCCAGGTCGAGTGAGTGGGGTTACGTGTGGATGTTGTCGAGGCTGTGGCCATTGGCGCCGCCGGAGTCGCCGCCGGCGGCATGAACGCGGTCGTCGGCTCCGGCACCCTGATCACGTTCCCGACACTGCTCGCCTTCGGCTATCCGCCGGTGCTCGCCAACGTCTCCAACAACGTCGGCCTGGTGCCGGGCGTGCTCAGCGCCGCGTACGGCTACCGGCGCGAACTCGCGGGCCAGCGGCGGCGGTTGATCCGGTTCGGTGCCGCCTCGCTGCTCGGCGGTCTGGCGGGCGCGCTGCTCCTGCTGAACCTGCCGGACGCCGCGTTCCGGGCCGTCGTGCCCGTCCTGATCCTCACGGCGTGCGTGCTCGTGCTGCTCCAGCCGCGCCTCAACCGCTGGATGCGGGAGCGCTCCGGCGGCGGTTCCCGTACCGACGGCGGTGTGCCCATGTGGCTCGGCGTGCTCGGCACCGGCGTCTACGGCGGCTACTTCGGGGCGGCCCAGGGCGTGCTGCTCATGGGCATGTTCGGCGCCGTGCTCCGCGACGACCTGCAACGCCTGAACGCGGCCAAGAACGTCCTCGCGTCCCTGGTCAACGGCGTCGCCGCGGTCGTCTTCATCGCCGTCGCCGACGTCGACTGGGCGGTCGCCGGACTCATCGCGGCCGGCTCCACGGCAGGAGGCCTGCTCGGCGCCCGCCTCGGCCGCAAGCTGCCTCCCACCGCGATGCGGGGTGTCATCGTGACGGTCGGCGTGACGGCGTCGGTGCTGCTCATCGCGCGTGCGTGATCAGCGTACGGAGAAGGCGTGAGCAACGTACGCAGAGGGCTGGATCAGCGTACGTAGAAGGCGAGTTGCGCCCGCTTCTCCGGCAGGAACACCTCCGGCAGGTCGACCTCCGGCAGCACGATCTCCCCGGCGAGCTCGAACCCGATGCGGGCGAACAGCGCGATGGCCTTCGCGTTACGGGCGTCCGGTTCGGCCACGAGCCGCTTGCGGCCGAGCCCGTCGAGCGCGTACCCGGTCAGTACGTCGACCAGCGCGCCGGTGAACCCGCGCACCCCGCCGTTCTCCTCGGCCGGGCCCACGAGCAGGTGCACCCCGATGTCGCCGTCCCGCACCTCGTAGCACTCGCTGACCCGGTCGGCCCCGGGCTCGTACGTCTGGAAGAGCGCGACCGGCCGGCCGTCGAGGCGGACGAGGTAGGCGTGGTGCGTGTCGAGCGTCGCCATGTGCGCGTAGATGTCGCGCACGTCGTCGCGCCCGATGCCCGTCATCCCCCAGAACGCGGCCCGCTCCTCGCTCACCCACCCGTGCAGCACGTCGATGTCGGCCCCGTCCGGGTCGACGGGCGTGAGGCGGAAGGTGCCGAAGCCGTCCACGCTCTTGCGGTACACGTCGGTGGTCACAGGGGTCTCCTCGGTCAGGCGGTCGAAGTCGGTGACGAGCGGGGCGAGTTCGCCGCGCTGCCACAGCGGCAGCTGGTCCCGGTGGTGCGCGGATCCCGGCACCCCGGACGCGCCGAGCGGCACGATCCAGCGGCTGTTCCCGCGGTGCGCCAGGTCCCATACGTAACGGGCGGCGGGCCCGCGCGCGGCCCGGTCGGTGATGCCGGGCACGCTCGACGTGGACAGCACGCAGTCGTGATCGCCGTCGAGCGCGGGCCACTCGGCGTCCGGGTCGTGCAGCGCCTGCCAGGGCGCGAGCCGGTGCAGCTCGCCCCAGGTGGCATCCGGCAGGACGGCGACGGCCTCCACGGCCTCCCGCACGGCCGAAAGGCGCTCCCCGTATGGGATGTGATCGGCCGTCAGCAGATTCTCCAGGCCGTACGCCACCCTCGGCACCAGCGCCAGCCAGGGCCGGAAGATCTCGGGGTACGCGGCCCCGAGTCCGGTGAGCCGGGACAGCGCCGGGTGCGCGGACAGGCGCCGTACGACGGCGGAGCGCACCCGTGCGTACGCGGCGGCCCGGACACTGCCCGCGGCCATCCGCCGGTCCCAGTTCAGGAGCGACTCGCGCAGGGCGGCTCCCTCTGCGGTGAGTCCGTCGAGGGCCTCGATCAGCTTCAACAGGGGCCTGGCCGAGGCCAGTTCGGTGTCCGTGTGGATGTCGGCCATGGCCTCGGCGTCCCAGACCGCTCGCTCGCCGAGCAGTTCCGCGATGCGCCGGGCGCGGTGCGGCGGCGCGAACTCGGTGCCGAGCGGCGCCGCGAGCGAGCGCTCGTTGGCCATGACGGCGGCCCCGCCCTCGACGTCGGCGCGGGGCATCGGCGCGTGCCGGCCGCGCCACGCGTACCGCTCCTCCCACGCGGGCACGACCCGCACCATGTTCTCGGGGTCGCGCACGGGGACGGTGCCGGCGACCCGGTGCAGCAGGCCGCCTTCGGTGTCGGCGGCGAGGACGACGTTGACCGGTTCGGCCCAGCCGTCGAAGGCGCGGTCGACGTCGGCGACGGTCCTGGCGTCCAGGAGCGCGCGCATCGCGGTGAAGCCCACGTCCTCGTGGACGCGGGCGGGCTGGCGCAGGCTGATGCCCTCGCCGCCCTCCTCGTCGGGGCCGCCGATGACGACGACACCGCGCGCGGTCTCGATCACCTCGACGCCGCCGTCGTCGTGGACCTGAGCGGCGTACCAGCCGTCGGGTCCGAACGCCTCGACGCCGCCACGCGTGGTGCGCCGCAGCCGCTCCCGGTAGAGGTCCTGGTAGTCGGCCATGGCATTGGTGATGGCCCAGGCGACACCGCCCGCGTGCCCGAAGTGCCCGATGCCGGGAACGCCCGGCACGGCGAGCCCGGCGACGTCGAACTCCGGGCAGGCCAGCCGCAGTTGCTGGTAGACCCCCGGGTCCTCGATGAACCGGTGCGGGTCGCCCGCGATCAGCGCGGCCCCGCTCGCGCTGCGGTCCGCGTCGACCAGCCAGCCGTTACTGCCCAGGGTCCCCGGCCCGTCGGTGGCGAACAGCTCCACGGCCTCGGGCCCGAGCCGCCGTACGACCTCGTCGCGCCACAGCTTCCCCGGGAACCCGGCGAACAGCACGTGCGTCGACAGCCACACCCCGAGCGGCGTCCACGGCTCCCAGCGGCCCGGCCCGTCGAGGCCGGCCCGCCCGAACTCCGGTGCGCGGGCGACGCCTTGGGGCAGTCCGGCGTTCACCCCGTCCACGTAGGCCGCGACCCACTCCCGGGTGGGCGCGTCCAGCGCCGCACAGCACCGCCGCGCGGTGTCGGCGAGCCGCGCCTGCCGGGCGAACCTGTCCCAGCCGGCCGCCTCGTCCCCCAGGAAGCCCGCGCTGGTGCCGAGCATCCGGTGCCGCTCGACCTCCAGCTGCCAGGCCCGGTCGAGGGCGGTCACGTACCCCTGCGCGTACGCGAGCGCGGTCGCGTCGCCCGCGCGCAGGTGCGGTATCCCCCACTCGTCCCGGAACAGCTCGAAGTCCGGCGCGCCACCGTCGGTCACGGCTTCCCCACCCCACATCCACAGTTTCTTAGGCGAGCCTAACCTAAGCCCCCTCGCGGCCCCCGGGCGGCGGCGCCATCATCGACGTATGAGCAGCGCAGACCCTTCGCACCGCACCCTCCACCTCGCCCAGGAGCCCGCCGCCGACGAACTCCTCGGCCGCAGCCCGCTCGCCGCGCTCGTCGGGATGCTCCTCGACCAGCAGGTGCCCATGGAGTGGGCGTTCGCGGGCCCCCGCACGATCGCCACACGCCTGGGCGCCGACGACCTCGACGCCCACGAGATCGCCGCCCACGACCCCGAGGCGTTCGCCGCCCTGCTCTCCGCGAAACCGGCCGTGCACCGCTACCCCGGCTCGATGGCCAAGCGCATCCAGCAGCTGTGCCAGTACCTGGTCGAGCACTACGACGGTGACGCGGCGGCCGTGTGGGAAGGCGTCGGCAGCGGTACGGAACTGCTCCAGCGCCTCGTCGACCTGCCCGGCTTCGGCAAGCAGAAGGCCCAGATCTTCCTCGCCCTGCTCGGCAAGCAGCTCGGCGTGCGCCCCAAGGGCTGGCGCGAGGCGGCGGGCCCGTACGGCGAGGCCAAGGCGTTCCGCTCCGTCGCGGACATCACCGGCCCCGAGTCCCTCGCCAAGGTCCGCGCGCACAAGCAGGAGATGAAGGCGGCGGCCAAGGCGGCGAAGGCCGCCAAGACGTCAGCCCCATGATGACCGCGTAGCCCAAGAGGGCGGTTCTGGCGGCGCGGAGATCACGTCACGGGCGGGTCCGGGGGACATGACCTCGTATGAGCGCCGCCGTGTCCACCCACCCGCGCAGGGCCTCCCGTGCCCTGGCGTGGGCGCGTGCGCTCCTGACGGTCGCGGTGCTGCTCCTGGCGCCGCTCGCCGCCGCCCCCGCCGCCGCGAGCGCCCCGCCGCCGGCCGCGGCCTCCTGCGAACCGGGCGAGCTCCAGCAGGACACCGCCGAGGCCGCCCTGCGTCTGCCGACCGGGCATCCCACCAGGCTGCCCACGACCCCGCACACGGCCGCCCCCGCGCCGACCCCGGCGCCGCTCGCCCCGGCCACCACCGACGATCTCGTACGCCCGTCCCATCGCGCCCTGCGCACCGTCGTCCTGCGCTGCTGAGGCCTCCGGCATCGACCGGATCCATCCCCTCAGCAGCGAAAGGACGCTCAGCCATGCCCAAGGACCCGTATGCCCTGCTCCGGGCTCTTCTGCGTGCGGAGGCGGCGCGTGACGCCCGCGCCACCAAGCCGCCGGCGCCTCCGGCGAAGACCCGTACGTCAGCTCCGCCGGAGAAGTAAGGCACAGGGGGCTGCCCTCCGGCCCGGGCCGGGGGGCAGCCCCCTCAGGGGCGCGGGGAACTGCGCGACCAGCCACGACGCAGTCGCACCCGGCAACGATGCTGAGGCCCCGGGGCTCCGCCCCGGACCCCGCTGCTCAATCGCCGCAGGGGCTTGATTGGCTCAACCAGCGCCGGAAAGGGCTTGATTTGCTGAAGCCGATCACCGGCGACGCGTTCCGAAGATCGAGCGGGAGATCTCGCGGCCCAGCTGCGTCCCGACCGACCGGGCCAGCGACTTGAAGATGCCGCTCCCGACGACCTGGTCCACCACGGACGCGTCCTGCGCGGGACGCGCCTTCGCCGACTTCGCGGCCTCCGCCGCCTCCGCCTCCGCCTGCTTGCGGGCCGCGACCTCCGCCTCCTGAGCCGTCAGCTTCTCGTACGCCGACTCCCGGTCCACGGCATCGGCGTACCGCGGATACAGGAGCGACCCCTTCACCGCCGCGTCGAGCGCCCCCGCCTCCACGGGGCCCATCAGCGACTCGGGCGCCCGCAGCCGCGTCGCCGCGACCGGCGTCGGCGCGCCCTTCTCGCTCAGGACGGTGATCACGGCCTCACCGGTGCCGAGGGAGGTGAGCAGCTCCTCCAGGTCGTACGCCGAGTTCGGGAACGTCTTCACGGTCGCCTTCAGCGCCTTCTGGTCGTCGGGCGTGAAGGCGCGCAACGCGTGCTGGACGCGGTTGCCGAGCTGGGCGAGCACGTCGCCGGGCACGTCCTTCGGGGTCTGCGTCACGAAGAAGACGCCGACGCCCTTCGACCGGATCAGCCGCACGGTCTGCGTGATGGCCTCCAGGAACGCCTTCGACGCCCCGTTGAACAGCAGGTGCGCCTCGTCGAAGAAGAAGACCAGCTTCGGCTTCTCCACGTCGCCGACCTCCGGCAGCCGCTGGAACAGATCGGCCAGCAGCCACATCAGGAACGTCGAGAACAGCTGCGGCTTGTCCTGCACCGCCGGCAGCTCCAGTACGGAGACGAGCCCGCGCCCGTCGGGCGCCGCCCGCAGCAGCTCGCTCGTGTCGAACTCCGGCTCCCCGAAGAAGTCGCCCATGCCCTGCGCCTCGAAGGCGGTGAGCGCGCGCAGGATCACCCCGGCCGTCACCGTCGACAGACCGCCGATCCCCTTCAGCTCCGGCTTGCCCTCGTCGGACGTCAGGAACGTGACGACCGCCCGCAGGTCCTTCAGATCGACGAGTTCCAGGCCCTTCTGGTCCGCGTAATGGAAGATCAGGCCGAGCGACTGCTCCTGGGTCTGGTTGAGCTGGAGCACCTTCGAGAGCAGAACGGGGCCGAAACTCGTGATGGTCGCCCGCAGCGGGATGCCGCCGCCGGCCGCGCCCAGCGCGTAGAACTCGCAGGGGAACCCGGTGGCCGTCCACTCCTGGCCGACCTGCCCGGCGCGCTCGCGCACCTTCTCGCCGTCCTCACCGGGCGCCGAGATGCCGGACACGTCGCCCTTGATGTCGGCCAGGAACACGGGCACGCCCTGCGCGGACAGCTGCTCGGCGATGAGCTGCAACGTCTTCGTCTTGCCCGTGCCGGTGGCGCCCGCGACGAGGCCGTGCCGGTTGAGCATCGGCAGCGGGATGCGGACCTGCGCGTCGGCATGGCACTGCCCGTCCCACAGGAGGGCGCCGAGGTCGAGCGCGGGTCCCGTGAACGCGTACCCGGCGGCGATCTCCAGCGCCTCGGCGGGCAGCGCGGGGGCGCCGGTCACGGTCTCGGGGTGCGGCTCGGGGGCCGCGACCGTGCCGGCACCGGCACCCGGGGCAGCCGTGGGGGGAACGAACCGGCCGCGCGGACGCTGCGCCCCCGGCGTCAACCCGGCGCCCGGGGCTCCCCCGGACGGGGAGGCTCCACTCTCCGGCCCACCCGCGATCGGCTCGCTGTCACTCATTTCAGGCCCCTGTCCCCGGCTTGAGTGTTCCCATTACGCCCCACTTCAGGGCGTTATTTCCCAGGGTCGCACTCCGTCTTCATGGCTGCGCCCGGAGAGCCTTGCCCGGTAGGCTTTCCGTGTGATCTTCAAGCGCATCGGAAACGGCCGGCCGTACCCCGACCACGGCCGGGAAAGCACCCGGCAGTGGGCGGACGTCGCACCGCGCCCGGTCCGCCTCGATCAGCTGGTGACGACCAAGGGCCAGCTGGACCTGGAAACCCTGCTCGCCGAGGACTCGACGTTCTACGGCGATCTCTTCGCGCACGTCGTGAAGTGGCAGGGCGACCTGTACCTGGAGGACGGACTGCACCGCGCCGTCCGCGCCGCGCTCCAGCAGCGCCAGGTGCTGCACGCCCGCGTCCTCGAACTGGGCTGACACCACCGCTGTCCGCAGCGGCCCTCGTTGGCCCTTTCGGGTTGGACGGGCGACTGCCCGTGATCATTTAATAGGCATCGTCGCCGAGCGGCACTACGCTGCGCCCATGAGCATGCTCACTCCCCCCGGCATGGGCGGCAAATACCGCATCACGGGGGACAAATATCCCCGTATGCGGCGAGGTCGCCCGCGCAGCAGGATCGTGCTCGCCATCGTGGCGTCCGTCGCCGCGATCGGCCTGATCAGCTGGGGGTCGCTCCAGCTCATCGACGTCTTCACGGGCGGCGACAAGGCCAGCGCGGCGGGCCCCGGCCCCGCGCACTGCACGACGAAGCCGAGCGCGTCGCCCTCCGCCGCCAGGACCGGCGATCCCGCGAAGAAGCTCCCCGCGCCCGCCCAGATCACGGTGAACGTCTTCAACGCCACGCCCCGCAGCGGCCTGGCCAAGGAGACCGCCGACGAGCTGAAGAAGCGCGGCTTCAAGATCGGTGACGTGGGCAACGCGACGAAGGCGTACGACAAGAAGGTCAAGGGCACCGGGATACTGCTCGGCGCGACGAAGGCGACGGACGCGGCGCTGCCCGTCCTCGGCACGCAGCTGGCGGGCGCCGAGGTCAAGGCGGACACCCGCGACAAGCCCACCGAGGTCGACCTGATCCTCGGCACGGCCTTCAAGCACCTGACCCCGAAGGCCGAGGCCGACAAGGCCCTCACGGCCCTGACCCACCCCCAGCCCGCACCGTCGAAGTCGCCGAGCTGCTAATCAGGGGCGCGGGGAACTGCGCGACCAGCCACAGAAAAGCCGCGGCCGCGACTGCTCGATCATGAGCAGACGCGACCGCGGCTTTTCAAAGCTCGCTCCCGCTTACGGGGCTACTCAGCAGCCCCATACATCCGGTCACCCGCGTCACCGAGGCCCGGCACGATGTACCCGCTCTCGTTGAGCCGCTCGTCCACCGACGCCGTCACCACGGTCACCGGCGTCCCCGCCAGCTCGCGCTCCATGACCTCGACGCCCTCGGGGGCGGCGAGCAGGACCACGGCCGTGACGTCGTCGGCACCGCGCTTGATCAGCTCCTGGATCGCCGCGACCAGCGTGCCGCCCGTGGCGAGCATCGGGTCCAGGACGTAGACCTGGCGGCCGGAGAGGTCGTCCGGCATGCGGGTCGCGTACGTGGAGGCCTCCAGCGTCTCCTCGTTGCGGACCATGCCGAGGAAGCCCACCTCGGCGGTCGGCAGCAGCCGCACCATGCCGTCCAGCATGCCGAGGCCGGCGCGCAGGATCGGGACCACCAGCGGACGCGGGTACGACAGCTTCACGCCGGTCGTCGCCGTCACGGGGGTCTCGATGTCGACCTGCTCGGTGCGCACGTCCCGGGTCGCCTCGTAGGCGAGCAGGGTGACCAGCTCGTCGGCGAGACGCCGGAAGGTCGGGGAGTCGGTGCGCTTGTCGCGCAGCGTGGTGAGTTTGTGCGCCACCAGCGGGTGGTCGACGACGTGGATCCGCATGTCCTCAACAGTAACCGGGCCCCACCGCACCGGCTCCCGCTCGCGCTGGCATCAAAGGCCCGTGCGGAGGGAAAGTGGAAAGAACCTGTCGGCCGAGGGGACCTGGGGTGGTGGTGTGGCACATGCCGGACCAACAGCGCCGAGCACAGCCCGACCGGGATCCGGACTCCGCGGAGCCCGAAGCGGAGACGGACGCCGAACGAAGGCGCCGCCGCGCCCTGTTCCTGCGCGAACTCACCGAGGCCCGCGAGCTGCGCGCCCGGGTCCAGCCGCGGCGCGCGCGGGCGGCACGGATGCGTCAGCAGATGCGGATGCGCACGTTTCGCTGGTGACACACCCATGACGTACGGGTGACGCGCCTCACACCGGACACGCGCCGCGACAACGCGACGTCAACACAGCCCGCGGAAGACCTCTCTTGAAGCCGTACTTTCTGCCACGATTCCGAGTGGGCGGGGCTTGAACTGCACCACCCGCCTCCAAGACTCCGCCGGGGGGACCTCCAACCGGCACACCTGAGACCAGTGGGAGAGTCACGGTGTACTTCGCCGCACTGCTCGCGCGCACCGAAGACGGGTGGGAAGCGAGCGACACAGAGCTGGACGACGTGGAGACCCTGTCGGACCTGTCCGACCTGGCCCGCGAGGCGGCGGCCGAGGCCGGCGCCGAGGACGACACGATCCTCATCTTCATCGAACAGGAGGACGCGTGGTTCGGCGTCGTCCGCGTGGACGGCGAGGACGACCCTCGCATCTACGTCTCGGACGCCGCCGCAGCAGTCCGCAGCAGTTACGGCGAGATCCTGCTCACCGATCTGCTCGGCAAGGATCCGGACGGTGCCGACGACCTCGACGCCCTGGACCTGGACGGCACCGAGGACGGTGAACCGGAGGACTCGGCCGAGGCGCAGGCCGACGACGAGGACGACGACACCGCCGCCGTCGAGACGGTCCCCTCGGGCCCGCTCGGCGACACCGTGATCCTCGTCGACCTGGGCGTCTCCGAGAAGGAGCTGCTCGCCCTCGACGTGGACGCGCTGAGCGAGATCGCCGACGCGCTGGGTGCCGCGGAGGTGCTCGAGACGGTGCGCTGACCGCCCGGGGCCCTCAGGGATAGATTCCAGGCCGTGACACCCCCCGAACCCGACCCCTCTCCCGCCCCCGGTCCCGTACGCGATCTCGTACGGGACCCCTGGAAGCCGTCCGTGCGGCGGGCCCTGGCCGAGGCCGGGCTCGCCGCGCAGGCCGGCGACGTGCCCGTCGGCGCCGTGGTCCTGGCGCCGGACGGGACCACCGTGCTCGCCGTCGCGCACAACGAACGCGAGCTGACCGGCGACCCCACCGCCCACGCCGAGGTCCTGGCGATCCGCCGGGCCGCGCAGGCGACCGGCCAGTGGCGGCTGACCGGCTGCACGCTCGTCGTGACCCTTGAGCCGTGCACCATGTGCGCGGGCGCCATCGTCCAGTCCCGGCTCGACCGCGTCGTCTACGGAGCCCGTGACGACAAGGCCGGAGCGGCCGGGTCCCTGTGGGACGTGATCCGCGACCGGCGGCTCAACCACCGTCCCGAAGTGATCTCCGGAGTGCTCGCCGAGGAGTGCGCGGAGCCCCTGACCCGCTTCTTCAGAGATACGGATTTCAGACCACGGCCCACCTTGAGCTAGAGTTCCTCTCGGTGGCGTGTCCGAGCGGCCGAAGGAGCTCGCCTCGAAAGCGAGTGTGGGGAAACTCACCGAGGGTTCAAATCCCTCCGCCACCGCTGACAAAGCCCCTCTTCCACGGGTCTCCCGAGGAAGAGGGGCTTTCTGCATGCCAGTTGGGCGTCCGCGGGCATCGGCGGAGCGGCGTACGCAAGGAGCCCCGGCGCCTGACCAGAGGCGCCGGGGCTCATCTCCCACTTGGACGGGGGAAGCGGCATCGGGGGGACAAGCCGCTTCCCCCGATGAGGACGGACTCCCGTAAGCCCGCGCCGCTCCTTGGGGGGAAGCCGCGGCGCGAACCCCGCAGTCGGGGTCTCGTCCCTGCCCTTCGGATTCCTGCCAGACCCTCCGGGCTCATCACCAATCCTGCGCCTCGTCCGCCACGGTTCTGCACGGCAAAAGGCCTGTACCCGGGGGCCGTTGGTCCTTAAAGGTCAGGTGAGAGACCGTCCGGGATAGACTCGCGCCCGGCAACAGGGGCCACACGGGGAACAGACGTGGGCGGACACGGGGCACGGGGAGGCCGAACGTGGTGCAGACGAAGAAGATCGCGCTCTACGTCGGGATCGTGTTCGTGCTCTACGTGGTGATCACCGACCCCGCCAAGGCCGCCGACTACGTGCAGATAGGGTTCGAGGGCGTCTCGACCGCCGCGCAGTCCATCGGCGACTTCATGACCTGGGTCGTCAACGGCGGCGGCGAGTAGGCACACAGCCCAGCAGCCCCAGGGAGAGCACTGCCGTGATCCGCCATCTGGTCCTCTTCAAGCTCAACGACGGTGTGAGCCGCGACGAACCGCGCGTCGTCGAGGGCGTCGCCGCCTTCCGCGCGCTGGGCGAGCAGATCCCGGAGCTGGCGTTCTGGGAGTGCGACTGGAACATCACCGACCGCCCCATCGCGTACGACTTCGCGATCAACTCGGCGGTCGAGGACACCGATGCGCTGAAGCGGTACATCGAGCACCCCGCGCACCAGGCGGGCGTCGCCCTGTGGCGGGAGTTCGCCACGTGGGTGATCGCCGACTACGAGTTCTGAGCCGACCGCTCGGCACAGCACCACCGCAGCACCACCGCAGCACCACCGAACAGCCCTTCGCCGGACGGAACGGCGAGGGGCTTTTTTGCGTCTTCTGCCCCAACTTGCCCTTCAACACGTAGTTATACGGTGCTTGCACACAGTGCACATGTCTTGTGATGCTATGACCGCTTTTGACCGATGAGTTGACGGAATCAGAGTTGACGGAAACAGAGGTGGCGTTGACCGTGCCGGCCAGTACTGCGCCTCAAGCCCCGCAGGCCCCCCAGGCCTCGCAGGCCCCCCAGGTCCCCGAAGCCGCACAGTCGGCCGAAGCCACCACGCAGGCCCCCCAGGCCGCGCCCGCGAAGTCGACCCGGGGTGCGGACACCCGGGCCCTCACGCAGGTGCTCTTCGGGCAGCTCAAGAACCTGCTGCCGGGCACCCCGGAGCACTCCCGGGTGCGCGGCGCCCTGATCGAGGCGAACCTGCCGCTCGTGCGCTACGCGGCGGCCCGCTTCCGCAGCCGCAACGAGCCGATGGAGGACGTCGTCCAGGTCGGCACGATCGGTCTGATCAACGCCATCGACCGGTTCGACCCGGACCGCGGCGTGCAGTTCCCGACCTTCGCGATGCCGACCGTCGTCGGCGAGATCAAGCGCTACTTCCGCGACAACGTGCGCACCGTGCACGTGCCGCGCCGGCTGCACGAGCTGTGGGTCCAGGTGAACGCCGCCAGCGAGGACCTGACCACGGCCTTCGGGCGCTCCCCCACGACCGCCGAGATCGCCGAGCGGCTGCGCATCGGCGAGGACGAGGTGCTCGCCTGCATCGAGGCGGGCCGCTCGTACCACGCGACCTCCCTGGAGGCGGCGCAGGAGGGCGACGGGATGCCGGGGCTGCTCGACCGGCTCGGCTACGAGGACCCGGAGCTCGACGGGGTCGAACACCGCGACCTCGTACGGCATCTGCTCGTACAGCTGCCCGAGCGGGAGCAGCGGATCCTGCTCCTTCGGTACTACAGCAATCTGACGCAGTCCCAGATCAGCGCCGAACTCGGTGTCTCACAGATGCATGTGTCAAGGCTCCTCGCCCGCAGCTTCGCGCGACTTCGATCCGCAAACAGGATCGACGCGTAGCTGAATCGGGTAGACCGAACACGGGGCCATTTCCCGACAGAAACGCGGCCAACTCCGGCCACACCCCCTGTTAACTGCGCGTTTTCACCCCTTCCATGTCGACATGTCACTACAGCGTGTTGCCGACATGTGACATTCTGCTGGAACGGCGTTTGGCGCAGCCCCACGTCCGGTATTCAGGTGGAGGCTGCGCTCCTACCTGACGGGAGCGCCCGCCGCGACCGTCCGCGACCTCAAGGGGGTGGCATGTCCGCAGACCAGGGCAGCTCGAAGGTGCTCACGCTCACGCCCGACACGCCTGTTCCTGTTCCGGCCCAGGCCCCGGAGGCCGCGAGGACCTCCGGGTCCATCGACACCCGCACCCTGTCCCGCTCCCTGTTCCTGCGCCTTGCCACGCTCGACGAGCACAGCCCCGAGCGGGCCTATGTGCGCGACACCCTCATCGAGCTGAACCTGCCGCTGGTGCGGTACGCGGCGGCCCGCTTCCGCAGCCGCAACGAACCGATGGAGGACATCGTCCAGGTCGGCACCATCGGCCTGATCAAGGCGATCGACCGGTTCGACTGCGAGCGCGGGGTCGAGTTCCCGACGTTCGCGATGCCGACCGTCGTCGGCGAGATCAAGCGGTTCTTCCGGGACACGTCCTGGTCGGTGCGGGTGCCGCGGCGCCTTCAGGAGCTGCGTCTCGCGCTGACGAAGGCGAGCGACGAGCTCGCGCAGAAGCTGGACCGCTCCCCGACCGTCCCCGAGCTCGCCGCGGTCCTCGGCGTATCGGAGGAGGACGTCGTCGACGGCCTCGCGGTGGGGAACGCGTACACGGCGTCGTCCCTGGACTCCCCCGCCCCCGAGGACGACGGCGGCGAGGGCTCCCTCGCCGACCGGCTCGGGTACGAGGACACCGCGCTCGAAGGCGTCGAGTACCGCGAGTCGCTCAAGCCGCTGCTCGCCAAGCTGCCGCCGCGCGAGCGCCGGATCATCATGCTGCGGTTCTTCGCGAACATGACGCAGTCGCAGATCGGCGAGGAGGTCGGCATCTCCCAGATGCACGTCTCCCGGCTGCTGACCCGCACCCTCGCCCAGCTGCGCGAAGGCCTGATCGCCGACTGACGCCGACTGACGCCTCCTGGGGCCCGCGTGGTGGATCCACCGCGCGGGCTTCCTAATTGACGAACCGTCAGACACACTGGCGCGATGCTACGGACGTGGGTGCGCGGGCGTCGCGGGGCCGTCGTGGGCGGTGCCTCGGTGGTGGCCGTCTGTCTCGGTGCGGCCGGTGTGGTCGCGCTCGACGGGGGTGACGGGCGGGAGAGCTACGTCGCCGTCGGTGCGGCCGGCGGCGCCCCGTCGAAGCCCGGGAGCGGGGTCGCTCCGACCGGCAAGGTGAGGCTCGTACCGCTGGACCCGGCCGGCGCGGGGCGGGGCTCCGGGGGCGGCGGTTCCTCGTCGGGGTCCGGGGCGGCGCCGGACGCGTCCACGGATGCCGGTACGGATGCGTCGTCATCGTCGCCGGATGCGTCGTCGGACAGGCCGTCGGACACGTCGTCCTCGTCACCGGCGGCGGACGGGCCCGGTGCGGCGTCCTCGACGGCAGCGGCGCGGGAGAGCGGCGGCGGAACCGCGGGCAAGTCGCCCGGTACCGGCGGGAGTTCGGCCCCGGCCGGGCCCGCCGCCCTCAAAGTCGGCGAGCCCGTCCTGAAGGGCACCGATCAGCGGTGGTGCCAGGACGTGACCCTGAAGCTGGTCAACTCCGGTGGCACCGCCGTGCGTTCGGGCACCGTCACGTTCCGGACGCATGTCATCGGCGCGCTGGGCGTCGACTGGGCGACCGTCGTGTCCACCCAGCAGCTTCCCGTCCCCATCGGGGCCGGGGAGAAGAAGGAGAAGACGTGGACCGTGTGCGTCGACTCCTGGCGCGTACCGCTCGGCATGCACGTCGAGACGCGGGACGTCGACGTGCAGTGGAAGTGAAGTACGCCTGACTGGCGCCTACTTGAGGGCCAGCCACGCCACCGCGGCGATGACGGCGATCGCGACGACGATGCCGATGATCAGGCCGGCGCCGGGGCCGGACTTCACCGGGGCCGCCTGCGCGCGCGGAGTGGGGGTGCCGCCCTCGTCGACGAAGGCGCGGAACATCTGGGTGCTGCCCGCGGGGTCGTAGTTGCCTTCGGGGCCCGGGCCCTGGGGGTTGTGTGCCATGGCCCAGGACCCTAGCGAATCCCCGGCACAGGCGCCACAGCCTGCACATCACCCCCTTGAGCTGCGGCTTTACCGCATTGCACCTTGCCTTTGCCGTGATTTTAGGGTTGAACGCCCCTTTTAGTTTGCCTGCGGCAACCAACTGATTCTATGGTTGCCCTAAGCAACAAATAAGGTTCACGTCAGGAGGTGCTGTGGCCGCACAGCGTCATTACGACGAGTTGGCACGGCAGCTCAGCGCCTTCGGTGCCGTCAAAAGGGACATGGCGCGGATCCTGCCGCACGACTGCCCGGCCGGATCGGCCGCGGTACTGACCCTTCTCAAGCGGTACGGCGACATGCGGATGGGCAAGCTCGCGGAGCTGCTCGCCGTCGACATGTCGGTGGCCAGCCGGCACGTCGCCCACGTCGCGGACCGCGGCTGGATCGAGCGGAACGCCGACCCCGCCGACAAGCGCTCACGCATCCTGACCCTCACCGACGAGGGTCTCCGGCAGCTGGACCTGCTCAACGAGCTGACCACCCAGCTGCTGGCCGACCGGCTGAGCGACTGGTCGGACGACGAGGTCAACGAGCTGATCGCTCTCATGACCAGACTGCGCGACAGCTTCGGCGACTGCCGGGCCACCGCCACCCGTACCCCCGCTTGAGCCGTACGCACGTACGCACACCTGCTTCAAGCCGCAACAGACGTAAGAGGAAAAGGAATCCCATGGCAACATCCACACCGGCCGGTGTGCGGGGCAGCCATGCCAAGCATTCAGGCGGCGCCCACGACTCCGGCGCGCCGATGACGCACCGGCAGATCATGGAGGCGCTGTCCGGGCTGCTGCTCGGCATGTTCGCCGCCATCATCTCGTCGACGATCGTCTCCAACGCCCTGCCGAAGATCATCGGTGACCTCGGCGGCGGACAGTCGGCCTACACCTGGGTCGTCACCGCCTCGCTGCTCGCCATGACGGCCACCACGCCCCTGTGGGGCAAGATGGCCGACCTGTTCAGCAAGAAGGCCCTGGTCCAGATAGCCCTCGTCGTGTACGTGGCCGGATCGGTGATCGCCGGGTTCGCGCAGAACCCCGCGATGCTGATCTCCGCCCGTGCCGTCCAGGGCATCGGCGCCGGCGGTCTGTCCGCGCTGGCGCAGATCATCATGGCCGCGATGATCTCCCCGCGTGAGCGCGGCCGTTACTCCGGCTACCTCGGCGCGACGTTCGCCGTCGCCACCGTCGGCGGCCCGCTGCTCGGCGGCGTGATCACCGACACCGACTGGCTGGGCTGGCGCTACTGCCTCTTCGTCGGTGTGCCGTTCGCGCTCATCGCGCTGCTCGTGCTCCAGAAGACGCTGCACCTGCCGGTGGTCAAGCGGAAGGTGAAGGTCGACTGGGCCGGCGCCTTCTTCATCACCGCCGCGGTCTGCCTGCTCCTGATCTGGGTGACCTTCGCCGACGACAAGTACGACTGGATGTCGTGGCAGACCGGCGCCATGGTCGGCGGTGCCGTCGTCCTCGCGCTGATCTTCCTGTTCGTCGAGTCCAAGGCCAGCGAGCCGATCATCCCGCTGCGCCTCTTCAAGAACCGCACCATCACGCTCGCCTCGATCGCCTCGCTGTTCGTCGGTGTCGCGATGTTCGCGGGCACGGTGTACTTCTCCCAGTACTTCCAGCTGGCGCGGGACAAGACGCCGACGATGTCGGGTGTCATGACGATCCCGATGATCGCCGGTCTGTTCGTCTCCTCCACGGTCTCCGGCCAGGTCATCACCAAGACCGGCAAGTGGAAGGCCTGGCTGGTCGCGGGCGGTGTCTTCCTGACCGCCGGTCTGGGTCTGCTGGGCACCATGCGGTACGACACCCCGTACTGGCGCCTCGCGATCTTCATGGCGCTGATGGGTCTCGGCGTCGGCATGATGATGCAGAACCTCGTGCTGTCCACGCAGAACCAGGTCGCGCCGAAGGACCTCGGTTCCGCCTCGTCCGTCGTGACCTTCTTCCGCTCCCTCGGTGGCGCGGTCGGCGTCTCGGCGCTCGGCTCGGTCATGACGACCCGGATCTCGCACTACGCCAAGGACACGATCGGCACGCTGGACCCGCAGTCGCAGGCGGCTGCCGCCAAGGCCGCGGGCGGCGGCTCGCTGCCCGTCATGGACGCCCTGCCCGCCCCGGTCCGCACATGGCTGGAGAGCGCGTACGGGCACGGCATCGGCGACATCTTCCTGTACGTCGCCCCGATCGCGTTCCTCGCGCTGATCGTCACGCTCTTCATCAAGGAGGTTCCGCTGCGTACCGCCGGTGCTCTCGAGCAGGCCGCGAACGGCGACGCCCCGGCCCCGGAGGCCGCTCCGCAGGCCGCCGCTCCCGCCGCTCCCGCTGTCGACACGGAGAAGGTGCCGAGCCTGGTGGGTGCGGGTGAGCCCGCCGCCGACCAGCAGACCCAGCGCCTCGCGGCGGTCGCGTCCGTCGCCGGATCCGACATCCCGGCGCAGGCCGTCGGCGGCGGCACCCCGGTGCACGGCTTCGTCCGCGGCGCCGAGTCCGCGCCCGTGCCGCGTGCCGCGGTCACGCTGATCTCCCTCGCGGGACGGCAGCTGGGCCGTGCGGTCGCCCAGGGCGACGGCTCGTACGCGATCGACGCTCCCGGCGCCGGTTCGTACGTGCTGATCGCCTCGGCGGACGGCTACCAGCCGCAGGCCTCCACGGTGGTCGTCGGCGAGGACCCGATCACGTACGACATCCTGCTCAGCGGGACGAGCGGGCTCAGCGGTGTCGTGAAGGCCGCCGAGACCAAGGACCCGGTCGCCGGTGCCATGGTCATCGTGACGGACGTGCGCGGTGACGTGCTCGCCACCGGGCTCTCCGGCGAGGAGGGCGAGTTCACCTTCGCCGAGCTGGTGCCCGGTCAGGTCACGGTGGCCGTCAACGCCGCCGGTCACCGGCCGCTCGCGCTGCCCGTCGAGGTCGGCGGCACGGGTGTCACCCGCGTCGAGATCGAGCTGAACTCGGGCTCGCAGGTGCAGGGCACCGTGCGCGCCGCCGGCAAGAGCCTGAACGACGCGCGGGTCACGCTGATCGACGCCGCGGGCAACGTGGTCGCGACCTCCACCACCGGTGAGGACGGCGCGTACGCCTTCACCGACCTGGACGGCGGCGACTACACCGTCATCGCGACCGGCTACCCGCCGGTGGCCACGCACCTCAGCGTGCAGGGCAGCGGCGTCGACGGCCACGACATCGAACTCGCCCACCCGGGCGAGTAGTCGAGACCCCGGACCACGTGTACGACGCGGCTCCCGCTTCGAGCGGAGACGGGAGCCGCCGCGGTCCGGTTGTGGGAAAGGGGCCCCGGACCCGGAGGCGTCGTGATCGGCAGGGGACGGCCGAGACGCCACGGGCCGGGGCCCGTTCACGTAGCGGGAACACTCGATTCCCTTACGTGTGTGAGAACTTGAGCTAGGAGATGTGACTGATGGGACTGAGTGCGCGGATCCGTACGCGGGACGGGTGGGCTCTGCCGCACGCCGTCGTCACGGTGACCGACATGACGGGCGCGCAGGTGCTGCGCGCCGAGGCCGACGACGAGGGGGCCGTGCACGACGCGTCGGCCCTCACCCCGGGCCCGTACACCGTGATCGTGACCGCGGTCGGGTACGCCCCCGCCGCCTCCACCGCGCTGGTGACGGCGACGGGCCGGGCCGAGGTCGGCACCGTGGTGCTCGCCCGGCAGGGCGGCGCCGAGCTGCCGCCGCCCGGTCCGTGGACGGTCGACCCGGCGCACTCCGCGGTCGCGGCGACCGCGCAGCACCTGGGGATCACGTCGGTGCACGGGCGGTTCACGGACTTCTCCGCGCGGATCGACATCGCGCAGGACGTCGAGAAGTCGCGGGTGGAGGCGGTCATCAAGGCGGCCTCCATCGACACCGGCAACGGCATGCGTGACGGCCACCTGAAGTCGCCGGACTTCCTGGACGTCGAGACGTACCCGGAGATCACCTACCGGTCGACCGGCCTCAGCCCGGCCGGGCCCGACCGCTGGACCGTGCACGGCGAGCTCACCATGCACGGCGTCGCCCGCCAGGTCGACCTGGACCTGAGCTACCTGGGCACCGG
The DNA here is from genome assembly GCF_040679615.1 of Streptomyces sp. NPDC052225. NCBI lineage: Bacteria > Bacillati > Actinomycetota > Actinomycetes > Kitasatosporales > Streptomycetaceae > Streptomyces > Streptomyces sp. NPDC052225. Next base: position 512,940 of record NZ_JBFAVD010000001.1, on the reverse strand, counting down.
CGCCGACCCGTGGGGCGGCACGCGCGCGGCGTTCAAGGCGACGGCCGAGCTCAAGCGCGAGGACTTCGCCATGAACTACAACCAGGTCGTGCAGGCCGGCATCGCGGCGATCGGCGCGACGCTCAAGGTCGAGCTCGACATCCAGGCGGTGCAGGGCGATTCGCTGCCCTCTGCATGATTAGGCTGGGCGCATGGCTCCGAACATCGCGACCAACACCCGTGTCTCTCTGGACGAGTTGCTCGACTTCGTACGCCCTCGACACCGCGCCCTCCTGATCACCGCCCGCGCCGACGGCACCCCGCAGGCCTCACCGCTGACCTGCGGGGTCGACGACGCCGGGCGGATCGTCGTCTCCACCTACCCGGAGCGCGCCAAGACCCGCAACGCCAAGCGGAACCCGCGCGTCAGCGTCCTCGTCCTGAGCGACGACTGGAACGGGCCGTGGGTGCAGATCGACGGCACGGCCGAGGTCATCGACTCCCCCGACTCGGTCGAACCGCTCGTCGAGTACTTCCGCAACATCTCGGGCGAGCACCCGGACTGGGACGAGTACCGCGAGGCGATGGTCAAGCAGGGGAAGTCGATCATCCGCGTCACGCCGGAGAAGTGGGGGCCGATCGCCACGGGCGGGTTCCCCGCGCGACTGGCTTAGGCGGCTTCCCGGGCCACCAGGGCTTCGATGCCCGCCACGAGCAGATCGAGCGCGACCTGGAAGTCCAGGTCGCGCATCTGGTCCACCGTGCCGCCGCCCTCCACCGCCTCCATCATGTGCTCGGCGTGCTTGAAGTCGTCGGCCATCTCCGGCGGCACGCTGAACGCGGCCATCGCCTCGTGGAAGTACTCGTCCTGCGTCATGCCGACCTCGGCGCACCGCTGCCGGAAGTGGCCCTCGACGGTGCCGTACCCGTACACGAACTGGAAGACGGACGCGATCGCGCCGCGCTGCCGGGCCATCGACAGGCCCGTGCGGCCGATGACGCGCTGCACCGCGCGCGAGAAGAGCAGCGAGCGCGGGCCCACGTTGAGGTAGTTGCCGATCAGCGGCGAGATCCACGGGTGGCGGACGATCAACGCCCGGTAGGTGGCGGCCAGTTCGCGCAGCTGGTCGCGCCAGTCGGGCCCGTCCGTGTCGTCCGTGTCGGGGATGTCGAGTTCGCCGAAGACCCGGTCCAGGGCGAGTTCGAGCAGGTCGTCCTTGGTGTCGACGTACCAGTAGACGGACATCGCGGTGACGCCGAGCTCGCCCGCGAGGCGGCGCATGGAGAACTTCGCGAGGCCCTCGGCGTCGAGGAGCTTCACGGTGGCGTCGGTGATCCGCTCCCGGTCCAGGCCGCTCGGCTGCTCGCTGCGGCGGCTGCGGGACGGCTTCGCCCCGGAGCCCTCGAGCCAGACGCTCATCCGCGCTGCCTTCGCCATGGCGCACCTTCCCAGGAGTTGCTCGTTCGCGGGCGGGGACGGGAGCCCGGCCGGACCCCTCGCGGAATCCGTCCGTCCGCCTCCGTCCCCGCACCGATGCTATGCGGAAGCCACCATCGCTGAGTCTGCCCTCTCGGCCCGCCGCAGCAACGCCGCTGCGAGGAGTCCGCCGACGAGGACGGCGACGGCCCCGACGAGCTGACTGGTCTCCAGACCCGAGGAGAAGGCGTCGGCGATACGGGCCTTCTCCGTATCGGACGACGCCGCCGCGAGCGCCGCGGGCAGCGAGGCCGCGGAGACGGATACGAGCGCCGCGAACCGCGCGTTCAGGACGGCGCCGAGGACGGCGACGCCGAGCCCGTTGCCGAACTCGGCGAGGGTGCCGTTCACGCCCGCGCCGACGCCCGCCTTCTCCGGCGGGATCGCGCTCATGATGGCGTTGGCCATGGCGGGCATGGCCAGGGCGATGCCCGCGCCCATCACGATCAGGCCGGTGAGCAGGCCGCCGTAGCTGTCGCCGCCGAGCAGCGCGATCGCGGCGAGCCCGGCCGCCAGGCACGTCATGCCGGACGCGATGGTCAGGGGCGTGCCGAGCTTCGGCAGGAGGCGCGCGCCGACCCCGGTGAGGTTGAGCGCGACGACGGTCAGGGCGAGCGGCGCGGTGCGCAGGCCCGCCTCCAACGGCCCGTATCCCAGGACGAATTGGAGGTGCTGAGTGAGCAGGAAGAGCGAGCCGCCCATGCCGAACGCGACGAGGATCGCCCCGGCGACCGCGCCCGTGAACTTCTGGTTGCGGAAGAAGTGCATGTCCAGCATCGGGTACGGGATGCGCAGCTCCCACGTCACGAACGCGGCGAGGAAGGCGACGCCGATCGCGGCCGAGGCGAGCGTCGGCCCGGCCGTCCAGCCGTCGCCGGGCCCGGTGATGATCGCGTAGACGATGCCGGTCATGCCGATCGTGGACAGCAGCGCGCCGAGCAGGTCGGGCCGCTCACCCCGCGGGTTCTTGGACTCGGGCACGAGGGCCAGGACGGCGACGAGCCCGATCACGGCGACGGGGATGTTGATCAGGAAGATCGCGCCCCACCAGAAGTGGTCGAGCATCACACCGCCGAGCAGCGGGCCGACGGCGAACCCGAGCGAGTTCACGGTCGCCCACAGCCCGATCGCCTTGACCCGCTCCGCGTCGTCGAAGATCTGCACGACGACGGCGAGGGTGGTCGTCATCAGGAGCGCGCCGCCGACGCCCATCCCCGCCCGCGCGGCGATCAACTGCCCGGTGGAGTCGGCGAGTCCGGCGACCAGCGAACCGACGCCGAAGAGCACGAGTCCGGCCGCGAGCATCTTCTTGCGGCCGTAGCGGTCGGCGGTGGAGCCCGCGGTGAGCAGCAGGCCCGACTGCACGAGCGAGTAGGCGCTGATCACCCACTGGATGTCGGACGTCGACGCGTGCAGCTCCGTGGTGAGCGAGGGGATCGCGACGTTCAGGACGGTGTTGTCGAGCAGCACGGTCAACTGGGCGAGGCAGATGACACCGAGGATGAGCCAGCGCTGCGGGTGGCCTCCGGCCGGGGCGGGGCCGGGGCCTTCCGGGTGGGGGTTCTTCGCGTTCTCGGCGGTCGTCGCCGTCATCTGGGCTCGCTCTCCGCTTCGGGGCCGGTGGATGCTATACAGCGTAAAGGAGAACTCGTACGCTGTACAAGAAGGTTTTCCGCCTACGGTTCCGAGCATGCCGATTCCTGTCCGGGCACTGCCCCGACTGACCCTGCCCGCCGTACTGCTGAGCCTGGTCGCGGCGGCACCTCCCGCCTCCGCCGACGCGCACGGAGCCGTTCCCCTCCGGATCGCCACGTACAACATCCACGCCGGGTCCGGCATGGACAACGTCTTCGATCTCGACCGCCAGGCCGCCGCGCTGCGGGCGCTCGACGCGGATGTGATCGGGCTCCAGGAGGTCGACGTCCACTGGGGCGCGCGCAGCCAGGACCTCGACGTGGCGCGGGAGTTGGCGGACCGGCTCGGGATGCGGGTGTCGTTCGCGCCGATCTACAGCCTCGATCCGGTGACGGCCGGCGGCCCGCGGCGCGAGTACGGGGTCGCGGTCCTGTCCCGGTATCCGATCCGGTCGGCCGCCAACCACGAGATCACCCGGCTCTCCACCCAGGACCCGAACCCGGTGCCGGCCCCGGCGCCCGGGTTCGGGGAGGTGACGCTCAAGGTGCGCGGCATCCCGCTCCAGGTGTTCGTCACCCACCTCGACTACCGCGCCGACCCGTCGGTCCGGATCGCCCAGGTCGCGGACACCCGCCGCATCATGGCGTCCGAACGGGAGGCCGTCCCGGGGGCGCGTCAGGTGCTCCTCGGCGACTTCAACGCGGAGCGCTCCGCGGGGGAGCTGGAACCGCTGTGGCGGGAGTTGAGGGATGCCGGGCCGGTGAACGGGGGCGACACGTATCCGGCGGATGCGCCGGTGAAGCGGATCGATTATGTGGCGGTGGGGGAGGGCGTGCGGGTCCGGAGCGTCTCGGTGCCGCCGGAGCCGGCGGCATCGGACCATCGCCCGGTGATCGCAGAGGTCGCGCTGCCCCGCTAGGGGCGCGGGGAACGGCGCCGGGGCCCGGGGCTCAATCGCCGCGGGGGCTTGAACTGCTCGCGGGGAACACCCACGCCCGGAAGAGCAGAAAGCGCAGCACGGTCCCCGCGAGGTTGGCCGCGATGAGCACGGCCAGTTCGGTGGAGTGCGCGGCGTCGCCGGACGCGGTGTTCAGGGCGGCCAGCGAACCGCTGGTCAGCGCCCACCCGATGCCGAAGACGACGATGCCCTGCGCCTGGTGGCGCACGGCACCGTCACGGCCGCGCACCCCGAAGGTGAGGCGCCGGTTGACGGCCGTGTTGGCGAGCGCCGAGACGAACAGGGCGAGCGCGTTGGCGACCTGCGCGCCCGAGGACGTACGGAAGCCGGAGTAGAGCAGCAGATACAGCAGCGTCGACAGGGCACCGACCACGCAGAAGCCGACCAGCTGACGCGCCAACCCGCGCGGGACTCCGGCGAGCTGACGGTCGCGCGGGTCGTCTCCGAAGGGGCGGGCGAGCCGGTCGAGCGCGAGCGACCCGGTGGCGAGGGCCTTGCCGACCCGCCACACACCCTTCAGGTCCTCGGTCGCCGTCTTCACGATGTGGACCGTCGAGTCCGGGTCGTCGACCCAGTCGACGGGCACTTCGTGGATACGCAGCCCGGCGCGCTCGGCGAGCACCAGCATCTCGGTGTCGAAGAACCAGCCGGTGTCCTCCACCAGCGGGAGCAGCACCTGCGCGACATCACGCCGGATCGCCTTGAAACCGCACTGGGCGTCGGAGAAGCGGGCCTGGAGCGAGCCGCGCAGGATCAGGTTGTAGGCGCGTGAGATGAACTCCCGCTTCGGGCCGCGCACGACGCGCGACGAGCGGGTGAGCCGGGACCCGATCGCGAGGTCCGAGTGCCCGGAGATCAGCGGCGCGACGAGCGGGAGGAGCGCGTTCAGGTCGGTGGACAGGTCCACGTCCATGTACGCGAGGACCGGCGCGTCGGACGCCGACCAGACGGTGCGCAGGGCACGCCCGCGCCCCTTCTGCTCAAGACGGACGTACGAGACTCCCGGCAGCTCGGTGGTCAGCCGGTGCGCCACCTGGGGCGTGGTGTCGGCGGAGGCGTTGTCCGCGACCGTGATCCGGAAGCGGTAGGGGAAGGTGCGGACCAGGTGCCGGTGCAGCCTGTGCACACACGCGCCGAGGTCCTTCTCCTCGTTGTGGACGGGGACGACAACGTCCAGGACCGGCACATCGCCGCTGCCCGCGGGGAGGTGCTCCCGCGCCGGCAGCGCCCCGAACCTCGCGGCGGTGGGGTCGATGCCCGGAGAAGAGTCGGTTCGCATGCCACCGACATTCGCCAACTGCCCTGTCAGCGCTGTGTGGTGAGGCTTTGGCCCGCCTGTGAGTACGGCTGTGCGCATCCGGCGGGCACAGTGGGATCGACGTACGCCGGCAGGTGCACGGTGAACACCGTCCTGCCGGGCACCGAGTCCACGGTCACGGCGCCGCCGTGCGCGGCCGCGACGGCCTGCACGATGGCCAGGCCGAGCCCCGTGGAGCCCGCCTTCCGCGACCGCGACGAGTCACCGCGCGCGAACCGCTCGAAGACGTGCGGCAGCAGCCCGGCGGGGATGCCGGGCCCGTCGTCCTGGATGTCGAGGCAGACCCGGGGGCCGTGCCCGTGGACGCGTGCGGTGACGGTCGTGCCCGGTGGCGTGTGCGTACGGGCGTTCGCGAGCAGGTTGACGAGGACCTGGTGCAGCCGCGCGGAGTCGGCGAGCACGGTGGCCGGTTCATCGGGCAGTTCGAGACGCCAGGCGTGACCCTGGCCGGCGGCGCGGGCATCACTGAGCGCGTCGACGACCAGCGGCGACAGGTCCGTCGGCTCGTACGACAGGGGTCGCCCGGCATCGAGCCGCGCGAGCAGCAGCAGGTCCTCCACGAGGCCTGTCATGCGATGCGCCTCGGACTCGATCCGGCCGAGGGCGTGCCGGGTGTCGGGACCGGTCTCCTCGCGGCCGCGCCGGGTCAGTTCGGCGTAACCGCGGATGGAGGCGAGCGGCGTGCGCAGCTCGTGACTGGCGTCGGCGACGAACTGCCGTACGCGCGTCTCGCTCTGCTGGCGTGCCTGCAACGCCCCGTGCACATGGTCGAGCATCCGGTTGAGCGCGGCCCCGACCTGCCCGACCTCGGTCCGCGGATCGGCCTCGGTGTCGGGCACGCGCTCGTAGAGGGTGACTTCGCCGCTGTGGAGCGGGAGTTCGGAGACGCGGGTCGCCGTCGCGGCCACGCGGCGCAGGGGGCGCAGGGCGAGGCCGATCATGAGGGCGCCGGTGATCCCGGCGGCGACGAGCCCGGCCGCGGTGACGGAGAGCTCGACGAGGATCAGGGTCCGGACGGTGTCCTGGACCTGGGAGACCGGCACCCCCACGACGACGGTGTCGCCGTCGACCGTGTGCACGGCCTTCACCCGGTACGTGCCGAGGTCCGTCAGGTCGACACCGTGGATGTCGCCGTCGTCGGACACGGCCGCGAGCTCGCTCCGCTGATCCTCCGTGAGGTCGGCGGTGGCGAAGCCGCCCGTGCCGCGCTCGGACGCGGTGACCGTGCCGTCGTCCACCACGGCGCCCACGGTGTCCTTCGGCGACCCGCCGCCGACCACGAAGCGCAGCTTCTGGTCGACATCGATATCGGGCGGCTGGGTCTGCGACGACGCCTCGCCGGGCTTCACGGGCTGCTTGCCGCCCTCGGCCCGATGGGCGATCGAGGTGAGGTCGGAGTCCAGGCGCTCGTAGAGCGAACTGCTCACCGCCACCGTGGTCACGGTCCCGATCACCGCGGCGACGACGGCGATCAACGCGACGGCCGACACCACGAGCCGGGTCCGCAGTGTCCTGGCCCCGCGCCGCCGGCTCACGCCACCGTCGTCGCGGCCGGCTTGATCAGATAACCCGCCCCGCGCCGCGTGTGGATCATCGGCTCACGCCCGGCGTCGATCTTCCGCCGCAGATAGGAGATGTACAGCTCGACGACGTTGGCCTGGCCGCCGAAGTCGTAGCTCCACACCCGGTCCAGGATCTGCGCCTTGCTGAGCACGCGCCGCGGATTGCGCATGAGGAACCGCAGCAGCTCGAACTCGGTCGCGGTGAGGTGGATGTGGGCACCGCCCCGCGACACCTCGTGGCTGTCCTCGTCGAGCATGAGGTCGCCCACGACGAGCACGGAGTCGCTGCGCCGGTCCGCGGCGCCGGTCCTGCGGATCAGCCCGCGCAGCCGCGCGACGACCTCCTCGAGGCTGAACGGCTTGGTGACGTAGTCGTCGCCCCCGGCCGTCAGCCCCGCGATGCGGTCCTCGACGGCGTCCTTGGCGGTCAGAAACAGCACCGGCACGTCCGGCAGCTCACGACGCAGCCGCCCGAGCACGCTCAGCCCGTCCATGTCCGGCAGCATCATGTCGAGCACGACGGCGTCGGGCCGGAACTCCCGTGCGGTCTGCACGGCTCCCGACCCGTCACCGGCGGCACGGATCTGCCAGCCCTCATAGCGCAGGGCCATGGACAACAGCTCGGTGATGGACTGCTCGTCGTCCACGACAAGCACCCGGACGGGGCTCCCGTCCGGCCTCAGCAGTTCGGTACGCCCCTGGGGCGAGGTCGCGGTCATGGTGCAACCTTGCGGCGCCCCTCTGAGAACACCCTTTCCCGAACCTGTGAAAACCCTGAGAAACGCACAGCCGCCCCACAGCGCCGGCGTCAGAGCCGACCTCAGAGGCGGAAGAGGTCCCTGCCGTTGTCATGGCAGACGGCCCGCACCCATGCGTCCCCCAGCCCGAGCCGCTCGATCGCCTCCAGCTGATGCACGTACGGGTACGGAATGTTCGGGAAGTCGCTCCCGAGCAGCACCCGGTGCCCCAGGTCCCGCAGCCGCCCCAACTCCCGTACGGGAAAGGGCGCCTGCGCCTCGCTGAAGTCGGTGAACGCCATCGTCGTGTCGAGCCGCACCTCGGGGTAGCGCTCGGCCAGGTCAAGGAAGTCGGTGTACTCCGGCATCCCCATGTGCGCGACGATCAACGGCAGCCGGGGATGGCGCGCGAGCACCCGCCCCATCGGCTCCGGCCCGGTGTGCTTGCCGGGCGCGGGCCCCGACCCGCAGTGCGTCACGACGGGCACGCCCGCCTCGGCGAGCAGCCCCCACACGGGGTCCAGCAGCGGATCGTTCGGGTCGTAACCCCCCACCTGCACATGCGCCTTGAACACCCGGGCCCCGTCCTCCAGGGCCCGCCGCACATACGCCTCGGCGCCGGCCTCGGGAAAGAAGGTGGCGGTGTGCAGACACCCAGGCGTCCGACCGGCGAACTCCACGGCCCACCCGTTCAGCCACTGCGCCATGCCGGCCTTGTGCGGGTAGAGCATGGCGGTGAAGGCGGTGACCCCGAACTCCCGCAGCAGCTCGACCCGCCGGTCCTCCTCCTCGCGGTACGTGATCGGCCACGCGACGCCGGTCATCGGCCCGACGGCGTCGAAGTACGCCCACACCTTGCGCAGCACCCGCTCCGGCATGAAGTGCGTGTGCACGTCGACGAGCCCGGGCAGCCGGTGACGTGCGAGGAACTCCCGTACCCGCCCGGCCTCATCCACGCGCGAACCCATGACTGCGCTCCACCTTGGCGACGTGCACCGTGTACCGCTCGTACCACTCGGCGCGCCCCTGCTTCTGCGCGGCGCGGTGCTCGCCGACGGACCTCCACTCCTCGATCGCGTCGATGTCCCGGAAGTACGACACGGTGATCCCGAGCCCTCCGGGCGTCCGCGCGGACTCGTGCCCGAGGTACCCCGGCATCCGTGCCACGAGCTCGTCCATCCGCTCCGCGGTCTCCCCGTACCCGTGATCCCCCTCGGTCCGTACGGAGGTGAACACGACGACGTAGTACGGCAGTTCAAAGGCGGGCAGCGGCTGGACATCCCCACCGGCCGCGCCAGGCGCAACGCTCTGATCACTCATGTCCCACACGGTCGCCCGCCCCGGCCGCGGCTGTCCAGGGAATCCGAGAGGAATCCGGGAGACAGGCCCTGGGCCGTGTCCCCGAAGTCCCTCCTGCCGCGCGACGCCTCGCACGCCCCCCAAGACGCCGCACCGGCCGTAAGGCCGGGTACATCCAGTACGAGGCCTTGCACCCGGCACGCCGAGAGCACGCACCAGACACCACGCGGCCCGCCCTCCGGGCGAACGGAGGGACTTTGCGGACACGACCTAGAACAACCCGTCCTGCACCCTCGGCACCTCCCGCACGACGACCCCCGACACGCCCGCCGCCCCCGCGCCCTCCCCCGGCCGCTCCAAAGGCCACCCGGCCAGCACACGCGTATCGACGACGAGCCGCCGCCCCGCCGCCTCCACGAGATGCAGATCGGGCCCGGCCGCCGCCACGACCGTCCCCGCCACGACAGCCCCCTCCCCGAGCCCGCCGACCACGCCGTCCACCCGGTCCACGGCGCCGAGCCCGAACACCTCGCCGTGCCCCACGACCTCGCACGGCATCCGCTCCAGCGACTCGGGCCACCCGCCGAGCCCGCAGGCCACCGCGTGGGCCCGCACCAGCTCGGCGCTCCCGTCCCCGACCCCCGCGCGCACGGCCCGCTTCCTCTCGTACGGAATCCGGTCCGGCACCCCGAGCGCCACCCGCAACAACTCCTCGGCCCGCCGCGCAGCCATCAGGGGCCCCCGCCCCAGCCACGTGAAAGCGACGGCCCCCTGTTCAAGGAGCCGCGCGCTCCCGCGCCCCACCCCCGTGATCCCCACCTTCACGAGCCCGTCCCCGAACCAGGCCAGATACACGTGGTACGGCCGCGGATCGTCGGCGACGGTGTCGGCGGCCACGGAATGCGCCCGGTCGATCCCGGCACACTCGTCGCACTGCGCCCGTGTCCCCCGCACCGGCACGGCATCCCGCCCCGGACACACGGTCCGCCGCCCGCCCCGCCACACCCCGAGACACCGCCGCGCCCCCGCGACCCGAAACCCCACGCCCTCCCCGAACCGCACCTCACTCCACCGCTCGACCCCTTCGCCCCCGACCCATCCGAACGCCGGCCGCCCCCCACGCCACCGCATCCCGGTGCACCACCACGTCATACGAGCCAGGATGACGCACACCACTGACAGCGCAGGGCTCCGGGCACGGCAGATCCAAGGCGGACCCCCCGCGCTCCGGATGCCGTCGTCGGGCAACGCAAGAGGCCCCCGGATGATCTCCGGGGGCCTCTTGGCTGTGTGCACTCGGCAGGATTCGAACCTGCAACCTTCTGATCCGTAGTCAGATGCTCTATCCGTTAAGCTACGAGTGCTTGTTTTTTGTTCTGTTGTTGTCTCCGGCCCTTGCCTTTCGGCCTGTCCCGGCGACAGGAAGAACATTACATGACTGCCGCCGCCATGTGAAATCCGTTAGCCGCACCCGTTGTGACCTGCGGAAACGTTCCCTGGAAGCACCGAAGCCCCGGTCCTGGTGGACCGGGGCTCCGGATCATGTGGCGGAGGCGGAGGGATTTGAACCCTCGATGGGATTTAAGTCCCAAACCGCATTAGCAGTGCGGCGCCATAGACCGGACTAGGCGACGCCTCCAGCACAGTCCCGCCCGCGCGAGCGAGTGGGTTGCGTGCAGATGATGACACAGCTGAGCGCCGTGTCACCAATCGCCCCCCACGGTACTAGGCGGGCAGGCCGCAGGGCAAAGGCGTAACGCCGGGCGCAACGTCGTGGCGAGCCGGGCGTTAAGCACGGCATGTCGCTGACCCGTCTGCTGTTCACCGCCGCCGCCTCCGTCGCCGTCCTCGCAGCCGTGCCCGCCGGCGCCCACGCGGACACCGGCCCGTACCGGATGCCGCCGCCCCCGTTCGGCTCCCCGGACGCTCCGGGCGCCGACCGCCTCACCGTCTCCGTCGTCGATTCGGGCAACGGGAACGACGGCACGTACGAGCTGGAGTGCGGGCCCGCCGGCGGGAGCCATCCGGATCCGCGTGCGGCCTGCGGGCGGCTCGACGAGCTCGCGGCGGCCGGCCAGGACCCGTTCGCGCCCGTGCCCGCGGGGACGTACTGCACGATGCAGTACGGCGGCTCGGCCACCGCGCACGTCACCGGGACCTGGCACGGGCGGTCCGTCGACGCCTCGTACAAGCTGACCGACGGCTGCGAGATCTCGCGGTGGAACCGGCTGACCCCCGTGCTGCCTGCGACGGCTCCGTGACGGTGGGTCCATCGGTCACACGGCCGTGACCCGGCCCGCGCCGGATCGTCACATCCTCTACGTGGGCTCCCTCTCATCCGGCGCCGCGAGCGCAACCTCTGCCCGTAGACTCCCTCCCGTGACACGTTGCGGGCCGCGCGGCAAGATGGCCTGCGCAGTCGGCAAGTTGCGGTAATCAGGGAGGAAGCGTCGTCGTGAGCAGCAGGCCATCCCGAGGCGCTGCTCGCCTCGCAGCCATACTCGATGCGCTCCCGGATGCATTGGTGCTGGTCAACACCAACGGGACCGTCGTCAACGCCAATTCCATCGCCCTCGAGGCCTTCGAGGCCCCGGGCACGGCACTGGTCGGGCGCGGACTGCTCGATCTGCTGCCGGAGTTCGACTCCCGGCTGATCCCGGGCTCCATGCGCCGCCCCGACACCGTCACCGACGAGCGCGGGCGCACCAAGCCGACCCGGATGACGGCCCGCCGCACCGACGGCACCGAGTTCCCCGTCGAGGTCACCTCCGCCAATCTGGCGGACGGCGCGCGGGACGCCGTGGACCCGTACAGCACCGCGGGTTCCTCCTACAACGGCTCCGAGCTGCTGATGCTCGTCGTGCGCGACCTGTCGGGGACCGTCGACACCGAAGCCGAACTGGCCCGCTCGCAGCGGCAGACGGAGATGATCCTGCGGGCCGCCGCGGAGGGTGTCGTCGGGACGGACACCGACGGACGGATCGTGCTCGTGAACCCCGCCGCCGCGCAGATCCTCGGCTTCCGGGCCAGTGACCTGGGCGGCCAGGAGCTGCACGCGCTCGTGCTGCACTCGCGCGCCGACGGCGAGCCGTTCCCGTACGAGGAGTCGCCGCTCGCCGACACGCTGCGCTCCGGGCGCAAGCACCGGGTGCGCGGGCAGGTCCTGTGGTCCAAGAACGGCGAGCGGCTGCCCGTCGACATGACGACGGCGCCCGTGCGCGACGGGGACCAACTCGTCGGCGCGGTCATGACCTTCACCGACCGCCGTCCCTACGACAAGCTCGTCACCGAGCACGCCGAGGAGATCGCCCGGCGCGACGAGGCCGCCGAGCGGGAGCGCGAGGAGCGCGCCGCCGAGCTGGAGCGGGTGCGCGGGGAACTGACCGCCGAGCTCGCCGCGCTGCGCGAGGAGCACGCCGAGGAGCTGTCCGCCGAGCGGGAGCGCGGCGCCGCCTTCGCGGAGCGCGAGAAGGACCGTTACGAGGAGCTGGCGGCGCGCCACTCGCAGCTGCTCGCCGTCCTCGACCAGTCCCTGCGCGGGCCGCTCGACGAGCTGCGCCGCGAGCTGGGGCACCTCGCCGCCGACGACGCGGGGCAGTTGTGGCCCGAGGCCAACCAGGTCCTGCACCACCTGGCCGCCGGCTACTCACGGATGACGACCCTCGTCGACAACGTGCTGGCCTACCAGTTGCTCGATTCGGGCAGCGCGCAGCTTTTCCGTACGAAGGTGATGCTGGACGCCGTCGTCGCCGCCGGTGTCGACGGGGCCGTGGAGCTGATCGGGCCCGGACGCGCCCAGTTCGCGGTGCACGCGCCGCCGATCGAGGCCGAGGTGGACGCGGGGCGGCTCGCCACCGCGCTCGCCCACCTGATCGCCGACGTCGCGGGGATCGACGCGACCGGGAACGCGCGGGCGGCCGTGCCCGGCGCCGGTTACGTGGACTCGACGATCGTCGTGGCCGCGGCGCTGCGCGGCGAGAGCGTACGCATCGAGGTCCGCGGGCCCTACTCGGGCGGCGACCCCGTCCACGAGCCGATCGTGCGGGGCATCGTGCGGGCGCACGGCGGTGTGCTCCAGACGCATGAGGTGCCGGGCATGAGCGGCAGCGCGTACGTGCTCGATCTGCCGCTCGGCGACGGGGCCGGGGCGGTCGCCGCCCCCGCCCCCGGGACCGTCGCGGCCCCGGAGGTCACGCCGAACCTGCCCGAGCAGGCCACCGCGACCACCGGTGGCGGGCGCCGCCGGGCACGCCGTGCGGCCGGGCCTTCGGTGGACTCGTTCCTGGAGAGCGGGCTGCCGGTCGACGCGGCCGCCGAACCCGGTTCACGGTCCGGCGGCACGGGCCGCCGGCGCGGGCGGCGGGCCGCCGACGAGACCGGGGCCGTCACCACGGACACCCCCGCCCAGCCGCAGCTTCCCGCGGCCGAGGAAGGAACGGCCGGCGGCACCGGGCGGCGCCGGGCGCGCCCCGTGGAGACCTCCGCCGCCGAGGGCGCCGTGGTGACCGCGGCCGAGCACGCGGCGGGATCGCCCGCCTCGGGCCTGGGTGACACGGTGCCGCCGCAGGGCGTTCCCACGCCGACCGGGCGCCGGGCCCGGCGCGACGGATCTCCGCAGGCGGCACTGCCCGCGCTGCCGTCGGCGTCCGGCGACGCGTCGGGGCACGGCCAGCTGGAACTGGCGGGGGCCGGTGCCTCCGGGCAGCCTTCGGGGCGGCGGGCGCGGCGCGCGCTCGGCACCGCGCAGGCCGCCGCGAGCACCGAAGAGGCCGCCCCGCGCGAGGTGTTCGCGCTGCCGCCCGCGCAGAGCGACCGGCCGGCCGAGGTGCCGGTGACGGGTGAGGCACCTGTGACGGCTGAGGCGCCTGGGGCTCCCGCGGCTCCCATGGCCCCTGGTGTCCCCACGGCACCTGGTGTCCCCGTAGCGCCTGCTGCCCCTGTGGCACCGGCTGCTCCTGGGGCTCCTGGGGCTGAAGAGGTGCCCACCGTCCCTGCCCCGCCCATCGCACCCCCCGCACCCGTCGCCGCCGGCCCCGCCCCCGACCCCGCCCCCGTCTCCGCACCTGTCGAGCAGGACGAGGACGACGAGCAGCGGCACGACGCCGCGGGAGGGCACCCCGCCGAGGACCACACGCCGCCGCAGCCGCACCCGGCGCAGACCACACCGCCGCAGGGCACCCCGACCCGGGCCGCGCTGCCGCCGGAGGGTGCGCCGCGTCCGCGTACCGCTCAGCCGCTGCCCGCCGAGGCGCCGCCGAACCCGGCGGCCGTCGACCCCGACTCCACGCAGGGCCGCGCCTTCAGCGTGCGGACGCTGGGCCAGGGCGTGCCGTTCGGGCGCCAGGTGGCCGAGCAGCAGCGCCGGCCGCAACCGCAGACGCCCCCGCAGGGCATCCCGCGGACCCCGTCCCAGCTCCCCTCCCAGGAGGGCACGCTCGGCGGTTCCGGGCGGCGGCGCAGGCTGTCCACACGGCAGGAGCAGCCGGAGGCCCCGGCGAACCAGCCGCAGACCCAGACCCCGCCTCAGGGCACGCCCCAGGGGACGGCCGCCCGGCCGCACCCGCAGCCCCCGCGGCTCGCGGGCAACACGACGGAGGGCACCGGCCGCGCCTACGCGATCGGCGCGCCCGCCCGGGACGCCGACGAGGGCCCCGAGCCGCTCGACGGCCCGGGCGGCGCGGTCGAGGTCGCCAACCGGCCGCAGCCGCTGCCGATGGACGACGAGCTGCCCCCGGAGCCGCTGGACAATCCGCGCCGGCTCCTGGTGTGGCCCGCGCCCGACGTGACGACGCAGCAGGCGCTGAGCGACCGCGGCTACCGCCCGGTGACCGTGCACTCCCGCGAGGAGGTCGACGCGCAGATCGCGGCGTTCCCCGCCGCGCTGTTCGTGGACCCGCTGACCGGGCCGATCACCCGCACCGCACTCCAGTCGCTGCGCCAGGCCGCCGTCGCGGCCGAGGTCCCGGTCCTGGTGACCGCGGGCCTGGGACAGGCGACGCGCGAGGCGGCGTACGGGGCCGATCCGGCCGTACTCCTCAAGGCGCTGGCGCCGCGGGACAGCGAGCAGCACCCGCCGCGCGTGCTGCTCATCGAGGAGCACGAGGAGATCGCGCTCGCGCTGACGGCGACGCTGGAGCGGCGCGGGATGCAGGTCGCGCGGGCCGCGAGCGACGCGGACGCGGTGACGGCGGCGGCCCAGATGCGGCCGAACCTGGTCGTGATGGATCTGCTCCAGGTACGCCGTCGGCGCGCGGGCATCATCGACTGGCTGCGGGCGAACGGGCAGTTGAACCGCACCCCGCTCGTCGTCTACACCGCCGCCGTCGACCACGCCGACCTGCCGCGGCTCGCCGCGGGGGAGACGGTGCTGTTCCTCGCGGAGCGCTCGACGAGCAGCGAGGTGCAGAGCCGGATCGTGGACCTGCTGGCGAAGATCGGCACCAACTAGCGACAACACGCGTGAAGGGGCGGCCCGTTCGGGCCGCCCCTTCACGTTTCACGTGAAACAGTCGCGCGTCACCGCATGCTCACAGCCGCGTGACGTCCAGCTCCCCCTCCGCGTACTGCCTGCGCAGCACCTTCTTGTCGAACTTGCCGACGCTCGTCTTCGGGACGGACTCGATGACCGTCCAGCGCTCCGGCAGCTGCCACTTGGCGACCTTCTCGGCGAGGAAGGACCGCAGCGACTCGAAGTCGGCGCTCGCGCCCTCCTTCAACACCACGGTGGCGAGCGGGCGTTCGCCCCACTTCTCGTCCGGGACGGCGACGACGGCGGCCTCGGCGACGTCCGGGTGGGACATCAGCGCGTTCTCCAGGTCGACGCTGGAGATCCACTCGCCGCCGGACTTGATGACGTCCTTGGCGCGGTCGGTGAGGGTGAGGAAGCCGTCGGGGCTGATCGTGCCGACGTCGCCGGTCTTCAGCCAGCCGTCCTCGCTGAACTTGTCGGCGGGGCGCAGCGGTTCGGCGTCCGCGCCGCTGCCTCCGTAGTACGCGCCCGCGATCCAGGGCCCGCGCACCTCCAGCTCGCCCGCGGACTCGCCGTCCCAGGGCAGGTGCTCGCCGCCGGGGCCGCTGAGGCGGGCCTCGACGCCGGCCGGGAAGCGGCCCTGGGTCAGCCGGTAGGCGAACTCCTCGTCGCTGCCCGGCTCGACGCCGGCCGGCGGTCGGGAGACCGTACCGAGCGGGGACGTCTCGGTCATGCCCCAGGCGTGGCAGACACGCATGCCGAGCTCGTCGAACGCCTTCATCAGGGAGGGCGGGCAGGCGGCGCCGCCGATGGTGACCTGGGTGACGGAGGAGACGTCGCGCGGCTTCGCGGTGAGCTCCGCGAGCAGGCCCTGCCAGATGGTGGGGACGGCGGCGGCGTGCGTGGGCCGCTCGGACTCGATCATCTCGGCGAGCGGCGCGGGCTGCAGGAAGCGGTCCGGCATCAGCATGTTCACGCCGGTCATGAACGTGGCGTGCGGCAGGCCCCAGGCGTTCACATGGAACTGCGGGACGACGACCAGCGAGGTGTCGGCGTCGGTGAGCCCCATCGACTGGGTCATGTTGACCTGCATGGAGTGCAGGTAGATGGAGCGGTGCGAGTAGACGACGCCCTTGGGGTCGCCGGTGGTGCCGGAGGTGTAACACATGGCCGCGGCCCGGCGTTCGTCCAGCTCCGGCCAGTCGTACGTGGTCGGCTTGCCGGCGATGAGCTCCTCGTACTCGTGCACCTGCTGCGGGGCGCCTTCGAGGACGCTGCGGTCGCCGGGGCCGGAGACGACGAGGTGCTCGACCGTGCCGAGCGCGGGCAGCAGCGGCGCGATGAGCGGCAGCAGCGAACCGTTGACGATGATCACGCGGTCGGCCGCGTGGTTCACGATCCACGTCAACTGGTCCGCGGGCAGCCGCAGGTTGAGGGTGTGCAGGACAGCGCCCATGGACGGCGCGGCGTAATAGGCCTCGACGTGCTCTGCGTTGTTCCACATCAGGGTGGCGACCCGGTCGTGGCCGGTGACGCCCAGGTCGTCGCGGAGCGCATGGGCGAGCTGGGCCGCGCGGGCACCCGCCTCGGCGAACGTACGGCGGTGCGGTTCGCCCTCACCCGTCCACGTGATGATCTTCGAGGTGCCGTGGACTCGCATTCCGTGGTTCAGGATGCGGGTGACTGTCAGCGGTACGTCCTGCATCGTGCTCAGCACGGCGTCCTCCCGGTGGGCGCTACGGAGCAGTAAGGTTCCGCCGATTCTCACCGCATACCACGCGGTATGTCACTACTCCCCGGAATGATCGATCACCTGAGCCGCCCAGCTCAGCCGCGGACGGGCCGCAGCTCCGGGTCCTCGCGCAGCTTCCCGAGCGCCCGCGACACGGCGCTCTTGACGGTGCCGATGGACACCCCGAGCACCTCGGCCGTCTGGGCCTCGCTCAGGTCCTCGTAGTAGCGCAGGACGACCATGGCCCGCTGCCGCGCGGGCAGTTTCATGATGGCGCGCCACATCGCGTCGTGCAGGGCCTGCTGCTCGGCCGGGTCCCCGGCGGGCAGCACGTTCGCCGGCTCGGGCAGCTCGTCGCAGACGAACTCGTCGACCTTGCGCTTGCGCCACTGCGAGGTCCGCGTGTTCAGCAGGGCCCTGCGCACATAGCCGTCGAGCGCCCGGTGGTCCTCGATCCGGTCCCACGCGACATACGTCTTGGTGAGCGCGGTCTGCAACAGGTCCTCGGCATCGCACGGGTTCGCGGTCAGCGACCGGGCGGTGCGCAGCAGCACGGGCTGACGGGCACGGACGTACGACGCGAACGACGGGTACGCCGATGACGCGGCGGACGCGGCCCGCACGGCGGGTTCCGATGCGCCGGTGCAGACAGACGCCAGGGTTGCGGTCATGGCTCCACGCTATGAGCGCCCCCTACCACCGCGGATCGGCCGGAGGTCCCGAAGCGGCGTCCGCCTCAGGTTGTACGCGGGGTGGTAGCCCCACCTCCTGAAGGTGGAGGAGGGGATGAGGACCCTTGAGGGTTCGGCCCTGAGAAGCCCTGTGCGGCCCGCCCCGCCCGGCCGGCCCGGTTCAGCCGATCCGGGCGACGGGCGCGTGCACCAGGTTCCGGTCGATGACGAGGGTACGGCCGCCGTGCCGCTCCTTCACGTTCCCCGCGTACTGGTGGATCCGGCGCTGCGGGTGCCAGGCGTGCCGGCGCAGGACGCGCTCCCGGTACAGATGGGGCCGGGTGTGCCAGCGCGCGAACCACATGACCGACGGCAGGTCCCGCGCCCCGGCCCGACGCGCCGCTTCCATGTGCCGCACCCCGGACCCGGCGCTGCTGTAGAACCCGGGGATGTACCCGTGCCTGCGCACCTCCTTGTCCCATGCCCGTACGAAGGACAGCGTCGTGCGGGCGCAGCCCCGCTTGCGGAGGTTGTAGGCCTCCATGTCGAGGTAGAGCGGGCTGTGCCGCTGGATGCCGAGCTTCTGGGCGCGGCGCACCCCGTCCCGGCCCTCGCGCACGCCCTGGCGCCACGGGTGCCGCCCGATGCGCACGCCCTTCTTGCGCTGCGCGGTGACGCAGGGCGCCTGCGAACCGACGTACACCGGGAGCACCCGCCAGCCCATCCGGTCGACCGCCCGCATCCAGCCGCGGTTCAGCCCGGGCTGCTTGCGGCAGGCCCGGCCGCGGCCGCCGTAGTAGACGCCCACCGCGCGGTAGTCGGACGACCGCCAGCGGCGCATGGTGTCCCGCGACGGCGCCGCGCAGACGTCGAACGCCCGGCCGCGGAAGGTGCGCACCTCGGCTCCCCACGGCGCGGCGGCCCCGGTCCTTTCCACCGCGGCCGTGGGCGGCCGCGCGGGGCGGTCCGCCGCGGACGTCGGCAGGACACCGACCCCGAGCAGAAGCAGCACAAGTCCCATGATCAGCTTTTGTCGGTGCATGGGCCGAGTGAAGGGGCCCGCGTCGCTCACAGGCCGCGGACACGCTCCCGGTTCAGCCGTCCGACCCCAGAATCAGACCCGATGTGGGCACTCCGGTGCCCGCGGTGACCAGGGCCGTGGCCGCGCCCGGTATCTGGTTCACGGCCGTGCCCCGCACCTGGCGCACGGCCTCCGCTATCCCGTTCATCCCGTGCAGATACGCCTCCCCGAGCTGCCCGCCATGGGTGTTGAGCGGCAGCCGCTCCTCGGCGACGAAGCCGGCCGCCTCACCGGGCGCGCAGAACCCGAACTCCTCCAGCTGCATCAGCACGAACGGCGTGAAGTGGTCGTAGAGGATGCCGACGTCGATGTCACCGGGCCCGATCCCCGCCGTACGCCACAACTGCCGTGCCACGACACTCATTTCGGGCAGCCCGGTCAGACCGTCCCGGTAGAAGCTGGTCATCTGCTCCTGCCCGCGGCCCGCGCCCTGGGCCGCCGCAGCGATCACGGCGGGCGGGTGCGGCAGATCGCGGGCCCGCTCGACGCTGGTCACGACGATCGCCTGCCCGCCGTCCGTCTCCTGGCAGCAGTCGAGCAGCCGCAGCGGCTCGACGATCCAGCGCGAGGCCGCGTGGTCGGCGAGCGTGATCGGCTTCTCGTAGAAGTACGCGGCCGGGTTCGTCGCCGCATACATGCGGTCCACCACCGCGACGTGGCCGAACGCCTCGGGCGTCAGCCCGTACGTGTGCAGATAGCGCTGGGCCGCCATCGCCACCCAGGACGCGGGGGTGAGCAGCCCGAACGGCAGGTTCCAGCCGAGGGCCGCGCCCTCCGCCGACGGCTCGCGCCGCTGCACACCCGAGCCGAAGCGCCGTCCCGACCTCTCGTTGAACGCCCGGTAGCAGACGACGACTTCGGCGACTCCGCTCGCCACCGCGAGGGCCGCCTGCTGCACGGTGCCGCACGCCGCGCCGCCCCCGTAGTGCACCCGGGAGAAGAAGGACAGCTCCCCGATGCCCGCGGCCTGCGCGACGGTGATCTCCGGGTTGGTGTCCATCGTGAACGTGACCATGCCGTCGACGTCCCCGGGGGTCAGCCCGGCGTCGTCGAGCGCCGCGTGCACCGCCTCCACCGCGAGCTTCAACTCGCTGCGCCCCGAGTCCTTGGAGAACTCGGTGGCACCGATCCCGGCGACGGCCGCGCGCCCGCCGAGCGAGTCCCTCGTCCGTACGCTCATGACGGGCTCCCCTGCGGGGCGACGACAGGGGCCACACCCGGGGCCGCGGCCGGGACCGTGACCGTGACCGTGCCGGTGACGTGGTCGCCGATGCCGTTCCTGCCGGTGATCCGCACCCGCGCGGTCTCCCCGTCGACCTCGGTGATCTGCCCGCTCAACACCATGGTGTCCCCCGGGTAGTTGGGCGCGCCGAGCCGTATCGCGACCTTGCGGAGCGTCGCCGTGGGGCCGAAGTGGTCGGTGACGTACCGCCCCACCAGGCCGTTCGTCGTCAGGATGTTCATGAAGATGTCGGGGGAGCCCTTCTGCCGGGCCAGCTCCGCGTCGTGGTGCACGTCCTGGTAGTCGCGGGAGGCGATCGCCCCCGCGACGATCAGGGTCCGCGTCACCGGGATCTCCAGGGGCGCCAGTTCGTCACCCGCCTTCATGCCGCTTCGCCTCCAGCCGCGATCACATCGCCCAGTTCCGCCAGGAGTTCGGGGGCCGCACCCAGATAGCCGTCCAGCTGCCGGCCCCACAGGAAGTGCCGGTGCACCGGATGGTCGAGGTCCGCGCCCATGCCGCCGTGCAGATGCTGGCCCGTGTGCACCACGCGCTTGCCGCCCTCGGACGCCCACCAGGCCGCCGTCAGCGCATGGCTGCCGTACGCGAGACCCTCGTCGCGCCGCCAGGCCGCCTCGTACGCGGTGACCCGGATCGCCTCGACGTCCATGTGGGCCTCCGCGGCCCGGAGTTGGACCCCTTGCTTGGCCGCGAGCGGGCGGCCGAACTGCTCCCGCTCGTTCGTGTGAGCCACCGCTCGGGCCAGCGAGCCCGCGCAGACCCCCGCCTGGAGCCCGGCGAACGCGGTGCGCGCGGTCGCGAGCACGTCCTCGTACGCGCCAGGGCCGCCGATCCGCTCCGCCGGCGTGCCGTCGAGCACGAGCCGCCCCGCCGACCAGGGCGCGGTCAGCTCGACCGGCTCGCACCCGGCGTCGTCCGCCCGCGCCATCCACAGGCTGTGGACAGTTTTCTCGCGGACCGCCACCAGGACATGCGTGGCGTCGCGCAGCCACGGCACCCACGGCACGGTCCCGCTCAGCCGCGCCCGCCCGGCCGCCTTCTCGGCGTCCACCATGATCCCCGTACGTGCCGGAAACGCGCCCGCCGCCACGGCCGAGCCGTCCCGCAACCCCGGCAGCAGCCGCTCCCGCTGCTCGGCGCCGCCGTGCGCGCCCACCGCGAGCAGCCCGAACACACAGCTCGCCGCGAACGGCACCTGTGCCGTCGTCCTGCCCTGCTCCTCCAGCATCAGGACGAGTCCGAGCAGCCCTGTCTCCTCCACGGCGCCGAGCAGGCCCGCGCCGCCCAGCGCCTTCCACAGCTCGCCGTCCGTGCCGCCGTCGAGCCCCGCGAGCCGCTCCGGCGTGGACAGATCGCCGAAGATCCGCGCGGCGAGATCCCGTACCGCCTCCTGCTCCGGGGTGGGGGTGAAGTCCATGTCACACCTCACCGCCCTCGGCCGCGCGGAAGACGGGCAGCTCCAACTCGTCGTCCACCCGCAGGAATTCCAGCCGCACCGGCATCCCGATGCGCACCTTGTCGTACGGCACCCCGACGACGTTGCTCACGATCCGCACCCCCTCGGCCAGCTCCACCAGGCCCACCGCGTACGGCGGATCGAAGGCCGGGAAGGGCGGATGGTGCATGACGACGTACGAGAAGACGCTTCCCTCGCCGCTCGCCTCGACGGTGTCCCAGTCCTGCCCCCCGCACGCGTTGCACCCCGGCAGCCAGGGGAAGCGGAGGGTCTCGCAGGACCGGCAGCGCTGGATGAGCAGCCGGTGCTCGGCGACGCCCTCCCAGAACCCGGCGTTGTCCCGGTTCACGACGGGCCGCGGCCGCAGCTTCTTCCCGGCATCCGACGACGCGTCCGACGAGGCACCCGACGCGGCACCCGGCGCGGCACCCGGCGGCGCACCCGAACCACGCCGCGCGGGCGCGTACTTGAGGATCCGGAACCGGTGCGTCCCGGCCGGCTCCCCGTTCGCCCGGACGTCCATCCTCGTCGTGACGAAGTGCCCGGTCCCCAATTTCGTCGTCTTCAGGGGCGACACCGACTCGATCACCGAGTCGTACGTGATCACGTCCCCGGGCCGCAGCGGCCGCAGATACTCCTGCTCGCAGTCGGTCGCGACGACGGAGGTGCACCCCGCGCCGTCGAGCAGCGCGAACAGTTCGTCGTGCGCGGGGGAGCGCCCCTCGTACCCGGACAGGCCACCCATCGTCCAGGCCTGAAGCATCGTCGGCGGCGCTATCGCGTCCGGCCCCTCGTAGGCCGGATTGGTGTCGCCCATGGCCTCGCACCAGTGCCGGATCATCGGCGCGTTGACCGGGTCCTTCCCCGGACTGCCGGTGGCGGCGGCCCGCCCCTCGAACGCCCTCAACTCCTCGTACGACAACGCCTTCACCGCCTCCCCCGCTTCATCCCGAGCCGCATGGTGGCCACGATCTCCCGCTGCACCTCGCTCACCCCGCCCCCGAACGTGTTGATCTGCGCCGCCCGGTTCATCCGCTCCAACTCGCCGTCCCCCACGGCAGTCCCCCCGTCGCCCCCGTCACCCGTCCCCCCGAACGCCCCCGGCGACCCGGCCCGTACCCATCCGGCATCGCCCGCGATCTGCTGACACATGCGATACGTCTCGATCGCGGATTCCGTTCCCGCGAACTTCACGCCGCTGGCGTCCCCGGGGGCCAGCCGGCCGGCCCCCACGTCCTGCACCAAACGCCAGTTGAGCAGGCGCGTTGCCGCCAGACGGGCATGCACTTCGGCCAGTTGGGAACGGACCCAGGTCGCGTCAACGCGCCGCTCACCCGTCACCGGATCGGGTGTACGGGCGGCGGCGAGCACCCGCTCGTAGAAGTCCTCGGCCTGCATCCCGATCGCGGCGAGCGCGACCCGCTCGTGATTGAGCTGGTTGGTGATCAGACCCCAGCCGCCGTGCAGGTCCCCGACCAGGTTCGAGGCGGGCACGCGGATCCCGTCGTAGTACGTCGCCGTGGTCGTGAGCCCGCCGACGGTCTCGATCGGCGTCCACGAGAACCCGGGGGCGTCCGTCGGCACGAGGATGATCGAGATGCCCTGGTGCTTCGGCGCGTCCGGGTCGGTGCGGCAGGCGAGCCAGATCCAGTCCGCGTTCTGCGCGTTCGACGTGAAGACCTTCTGGCCGTCGACGACCCAGTCGCCGCTCGCCTCGTCCCGCACCGCGCGCGTGCGCAGCGCGGCGAGGTCGGTCCCGGCGGACGGCTCGCTGTAGCCGATGGCGAAGACGAGATCGCCGCTGAGGATCCGGGGCAGGAAGTAGGCCTTCTGCTCCTCGGTCCCGTACTTCATCAACGTAGGACCGACGGTGTTGAGCGTGACCATGGAGACCGGTGCGCCCGCGCGGTACGCCTCGTCGAAGAAGACGAACTGCTCGTCCGCGCCGCGTCCCTGACCGCCGTACGCGACGGGCCAGCCGAGGCCGAGCAGCCCTTCGGCGCCGAGCCCGCGCAGCACCGCGCGCTGCCCGGCGACGTCGTCGCCGGCGGGCGGCCCGTCCGGCATCAACGTACGGAATCGTGCGCGCAGGTGAGCACGGAGCTCCTGCTGACGCGCGGTGGGGGCGAGGTGCACGGCGACGACCTCCCGGACGGCTCGCGTACGAGGCCTGCTCGTACGGACAAGGGTTTCTGACTGTCCGTCAGATGCCATCGGGTGTCAAGAGATCGACCACACGCGCGCAAGAGCGGGCAAACACGCGCGCGTGAGCGAAGAAGGGGGCCGCGAACACGCCTGCGCGGCGGCGCCGGAGCGCCGCCGCGCGGACTGTCACACACCCCACGGAAGTCCCCCGCCGAACGGGGACGCGAGGGCTACCAGAGCTCGGTGAAGTTCACCTGGACGTTCGAGTTCCCCTGCTCGATGGCCGTGAACGCCGAACCGTTCACCTGGGCCGTGTTGCTCTGGTTCGAGGCGCCGTTGCCGACGGCCTGCTGCTGCGTGGTGGACGAGTTGCCGTTGTTGTCGTGTCCGACGCCACTGCCGCTGACGGTCGCCACGCCCGCGTTCGATCCGTTGTCCGCGAACGAGCCGTTGTCGGCCATCGCCACCCCGGAGAAGAGGGCGGCGGCGAGGGGCAGCGCGGCGACAGCGGCGATGACGCGGGCGGTACGGATGGAAGCCATGTCAATTCCTCCAGAAAGGAAGTACGCACCGGCTGCTCGGACGGGGGTCCGGCATCCCGGGGAATTACGGGTTGTCCCAAGGCAGTTGGCCGACCGCCTCGGTGATGTTCACGACGTCGCGAGACCAGAGTTGCCCACCGAATCCCCGGCGAACCAGCCCGGAAGCCCTCATTCCCTCGCAAGCGTGAGGACATGTCGATAAACCTGCTTCACGCCCACAAAGTCCCAGTTCAGCCCCGAGTCCGTCACCTCCGCCGATCACCGACCAGCCCTCCCATGGGACGAAGCGTTTCAGCACATTTTTGGTAAATAGCCACCCCGCCCGGCCCACACCCCTTTCCCGTTTCGAACATTCGTACGAACATAGGGCCATGGCCACCACCGACCGGCACCTGACCTCCTCCGTCCCCGCGGCGACCCTGGCTCTCGCGCACGCGCTGTCCGCGGCGGAGCGCGGGCTCGCCGTCATCCCGCTGTCGCGCACGAAGCTCCCCGCGCTGCCGTCCCCGCACCGCGACGACCCTCCCTGGAAGCCGCGCTGCCACGGCGAGTGCGGCCTTCCCGGCCACGGTGTGTACGACGCGACGACCGATCCGCGCCGCATCCGCGCCCTGTTCGCCGCCGCGCCCCGGGCGACCGGCTACGGCATCGCGTGCGGCCTGCCCCCGCACCACCTCATCGGCGTCGACCTCGACACCAAGTCCGGTACGGATTCCTCCGCTTCCCTGCGTGAGCTGGCTTTACGGCACCTCTTCACGATCCCGGAGACCGTGGTCGTGGCCACCCCCAGCGGCGGCCGCCACCTGTGGCTCTCCGGGCCGCCCGACGTGGTGGTGCCCAACTCGGCGGGCCGCCTCGCCCCCGGCATCGACATCCGCGGCGCCGGCGGCTACCTGGTCGGCCCCGGCTCCCGCACCGAACACGGCGTCTACAGCACGGTCCTCGGCACCGCCCACCTCCCGCCCGCCGCGTGCCCTCCCGCGCTGCTGCGCCTGCTCACGCCCCCTCCGCGCACGCACCACCCCACGCCGGGCCCGCCCGGTCACCACGGCCTGGGTCTCGTCCAGTTCGTCCTGAGCGCCCACGAGGGCCAGCGCAACACCCGCCTCTTCTGGGCAGCGTGCCGCGCCTACGAGAGCGGCCTCGGCGACACCCTCGTGGACGCCCTGACCGACGCGGCGACCCGCACGGGCCTGACGGCACGCGAGGCCCGCGCGACGATCGCGTCGGCGGCGCGCATGACATGCGGAGGCTAGCCCCCGTCACATGCCGAGAGCCCCCGACCTTCGTACAGGTCAGGGGCTCTCAACCACTGCGGTGGGTGTGGGATTTGAACCCACGGTGACTCGCGCCACGACGGTTTTCAAGACCGACAAGCTTGCGGTAGGAACGCCCTGGTCAGACGCTGTTTCGGCTCCCGTGTGAGGCTTCCTGGCCCACACATGGCCCATGAGGTCCCGAAAGGGCCCCTCGGCGTCACTTCTTCCTGGGTGCCATCTGCTCTGGTGTCGCCGTGCAGCGGAACCCTGTGTCGTCGTCGTGCATCGTGTCGTTGGCGTCGTTGGAAGCGGCGGGTACACCCCGGAACAGAGGACTCGTGAAGGCACTGCCGCGGAGTTCGTACCGCCCTGGAGTGGTCGGCGTTGAGAGCCACTCCCAGACGTTCCCCACCATGTCGTAGACCCCGTAGGGAGACACGCCGCTGTGGTACCGGGAGACGGACGTCGTGACCTCCACACCGGTCTCTCGGACGTTGCACTTCGCGGCGGTCTTCTGGTCGCCCCACGGGAATGTACGGCCGGAGGTACCCCGCGCCGCCTTCTCCCACTGCTCCGCTGTTGGCAGCGACTTCCCCGCCCACATCGCGTACGCGTTCGCGTCCCGCCACGTCACGTGCACAACAGGGTGGTCGTACAGCTCCCGCGGGCACCGGCCGTTCTGCCAGTGCTCAGGCACCGGGTGCCGTGTCGCCGCGCAGAACCGCGCGTAGTCGGCGTTGGTCGTCGGGAAGGTGTCGATGTGGAACTCATCCACCCACACCGGTTCGTCGTCTTCCCCTGCCAGGAAGATCCCCTCCGGGACGTGAGCCATGAGCTTCCCGTCACCGGGGTGCTTCACATACTCGCCGCTGCTCGTCTGGTCTTCGTCCGGCTCGATGACCGCTTGGGTGGGGATGTCGTCCGCGGCGAGGATGCCGACGAAGCGGCCCTGAGCGTCCTGGTCAGCCTTGGCGAGCACCGTGTCCAAGGCCGCTTGGTTCACCATGCGCAGGGTGGCTTGCTCCCCGTCTGCCTCCCATCGGGAGACGATGCGGTCGGAGACTCCGAGCTTCTCGGAGAACTCCATGAGACTCATGCGTACGGCTTCACGCAGTGCCTTAACTTCACGTCCGGTCCATTTCGTAACGAGTGGCATGGGCTACCTCTGTCGTGAATCGCCGCCCCGGGCAGGGGCGGCGGCACGCGTCTACAGGCTGTCGCCGGGGATCGCGGCGTAGCCCTCGCGCAGTGCATCGAGCACGGGGTGGTCCTGCGGGAACTGCACGTCGTCGAGCGCGCTCACTGAACGCACGCCGATCGTCGTGTTCGTAGCGAATGCGGCATCCATGTTCGGCACGTCGGCAAGCCGCACAGGAGCAGTGACCTGCTTGGGGGCATCAAGGCCCTGGAGAAGGAGCATCGTTGTACCGGGGAGGACCGGGGCCTCCGGCCAAATGACCGTGCCCTCCTGGTCAACAAACCCGAGGTTCCACGTGCCGCCCTCGGAGACGCAACCGTCCGGTTCGACGAACACGGCATCGTCGAACCCGGCGAGTTGAGCGTCCCGCCGTACCCGGAGCTGCGAGTGAAGCCCGATGTGCTTGACCGCCGCGCTGTCACGGGTGAAGGCGAAGGTCTTGGCGGTGAGCGGGGGCGGAGTCAGGGCGCCCGCCGGCCGCAGGTTCACGAGAACGTGGGGGTCCTTGGCGCCGCTGGGACGGCCCATATCGATCGCGGGGTCAAAGATGGTGACGCGCAGGCCAGCGACACCCGTGATGCCCTCGGCTGCCTTGCGGATGTAGCTCTGCGTCTGGTCGCGGTCCAACTCGACACCGAAGACGAGTCGGCAGTCACGTACGAGCCGGTCCAGATGGAGCGACAGGCCCCGGACCGTGCCGTCCTCCATGCGCATTGACGTGAAGTGCCCGTAGTTCGTGAGGGCGAGGCTCTGGAGTTCGTCGAGGGTGACGGGTTTTCCGTTCAGTTCAGCCATGCGGCCAGTCTGGCAGTCCCTGACGTACCGCCAACACCCGTTCCGTCAGCCAAAGTTCGGTTTAGTTCGGTGCAGGGGCGGCGGGAGTACGTACTCACGGAGCGCTCGCCGGGACACGCTAAGAGCATGATGACGAACGCACCGCGAGAGACGCTAAGCGTCGGGCTCCCGCTCGGCGGGGCCCACGACCGCTTCAAGCTGCTTCACGCGCTCGACGAGGCCGGCGAGTTCGGTCGAGACGCGCGCCACCTCGGCTTGCAGCTCGGTAAGGCGCTGGGCAGCTTCGCGGGGCGCCTGCTCGCCGGGGGCAGGGTCGCGGACGTAGGTGCCGCTCCCCGTACGGCCCTCGACCAACCCCTCTTCCTGGAGTTGCGCGTAGGCGGCCTGCACGGTCATCAGGGCCACACCGAGTTTCTTGGCGTACGCCCGAGCGCCCGGGAGGCGATCCCCAGGACCGAACGTCTCTGCGGCGATCTCGTCTCTGAGCCGTGCGGCGATCTCGCGTGCGTTGGGCTTCCTCTTCGGCTGTGAGTCCACCTCGAAAGCGTACTTGACCTAGGTCGCTCGCCATCAGTGGTGCAGAAGCACTTGACGCACCAAAGCGACCTAGGTAGCTTTCACATCAACGGCAAGCGACCTAGGTCGCTTCGCTAAGGGTCATTTGACCTGATGAATGCACCGGCCGGGTCCCGCTCCGTGAGGAGCGGGAGCCCCTGTCACAGGGGGTTACCGCGCTCTGCCGGGAGCGCTCGTTCTTTGAGAACTGAATAGGTGGGCCCCGCCTCCCCGAGTCGAAAAGGCGGTCCGCGCGGAACATGCCGCGCTGTACGTCGACTCTCCGCCGCGCTCGTCGCGGCGGTCGGTTGCCTCCGCTGTTCGTCTCGTACGAGCAGCGGCGAGGGGAGCCGAGTCACAGGAAGGAGCCCGTCATGGGGCTGTTTGGAACGTCCGCCAAGGCCATGTCCGTGCCGAAGCGTGAGTGCCCGCAGTGTTGGCAGCACGCTCACGACCCCAAGGTGCACCGGGGCCTGCGGGGGGACTGCCCGCAGTGCGTGGACCACATGGTCAACGGCTGCCCTGGCTTCAACCGGCGCTGAGCGCGCCGCCGATCGCTCAATCACCTTCAACGGCGTGAGCCCCCGGTGCTCGAACACCGGGGGCTCTGTTCGGGCCGCACCTACTGCTAGGGAGATCACGACCCATGGACTACATCGTCACTGTTCAGGACGCTGTTACCGCGTTCGCTCCGTATCTGGAACCCACGGATGCGGAACTGGACGCCATCGACGCGGAAATGCCCGTCATCCTCGCCGACGTCGACCTGCTCGACGCGACCATCGCCACCCTGGACCGCACGCCGACCGAGCTGGACGAGCGGCGCATCCGCCGGGCCCGCCGACGGGCCCTCGCCGCGCGCTGCGACCTGGTCAACAAGGCCGCCAAGCAGGGGCAGACGGGCGGTGCCGCATGAGCACCACCGACACCGTGAAGACCCGGATCGCAACCGCGCTGGTTGTCTCCAGCTGGCTCGCGATGGCCGCGGCCGCAGCCCTGGTCACCCTGAACGACTCGCGCTGGTGGCTGGCGCTGCTCATCAGTGGCCTGCTCCAGGTCCCCGCGATCCTGCTCAGTCAGTCCTTCGAGGAGCCGCCGCTGGACGACGACGCCCCGGACGACGACGAGGAGTTCGAGTCGTTCGCGTGGGAGTACGGCGACCTTCACGACGGGCGGGAGGGGGAGCGATGAACCTTCACCGCAACGGGCGCCGCGCCCTCGTCGCGGCCCTGGTCATCGTGGTCGCAATGGCGTTCCGCGTCTCCTGGAACGCACTGCGGGACATCGCCGGCGCGGTCGGTGCCGACGCCACGGCCGCAACCCTGTACCCGTTCGTGGTCGATGGCCTGATGGCGCTCGCCCTGATCGCCACCCTCGTCCTCGCCGGGCGGGACCGGACGTTCGCACTGCGGGTGCTGGGCACCTACACACTCGCCTCGCTCATCCTCAACTACGTCCACGGTCTTGTCCCCGAGCTGCACGGCCGCACCGTCGACTGGGGTCGACTCGCGGACTGGGACCCGGCGAACTGGGCGCTCGTACTGCTCGCCACGTCGCTGCCGGTCGGCTCGATCTACTTCGGCTCCGACCTCGTCGCGAAGGTGCTGCACCACCGTCCCGCCCCGATCGCACCCCCGATCGTAAATGCGGAGGAATCTACCGAGACCATCAGGAATCGGTCTACGGCTGACCTGCCCGAATCGACTCCCGCGCCGATCATTCCGAACGTGACCGTGCTGCCCCGACCGGTCGCCGTCGGCTTCCTGAAGTCGACCGTGGCGACCAAGCCCGTCAAGGCGATCGAGGCGCCGCCGGTCGACCCGATCGCGGCTCGCAGCGTGGCCGCTGAATCGAGTCGACCCCGACGGGCGACCGGCCGTGTGCCGGACGTCGCGAAGTCGACCCGCCCCAAGCGCACGGCTGACGAACTGCTCGTCGAAGCGCGGACCGTCACGGCCGACTGGCCGGACGCCAAGCTGACCGGCGAGGGCATCCGCCGCGCCCTGCACACCTCCCCCGCCAACGCCCGCGCCCTGCGCGACACCCTGCGTGCCGAGCGGGGAGCAGCAGCGTGACCGGGCTGCGGATCGGGTCGGTGTGTACCGGATACGGCGGTCTGGACGATGCCGTGCGGGCCGTGTTCGGCGGGGAGCTGGCGTGGGTGGCGGACAACGATCCCGGCGCCGCCCGGATCCTCGCCCACCACTACCCCGAGGTGCCCAACCTCGGGGACCTCACCGCCGTCGACTGGCACGACGTCGAACCCGTCGACGTCTACATCGGCGGCTATCCGTGCCAGCCGTTCAGCACGGCGGGCAAGCGGAAGGGAACCAAGGATGACCGGCACCTCTGGCCGTACATCGCCCGCGCCCTTGGCGTTCTACGACCCCGCCTCGCGGTCTTTGAAAACGTCGCAGGCCACCTTTCTCTCGGCTTCGACACCGTCCTCGCCGACCTTGCCGCCATCGGGTTCGATGCGGACTGGTGCTGTGTACGCGCGAGCGACATCAAGGCCGCCCACCAGCGCAAGCGGCTCATCTTCTGCGCCTGGCCTGCCGACTCCGGCGGCCCGGGACTGGCGCGGCGGTGGGCAGAGCGGGCAGCTTCCCACCGCCGTCTCCCTGCTGCCGACGCCATCGACCTCGGAGTCCACGGGGGCCGGGCACGCAGCACAGGGCGGGATGAACCTGCGCCACGTGGTCTCACTGCTGCCTACGCCGACGGTGCAGAACGCCAGCGGCAACCAGCGCAACAACCGCGGCGAACTGCTTCTGCCGGGGGTCGTCAGCCTGTTGCCCACCCCGCGGGCATCGGCGAACGAGAACCGGCAGACCAAGCGCTCACCCTCACAGGAAGCCGGGACGCACGGCAAGTGCCTGGCGGCCGAGATGGGCGAACTCGCGCAGCCCAGCAAGGCGGAACCAACTGGGGACCGTACGCCGAAGCGGTCGAAAGGTGGGCGCAGGTCATCGGCCGCCCCGCCCCCCGGCCAACTGACGATCTGGGACGACTGAACCCGGTCTTCGTCGAGTGGCTCATGGCCCTCAGCGAGGGCCATGTCACGGGTGTGCCGGGCCTGTCGCGCACCGCACAGCTCAAGGCGCTCGGCAACGGCGTCGTCCCGCCGCAGGCCGTGGCCGCCCTGCACATCCTGCTCAACCGGGCCGAACCCGGGACCTGGGCGGGGGTGGCGGCATGAAGTCACAGCCCATCGTCGGCACCGCCGTGTTCAACCCGGTCATGGAGGCCGCCGGCCACCGCTGCCAATGCGAGGGCGAGTGCGGCAACCCGCACGCCAAGAGCGGCGGACGCTGCCCGCACGAGCACGACGGCTACACCAGCAAGCACGGCCGCCGGGTCCGCCTCATCGCGGCTCCCGCCGACCCGCTCGCCTCCGCGGTCGCCGCCGCCGGGCTCCCGCCCGAGCAGTTGCGGGCCTGGTGTCCCGACTGCCTCACCGCCGCCGCCCGCGCGGCCCGGCGGCACCTGCCCGACACCTCTACCGATCAGGGCGGCTTGTTCGACCTGTAGCCGCACAGCGCTTGACCAGTCCCTTTTCAGGGGTTCGGCCGCTCACCTCTCACCGCGGCGGCCGAACCCCGTCGTTCCACTCCCGTGAAGGAGCAGACCCAGCATGACCGAGATCAACGTGTCCGGTCCGCCCGCTGAGGCGCCGGAAGAGGAGACCAGCGAGGCTACGGCGCGGGTGCTGCCGTTCCTGCGCAAGGACCCCGCCCCCGCCGCGACCGCGCCGACGGTCGACGAGGGGGAGGTGAAGCCGGGTGAGTGGGAGGCCGAACTCCCCGACACCGACGACCCGGAGGCCGAGGGCCTCACCGAGGGCGCCGACGTCGACCCGCCCAAGCAGGTGTACCCGCCGAGTGTGGCGGAGTGGATGGAGGCCAAGGACAAGGCCCGTCTGCCCGTGCTGCCGGACTGGGTGAAGCTGCCTGACCAGCGCACGGCCGTCCGTAAGTGGGCGGTGCGGCACTACTCGACGATGCTCGGCTATCACGCGGTGCGCCTGCCCTGCATCTACACCCCGAAGATCCTTATGTACTCGCCGCGCGGCGTCTGGCGCTGGTCGGCTGCCGTCGGCCGGTGGGTGTTCGACGCCGAGGGCAAGCCGCTGCGGCTCGCCTCCGTGGTCAACGAGGACGCGGCGGAGTACCTGCGCCTGTCCCATCAGCGCAACGCCCGGGTGCGGCTGCGCGGCGTCGTCGCCGCGCTCAGTTCGTTCATCGGTCTGACCGCCGCGCTGGTCTTGTATGTGATGGCGCCGTCCTGGCTGCTGACGCTGTCGATGGTCGCGCTGACCACGGCGCTCGGTGTGGTCGGGGCCCCGGCGGACCGCCCGCTGATCGACCGGGCGAAGGTGACCTTCCGCAAGCGGCGTCTGTCCTCCGACATCGTGGTCCGCGCCCACGAGGCCGCGGGGCTGACAGCCAAGGATCAGGGCATTGCGTTCCCGCGGCCGATCGGCCGGGACGGTGACGGGTGGCGGGTCGTCGTCGACCTGCCGTACGGCAAGACGTTCGGGGATGCGGTCAAGGCGCACGCCCGACTGTGCTCCGGCATGGACATCGCCCCCACGCAGCTCTTCCTGGACAAGGACGAGACGAGTGGCCGGCGCGTCTCGTACTGGATCGCCGACCGTGACCCGCTCGCGGTGCCGTCGGGCAAGTCGCCGCTGCTCGGGGCGACTCGGGTGGATTTCTGGAAGCCGTTCCCGTGGGGCGTCGACGAGCGTGGCAACCCGGTGATGGCCACCATGCTGTGGCTGTCGCTGCTGGTCGGCGCGGTGCCGAGGCAGGGCAAGACGTTCTCGGCGCGCACCATCGCGCTCGCCGCGGCCCTGGACCCGTACGTCCGGTTGTACGTGTTCGATGGGAAGGCGTCGCCGGACTGGCGCAAGTTCGCGCTGGTTGCGCACCGGATCGGGTTCGGGATCGTGCCGAAGAACGGGTTCGACCCGGTGGTGCACCTGCTGACCTCGCTGCGCGAGCTGAAGGCGGATGTCGAGGACCGCTACCACCGGCTCTCCGAACTGCCCCTGCACATCTGCCCGGAGGGCAAGCTCACCCCGGAGATCAGCCGGGACAGGAAGCTGAACATGCCGCTCACGCTGTTCGTCGTCGACGAGGTGCAGGAGTACTTGCAGCACCCCGAGCACGGCAAGGAAATCCTGTCGCTGCTCGTCTACCTCGCCCGCGTCGCCCCCGCGGTCGGCGTGTCCGTGATGACGTCCACGCAGAAGCCGGACGACAAGGCGTGCCCCTCCGAGCTGCGTGACCAGCATCAGGCCCGGTTCGCGCTGCGGGTCGGCGCCTACCAGGTCTCGGACACGATCCTTGGCGCGGGCTCGTACTCCGAGGGCCTGGACGCGTCCAAACTCCTCAAGTCCCACAAGGGAGTTGGCCTGCTCAAGGGCATGTCGGACGATGCCGGGATCGTGCGCACCTACCTCGCCGACGGACGCGACGCGGAACGCATCCTCACCCGCGCCGCCACCCTGCGCGACGCGGAAGGCACCCTGTCCGGCGACGCGGCCGGACAGGCACCCGCCGCGGAGAACACGGCCACGGTGCTGGATGACGTGGCCGCGGTGCTGGGCAAGGGCGAGGCCAAGGTGTGGTCGGAGACCCTCGTCGACCGCCTCGCCGACCTGCGCCCCGACGTCTACGGCACATGGGCCGACCTGGAGCCCAAGCCGAAGGCCGAAGCACTCACCGCAGCCCTCAAGCCGTACGGGGTGGCCACCGAGCAGATCGGCCGCCGCGTCGAGGGCAAGACGGTCAACAAGCGCGGCATCAAGCGCGAGGACCTCGCCGCCGCGATTACTCAGCGCAACGAGAAGCGGGACGCCGGATAGCCCTCAAGGGTCGCTAGCGCTAGCGGCAGACGTCGCTAGCGCTAGCGACCCTGCTAGCGACCCAAACCGCACCTGATCAGGTCGCTAGCGACTAGCGGCCGACCTGCGGAAACCCTTCAAAACCGCCTGAGAGGCCCTGTCATGACGCTCTCTCTGCTCGCTATCACCTGCCTGCTCGCCATCACGCTGGGTTACGGCGTGACGTGCTGGTTGTCCCCGTTCGGTGACTGCCGCAAGTGCAACGGCGTCGGCCACCTCATCAAGTTCGACCGCAAGGGCACGGCCAAGCGCGGCAAGACCTGCCGCCGCTGCCGCGGCATCGGCAAGCGCATACGGGTCGGCCGCCACCTCTACAACGTCGGCCGCCACGCCTACCGCGCCGGCACCCGCTGATGGCCACGATCCTGCGCCTGGCCGCGCTCGGCATCGCGCTCGGGCTGCTCCTCACCTCCTGCCCCGCCCACTGAGACGAAAGGCGTCCGCTGATGGTCATCACGATCCCGCTCGTTCTGCTCCTCGCCGCCGCGCTGCTCTTGCTCCTGCGCTTCCGTGCGCTCGGCGGCGGCGCCGCGGTCGTCGCCGTGCTCTTCGGCTTCTACCTCGCCTCCACCGACGCCAACGACACCGTCAACGGCCTCGTGTCCGCGATCACCAACGCCATCCCGAACATCGGAAGCTGAGGACCGCCCCGTGAACGAGCCCACCACCTACCGCCCGCCGGAGACGGCGGACACCGTCCACTACCCCACGCCGATACCGGCCGCGGCGCCGCTCATGCCCGTGCAGAGCGGCCACATCCCGGCCGTGCAGTCCATCGTGCTGCCCGACGGACGCGTCGTCACCGGCTACGCCATCGACCCCGCCAAGCCCGAACCGGCCGCGGTCAAGCCGGTCGTCTCGCGGGCCGCGGTGAACGTCGCCCTCGGCGGCGTCGGCTTCCTCGCCGTGTGCGGCGGACTGCTGATGCTCACCACGTTCATCGCCGCCCTCGCCGCGCTGATCCAGCAACTCGTCATCCTCGCCGCGGTCGTCTTCGGCGGCTTCATCGCCGTGCAGGTCCTCGGCTCCTCGCGCGGCGGCACGACGGTCAACATCCGCAAGGCCGTCATCAAGCGCAACCACTTCCACGGGTGACAGGAGACCAACACCCATGCCCCGACTGCGCATTCAGCGCGAGCACCGGCCGCGCCCCGCGCTGATCCTC
Source organism: Streptomyces sp. NPDC052225 (assembly GCF_040679615.1). Classification (NCBI taxonomy): domain Bacteria; kingdom Bacillati; phylum Actinomycetota; class Actinomycetes; order Kitasatosporales; family Streptomycetaceae; genus Streptomyces; species Streptomyces sp. NPDC052225. The sequence continues at coordinate 477,753 of NZ_JBFAVD010000001.1, read as the reverse complement.
ACCGACACGCCCCGCCCCGACTGCCCGCAGTGCGACGGCAACGGCGGCCACAACCGCGACTACGGCGACCCCGAGACCGGCGAATACGCGGGCACCGACTGGGACCCCTGCGACTGCTGGAACGAGAACCGCCGCTGGCCGCTGCTGCCCCTGCCGCGCCGCCCGCTCTGGCTGCGCCGCACCGACCCGGACCGCGACCCGTGGGCCACCGACGAACCCCCGTTCTGACCCATCCCGAAAGGACCCCCATGCCGACCAACCCGTCTCCCGCGGCCTTGGCGGACACCGCCGCCGAATCGGTACGCAGCCTGAACCACGCCACGCAGAGCTTCAAGGGGAACCTGATCTACCCCGGCGACGCGTACGAGGTCGTCGCCTCGCTCAAGACGCTCACCCAGCGGCTGCCGCAGAGCTTCGAGCAGCTTGCCGATTTCCTGCGCAGGCTCGACAAGACCGACGCGGTCACGGCGGACTACGGCACCCCGGAGGAGCACCTCATGGAGGTGCTCTCCGGCCTGGCCTCTTCCGTGCTCATCGCCCAGACGCTCACCGAGCACCTTGACCGCGCACACAACGCGCTCGCCCCGCTCGGCTTCAACGACCCGCAGTAGCTACGCCAAGGGCGGCCCCCTCGTCTCGCCAAAGTCGCGGGGCCGCCCTTGTGATCCAGCACTGAGATAGAGAACTGGAGACCCCCAGCATGACCCAACCCACCGCCATCCGGCGAGCCCTCGCCCCCGGTGATGACACGAGCGAGCCCCTGCGCAACGCTCTGCGCCTCGCGGCCGAGGGCCTGCCCGTACTCCCTCTGCGCAAGGGCAAGGTGCCCTTCGCCAACTGTCCCGCGTGCCTCTACACCTCGTGCGGCGGCCGACCGCACATGAAGACCCCGGGCCCGTGCACATGCCCGCACCCGTGCCACGGATGGGCGGCCGCCACCACCGACCCCGAGACCCTCACCTCCACGGAATGGGCACCGGCATGGCGCGGCGCGGCGGCGCTCGCCTACCACCCGGGCGGCGCCGGTCTCACCGTCGTCGACCTCGACGACGCCGACGCCATCGCGTGGGCGCGCAAGCACCTGCCGGCCACGCAGACCGTGCCGACCACCCGCGGCGAACACTGGCTCTATCGGGGGACGATGCCGTCGGCCAACGGCGTGCGGCCCGGCATCGACATCAAGTCGACGATGTCCTACGCCCGCTGGCTCGGCTTTGGCACCGGCGACATGACCGCCCTACCGAACGTCGTACGCGCGCTGATCGCGGGCAAGCCCACCGCGGCCCGGCCCGCACCGGGCGCCGCCACGGTGTCCGTACCGATCGGGGGCGGACAGTGCCCGCACCGCACGCCCGCCTTCCTGAACCGCGGCATCGCGATGGCGGAGCAGCGCATCACCGACGCGTCCAGCGGCGTACACGCGACCGTCTACCGCACGTTCCTGGCCGTGCTGTCCACGCACGGCCAGTGCGGCTGCCTCACCGACGCCCACGTCGCCCGGTTGTTCGCCGCGGCACAGGCCAAGGGGGAGAGCACGCGGCACTGCACGGACGCGTGGGCCAACGCCCGCACCACGTTGGGACTGTGAGCATGGCTGACGACGACAAGACCCCCGCCCGCGAGATCATCACCGACTACGCGCAAGCCCACTTCCGCTACTTCCGCACCCCCGACGGCACTGTCTACGCCCAGCGCAAGGGCCACCCCGTGGCCCGGCCGATGCGCTCGCAGGGCACCATGGGCAGCCACCGTCAAGAACTCATGGTCGGCCTGTTCCGCGACGGAAAGGGCGTCTTCAACGGCACCGCTCTCAAAGAGGCGTTGGACCTCATCGAGGCACTCGCGCTGAGCGAGGACGTCCAGCCCGTGCACATCCGCGTCGCGCCCGGATTCGATGGGGCCACCTGGTTGGACCTGGGACGCGACGACGGGCAGTCGGTGCGCATCCACCCCACCGGGTGGGAGGTCACCGTTCCAGACCCGCGGGAAGTGTGCTGGCGCCGCACCCAGCTCACCGGGGAACTCCCGCTGCCGGTCAAGGACACCGACGGCAAAGGCATTGACCTGCTTATGCGGCTGTGCAACTTCGCCACTGCCGACACCGAATCCCTGGCCATCGCGTGGCTCATCGGCTGCCTGACCCCGTCCGTGCCCGTGCCCGCACCGTTCCTGACCGGGCCGCAGGGAGCGGGCAAGTCCACCGGCGGCCGGATGCTGATCCGGATCGTGGAGGGCATGAGCGGCGACCTGCGCCGCGCCCCCAAGGACGAGGAGAACCTCATCGCCGCGGTCGCCGCAGGGTGGGTGACCGCGCTCGACAACCTGTCCCACATGACACCGGACCTGTCCGATGCCATGTGCTGCATCGTCACCGGAGCCGAGAGCGTCAAGCGCGCCCTGTTCACCGACGGGGACGTCTTCCGCGTCGGCTACCGCCGCCCCTTGCTGCTGACCGGGATCGACGTCGGCGTCATCCGGCCCGACCTCGCCGAGAGGCTCCTGCCGCTGCGTCTGGAGCGGCCCAAGGTGCGGCGCACGGAAGCCGAACTGTGGGCGGAGTACGAGGAAGTCCTGCCCGTCGTCCTCGGCTCGCTCCTGGACCTCACCGCCAAGATCCGCGCCATGGAAGCCGAGACCCCGACCGATCTGCGAATGGCGGACTTCGCGCACCTGTGCGCGCAGCTCGACGCCGCGAGCGGACTGGGCGCGCTCAAGGCGTACCGGGCGAGTCTGGACGATCTGAACGACGACGTGATCGAGGGTGACCTGCTCGCGCAGACCGTCCTGCGGCACGCCGACACGATCGCTCCGGGCGGCGCGGAGCGGATGACGTCCACGGAGTGGCTGCACCTGCTCAGCACCCTCTACAGCAGCGATGAGGTACGTCCCTTGCCCAAGGGGTGGCCGACCACGGGCAAGGTTCTCTCCGACCGGCTCAAGCGCCTTCAGCCGACGCTGGCGGCTCGCGGGGTCCTTATCGACTCGGGGCGCACCGCTGCGGGCCGCTATCTCGAAATGACCCGCCGGACGGCCCCGGCCGCACACGAGCAGAAGAGCGTGTTCTGACCGCCGCGCCGCGGCGGACGCTTCCTTGGACAAGCAAGAGGAGCACCGGGCGCGTGGCGTGCTCCTCTTGCTGTTCGGTGCGCAGCACCGCACCCATGGACGCGCCGCGCAGCGGCCCCTTCTTCGCGCTGTAAGGCGCACCAACTACCCACAGACACCCCCTTTTTTTGTCCTAAGAGGGAAGACGCTGCGTCATCCGCGTCACGCACGCCGGAAAGCAGCCCCTGATCTGCAACAACAGGCATGACGCAGACGAGGGCCCCGCGTCATCCTGCGTCACCTGCGTCATGCCCGGGACGCAGCCCATGACGCGCGGATGACGCACGCTTCCGGCACCCGCGTCACCCAAACCCGCAGGTCAGCAGCCCAAATGACGCTGATGACGCCAATGACGCAGAAACCCGCACCTCGGACAGGTGCAAGCCCCGCCGTGACCAGACCCCGAAGGAGTCGACCGTGGCACGCCCTCAAATGCTCAAGCTCCCCGAAGTCCTCCAAGAGATCGACATGAGCCGCGCCGCCTTCTACCGCATGCGTGCCCGTGGCCAAGCCCCCCGTCTCCGCAAACTCCCCAACGGCCAAGTTCGCGTCAGCCGAGCCGACTTGGACGCGTGGTGGGAGCGCTGCGCCGAGAACGCCGCATAGATCAAACCGTTTCACCGGGGCCCGCGCCGAGCGCGGGCCCCTCCTTATGTCAGGAGAGACATGCTCACGTACGACGTCGATATCTGGTCCATCCGCAAGCGCTCGGGCCGCCCGAAGCCATGGGAACTGCGTTGGCGCGTCGGCGAACGCCCCCATTCCCGGAGCTTCAAGCTCAAGCCGCAAGCGGAAGGCCGGCGGTCTGAGCTGATGACGGCCCTGCGCGAGAACCAGCAATTCGACGAGGAAACGGGGCTCCCCGCGCGCGAGTTGATGGCTCGCACGTCCCCTTCCTGGTACGAGCACGTCACGGGGTACGTCCTGATGAAGTGGCCTCAAGTCGCCGCCAAGCACCGGGCGAGCATCGCGGAATCGCTCGCTATCGTGACCCCAGCGCTCGTCACGAGCAAGCGGGGAGCACCCCGCCCTGGTGTGCTGCGTGAGGCCCTTTACCAGTGGGCGTTCCGAGCGGTTCGCAACTCGGAAGGGTCCTGGGTGCCGCGTCACGTCGTCGAAGAACCGCCTGCGGATATCCGCGCCGCCCTGGAGTGGATCGCTGCCCGCTCCATCAAGGTCAAGGACCTGGAGGACCCCACCCTTCTGCGTCCCGCCCTTGAGGCCTTGTCGATCCGGCTCGACGGAGGCAAGGCCGCTGAGAACACGGTCAGCCGGAAGCGCATGGTGCTGAGCAACGTGCTCCGCTACACCGTGGAGGAGAAGGGTCTCCTCACGGCGAACCCCCTGCGCCGCGTGGACTGGACGCCTCCTGAGAACGACGACGAGATTGACTTCCGGTATGTGCCGGGCCCGAGCCAAGCTCGCGCCCTGCTCGGCGCTGTCCGCGACTCCGGGCCCCGCGGCAAACATCTGCACGCGTTCTTCGGGTGCCTCTACTACGCGGCTATGCGCCCCGGTGAGATCGCGGCCCTCACGGCGGCGGACTGCACCTTGCCACCCAACTCACCTGAGTCCGTAAGGGAATGGGGCGAACTCCTCCTGGGGGAGAGCCGCCCGGAGGTCGGGGGTGGCTGGACCGACGACGGCACGTCGTACGAGAAGCGCGGTCTCAAGCGCCGTAAGCGCGGCGCGACGCGGTCCGTGCCCATCCCGCCCGTTCTCGTACACCTGCTGCGCGAGCACATCGCCCGGTACGGCACAGCCGATGACGGTCGCCTGTTCCGAGCGTCGCGCGGAGGGCGCCTCAACTCCACTGAGTACTGCGCCGTCTGGGACAGAGCACGAGCCGCTGCGCTCTCGCCCAGCGAGGCCAAATCCGCGCTCGCGGCGGTGCCGTACTCACTGCGGCACGCGGGCGTCTCCCTCTGGATCAAGTCGGGGGTAGACCCTGCGGAGGTCGCCGCTCGCGCCGGCCACAGCATCACCGTGCTGTACCGCTTCTACGCAAAGATCCTGAAGGGCGGTCAGGAGCACTCCAACGACCTGATCTCCCGCGCCCTCGACGAGGGCGAGGAGTCCTGACCCTGGCCCACAGATGGCCCATACGTACTGGTCAACGCTGGGAAATGGGCGAGAAAGGGTGAGACAGGTTCAACGCGAAAGGGGTGCTCCGGAGACCGGAACACCCCTTCTGACCAGCACCTAAGCTGACCTGCATGCGGTGGGTGTGGGATTTGAACCCACGGTGACTCGCGCCACGACGGTTTTCAAGACCGTTCCCTTAGGCCGCTCGGGCAACCCACCCCGCGCCCCGCGGCGGCCGTGCCGGCCGTCGTGAGCGCGGGACCAGGGTAGCGGGTCCGGTCGCGGGGTCGGTCAGCTGTCGCCCTTGCGCTCGCCGAGGGTCACGTCGACCGTGTGCTCCTTGCCGTCGCGCGTGTACGTGAGCTTCACGGTGTCGCCCGGCTTGTGCGTCCAGATCTGGCCGATCAGGGTCGGGCCCGAGTCGATGACCTGGTCGTCCAGCTTCGTGATCACGTCGCCGGACTTCAGGCCCGCCTTGGCGGCCGGACCGTTCGGCGTGACCGCCGCGGAGCCGCTCGCGCCCTGCTCGGTGATCTTCGCCCCGCCGGTGCCCTCCTCCAGGGAGACCGAGGCACCGATCACCGGGTAGACGGGCTCGCCGGTCTTGATGAGCTGCTGGGCGACCATCTTGGCCTGGTTGATCGGGATGGCGAAGCCGAGACCGATCGAACCGGCCTGGCCCGAGCCGCCCAGACCGCCGCTGGAGGCGGACTGGATCGCGGAGTTGATGCCGATCACGCTTCCGTTGCCGTCGAGCAGCGGGCCGCCGGAGTTGCCCGGGTTGATCGACGCGTCGGTCTGCAGGGCGCTCATGTACGAGGCCTTGCTGCTGCCCGATCCGTCGCTGGAGGCCACCGGGCGGTCCTTGGCGGAGATGATGCCCGTGGTCACCGTGTTGGACAGGCCGAAGGGCGCGCCGATCGCGATGGTCGAGTCGCCGACAGCGACCTGGTCCGAGTTGCCGAGGGTGAGCGGCTTGAGGTCGTCCGGCGCGTTCTTCAGCTTGATGACCGCGACGTCGTAGCCCTGCGCGTGACCGATCACCTCGGCGTCGTACTTCTTGCCGTTCGAGAACGTGGCCGACAGCTTGCCGCCGTCGACGGCCTCCGCCACCACGTGGTTGTTGGTGAGGATGTGGCCTTCCTTGTCGTACACGAAGCCCGTGCCGGTACCGCCCTCGCCGTTGTCGCCCTCGGCCTCGATGGTGACCGTGCTGGGCAGCGCCTTGGCGGCGATGTCCGCGACGGTGCCCGGGTCGCGCTTGAGGTCCGCCGGGTTGGAGGCGGAGACGGTGGTCGAGCCGGTGCCCGCGTCGTCGCCCCGCTCGGCGGCCCAGTAGCCCACGCCGCCGCCGACCGCGCCCGCGATCAGCGCCGCCGCGATGACTCCGGCGAGGAGCCCGCCGCGACGGCCGCCCGGCTTGGGCTGCGGCTGCTGGTAGGAAGCCCCCCACGGGGTGCCGCCGCCACCGCCCGAGGCGTACGCGGGCACGGCCGGCGGCTGCGGGGGCGGCCAGTCGCCGGCGGGGGCGGGGCCGCCCGCGCCGACGGGCCCGGCGGGGGACGCTGCGGGCGTCTCGTGCCCGGCGGGTACCGCTCCCTGGCTCACCGTGTCGTGTCCGGCGCCCTGCGGGGCCGACGGCGCGGGTCCGGCCGGGGCCGGCGCGGGAGCAGCGGGAGCGTCCACCGGCACGGGAGGTGCGGACGGGGCCGGGGGGACCGAAGTGCCCTCGTTCTCGGTGCTCACAGCTTTCTCTCCTCGATCCACGGCTGTCGTCGCCGGCCGGGTCCGGTGGACGGTGCCACCTGCCGTTCCGGCATGGTCCTGTCACGGTCCGGTTGTGCAGTTGTACGCCGTCAGCTTTTCCCACCGGACGTCAGGGCACCATAAGACGTTCCTGTGCGTCCGATGCCATCCTTTATGTCCGGCGAAACGGACGCATCCGCTAGGCCGTTTTTCTCGGTGCCCCGCCGCGCGGTGGCACCATGACGCGGTGACCCACGCACGACAGCAACGCATCCAGGTCGTCGCCCACCGCGGTGCCTCGGAGGACGCCCCCGAGCACACGCTGGCCGCATACAAGAAGGCGATCGAGGACGGTGCCGACGCCCTTGAATGCGATGTGCGGCTCACGGCCGACGGCCATCTCGTCTGTGTGCACGACCGCCGTGTCAACCGTACGTCGAACGGCCGCGGAGCGGTCTCGGCCCTGGAACTCGCGGATCTCGCCGCGCTCGACTTCGGCTCCTGGAAGGACCTGGACCGCGACGAGGCGCCCGACCGCACCGGGGGCTCGGCGGACACCTCGGTCCTGACCCTGGAGCGGCTCCTCGAACTGGTCGCCGACGCGGGCCGCCGCGTGGAGCTGGCCATCGAGACCAAACACCCCACCCGGTGGGCGGGGCAGGTGGAGGAGCGGCTGCTGCTCCTGCTCAAGCGGTTCGGCCTGGACGCGCCGCCCGCGGACGAGCCCTCACAGGTGCGTGTCATGAGCTTTTCGGCCCGTTCCCTGCTGCGCGTCCAGGAGGCGTCGCCGACGCTGCCGACCGTCTACCTGATGCAGTTCGTCTCGCCGCGCCACCGCGAGGGCCGCCTCCCCAAGGGCGTGCACATCGCGGGCCCCGGCATCCGGATCGTGCGCAACCACCCCGCGTACATCGAGAAGCTCACGCGCGCGGGTCACCAGGTCCACGTCTGGACGGTGAACGAGCCCGCGGACATCGACCTCTGCGTGGAACTCGGTGTCGACGCGATCATCACCAATCGGCCCGCGGCGGTGCTGCGCCACCTCGGAAGAGGCTGAATCCGGCCACCTTCACCCCGAGCTGTCACAGGGAGTACTCCGGCGCGTTCGTTCCGTGTTCGATCGTTACGAGTGCGTCACCACAGGTCGGTTGGCCGGTTTCCGGTCCAGTCCATTGGGGCATTCACACCGTGGCGTGGGGCAAAGGAGGTCTCGGGGGTGGCGTTGGTGGTGGCACAGGAGGTGCCCGCGTCGTCGAGCATGGCCGTACCCCATGGCCCTGCGGGCGTGGGCGAAGCACGACACCGGATGCGCGATCAACTGCGTAGCAGCGGGGTGTCGGAATCGGTCGTAGACGATGCAGTTCTGATCCTTTCCGAACTGCTCAGCAATGCCTGCCGGCACGGCAGGCCGCTGGGCGACGACGTGGTCGGCGACGGGGACGTACGCGCCGCATGGCGCGTCGACGACCGTGGCTGCCTCACGGTCGAGGTCACGGACGGCGGCGGCCCGACCCGCCCGGTTCCGGCCACGCCCTCGGTCACGGCGCACGGCGGCCGCGGGCTCAACATCATCTCGGCGCTCTCCGACGACTGGGGCGTACGGGACGACGCCCGGGGCGAGGTCACCGTCTGGGTGGTCGTGCACAAGGACGTGCACGCGGAGTCGGCCGCGCACCGCAGGGACGACTTCGCGGCGCGCATCACGGCGCCGCCGGTCTCGGAGCTGGCGGGCCTCGACTTCGCGGACGCCTTCGACGAGCTGACCTGACCGCCTTCGGGCGCAGGGCACTTGGACCGAATCCCACCCTTGTCAGTACGAGCGGCTAGGCTCGCGCCCGTACGTACGAGAGCCGTATCCGGGAGACACCCAAGATGGCCAAGAAGCGCCCCCAGACCAAGGGCAAGCCGCAAGTCACCAACGGGGAGATCCCGGTTGTCGGCGCCCGTGAGCCGTGCCCCTGCGGCAGCGGCCGCCGCTACAAGGCCTGCCACGGCCGGGCCGCCGCGCACGCGGTGACCGAGCTGGTGCACCGCCCCTTCGAGGGCCTGGCCGGCGAGGGCGACTGGGTCGCGCTGCGCGAGCTGGTGCCCGCCGCGACAGTCGAGCTGCACCTGAAGGACGGGCTGCCCGAGGGCGTCCCGTCGGTCACCCTCGCGACCGTGCTCCCCATGGCGTGGCCCGCGCTGCGCCGTGACGACGGGTCGGTCCTGATCGGCCTCCAGAACGACACCCCCTCCGGCGACATCAGCCGCGACCTGGCCGACACCCTGCTGCGCGCCCTGGAGGCCGAGCCGGGCCACCCGGTGCAGGCCCGCCGCGCCCCCGCCGACGGGCCGCGCCTTCAGGACGTGCTCGACCCGCAGGGCCCCTTCGAGCCGGTCGTGCACACGGGCTTCGAGTTCTGGGTCCCCGACTCGGAGAACGCGTCGACGGAGGTCACCGCCTCCCTGGAGCGGGCCAACGACGCGGCGATCCCGACCGTGAAGCTCTCCGGCGTGGACAGCGCCTACTGGTGCGAGACGCCGGACAAGAACCACCTGCGCTGGGTCATGCCGCACCCGGAGGAGAAGCTCCTCGACGCGCTCGCGCGGCTGCACGCGGCGGGCACGTCGTCGCTCGGCGAGGGCACGCGTCTGGTGGGCTCGTTCCGGGCGCACGGTCTGACCGTCCCGGTGTGGGACCTGCCGAGCGCCGTGAAGGCCGAGGACATCGAGAAGCCCGCCGCCGAGTTCGCCGAGCGGCTCGCCGCCGCGCTCGCCACGGACGCGCCGCTGACCGCGGACGAGCGCCGGGCGCGCGGTGGACTCACCAACCGACAGGTGACGCTCAGCTGATGCTCAGCGTTCACCTGGGCTGACCGACCGGTCAGCCGCCCGGGGCTGTGAAAGGCCCGGGAAAACCCACTCGGAATGGGTGACTCCGGTCACAACTCCCGGTAGTTGCAGGTAAATCCATGTCCGAATAGAAGAGATCGAATTTGCTAACTGCCGATCTCTTGTTACCGTTCAAGTAGCCCGGTTGCTGGTGCATCCCCCGTCGCCAGCAACCGGGCGCTTTCATGTCCGCGCCCGCTCCGGACGGCTCAACCCCCGTGCGACGGCGCCGAGTTGCTCCCCGACCGCAACAGCAGCGGTCCCGTCTCACCGGCCGCGTACTCCGCCACGGCGGCGTACTGCGAAGGCTTGCCCCGCGTCCGTCCGCGCGGCGTCTCGCACATCCCCGGCTCGTCCTCCGCGCCGACCGCGCAATTGATCTGCACCGTGCGCCCGCCGGGCGCCATCAGCGTCAGGACGGCACTCAGTTCCGCGCCGGTCGCGTTGCGGTAGTAGGTGCGCGCCCAGGTGTCGCGACCCTGAGTGAGCACACAGGTCTGCGCCTCGATGCCGTCGGGGGAGGCGAGTTGCGGTCCGCACTGGGCGGCGGTGGCGAGGCCCAGATCGCTCAGCAGGGATTCGGGGCGGTCCGCCGCGTCCTCGCCGTCGGCCTCGTTCCCGGCTTTGTCGTCGACCTTGTCGCCCGTCCCCACGGGTGCCGATTCGGCCTTCTCCGCGGCCGGCCGCGTCGGCCCGTCGTCCGCGGGCCCCGCGGAAGCGCCCGCCAGCGGAAGCGCGGCGGTGAGCACCACCACGGCGAGAAGTCCGAACAGACGAAGGCGCGAGGCAGGCATGCGCCGAAGATATCGGCGCACACCCCTCGCGACGGGGCGCCGCGCGCCCGATACCGCTACAACTCGGGCGCGCTCACACCCGTACGAGTGAGAGCGTCCACGACCGCGCCGACCACGGCCTCCACATCGGGCACCCACGGCGCCGCGGAGCCGGGCAGCGGCGCGCGCTCCCAGCGGACCTGGCCGGCGCCGGTGGTGGACGGGGGCAGCGCGATGTAGCCGCCCTCGCCGTGGAAGCGGAGCGATCCCGGGACGAAGTCCTGCGCGTACAGGAGCTCGCCGAGCTGCTCCATCGAGTACGGCGCCACGAGGATCGAGAGACGCTCCGGGGTGGCGACGACCGGGCCGAGGCGGATGCCGGTGCGGTCGAGCGCCGTGAGCGCGCGGGCGCCCGCGACGGCCGGGAGGCTCACGGCGCACGGTGCGCGCCCGCCGGAGGCCCCGGCCGGGGCACCGGTGGCGAGCACGATCGGCGCGCCAGGGCGGTTGGTCCACCACCAGCGGACCATGCGCTCGTCGGTCGTCGCGGCGAGCAGCCCCGGGTCGAAGGGGTGCGCGCCGGGCACGGTGCACTCGGGGTCGGGGCAGGCGCAGCGGACGCCGTCACGACGGCCCGCCGACTCGAGCCCTATGCCGGGCAATACCGGCCACTGCCACGCTGTCGCGAACGTGAGGGCCGCGCTGATCAGGTCAGACTTCCCGCTGTCACGCCTGGACAGGAGCCTGCGTCGCCTTCCGAGGATCTCGCGCATGAGCGCTCGTTCCTTTCCGTTGACCGAAGAGAACGCTGTGGGCCACATCACACCATGTGTCGATCAGTCACTGCGCGTACGTGTTGCGCGTACGGGTTGGAGCACCTGACCCAGCCTGAGTCGCCGGCCGGAGACAGGGGGAACCCCTATAGTCCGAGCGCCTGCTGCGTCCTTTAAAAGCCTGGCGTGGGGTGGCGGCGCCTGGCGTTTGCCGTCCCGCGTATTTCTCGCCGTCTCCCCCACGGGAGGATGGGGCACGGTCGTCGATGGTTATGACGCCCGGCTCCCTCACCAGGTTCCGGGTTGATCCCAACTGCCCCTGGTCTTCACCGAGTACGTACCCATCGCGGCCGCCATGACGCTCTGTCGAACAATGCCAGTCGACCGCAATATGCCGTTCCCTGAGGCAGTTTTTGGCCATCTTGGGGAGATCGAGATCTGGTCGAGATCACGAGGGAGAACAGAGATCGCATTACCTCAGAAGGCACTTGACCACCACGGACACCAGGAATCCCGGCAGGACAATGCTGGACATCCCCTCTCCAGTGCGTGTAGATGTGGAGACATTGCTAGCGACGCAGTGCTGGATAGGCTGACATGGGGGTTTGCGATGCTATCGAGCAATATGGGTCGGCCGGAAAGCCCGAAGCCATGACAACCCCACGCCTCCCGAAAGTGGCTGGAATCGATTCAACGGTTCCCCCACCCGCACACACTGTCGCGCCCGCGCCTGCGGCGCCTGTGGTCCCTGCCGCCCCCGCGGCCCCCACAGCCGTGATCCAGGACCGCCTCGCCGGCTGGGTCTCCGACCTCACGACCCTGCACGAACTCACGGAACGGCTGGCCCGCACGGCCGCACTCGAGGACGCACTGCACGAACTGCTGCGCGCCGGAGCCGCCCTGGTGGGCGCCCGGCGCGGTCTTGTCGTACTCGAACCGGGCGACGGACTCGGCCCCGACACGACCGTGGGCCTCGGCCTGTCCCGGCCCGACCTCGGGCACATCGAGACGGTCCCGCGCGGCGCCACGTCGTACGGGCGGATCCTGGACGGGCTGAGCACCGACCCCGAGTCCCGCGCCGACCTGCTCTCCGAGGACGGGCTCGACCCGCGCCACCGCGAGGTCGCCGCGCGCCTGGGCTACGCCGCGAGCTACGCGCTCCCGCTCGCCACCGACGCAGCGGGCCGGCTCGGCGCCGCCGTCTGGCTCTACGACGAGCCGGCCGAACCCGTCGAGCGCCAGCGCCACCTCATCGGCCTGTACGCGCGCTACGCCACCGAGCACCTGGCCCGCCTCCTCGAAACCGAGCGCACGCGCGCGTGGTCGCGCACGATGGCCGACGAACTGCTGCCCGCGCGGCTGCCCCGCGTCGCCGGTGTGCAGCTCGCCGTGCGGCACCGCACCGGTCCGCGCGGCGGCGGCGACTGGTACGACGCGCTGCCGCTGCCCGAGGGGGCGCTCGGGCTCGCGGTCGGCTCGGTCACCGGCTCCGGCGCGAGCGCGGTCGCCGCGATGGGCCGCCTTCGCGCCTCCCTGCGCGCGTACGCGGTGATGGAGGGCGAGGACCCGGTCGCGGTCCTGTCCGACCTCGAACTCCTGCTGCGGCTGACCGAGCCCGCGCGCAGCGCGACCGCCCTGTTCGCCTATTGCGAGCCGGCCCAGCGCAAGATCGTCCTCGCGGGCGCCGGGCACTGCCCGCCGCTGGTGATCGGCGAGCGGCGCACGGAGTTCGCGGAGACGACCCTGTCGGCGCCGCTCGGGATGCTCTCCTGCTGGGAGGCGCCGAGCGCGGAGATCGCGCCGGAGCCCGGCGAGACCGTGCTGCTCTACACGGACGGCCTGCTGCGCCGCACCGGCGACGCCATGGACCGCGCCTTCGCCCGGCTGCACGCGGCCGCCGCGAGCGTCCCCAAACCGATCCGCGAGGACCCGGGCGCGATCGCCGACCACGTACTGCGCGCGATGCTGCCCGACGGGCTCGACACGGCCGACAGCGACGAGGACGTCGTGCTGCTCGCGGCGCGCTTCGAGTGACCTGTCGGAGCTGTGTGTAACGGGCACTCCGGCCCTGGACCCCCTTCCGTACGCTCGTACGATGGAGGGGGTCCATTGCCGTACTCAGGCCGTATTTCAGGAGGAATTGTGTCGGAGGAGCTCACCACCCCGGAGACCCCGGACGAAGAGCCCATCAAGCAGCGCAAGAACGGCCTCTACCCGGGTGTGTCCGACGAGCTCGCCGAGAACATGCAGTCCGGCTGGGCCGACACCGAGCTGCACGACCTGCAGCCGATCGCGCAGGCCGCCGAGACCGCCGCCCGCCGTGCCGCCCTGTCCGCCCGCTTCCCGGGCGAGCGCCTGGTCGTGCCCGCCGGCAACCTCAAGACCCGCTCGAACGACACGGAGTACGCCTTCCGCGCCTCCGTCGAGTACGCGTACCTGACCGGCAACCAGACGGAGGACGGCGTCCTCGTCATGGAGCCCGTCGCCGACGGCCACAAGGCGACCATCTACCTGCTGCCGCGCTCCAACCGGGAGAACGGCGAGTTCTGGCTCGACGGCCAGGGCGAGCTGTGGGTCGGCCGCCGCCACTCGCTGACCGAGGCCGAGAAGCTGTACGGCATCCCCGCCTCCGACGTGCGCGAGCTCGCCGACGCGCTGCGCGAGGCCACCGGCCCTGTCCGGGTCGTGCGCGGCTACGACGCCGGCATCGAGGCCGCCCTGACCGACAAGGTCACCGCGGAGCGCGACGAGGAGCTGCGGGTCTTCCTCTCCGAGGCGCGGATCGTGAAGGACGCGTTTGAGATCGGCGAGCTGCAGAAGGCGGTCGACTCGACCGTGCGCGGCTTCGAGGACGTCGTGAAGGTCCTCGACAAGGCCGAGGCGACGTCCGAGCGCTACATCGAGGGCACGTTCTTCCTGCGCGCACGCGTGGAGGGCAACGACATCGGCTACGGCTCGATCTGCGCCGCGGGCCCGCACGCCTGCACGCTGCACTGGGTGCGCAACGACGGCCCGGTCCGCTCCGGCGACCTGCTGCTGCTCGACGCCGGTGTGGAGACGCACACGTACTACACCGCCGACGTCACGCGCACGCTGCCGATCAACGGCCGCTTCAGCGACATCCAGCGCAAGATCTACGACGCGGTGTACGAGGCCCAGGAGGCCGGCATCGCGGCGGTGAAGCCGGGCGGCAAGTACCGCGACTTCCACGACGCCGCGCAGCGCGTGCTCGCCGAGAAGCTCGTCGAGTGGGGTCTGGTCGAGGGGCCGGTCGAGCGCGTCCTGGAGCTCGGTCTCCAGCGCCGCTGGACGCTGCACGGCACCGGTCACATGCTCGGCATGGACGTGCACGACTGCGCGGCCGCGCGGACCGAGGCGTACGTGGACGGCACGCTGGAGCCGGGCATGTGCCTCACCGTCGAGCCCGGTCTGTACTTCCAGGCCGACGACCTGACGGTGCCCGAGGAGTACCGCGGCATCGGTGTCCGCATCGAGGACGACATCCTCGTCACGGAGGACGGCAACCGGAACCTGTCGGACGGGCTGCCGCGCCGGTCCGACGAGGTCGAGGCGTGGATGGCGGGTTTGAAGGGCTGATCGCCGCTCATAGCGACCAGCAGCTTTCGGTGGAGGGCCGTGGACCAAGGCGTCCGCGGCCCTTCGTCACACCGCCACGAGCGGTGCGTCCTCCCGCCACTTGAGGATCTTGTCGAAGCTGACCACGGCGCCGCCCCGGTCCGGCCGGTTCACGAAGCGCACATGGTCGGCGAGTTCCTGGATGAGGCAGAGCCCGCGGCCGTTCTCCGCGTGGTCGGGCGCCGGGCGCAGCGCCGCGCGGCCGCGCAGGGCGGGGAACCCCGGGCCCGAGTCGGTCACTTCGATGCGGCACTTCTCGCCGTCCAGGTAAGCGGTGACCCGGTAGGCGCCCGAGGTCTCCCCGGGTCCGGCCGTGGCGCCCCCGTGCTCGACGGCGTTCGCGCAGGCCTCGCTGAGCGCGACCGACAGTTCGTAGGAGACGTCCGGGTCGACACCGGCGGTCTCCATGGTGCCCATGAGGAGGCGTCGGGCGAGCGGCACGCTCGCAGCCTCGCGCCGCAGATGGAGGGACCACCAGATGCTCATGCTCCAGCCTCCTGGCCGCGGCTCGACATACCGATACGTATTGCCATCATCGGCCCTGCGCAATCAGGGAGTTGACGTGATACCGCCCATACGGCCGACGCGCGCACCCTGGGCGGCGGTGTAGGGAAGAATCCGGACCTTGCGGACCTGCCGTGTGAAGCGGGTGGGCCCGGTGGGATGATGAGGCCGCCATGCCTGCCCCCCACCAGCGTCAGACGCACAGCGCGGCCGATCTCCGGCTGCTGAGGGCCGCGGTGTTCGCCGCGGTCTGCGTCGTGCTGTCCGCTGCGGGGCACGTCCTCGGTTCGACCTCCGGTGTCCCCTGGTGGACGCTGGGGCTCGGCTTCGTCGCCGCCTTCTGCGTGGCCGCGCCGCTGGCCGGCCGCGAGCGGTCCCTCGCGGGCATCGCCTGCACGCTGGGGATCGGGCAGATCGGCCTGCACAGCCTGTTCGGCCTCGGGCAGCAGGGCGCCATGACCATGAGCGCGACGGAGCCCTCCGTCGTGGAGCGGGCCGCGCGCCTGATGTGCGGTGCGGGCGCTTCGGCGCTCAGCCCCGCGCAGGCGCAGCGGATCCTGGACGACGCGGGTGTGACACCGGGCGCCGTTCACCACGACATGGGAGGCGCGGCCGGCACGTCCATGTCGCTGCTGCCGTCGCTGCCCATGCTCCTCGGGCACCTGCTGGCCGCGGCCGGCGCCGGGTGGCTGATGCGCCACGGCGACCTCGCCCTGGGCCGGATCGTGCGGCTCTCCAAGATCTCTGCGCACGACGTCGCGGCCGGGGTGCCGCTGCGCTCCCTGCGCGCGGCTCTCGCCCTCGTACGCGCCTTGCGTGCGGGTCTTCCGGGTGCGTCCGGGGGCCTGTCGCGCGGGCTGCCGCGCGCCGGGTTCGCCGCGCCGCCCGTCCTGCGGGCGGCGGTGCTTCAGCACTCCGTGAGCCGGCGCGGGCCGCCCGCCGCGGACTCGTTCCGTCTCGCTGCCTGAACGGCGCCCGTACTCCACCACGTACTGCGTGGGGTGAGGTGTGCCGTGCGGCACGCGCGCGTACCCGCGTCCTCGCCTGCTTTCCCGCCGCATACATGTGGCCTGCTCGCGTCCGCGGTCACGCGCCCCACCCTTCGCTGGATCCCGCTGAACGTGGAGTTCTTTCTGCCATGAAGAAGATGTCCCGCGCCGCTCTCGTCGGTGCCGCCGCCGTCTCCTCCGTCGTCCTCGTGTCCGCCCCGGCCTTCGCGCACGTGAGCGTGCAGCCCGAGGGCGCCGCGGCCAAGGGCAGTTACGCCGTGGTCGACTTCAAGGTGCCCAACGAGCGCGACGACGCCGCGACCACCAAGCTCGAGGTCAGCCTGCCGACCGACCACCCGCTCGCCTCGGTGATGCCCGAGCCGGTGCCGGGCTGGGAGGCCAAGGTCACCAAGTCCAAGCTCGACAAGCCGATCGAGATGCACGGCGAGAAGATCACCGAGGCCGTCTCCAAGGTCACCTGGACCGCGACCGGTTCCGGCGACGCCAAGGGCATCCGGCCCGGCTACTTCCAGAAGTTCCCGGTGTCCATCGGCCAGCTGCCGACCGACGCCGACCAGCTCGTCTTCAAGGCGATCCAGACGTACGACAACAAGGAGGTCGTGCGCTGGATCGAGCCGCAGCAGGAGGGCCAGGAGGAGCCGGAGAACCCGGCGCCCACCCTTGAGCTGACGGCCGCGACGGACGACGAGCACGGCTCGTCCGGCGCGTCCTCCGACGACCACGCCGACGACAAGAAGGAGACCACCGCGGCCTCCTCCGACGCGTCGTCCGACAGCTCCGGCAGCGACACCACCGCCCGCGTCCTCGGCATCGTCGGAATCGCCGTCGGCGCCGCCGGTGTGGCGTTCGGCGTGCTGGCGGGCCGTCGGCGTACCAACAGCTGAGCCACCCATGGCGGGTGCCGGGGTCGCGGTGGGCGGCCCCGGCACCCGCCGGCCCCCTCACATCTGGGACATTTCTCTATGCGCAAGACGATGAAGACGATCAAGAAGCAGGGCCGGGGCCGGAAGGCACTGCTCGCCGCCGGCCTGGTCACGGCGGCCGCGCTCACGCTCTCCGCGTGCGGCGGCGGTGACGACAGCGGGAAGCCGGTCGCCGAGGTCTCCTCCGAGGCCGGTTCGCAGCAGAACGTGACGGTGCTCGACAAGCCGTTCGAGAAGCCGGACCTGGTCCTGACCGACACCCACGGCAAGAAGTTCGACCTGCGCGAGCGGACCAAGGGCAGGCCGACGCTGATCTACTTCGGCTACACGCACTGCCCCGACGTCTGCCCGCTGACGATGAGCAACATCGCCGTGGCCAAGAAGGCCCTGCCCAAGGCCGAACAGGACAAGCTCCAGGTCGTGTTCGTGACCACCGACCCGGACCGCGACACCCCGGCCGTGCTCGGCAAGTGGCTCAAGGCCCAGGACGCCGACTTCATCGGCCTGACCGGTGACTTCGCCACCATTCAGGGCGGTGCCCGGACCCTCGGCATCTCCATCGAGCCGACGCAGAAGGACAAGAACGGCAAGCTCGTGTCGATGCACGGCACGCAGGTCATCGCCTTCTCGCCGAAGACCGACGCCGGCTACCTGCTGTACGACGAGGAAGCCACCGTCGACGACTACACCAAGGACCTGCCCAGGATCATCAAGGGGGCGAAGCCGTGAGGCGCGCCCCGCTCGCGTTGGGCGCCCTGATACTCGCCGCGGGGTTCACCCTCACGGCCTGCGGTTCGGACGACGAGCCGGAGCTGAAGGTCGAGGGCGCGTTCATCCCCGAGCCCGCCTCCGGCGACATGGCGGCCGGGTTCTTCGTCGTGCACAACAGCGGCGGCGCCGACACGCTCACCTCGGTCAGCAGCCCGCTCTCGAAGCAGGTCACGCTGCACAGCACCAAGGGCGGGGTGATGAAGGAGCAGAAGTCCTTCGCCGTGCCCGCCGACGGCGCGCTCGACTTCGAACGGGGCGGCAACCACCTCATGTTCGAAAACGTGGCGCAGAAGCCGAAGGAGGGCGACAAGGTGTCCGTGGAGCTGCACTTCGCCAAGGCGGGCACCGTCAAGGTCGCCTTCCCGGTGAAGGCCGCCACCTACAACCCGACGTCGCACGCGTCTCATTGAGGGGCTGACCGCACGTGAAGACCATCGCTCCCCGCCTGTGGCACCTGGTGCTGCTGTTCCTCGCCGTCACCGGTGCGCTCCTCGCCGGTGCCGCTCCCTCGTCCGCGCACGCCGCGCTGACCGGGAGCGACCCGAAGCAGGGAGCGGTGGTCGAGACGGCGCCGCGCAGCGTGTCGCTGACCTTCTCCGAGGACGTGGCCATGTCGGGTGGCGCGGTGCGCGTCCTCGACCCGGCGGGCAAGCGCGTCGACACCGGCAAGGTGAGCCACGCCCGCGGCACGACCTACTCGGTGGGCCTGCACGCCGGCCTGCCCGACGGCACGTTCACCGTGGCCTACCAGGTCGTCTCGGCCGACAGCCACCCCGTGTCCGGCGCGTTCACCTTCTCCATCGGCGCCCCGTCCAAGACCTCGGCCGTGCTGACCGACCAGAACGCGGGCGGGGGCGTCGTCGGCGGCCTCTATGGCTTCGCGCGCTACGTCTCGTACGCGGGCTTCGTGCTGCTGGTGGGCGGCGCCGCGTTCGTGCTGGGCTGCTGGCCGCGCGGCGCGGGCATCAGGCCGGTGCAGCGGGTCGTGGTGAGCGGCTGGACCGCGCTCACCGCCGCCACTCTCGCCCTGCTGCTGATGCGCGGCTCGTACACCGGGTCCGGCAAGCTCGGTGACGTCTTCGACATGACGCAGCTCGGGCAGGTCCTCCAGACGAAGACCGGGGCGGCACTTACGTCCCGTCTTCTGTTGCTCGCCGCGGCGGCCCTCTTCATTGCGGTGCTTTTCGGCGCCTACGTGAAGCGCGCCGAAGAGGGCGACAAGAAGGAGGTCAAGGACCTCACCTTCGGGCTCGCCATCGGCGGCGCCGTCGTCGCGGCCGGGCTCGCGGCCACCTGGGCCATGGCCGAGCACGCCTCGACCGGTATCCAGGCGGGGCTCGCCATGCCCGTCGACGTGCTGCACCTCCTGGCCGTGGCCACCTGGCTGGGCGGTCTGACCACCCTGCTCGTGGCGCTGTACCGGGCCCCTTCGATCGAGTCGACGGCCGTACGCCGCTTCTCGCGGGTGGCGTTCTGCAGCGTCGTGACGCTCGCGGCGACCGGGCTCTACCAGTCGTGGCGGCAGGTCGGCTCCTGGTCGGCGCTGACCGGAACGAGGTACGGGCAGCTGCTGCTGCTCAAGATCGGGCTCGTCGCCGTCCTGGTCGGCATCGCCTGGATCTCGCGTACGTGGACGGGCCGGATCTCCGCGTCCGTGACGCAGGAGCGCACGTCCGAGAAGAAGGAGCCGGTCGCGGTCGGCGGCGGGGCCACGAGTACGGAGACCGGCCAGGGCGGCTCCGGCTCCAGCTCCGGTGACACGACGAGCGACGACCCCGAGCGGGCCGCCCAACTCGCGCGGCAGCGCGCGGCGATGGCCACCGCACGCGAGAAGCGCGCCCGCGACGCCGACCCGCACCGCTTCGGGCTGCGCCGCTCGGTGCTCGCCGAGGCGGGCGTCGCCGTCGTCCTGCTCGCCGTCACCACCGTGCTGACCTCCACGGAACCGGGTCGTACGGAGGAGGAGGCCAAGGCCGCCACCTCGGCCGCGCAGACGCAGTCCGGGCCGCTCTCCGTGAAGCTGCCGTTCGACACCGGCGGCAAGGACGGCAAGGGCACGGTCCTCCTGGACGTCGACCCCGGCCGCACCGGAAACAACGAGATGCACGTCTACGTGGAGCGGCCGAACGGCAAGGCCTTCGACGTCCCCGAGGTGAAGGTCGCCTTCACCCTGGAGGCGCGGAAGATCGGGCCGCTGCCGGTCGTGCCCGACCACATCGCCACCGGCCACTGGTCGGCGAGCGGCGTCCAGATCCCCGTGGCCGGTGACTGGAAGATCGCGGTGACCGTGCGCACCTCCGACATCGACCAAGTGACCGTCACCAAGAACGCGAAGATCGGCTGAACGACCATGGCTGACACTCAGAGCCGTACCGATTCCCCCGCCCAGGCCCCCTCGGGGATCTCCCGGCGCCGTCTGATCGGCACGGCGGGCGCCACCGGCGTCGCGCTCGGCGCCGTCGGCGCGGGCGCGGGGTACGCCGTGGCGTCCTCGAACTCCCCCGAGCAGCAGGCCGCGTTGACCTCACTCGGCGCGGACACGGTGATGTTTCACGGGAAACATCAGGCCGGCATCACCACGCCGATGCAGGCGCGCGGCCATCTCGTCGCCTTCGACCTGGCAGCGGGCGCGGGCCGCAAGGAAGCCGCCGCGCTGCTGCGCCGCTGGTCGGCGACGGCCGAGCGGCTGATGGCGGGCGAGCCGATGTCGTCCGACGACACGGATGTGGCCCGGGACGCGGGCCCGTCCTCGCTGACGGTCACCTTCGGCTTCGGCCACAGCTTCTTCTCCCGTACGGGCCTGGAGAAGCAGCGCCCGTCGGCCCTGGACCCGCTGCCGGACTTCTTCTCCGACCATCTCGACAAGGCGCGCAGCAACGGCGACCTGTGGGTGCAGATCGGCGCCAACGACTCGCTCGTCGCCTTCCACGCCCTGCGCGCGATCCAGAAGGACGCGGGCTCGGCGGCGAAGGTGCGCTGGCAGATGAACGGCTTCAACCGCTCGCCCGGCGCCACCGCGCACCCGATGACGGCGCGCAACCTGATGGGCCAGATCGACGGCACCAACAACCCCAAGCCGGCCGAGTCCGACTTCGACAAGCGGATCTTCGTGCCGTCCTCGGGCTCGCCCGACTGGATGGCGAACGGCTCGTACGCCGTCGTACGCCGTATCCGGATGCTCCTCGACGACTGGGAGAAGCTGTCGCCGAAGGCGCAGGAGGACGTCATCGGGCGCAAGAAGTCGACCGGCGCCCCGCTGACCGGCGGCGGGGAGACGACCGAACCGGACCTGGAGAAGACGGACGCCAAGGGCGACCTCGTCATCCCGATCAACGCGCACGCCCGCATCAGCCGCCCCGACCAGAACGGCGGCGCCGCGATGCTGCGCCGCCCGTTCTCCTTCCACGACGGCATCGACCGGGACGGCGTCCCGGACGCGGGCCTGCTCTTCGTGTGCTGGCAGGCGGACCCCCTGCGCGGCTTCGTCCCCGTGCAGCGCAAGCTCGACCGGGGCGACGCCCTGTCGCAGTTCGTCCGGCACGAGTCGAGCGGGCTTTTCGCGGTGCCGGGCGGCGCCGAGAAGGGCGGGTACGTGGGGCAGGCCCTGCTGGAGGGCTGACGTCCGCTCGGCCGGGCGGGCCTTTCGGCCCGTCCGGCACGTCCCGTACGGCCCATTAGGGTGAGCCCATGCCAGCCAGCTACGCGTACCTCGGCCCCGAGGGCACCTTCACCGAAGTCGCCCTGCGCACGCTCCCGGAGACGGCCACCCGGGAACTCGTCCCCGTGGTGTCGGTGCCGGCGGCGCTCGACGCCGTCCGCAACGGTGAGGCCGAGGCCGCGTTCGTGCCGATCGAGAACTCCGTCGAGGGCGGCATCACCACGACCCTCGACGAGCTGGTGGCGGGCGCCCCGCTGATGATCTACCGCGAGGTGCTGCTCGACATCACCTTCGCCCTGCTGGTGCGTCCCGGTACGAAGCTGAGCGACATTAAGTCGGTCACCGCGCACCCGGCCGCCCAGCCGCAGGTCCGTAACTGGATGAAGAGGCATCTGGCCGATGACGTGGTCTGGGAGTCCGCCGCGTCGAACGCCGACGGGGCGCGGCTCGTCCAGGAGGGGCGGTACGACGCCGCGTTCGCCGGGGAGTTCGCGGCCGACCGGTACGGCCTCGAGCCGCTGGTCACCGAGATCCACGACGCGGAGAACGCGCAGACCCGGTTCGTCCTGGTCGGCAAGCCGGCCCGGCCCGCGGCGCCGACGGGCGCTGACAAGACGTCGGTCGTCATCTGGCAGCGCGAGGACCACCCCGGCGCCCTGATGGAGCTGCTCCAGCAGTTCGCGATCCGCGGGGTCAACCTGATGCTGCTCCAGTCCCGGCCCACCGGTAAGGGCATCGGCAACTACTGCTTCGCGATCGACGCGGAGGGCCATATCTCGGACCGTCGGGTGGCCGAGGCGCTGATGGGCCTGAAGCGGGCGTGCCCGCAGGTGCGCTTCCTCGGCTCGTACCCGCGTGCGGGCGTCGCGGTCGAGGATGTGCGCAAGCCGCGTACGGGAACGTCGGACGACGAGTTCGTGGCGGCGTCGGACTGGCTGCTGCGCTGCCAGGACGGCCGCTTCTAGCGCCTGTTCCTCCTGGTTCTCCCCAGCCGGATCCGGGTTCTCCACCGCCGGGTCCGGCTTCTTGTCGCGTCCGCACCCTGTCCTACCAGCGGATTTTCTTCGTCCACAAGAGTTATCCACAGGTGACCTTCTCGACCTGGGGACAAGTCGACAGGATGGTGCGACATGGTCGACAAATCGCCCTACAGCCCACAAGTCCGTCCACAGCCTCGCACGTCACCCCTCGTCCACCCTTTTCCCTTGATCAACTCTTTGGAGTGAAGCATTTCCACCCGAAAGTGAGCATGGAGCGGGTTTGGAACGGGAATCCTTCGCGATACATGCGGCTTTCGGAACGATCACTTCCGGTGTCCACAGTTCTTTCTCACAGCCTGTGGATAACTTTTCGGGGCGGTGCATCACTGTGGACAACCAGGCCCCAAGTCCCGTTCCGCACAAGGGAATCACGTCAAGGGCGCACGCCTCGTCTGCCCCTTTTCAGGGAAAGGGGCGGTTTTATTGACCAGCCGTCCACGGGCGGACTCCGCACGCGTTCCGCCCTTAATTCACATTCCGGCAAATAGGGCATAAAGCATCGCAACGGATATCGGGTCGTGAGCCGGAAGCGCGCACCGGTAGCCTTGAGGGGTGATTGACCTTCGCCTGCTCCGTGAGGACCCCGACCGTGTTCGCGCCTCCCAGCGCGCCCGTGGAGAGGACGTCGCGCTCGTCGACGCCGTCCTGTCCGCCGACGAGCGGCGCAGGTCGTCCGGGCTCCGCTTCGACGAACTCCGCTCCGAGCAGAAGTCGCTCGGCAAGCTGATGGGCAAGGCCACGCCCGAAGAGCGCGCGGAGCTGCTCAAGAAGGGCGAGGCCCTCAAGGCCGACGTGAAGGCGGCCGAGGCCGACCAGCGCGAGGCCGAGGAGGAGACCAAGCGTCTCGCCCTCCAGCTGGGCAACATCGTGCACCCCGACGTCCCGCGCGGCGGCGAGGAGGACTTCGTCGTCCTGGAGACGCACGGCACGATCCGCGACTTCGGCGCCGAGGGCTTCGAGCCCAAGGACCACCTGGAGCTCGGCGAGGCGCTCGGCGCCATCGACGTCGAGCGCGGCGCGAAGGTCTCCGGCTCGCGCTTCTACTACCTGACGGGCGTCGGCGCCCTCCTCGAGCTCGCGCTCGTGAACGCGGCGATCGCCCAGGCCACCGAGGCCGGCTTCACGCCGATGCTGACCCCGGCCCTGGTGCGCCCGCGCGCCATGGAGGGCACGGGCTTCCTCGGCCAGGCCGCCGAGAACGTCTACCACCTCGAAAAGGACGACTACTACCTGGTCGGCACCTCCGAGGTCCCGCTCGCGGCGTACCACATGGACGAGATCCTCGACGCGAACCAGCTGCCGCTGCGCTACGCCGGCTTCTCGCCGTGCTTCCGCCGCGAGGCCGGCACGTACGGCAAGGACACCCGCGGCATCTTCCGCGTGCACCAGTTCGACAAGGTCGAGATGTTCTCGTACGTCGACCCGGCGGACGCGGAGAACGAGCACCAGCGCCTCCTGGAGTGGGAGAAGCAGTGGCTGACCGGCCTCGAACTGCCCTTCCAGGTGATCGACGTCGCCACCGGTGACCTGGGCTCCTCCGCCTCGCGCAAGTTCGACTGCGAGGCGTGGATCCCGACCCAGGGCAAGTACCGCGAGCTGACCTCGGCGTCGAACTGCGACGGGTTCCAGGCGCGCCGTCTGTCGGTCCGTATGCGCGACGGCAAGAAGGTGCAGCCGCTCGCCACGCTGAACGGCACGCTGTGCGCCGTGCCGCGCACCATCGTCGCCATTCTGGAGAACCACCAGCAGGCCGACGGTTCGGTGCGCGTGCCGGAGGTGCTGCGGCCGTACCTGGGGGGACGAGCCACTCTTGACCCCAAGTAAGTGCAGTTTGGAGCCGAACAGCAAGTGAGCCATCCCGCTCCCACCCCGCCCGCGTTCCCGTACAAGCTCGTCGCGACCGATCTCGACGGGACGCTGCTGCGGCCCGACGAGACGGTCTCGGCGCGCACGCGTGAGGCGCTCACCGCGGCCACCGCGGCGGGCGCCGCGCACATCATCGTGACCGGCAGGGCCGTGCCCTGGACCCGCCACATCCTCGACGACCTCGGCTACAACGGTCTCGCGGTGTGCGGGCAGGGCGCGCAGGTGTACCACGCGGGGGAGCACCGGCTCCTCACGTCCGTGACGCTCGACCGGCAGCTGGCCGGCCTCGCCCTGTCGAAGATCGAGGCCGAGATCGGCCCGATGGCGCTCGCCGCGAGCCGCGACGGACTGGACGGCGAGGTGATCGTCGGCCCGGGCTACCAGGTGGGCGAGGGGCACCTGCCGGCCATCCCGTTCACGGACGTCTCGGAGCTGTGGTCGGCGCCGCTCAACAAGGTCTACGTCCAGCACCCGGGCATGACCGACGACGAGCTGGCGGCGGTGGCGCGCACGGTCGCCGGTGATCTGGTCGGCGTGACGATGGCCGGCGAGGGCATCGTCGAACTGCTCCCGCTCGGGCTGTCCAAGGCCACCGGCCTCTCGCTCGCGGCCCGCCGCCTCGGCGCGAAGGCCGCGGACACGATCGCCTTCGGCGACATGCCCAACGACATCCCGATGTTCGGCTGGGCGTCGCACGGCGTGGCGATGGCCAACGCCCACACGGAACTGAAGGCGGTGGCCAGCGAGGTGACGTCGTCGAACGCGGACGACGGCATCGCGGTGGTCCTGGAACGCCTGCTCGGCTAGCACCGCGCCCCGAAAGGGGCGCGGGGAACTGCGCGAGCAACCGAGAACCACCCGCAGACCGCGACAAAACGGTCCCTGGCAGACGCTGATGAGGGCTGGACCCAAGACCCGGGCCCAGCCCTCATCCGTTCAAGCACAGCGCAGCGAGTACGTGGAGGATGCGCGGATCGAACGCGCGCGGGGCTACCAACCCCGACCACGGCTTAGCAAGCCGGTGCCTTACCGCTCGGCCAATCCTCCGGGTGGGCGGCCCACGTGCCGCTGAGGGCACGTGCTCGAAGCGGCCGCCCCGGGCAGCACCCCTGGGGCGGGGCTCGACGGAGTGCAGTGACTACTCCGGAGCCTGCCTCGGGCTGCCCTGTCGGGAGCTCGACGGACTACTGATCCACATCGTCGCGCTCCTCTCCCCGTGGACGGGCGCCGGTGTCGGGTTCGGAACCGGACCGGCGCGGTGACTCAACTACTGTGCCCCGCCGCCCAGTTCGACGCCACCGAATAAGAATCCGGCGGTCACCGGCGGCGCCACCTGCGACGCCGCGCCTTGCTGAAGAACCAGCCCGCGGGCGGCTCGTCCGAGCGCCACGGCTGCGGCTCGGGGCCGCCGTCCCGCCACCGTGCGGTGAGCATGCGGGCCCGCGCGGACGGCTCGGCCGCCTGCGCGGAACGTATGAAGTCTGCGTCCAGGACCACGTCGTCCCAGGCGTCGTCGCCCTGACCGGGCCGGTCCCCCTCACGGATCGGTTCGGATGCCATGGGTTCCTCCTCGGGCGGCCTACGGAACCAGCGCACCCTCCCATCCAGTGTCCGGGTGGGAGGGTGAGAGCGGCATCAAGAACGGCCGGCGCCGGGTTCCGTGGCCTACTCCTCGCCGGCCAGCTTCAGCGCCCGCAGCTTCTGGCCCGCGTACCAGGTCGCCAGGACGGTCACGGCGACGAGGAAGACGGTCGCGAGCGGCAGCCCCACGTCCGAGGTGACGAGGTCGCCGCCGGCCACCTTGTGGGCGACCGCGAGGGACCACTGCTGCACGCTGAGGGTGCGCGCCCCGGCGACCAGCGAGCCGAACAGCGCCTCCCATACGAGGGCGTAGACGAGGCCGAAGACGACCGCGTGCCGGGTCACCGTGCCGAGCAGCAGGAAGATCGCCGCGTACGCGATGGAGGCCACGAGGGCGGCGACCGTGTAGGCGACGGCGATCTGCTGCCCGTTCCCGTTCAGGATCAGGCCCGCGATGAGCGTCGGGACGGCGGAGAAGACCATGGTCACGCCGATGGCGACGATCAGCTTCGTGAAGATGATCGTGGGCCGCTTGACCGGCTTCGACAGCAGGTAGACCACCGAGCCGTCGTCGATCTCGGGGCCGATGGCGCCGGTGCCCGCGATCACGCCGATGAGCGGCACCATCGTGGCGAGCGCGAACCCGCCGAGCACGTCGGACGCGGTCTGGTCGTCCGCTCCGGTGAGCCCGCGGACCAGCGCGGCGATCACGACGAGCAGGACGGGCAGCGCGAAGAGGATGAGGGCCCGGCGGCGGCCGAGCAGGGCCCGGTAGGTGAGCCGGGCGACAGTGGGGTCGTACATCAGGGCCTCCTACGCCGCGACGAGATACGAGAAGACGGACTCGAGGGACTCGTCGGACGGCGAGACCGTGAGCAGACGGATGCCGTGCGCCCGCGCGACCTTCGGCAGCAGCGTCGTGAACCGGCCGAAGTCGACGGCCTGGATGCGCAGCGCCCCCTCCTTCAGGTCGACTTCGATGCCCGCGGTCGACGGGTCCGCGATCAGCGCGGCGGCCAGTGCGCGGTCGTCGCTGGAGCGGACCAGATAGCGGTGCGGCCGGTCGGTCATCAGGCGGCGGATCTTGCGGAAGTCACCGCTGGCCGCGTGCCGGCCCGCGACGATCACCTCGATGTGGGAGGCGAGCTGCTCGACCTCTTCGAGGATGTGCGAGGAGAACAGGACCGTGCGGCCCTCGTCGCCCATCCGCCGCAGCAGGTCCATGAGCTGCATGCGCTGGCGCGGGTCCATGCCGTTGAACGGCTCGTCGAGCAGGAGCACCGACGGCTCGTGGACCAGCGCGCTGGCCATCTTCACGCGCTGGCGCATGCCCTTGGAGTACGTCGAGATCTTGCGGTCCTGCGCGTACTCCATCTCGACCGTGGCGAGCGCGCGCTGCGCTTCCTTCTTGCCGAGACCGTGCAACTCCGCGTTGGCGACGACGAATTCCTCGCCCGTGAGGAAGTCGTACATCCCCTCGCGCTCGGGGACGATCCCGATGTGCCGGTAGATCTGCTCGTTGCGCCAGATCGGCTCTCCGTCGAGGGTCACCGATCCGTTCGACGGGGCCAGGAAGCCGCCCATCATGTTGATGAGCGTGGACTTGCCCGCTCCGTTCGGACCGAGCAGGCCGGTGACGCCGGGGCCGACGTTCATCGTGATGTCGTTGACCGCGACGACGTTGCCGAACCAGCGCGAGACGTGGTCGATGTTGATGCTGGTCACAGTCCGACCTTCCGGTAGCGGCGCATCAGCAGCCCGTAGGAGCCGGCGATGAGCCCGAGGACGACGAGCAGGTAGAGCAGCCCCTGGCCGGTCGAGGGACCGTGCGCGCCGGGGAACGAGGAGTCCGCTCCCAGGAAGGCGGTCTGCACCCCGTCGATGAGTGTGATCGGCGAGAACAGGCCGAGCCAGGACACCGCGCTGCCGTTGTCCTGCGCGTCCGCGATGGCCTGGACCGTGGAGACCGCTCCGTACGAGATGGTCAGGACGGCGATGACGGCGGCGATGCCGAAGCCGCGGCGCGGTGTGACGGCGGAGACGACGAGGCCGATCCCGGCGAAGAGCAGTGACAGCAGTGCCACGGAGACCAGCCCCTGGGCGAATCCCTTGGTCTGGTCGCCGAAGTCCAGCTTGGCGAGCAGAGAGCCTACGTAGAGGACGATCAGCGGCGCCGCGGTGAGGATGAACAGGGCGGACGCCATGGCCGCGAACTTCGCGACCACGTAGTCGACGCGCTCGATGGGCCGCGAGAAGTAGAGCGGCACCGACTTGAAGCGCAGGTCGCGGGAGACGGCCTGCGGAGCCTGCGACGCCACGTAGAGGCCGATCACGGCTTGGAGGATGACCGCGTAGCGCGTGTAGTCGACCGGGAGGTCGTTGGCCTTCGTGGCGACGGCGACCGCGACCATGATCAGCGCGGGGACGCACATCACCACGAAGAGCAGCATCGGCAGCACCTTCGACTTGGCCGAGCGGCCGAGTCCGTACGCGCCGCGCAGGCTCTGCGAGAACAGCGAGCGGCGGGCGTACGCGCGGCCCAGGCGCGGGCCGTCGTAGTGGCGGTAGCCGATGTTGTGGATCTGGGTGGACGCGCGGTCCGTGGGCATGGGCTCAGTGGTCATCGGACCGGCCTCCCGTCTGCTGTGCCCCCGCGGAGGCGAGCGGCTCCTGCCGCTGTTCGTCCACCGGGCGGAAGACCTCCGCGATGTGGTGCCTGCGCTGCTCCATGCGGACCAGACCGAGGCCGAGGTCCGCGACGACGTCGCGCACGATGTCGTACGTCTCCTCGCCCCGCGCGGTGATCAGCACGGTGTGGCCTGCGCCGGGCAGCTCGCCGCCGGTGCTGGTCTCGATGCCGCGCTGCCCGAAGGCCTCGCGCAACGCCCGCGTCCCGTCCGGGTGTTCGTCGCTGTCGGTGACCTCGATGGCGAGGACCGCCGTGCTCTGCGTGAAGTCCGTGGTGGAGCTGGAGCGCAGGAGCTTGCCGCCGTCGATCACGACGACGTGGTCGCAGGTGCGCTCCAGCTCGCCGAGGAGGTGCGACGTGACGAGGACGGAGATGCCGAAGTCGGTGTGGACGCGGCGGATCAGGTCCAGCATGTCGTCGCGGCCGACCGGGTCCAGGCCGTTCGTCGGCTCGTCCAGGAAGACCAACTGCGGGTCGTGGACGAGCGCTTGGGCCAGCTTCACGCGCTGCTTCATGCCCGTCGAGTAGCCGCCGATGGGGCGGTAGCGCTCCTCGTACAGACCGACGTGGCGCAGCGTGTCCGCCGTGCGCTCGCGGGCCGCGGTGGGCGGCAGCCCCGACATGCGGGCCATGTGCACGACGAACTCGGTGGCCGAGACGTCGGGCGGCAGGCAGTCGTGCTCCGGCATGTAGCCGACGCGCTCCCGGATGGCGGCGCCCTTCGTCGCGACGTCGAGTCCGAGCACTTCGGCACGGCCCTCCGTGGCGGGGGACAGACCAAGAAGGATCTTGATCATGGTGGACTTGCCGGCTCCATTGGCCCCGACGAGTCCGGTCACCCCGGGCCCGATGTCCATGGTCAGCCGGTCAAGAGCGGTCACCCGGGGGAACCGCTTGCTCAGGCTTTCGGTCGCGATCACAGTCACGGTTCGACCGTAGTGGCGCAGGCCACACCAATTCGTCAGACCGTGGGGTCAACCTCGTATGAGACCTGAGTATTACGGGGCCCTAGGGGTCCTCCCTGAGTAGCCCCGCGCCGCACGCCCCCGCCGCACGACCGCTGCACACCCCTTGACGTCGCCGCCAGGCATTGTCACATTCATCAGTGTCAAGTTACGAGCGCGTACGGCGACGGCCCGGTCACGGGATCCGGGTGGCCGTGACACGGACGGACGGTGGCATGACCACAGCGGTGGCACGGGAACTCTCCGCGGAACTGCGGGGGTTCAGGGATGTGCAGACACTCGCGTACGAATGCGCGGAAGCGGTCGCGGCGCAGCTCAAGCCCGGCGTGACGGAGCGCGAGGCGGCGCGCATGCAGCGGGAGTGGCTGCGCGGGCGCGGGGTGCGGGACTGGTTCCACCTGCCCTTCGCCTGGTTCGGCGACCGCACCGCGTTCGTCGACTTCCGCGTACCGCTCCAGTTCTTCCCCACGAACCGGAAGCTGGAGGCGGGGATGCCCTTCATCCTCGACATGGCCCCGGTCCACAAGGGCTACACGGCGGACATCGGCTACTCCGGCTGCCTCGGCCCCAACCCCGTGCACGACAAGCTGCTGTCGGACCTGGAGGCGCACCGTGAGCTGCTGCTGCGCGAGGTGCGCGAGCGGCGCCCGCTGCGGGAGATCTACGAGGACGTGGACCGGCTGATGGTCCGCCAGGGCTATGCGAACCGGCACCGGGCGTACCCCTTCGGCGTCATCGCGCACAAGGTCGACCGGGCCAAGGAGCGCCGCTTCAACCCCACGCTCTTCGGCTTCGGCACACAGTCCCTCAAGGGCCTGGCGAGCGACGCGCTGCACGGGCACCGGGACGGCTGGTCGCCGCTCTGGTCGCCGTACCGGTTCTCCGACCATCCGCCGCGGCCCGGCCTGTGGGCGGTGGAGCCGCATCTGGGATTCCGCGGTACGGGCGCCAAGTTCGAGGAGCTTCTCGTGGTCACCGACTCCAAGGACCCCGAGGAGAGCGCCTTTTGGCTGGACGACGATCTGCCGCACGTGCGGCGCTGGGCGGAGGGCATCTGATGGCGGACCTCACGAAACTGCACGGCGCGCGCGAGCGCTGGGTACGCACGGGCGGCATCGAGCTGTGCGTCGTCGAACTGGGGGACGCGGCGCGGCCGACCGTCGTCCTCGTCCACGGCTATCCGGACTCCAAGGAGGTCTGGTCCGAGGTCGCCACACGCCTCGCGGACCGCTTCCATGTGGTGCTGTACGACGTCCGCGGGCACGGCCGCTCCACGGCTCCGGCCCCGCTGCGCGGCGGCTTCACCCTGGAGAAGCTGACCGACGACTTCATAGCCGTGATCGACGCCGTGAGCCCGGACGCGCCGGTCCACCTGGTGGGGCACGACTGGGGCTCGGTGCAGTCGTGGGAGTTCGCCACGGTCGCGCGCACCGAGGGCCGCATCGCGTCCTTCACCTCGATGTCGGGCCCGTCCCTCGACCACTTCGGGCACTGGATCAAGCAGCGTATGAAGCGGCCCACTCCGCGCAAGGTGGGCCAGCTCCTCGGCCAGGGCGCCAAGTCCTGGTACGTGTACATGCTGCACACGCCCGTCCTGCCCGAGCTGGCCTGGCGCGGTCCGCTCGGCAAGCGCTGGCCGAAGATCCTGGAGCGCGTGGAGCGGGTCCCCGCGGGCGACTATCCGACGCCGTCGCTGCCCTCGGACGCGGCGCACGGCGCCTGGCTCTACCGCGACAACGTACGGGCGAGGCTGCGCCGCCCGCGCGAGGACGCGTACGCGCACGCGCCCGTGCAGCTCATCACGCCGCTCGGGGACGCCTTCCTGTCGCCGAAGCTGTACGACCAGCTGGAGCTGTGGGCGCCCCGGCTGACCCGCCGCACGCTGCCCGCCAAGCACTGGGTGCCGCGCACGCGGCCCGATCAACTCGCGGCATGGATCGGTGAGTTCGTCACCGCCAACGAGGGGCAGGAGGCGGGCGTGCCCGCACCGCGTACGACGGCGGACGGCAAGTATGCGGACCGGTTCGGCGGCCAGCTCGTCCTGGTCACCGGGGCCGGCAGCGGCATCGGACGGGCCACCGCCTTCGCGTTCGCCGAGGCGGGCGCGCGCGTGATCGCCGTCGACCGGGACGCCGAGAGCGCCGCCCGCACCGCCGAGCTCGCGCAGCTCATCGGCGCCCCGCAGGCCTGGGCCGAGACCGTCGACGTCAGTGACGAGCAGGCCATGGAGAAGCTCGCCGAGAAGGTCGCCGCCGAGTACGGCGTGCTCGACGTCCTGGTGAACAACGCGGGGATCGGCCTGTCGGGCTCCTTCTTCGACACCAGCGCGGAGGACTGGAAGAAGGTCCTCGACGTGAACCTGTGGGGCGTCATCCACGGCTGCCGCCTCTTCGGCAGGCAGATGGCCGAGCGCGGACAGGGCGGCCACATCGTCAACACCGCGTCCGCGGCCGCGTACCAGCCCTCCAAAGCGCTCCCCGCGTACTCCACGTCCAAGGCCGCCGTCCTCATGCTCAGCGAGTGCCTGCGCGCCGAGCTGGCCGGTCAGGGCATCGGCGTCTCCGCGATCTGCCCCGGTCTGGTGAACACGAACATCACGGCGACCGCCCGCTTCGCCGGGGTCGACGCCGAGGAGGAGAAGCGCCGCCAGAAGAAGTCCTCGCGTCTGTACGGGTTGCGCAACTACCCGCCGGAGAAGGTCGCCGACGCGATCCTCGGCGCCGTCGTGCACAACAAGGCCGTCGTCCCGGTCACCCCGGAGGCGCGCGGCGCGTACCTCATGTCCCGCTTCACGCCGAGGGCGCTGCGCGCGGTCGCACGCATGGAGCCGCCTCTGTGAGCGCCCGTACCATCCCTCGCAGGAGGGTCGCGTGACCAGGGACGATCAAGGGGTGCAGCTGTGACGGAGCGATCGGTGCAGTCGGCCGCCGAGTACCGCATCGAGGACCTGGCCCACCACAGCGGCGCCACGGTCCGTACGATCCGCGCCTATCAGGACCGCGGGCTGCTGCCGCGCCCCGAGCGCCGCGGCCGGGCCAACGTGTACACGGACACGCATCTGTCCCGGCTGCGCCAGATCGCCGATCTGCTCGACCGCGGCTACACGCTGGCGTCCATCAAGGAGCTCCTGGAGGCGTGGGACGCGGGCCGCGGGCTCGGTGGCGTACTGGGTCTCGTCGCCGAGGTGGACGGGCCGTGGACGGACGAGCGGGCCGGGCGCATCACCCGTACCGAGCTGGACGTGATGTTCGGCGGCGACCCCGACGAGGTGGCCGTGCAGGACGCGATCGAGCTGGGCATCCTGGAGCGCGTCCCCGGGCGCGAGGGCGAGTTCCTGGTGCCGAGTCCTCAAGAGCTCGCCGTCGCAGCCGAGTTGCACGCGGCCGGCGTTCCGCTCCCCGCAATTTCCGCGCATGTAAGAGAGTTGCGTGGCCAGATCGAACATATAGCGGCCCGTTTCCTGGAGTTCACGACCGAGCACGTCTTCGCTCGCTATCTCGGCCCGCAGCCGCCGACCGACGCGGAAGCGGCCGAAGCCGCCGCGCTCGTACGGCGCCTGCGGCCGCTCGCCCAGCAGTCGGTGGACGCCGAACTGGCGCGCGCCATGCGCCTGTTCGCGACCCGGCACCTGCACCGCCATCTCGCCGAGGGACCGGCACTCCCGCCCGAGGACGAGCCGCAGTCCGTCACCGTGCCGATGGGGACAATGCGGGCCGTACGCGCGCTGGTTGGGCCGGAGAACGTGTCGGCGTTCATCACCGCGGCTGCCGAACGCGAGGTCCAGGCACGGACATTGGACTCACTGGCGACAAACCACAGCAAATAAACTCTACTTGGCCAAATAGGGCTTATTGTCTGGGAGTTGTCCACAGAATCGCCAATTCCCCTGTGGATAACCGCACTTGGCTGTGGATCAAACATGCGAGGCGTTCGGAGCGGAAGAAAACTGCGTGCACGCCGGACGACGTGCCGGGCACTCTGGTCGCCATGAATGAGCAAGAGAGCGAGCAAGAAGGCGAGCAAGAAAGCGAGCGGCGCACCGTCAAGGTGTCGAAGTACCTCTCGAAGCATCTGCGGCATCAACCGGACCGCATCGGGCTGACCCTCGACGAGGCGGGCTGGGTGGAGATCGACGACCTGCTGGCCGCGTGCGCCGCGCACCGCTTCCCGATCGCGCGGGACGAACTGGCCCGCGTCGTCGCCGAGAACGACAAACGGCGCTTCAGCATCGACGGCACCCGGATCCGGGCCAATCAGGGCCACACGATCGCCGTCGACCTGGGGCTGGCCCCCGCCGAACCGCCCGCGTACCTGTACCACGGCACCGTCGCCCGCTTCCTGGACGCGATCCGCGCCGAAGGCCTGCGCCCCATGGCCCGGCACGACGTCCACCTGTCCGCGGACCGCGAGACCGCCACCCGTGTCGGCGCCCGGCGCGGCCGACCCGTGGTGCTACCGGTCGACGCGGGCGCGATGCACCGCGCGGGCCACACGTTCCGCGTGAGCGCCAACGGGGTCTGGCTCACCGCCGCCGTCCCCCCGCGTTACCTGCGATTTTCCAGCTGACAGACCGGGACGCCGACCACCTGCGGCATGATCGGTTGGTATGGACCACCCGCATCTGCCCACCACCGAGGCAGCCGTCGCCGCCCTGCGCGGGATCGCCCGCGAGTTCAACCTGGAGATCGAGGTCGATCACGACATCGGGGCGGACCGGACCTCCCGCCGCACCACGGCCGACGTCGGCAGGACCACCGACCCCGACGGTTCCCTGCCCCACGAGGCCTACGTGGATCTGGGCGGCTCACCGCGGATCACCGTGCGGCTCTTCCCCGAGGACGACGCCCTGATCACCGTCGAGGGCGTCGAGTTCCACGACGTACCGCGCGACGAGGTGCCCGCCTTCCTGCGGTCCTGCTACAGCGGCCTCGCGTCCGTGAGCGGAAAGCTGTTCCCGCCCGGCTACCGGCTGATCGTGCCGCTGCCCGGCGACCGTACGTACAAGGAGTTCCTGCCGATGATCCAGCTCACGCCCTGGCTCAGCCGGCACGTGCGCTGAGCCGTGCGGCCGGGGTCCCGGCCCGCGCGGCCGCCCGTCGCGCCGCATACGCTCACACCCATGACCGACAAGGCCCCCACGACCCAGCCCCCGCTCCGCCTGAGCACCGTGATCCTGCCCTACCGTCGCTGGCGCGAGGGCGCCCGCGACACCTGGACGCGCGCCGACGAGCTGGGCTTTCACACGGGTTATACGTACGACCACCTGTCCTGGCGCGTCCCGTTCCGGGACGGGCCGTGGTTCGGGGCGGTGCCGACGCTGACCGCCGCGGCCGGCGTCACCGAGCGGCTGCGCCTGGGCACCCTGGTGACCTCGCCCAACTTCCGCCACCCGGTCACGCTCGCCAAGGAGTTGATCTCGCTCGACGACATCTCCGGTGGCCGGATCACCCTCGGCATCGGTGCGGGCGGCACCGGCTTCGACGCGACGGCTCTCGCGCCCAGCGGGCAGGAGCCGTGGACGCCGCGGGAACGGGCCGACCGGTTCGCCGAGTTCGTGGGCCTGCTCGACCGGCTGCTCACCGAGGACACGGTCTCCTCGGACGGCACGTTCTACTCGGCGGGCGGCGCGCAGAACATCCCGGGCTGCCTCCAGCGGCCCCGGCTGCCCTTCGCGGTGGCCGCGACCGGGCCGCGCGGTCTGAAGCTCGCCGCGCGCCAGGGACAGGCCTGGGTCACCACAGGCGACCCCAAGCTGTACGAATCGGGCACCCCCGAGGAATCAGTTCAAGCCATTCGCGGACAGGTCGAGAAGCTGACCGCGGCGTGCGACGCCATCGGCCGTGACGCCGCCGGACTCGACAAGATCCTGCTCACCGGGTTCACCCCGGACCGGGGCCGTCCGCTGGAGTCCGTCGACGCCTTCGTCGACTTCGCCGGCACCCACCGCGACCTGGGCTTCACCGAGATCGTGGTGCACTGGCCGATCGCCGACACGGCCTTCGCGGCCGACCAGAAGGTCTTCGAGGCGATCGCCACGGAGGCGCTCGCCCAGCTCGGCTGAGCCCGGGGCGCCACCGGCGCACAACCGGCGGGGCGCGTGCGTCAGGAACGTACTCATCTGCGCGCCCCGCCGCACGCCCGTGCACGCATATGCGCGACCATGGAGCGGTGACCTCACCGACTCCCGGGCCCCGGACCTCGGCCCCCACCGTCCCCGCGCCCCGGCTGATCGCCACGGACCTGGACGGCACGCTGCTGCACGACGACAAAACCGTTTCTCCTCGTACGGTCGCCGCGCTCGCCGCCGCCGAGGAGGCCGGCATCGAGGTCTTCTTCGTGACGGGGCGCCCGGCCCGCTGGATGGATGTCGTCAGCGACCATGTGCACGGCCACGGCCTGGCCATCTGCGGCAACGGCGCCGCCGTGGTCGACCTGCACGGGGGCCCCGGCCGGCATCGCTTCGTCAAGGTCCGGGAGCTGCCGGTCGCGGACGCTCTCGATGTCGTACGGATCCTGCGCGCGGCCGCGCCGGGCACCTCGTTCGCCGTCGAGCGGACCGGCGGCCTGCACCACGAGCCGACGTATCCGCCGCTGCACCTCGAAGCCGGGGAGAGCGTCGCCCCCGCCGAGAAGCTGCTCACCGCGGACTTCGAGGGGTCGGCCGTCGCGGACCAGCCGGTGCTCAAGCTCCTCGCCTACCACCCGGACCTCGGACCCGACACGTTCCTGGCTCTCGCGCGCGACGCGGTCGGCGAGATCGCGGCCATCACGCGCTCCAGCCCGAGCGCGCTCCTGGAGATCAGCGGCCGCGCCGTCTCCAAGGCGAGCACCCTCGAACTGTGCTGTCTGGAGCGGGGCATCTCCCCCACGGAGGTCGTCGCCTTCGGGGACATGCCCAACGACATGGAGATGCTCGCCTGGGCGGGCACCTCCTATGCGATGGGAAACGCGCACCCCGCGGTGCTGACCGCGGCGACGGGCCGTACGGCGACCAACAACGAGGACGGCGTGGCCCTCGTCATCGAGGACATCCTCGCCGCCCGACAGGTCCCGCCGGACCACGTCGCTTGAAGCCGGCCACGCAACGGGTCGCTTAAAGCCGCACGCCCCGCTCGGCGAACCACTTGACCGGGTCGACACCCGACCCCAGATACGGCGTCAGCCGCACCTCGAAGTGCAGGTGCGGCCCCGTCGAGTTGCCGGTGGTCCCCGACTGCCCGAGCCACTGCCCTGCCCCCACCTTCTGACCCTGGTCGACCGTGACGGCCGCCAGATGCGCGTACTGCGTGTAGTAGCCGCCCGGGTGCTCCACCACGACCTCGATGCCGAAGCCGCCGCCGCAGGACACGCTGACGACGCGTCCGGCGCCCGCCGCGCGCACCGGGGTGCCGATGGCGACGGCGAAGTCCTGCCCGGTGTGCCGGTGCGCCCAGCGCTCGCCCGCGCTGTCGAAGCCGGCGGACAGCTCGTACGTCTCCACCGGGGGCACCCACGCGCGCGTGGCGCGGAACTCCGGCTGTTCCAGGCGTACCGCACCGCGGCACTGGCCCGCCGCCACCGAGCTGTCCGCCTCGCCCTGGAGCTTCCACCGCGCCTCTTCGAGCTTGCTCGCGATGCTCTGCTTGAGCGCGGCGAGCTGCCCGTTGCGCTCTTGCAGGGAGTGCCATGCGGCCGTCGCCTTGCGCTGCCCTTCTTGCAGCTTCTTCTCGGCGCGGCGGCTCTTGTCCACAGCGTTGTTGAGCGCCAGATCTGCCTGCCAGACGGCCCGTTGACCGTGCATCAGCTCTTCGGGGTCGTCGGCGAGCAGCATCTGCGCGGTCAGCGGGATGTCGCCGCCGTTGCGGTACTGGGCGCGGGCGATGCGTCCGAGGTCGTTGTGGAGCACGGCGATCTCGCGGCGCTCCCGCTCCAGCAGGCGCTCCATCCGCTGCGCCTTCGCCTTCTGCAGCACGGCGGCTCTGCGCCCCTCTTCGTAGTGCTGCGTAGCCGTTGACGCCTCCTCAAAGAGGCGCGCCACCTCCGCACTTGCCTCGGGGCCCTCGGAACCCTCCGCGCCCTGGGAGAGCGTGGGCGGGCCGCCGAGGGCGATGAGCGCGCACAGCAGCGCCGGGACGACGAGGGAGCCGCGCGAGCGGGGGCGTTGGCGCATGTCTCGGATCGTTGCCCGCCGCGCGGTCACCCTCCTGCGGGACTCGTACGGGCGGGGGAACCCTTGCCCCGTACGGCGCAGAAACGTACCGCCGAACTGGTAGAGCCGGGTTGACGGCGGCCGGGCTCAGTAAGGCGCCTGCCACACCACCGTGGTGCCGCCCCCGTCGTCGCCGAGCCCCGGCCCGTACCAGCTGTCGCCGCCGAGCGACTCGGCCCGGCGCTTGAGGTTCTTAAGACCGCTGCGCCGGCCGCCCTCCGGGATGCCCACGCCGTCGTCGGCGACCGTCAGACGCACGCCCTGCTGCCCGTCGGGCAGGATCACGGTCGCGTCCACGACGACGTCGATGTGCGCGGCCTGCGCGTGCCGGAACGCGTTCGAGAGGGCCTCTCTGAGCGCCGCGATGAGGTTCTTCCCGGTGAGCTCGCCGACGACCGTGTCGACGGGGCCGAGGAAGCGGTGCGAGGGCTTGAAGCCGAGCGGCACCGCGGCCATGTTGATCTCCCGCAGCACGCGCGTGCGCAGCCCCGACGGCGCCTCCGCGGGCCCCTGCTGGAGGGCGAAGATGGCGGTGCGGATCTCCTGGATGGTGACGTCCAGCTCGTCGACGGACTTGCCGATGCCGGCCTGGACCTCGGGCACCACGGACCGCCGCTGGGCCCCCTCCAGCATCATCCCGGTCGCGAAGAGCCGCTGGATGACGAGGTCGTGCAGGTCACGTGCGATCCGGTCGCGGTCCTCGAAGACGGCGAGCCGCTCCCGGTCGCGCTGCGCCTCGGCCATCATCAGCGCGAGCGCGGCCTGCGACGCGAACTGGGTGGCGAGCGTGCGCTCCACCTCCGTGAAAGGCCGTGCCCCGCGCGCGCGAGGCGTGACCAGCGTCCCCAGGACGCGCCCGTCGCTCTGGAGGGGCAGCATCATGGCGGGGCCGTAGTCCCGCGCGAGATCGGTCAGCACGCGCGGATCGGTGGCCGCGTCGTCGATGAACACGGCCTGCCCGTCGAGCAGTTCGGAGACGATCTCGCTCTCCGGCGGCACGATCACGCCGAGCGCGGTCGACGGCTGGTCCGACGCCACGGCGACGATCTCCATGCCGCCCTCGGCCGCGGGCAGCAGCACTATCCCCGCCGCCGAGTCCGACAGCTGGCGGGCCTGTTCGGCGACCACCTGGAGCGCGTCGTCGGCGTCGCCGCCGGACAGCAGCGCGGTGGTCACCGCCACGGACCCGTCGATCCACCGCTCGCGCTGCTTGGCCGCTTCGTAGAGCCGCGCGTTGCCGATCGCGATGCCGGCCTCCGTGGCGAGGACCCGGACCATGTTCAGGTCGTAGTCGTTGAACTCGCCGCCGTCGTGCTTCTCCGTGAGGTACAGGTTTCCGAAGATCTCGCCCTGTACGCGGATGGGGACGCCCAGAAACGTCCGCATCGGGGGATGATGCGCAGGAAATCCGCACGAGCGCGGGTCCTGCGAGAGGTCGGCCAGGCGGACCGGTGTGGGGTCGTGGATCAGGGCGCCGAGCAGGCCGCGGTGCCCGTCGGGCAGCCGTCCGATGAGCCGCGCGGTCGCGTCGTCGACCCCGTGGTAGACGAAGTCGGAGAGCCCGTCGCCGTCCTCGTCGACGACGCCGATCGCCGCATACTTGGCGTCCGCCAGCTCGGCGGCGGTCTCGCAGATCCGGTCCAGCGTGGAGTGCAGCTCCAGACCGGTGCCCACGGACCGCATCGCCTCCAGGAGCTGCGGCACCCGCGCGGTCAGCTCGGTGGACAGCCCCTGAAGGCTGCGCGTGGCCCGGGTCGCCGCCTCCACGGAGTTCGCGGTGGGCTCGGCGGGGGACGGGGCGCCTGGGTCCGGAGGTGCTGCCATGCCCTGAGCCTAGTTAGTCCTATTTAGCGAGGAAAGTCGGGCTCGGCGGCGCGGACGGCCCGCGCTCACCTGCCCGCCCCCGCACCGGCCAGGAGCTCCGACGCGTCCTCGCGCTCCCGCAGCTCGCGCAGCGGCCCGTCGACGGCGGCGAGCTCGGCGTACGTGCCGCGCTGCACGACCCGCCCGCCGTCGAGCACGAGCACCTCGTCCACCGCGTCGAGACCGGCCAGACGGTGCGTGATCAGCACGGTCGTCCGCCCCCGGGTCGCGTCCAGCAGGTCGGCGGTGAGCGCGTCGGCCGTCTCCAGGTCCAGGTGCTCGGCGGGCTCGTCGAGAACGAGGACGGGGAAGTCCGCGAGCAGCGCGCGGGCCAGCGCGAGCCGCTGGCGCTGCCCGCCGGACAGCCGCGCGGCGTGCTCGCCCACCAGGGTGTCGAGCCCGTCGGGCAGCGCGTCCGCCCACTCCAGAAGACGTACGCGGCCGAGCACGGACCGCAGTTCGTCCTCGGTGGCGTCCTTCTTGGCGAGCAGCAGGTTCTCGCGGACGCTGCTGTCGAAGAGGTGCGCGTCCTGGGCGCACAGTCCGACGACGCGGCGTACGTCGTCGCTTTCGAGGGCGTACGCGTCGGTGCCGCCGAGCGTGTACGTCCCGGCGTCCGCGTCGAGGAAGCGCAGCAGCACTTGGGCGAGGGTCGTCTTGCCGGCTCCGGACGGGCCCACGACGGCGACCCGACGGCCGCTCTCCAGCGTCAGACCGACCCCGGCGAGCGCGTCCCGCGCCTGGCCCCCGTACCGGGCCGTCAGGTCGCGCACGACGAGCGGGAAGGGGTCCTGCGGCGTCTGCGCGGGGTTCGCGGGCTCGTGCACGGGTTCGGGGGCGTCGAGGACCTCGTAGACCCGCTCGGCGCTCTTGTGGACCCGCTGCCGGTACTGCACGGCCAGCGGCAGCCCGAGCACGGCCTCGAACGCGGCGAGCGGGGTGAGGACGACGACCGCCATGGCGACCCCGTCGAGCTGTCCGGCGCGCACGCCCTGGATGCCGACGAGGGCGGCGCCCGCCACCGTCAGACCGGTGATCAGGGCGGTGAGGCCGTCGCCGAGCGCGGTGGCGGAGGCGGCGCGGGAGGCGATCCGCGTCAGCACGGAATCGGCCTCGGCGGCCTGCTTCGTACGGTGCGGAAGGGCGCCGGCGACCGTCAGTTCGGCGGTGCCGGTGAGCAGTTCGGCCGCCCGGGTGGCGAGCACCCCGCGCGCGGGGGCCAGCCGTCGTTCCGCGCGGCGGGCCACGGCGCCGGACAGCAGCGGCACCCCGACTCCGGCGAGCAGCAGGCCCGCGGCGAGCACGGCACCGGCCGCGGGCAGCATCCATGCGGTGAACGCCACGGAACCCGCGCCCACAAGTGCGGCGACCGACGCGGGCAGCAGCCAGCGCAGCCAGTAGTCCTGGAGGGCGTCCACGTCGGCGACGAGCCGGGACAGCAGGTCGCCGCGCCGGTGGGCCCGCAGTCCGGCGGGCGCGAGCCGCTCCAGGCGCCGGTAGACGGCGACCCGGGTGTCGGCCAGCATGCGCAGCACCGCGTCGTGCGACACGAGCCGCTCGGCGTACCGGAAGCAGGCGCGGCCGATGCCGAACGCGCGCGTGGCCGTCACCGCGACCATCAGGTAGAGCACGGGCGGCTGTTGCGAGGCCCGCGAGATCAGCCACCCCGATGTCGCCATCAGGCCGACGGAGCTGCCGAGGGCCAGCGCCCCGAGCAGCAGGGCGAGCGCGAGCCGCGACCGGCGCGGGCGGGCCGCTTCCCGGAGCCGGGCGAGCACGTGGCGCCGCCGGGTCACGGGCAGCTCCCGCTCCGGCGAAGGCGCCTCGTCCGACGCGGGGCGGGGCTGCTCCGGGATGCCGGTCGCAGCGGCGGCCGCCCGCGGCAGGTGTCCGGTCCCCGGCGTCTCCAGGCGCACCACACGGTCGGCCACGGCGAGCAGCGCAGGCCGGTGCACGACAAGGAGCACGGTCCGGCCCACGGCGAGCCTGCGGACCGCCTCGACGATGCCCGCCTCGGTCGCGCCGTCGAGCGCGGCCGTCGGCTCGTCGAGCAGCACGACGGGCCGGTCGGCGAGGAACGCCCGCGCGAGAGCGAGCCGTTGCCGCTGTCCGGCCGAGAGCCCGGCCCCGTCCTCACCGAGTTCGGTCCGCGCGCCCTCGGGCAGCGCCTCGACGAATTCCAGCGCGCCCGCCTCGCGCAGCGCGTCCCGCACCGCGGCGTCGTCCGCGTCCGGCCGCGCGAGCCGTACGTTGTCCGCGATGGACCCGGCGTACAGCTGCGGCCGCTGCGGGACCCACGCCACACGCGCGTGCCACGCCTCCCGCGCCATCTCGGCGACATCCTTGCCGCCGACGAGAACCCGCCCACTACTAGGTCGCACAAAACCCAGCAGGGCACTAAGAAGCGTCGACTTTCCGACGCCGCTCGGCCCGACAAGGGCGACGGTCTCCCCTTCGGCGACATCGAAGGAGACTCCGGAGACGGCGTCCTCGTCGCGCCCTTCGTAGCGGACGCGGACCCCGTCGAAGCGCAGACCGCCTGCGGCCGGGACCTCCCCGGAGCCCTGCTCGGGCAGCGGCGTCTCCAGGACGGCGAAGATCTCCTCCGCCGCCGCGAGGCCCTCGGCCGCCGCGTGGTACTGCGCCCCGACCTGCCGCAGCGGCAGATACGCCTCGGGCGCGAGAACGAGGATGACCAGGCCTACGTAGAGGTCCATCTCGCCGTGGACGAGCCGCATGCCGATGGTGACGGCGACGAGCGCGACCGAGAGCGTGGCGAGCAGTTCGAGGGCGAACGACGACAGGAAGGCGATCCGCAGGGTGCGCACCGTCGCCCTGCGGTACTCACCGGTGATCTTCCGGATGGACTCGGCCTGCGCCTTGGCGCGGCCGAACACCTTCAGCGTGGGCAGGCCCGCGACCACGTCCAGGAAGTGCCCCGAGAGCCGGGAGAGAAGACGCCACTGACGGTCCATCCGGGACTGGGTGGCCCAGCCGATGAGGATCATGAAGATCGGGATGAGGGGCAGCGTGCCGACGATGATCGCCGCCGACACCCAGTCCTCGGTGACGACGCGGGCGAGCACCGCCACCGGGACCACCGCCGCGAGCCCCAACTGCGGCAGATAGCGCGAGAAGTAGTCGTCGAGCGCGTCCACGCCGCGCGTCGCGAGCGCCACCAGCGATCCGGTGCGCTGCCCGCTCAGCCAGCCGGGACCGAGCTGCGCGGCCCGCTCCAGGAGCCGCCCGCGCAGCTCCGACTTGACCGCCGCGCTCGCCCGGTGCGCGGCCATCTCCGTGAGCCAGGAGACCAGTGCGCGCCCGACCGCGACGACCGCCAACAGCAGCAGCGGTGTGCGCAGTTGAGCCACGTCCGAGCCGTGCTGGAAGGCGCCGACCACCACCTCGGCGATCAGCATCGCCTGGGCGATGACCAGGCCCGCCCCGGCGGCGCCGAGGAGCACCACCGCGATCAGGAAGAGGCGGGTGGCCCGGGCGTACCGGAGCAGACGCTGGTCGATCGGTTTCACGTGAAACACACCCTCACATCAGGCGGGTTGATCCAAGGGACTCAGTGCGCGGCGTCGGCGATGTGCTGCGTGCCGATCCGCTTGCGGAACACCCAATAGGTCCACGACTGGTAGAGCAGCACGATCGGCGTCGCGATCCCGGCGCACCAGGTCATGATCTTCAGGGTGTACGGGCTCGACGAGGCGTTGGAGACCGTGAGGCTCCAGTCCGGGTTCAGCGACGACGGCATGACGTCGGGGAACAGCGACAGGAAGAGCATCGCGACAGCCGACGCGATCGTGATGCCGGACAGGGCGAACGACCAGCCCTCACGTCCCACCTTGATGGCTCCGATCGCCCCGACGAGCGCGACCACGGCCACGATCATCGCGATGAGCGACCAGCCGTCCCCGCTGTCGATCTGGGTCCAGATCAGGAAGCCGAGCGCGAGCACCGCGGTCACCAGACCGAGCGTCAGCGCCAGCTTCCGGGCCCGCACCCGGATGTCGCCCACCGTCTTGAGCGAGGAGAACACCGCGCCGTGGAAGGTGAACAGCGTCAGGGTGACCAGGCCGCCCAGGATCGCGTACGGGTTGAGCAGGTCCCAGAAGGTGCCGACGTACTCGAAGTTCTTGTCGATCTTGACGCCGTGCACGATGTTGCCGAAGGCCACACCCCACAGCAGCGCCGGGATCAACGAGGTCCAGAAGATCGCGTGTTCCCAGTTGGTCTGCCACTTCTCCTCCGGCCGCTTCGCCCGGTACTCGAAGGCGACGCCCCGGATGATGA
The DNA here is from genome assembly GCF_040679615.1 of Streptomyces sp. NPDC052225. NCBI lineage: Bacteria > Bacillati > Actinomycetota > Actinomycetes > Kitasatosporales > Streptomycetaceae > Streptomyces > Streptomyces sp. NPDC052225. Next base: position 433,404 of record NZ_JBFAVD010000001.1, on the reverse strand, counting down.
GGCAGACCAGGATGATCAGCAGCGGCAGGTAGAAGCCGGAGAAGAGCGTCGCGTACCACTCGGGGAACGCGGCGAAGGTCGCACCGCCGGCCGTCAGCAGCCAGACCTCGTTGCCGTCCCAGACCGGCCCGATCGTGTTGATCAGGACACGGCGCTCGGTGCGGTCACGGGCCAGCAGCTTGGTGAGGATGCCGACTCCGAAGTCGAAGCCCTCCAGGAAGAAGTAGCCGATCCAGAGGACCGCGATGAGTACGAACCAGACGTCGTGAAGTTCCATGACTCGTCAGCTCCCTGGGCCTCAGTAGGAGAAGGCCATCGGCTTGTCGGCGTCACGGTCTCCGCCGATCTTGGTGGGCGGGTTGAGATCGTCGTCGGTGAGCTCGGGCGGCCCGGCCTTGATGTACTTCACGAGCAGCTTGACCTCGATGACGGCGAGCACGGCGTACAGCAGGGTGAAGACGGTCATCGAGGTGAGGACCTCGCCCTGCGAGACGCTGGGGGAGACGGCGTCGCGGGTCTGCAGAACTCCGTAGACGACCCACGGCTGACGGCCCATCTCGGTGAAGATCCAGCCCCAGGAGTTGGCGATCAGCGGGAAACCGACGGTCCACAGCGCCACGATCCAGTAGAGCTTCGTGAACTTCGGGCTGAGGGCCTTCTTCTTGAAGAGCACCAGGTTCGGCACTTCGTCCTCACCCGTCCGCATGGCCTGCGGCAGCATGAACTTCTTGCGGGTGAGCCAGAGCCCGAGCAGCCCGATGCCGAAGGAAGCCATCCCGAAGCCGATCATCCAGCGGAACGCCCAGAAGGTGACGGGGATGATCGGCCGGTAGTCGCCCGGCCCGTACTTCTCCTGCTCGGCCTTGTTGGTGTCGTTGATGCCGGGGACGTACGAGTGGAAGTTGTCGTCGGCGAGGAAGGACAGTATCCCGGGGATCGACAGCTCGACGGTGTTGTGGCCCTTGCTCACGTCGCCGTAGGCGAAGATCGAGAACGGGGCGGAGTTCTGGCCGTCCCACAGCGCCTCGGCCGCCGCCATCTTCATCGGCTGCTGCTTGAACATGACCTTGCCGAGCTGGTCGCCGCTGATCGCGGTGAGCAGACCCGCGATGACGACGGTGATCAGCCCCAGCCGCAGCGACGACCGCATCGTCGCGATGTGCTTCTTGCGGGCCAGGTGGAACGCCGCGATGCCGACCATGAACGCGCCGCCGGTCAGGAACGAGGCGGACAGCGTGTGGAACGCCTGCGTGAGCGCCGTGTTCTGCGTCAGCACGTGCCAGAAGTCGGTGAGTTCGGCCCGTCCGTTCGCCTTGTTGTACCTGTAGCCGACCGGGTGCTGCATCCAGGAGTTGGCGGCCAGGATGAAGTACGCCGACAGGATCGTGCCGATCGACACCATCCAGATGCAGGCCAAGTGGATCTTCTTCGGCAGCTTGTCCCAGCCGAAGATCCACAGTCCGATGAAGGTGGACTCGAAGAAGAACGCGATCAGTGCCTCGAAGGCCAGCGGCGCCCCGAAGATGTCACCGACGAAGCGGGAGTAGTCCGACCAGTTCATGCCGAACTGGAACTCCTGCACGATGCCGGTGACGACACCCATCGCGATATTGATCAGGAACAGCTTCCCCCAGAACTTGGTGGCTCTGAGGTACTTCTCCTTCTCTGTGCGCACCCAGGCGGTCTGCAACCCGGCGGTCAGCGCCGCGAGCGAGATCGTCAGAGGGACGAACAGGAAGTGGTAGACGGTGGTGATGCCGAACTGCCATCGCGCCAGGGTCTCCGGCGCCAGAGCCAGGTCCACTGCGTCTCTCCTTACATCGCCGCGGTCACAGCGGCAGTTTGCCCCTTTAATCCCACAAATCCCGGGAGGAACCGGGACACGCTTGTGAACGCGTTCACATTCACAAGCATTATGTCGTACTGGCTGTCGGGATCCGAAGGGGGTCCCCTTACTGCGAGGAACACCACACGGCGCCCGCGCCCGGACATGCGAACGGCCGGCCCGACGGGAGTCGTCCCGCCGAACCGGCCGCGGCACCCGGCGACTTGGAGCCGCCGGAGGATCACAGCTCCGTGCTGCTCACAGCTCCTTGCGGAACGCCTCCGCCGCCTTCAGGAAGATGTCGTTGGCCTCGGTCTCGCCGACCGTCACCCGGACCCCCTCGCCGGCGAACGGCCGCACGACCACCCCGGCCTGCTCGCACGCCGCCGCGAAGTCCAGCGTGCGCTCCCCCAGCCGCAGCCACACGAAGTTGGCCTGCGTCTCCGGCACCGTCCAGCCCTGCGCCCGCAGCCCGTCCACGACCCGGGCGCGCTCCGCGACCAGCGAGCCGACGCGGCCGAGGAGCTCGTCCTCCGCGCGCAGCGAGGCCACCGCCGCGTCCTGCGCGAGCTGGCTCACGCCGAAGGGCACCGCCGTCTTGCGCAGCGCCGCTGCCACGGGCTCGTGGGCGATGGCGAAGCCGACCCGCAGCCCCGCGAGCCCGTACGCCTTCGAGAAGGTCCGCAGCACCGCCACGTTCGGCCGGTCCCGGTAGATCTCCACGCCGTCCGGCACCTCGGCGTCGCGGATGAACTCCCGGTACGCCTCGTCGAGCACCACCAGGACGTCCGAGGGCACCCGGTCGAGGAACCGCTCCAGCTCGGCGCGGCGGACCACGGTGCCCGTGGGGTTGTTGGGGTTGCAGACGAAGATGAGGCGCGTGCGGTCGGTGATCGCGTCGGCCATCGCGTCCAGGTCGTGCACATCCCCGTCGGTCAGCGGGACCTGCACCGAGGTGGCACCGCTGATCTGCGTGATGATCGGGTACGCCTCGAAGGAGCGCCACGCGTAGATGACCTCGTCGCCCGGACCGCTGGTCGCCTGGAGCAGCTGCTGCGCGACGCCGACCGATCCGGTGCCGGTGGCCAGGTGCTCGACCGGAACCCCGAAGCGCTCGGACAGCTCGTTCATCAGGCCCGTGCAGGCCATGTCCGGGTACCGGTTGAAGGACCCGGCCGCGGCGATCGCCTGCTCCATCACGCCGGGCAGCGGGGGATACGGGTTCTCGTTGGAGGACAGCTTGAATGCCACCGGTCCGCCGGCAGCCGCCGGCTTGCCCGGCTTATAGGTGGGGACCCCCTCCAGCTCGGCACGCAGCTTGGGGTTGTTCTCGCTCACCGCAGTCCTCCTTGTGGCCACCGTTCCAATACTGCTCACCTTAAGAGGATTCGCGGCTCGCCCCAATGGGCCGGATCCCACGACCCTGCGAAGGCGTACGGAGAGGGGGGAGCGCTCCCCGCTCTGGCGTGCGCCGGTGGCTCGCGCCGTGGCGCGCATCACCCGTGAAGGTGAGTTGAGACCTACTCGCAACATCGCCGACTTGGCAGGCCCGCGCGCACCGACAAGTGACGTACCACCGTCAGAACCCTCAACTCCCTTGATTTCCAAGGTCATTGATGGTTCATCACCTTGCAGAAACGTGCCTGTCAACGCGTGCATATGCGCCCCCACCATGCAGCCGCATGAGCCCTACTATCGGCTCGCCATGACAGCAGCAGGGAAGCACCAGGTGAGCCGGGCAGAGACGACCCGCAGGGGCACCCGGCCGAGCCGGGCAGGCATCAGAGACGTTGCCGCCGCCGCCGGGGTCTCGATCACGACTGTCTCCGATGCGCTCAACGGCAAGGGACGGCTTCCGGACGCCACCCGACGCCATGTCCGCGAGGTCGCCGACCGGCTGGGCTATCGCCCGTCCGCGGCGGCCCGCACGCTCCGTACCGGCAAGTCGGGCTTGATCGGCCTGACCGTGACGACCTACGGGGATGAACCTTTCACCTTCACGGAGTTCGCGTACTTCGCCGAGATGGCCCGAGCGGCCACCTCCGCCGCGCTCGCGCGCGGCTACGCCCTCGTCATCCTGCCCGCCACCTCACGCCACGACGTCTGGTCGAACGTCGCGCTCGACGGCACCGTCGTCATCGACCCCTCCGACCACGACCCGGTCGTCAGCGAGCTGGTCCGCCAGGGCCTGCCCGTCGTCTCGGACGGACGTCCCGCGGGCACTCTGCCCGTGACCGCCTGGGTCGACAACGACCACGAGGCCGCCGTGCTCGGCATCCTCGACCACCTCGCCGAGGCCGGCGCCCGCCGCATCGGCCTCCTGACCGGCACCACCACCGACACCTACACCCACCTCTCCACCTCCGCGTATCTGCGCTGGTGCGAGCGGATCGGGCAGGAACCGGTCTACGAGTCGTACCCCGCGCACGACCCCTGTGCGGGCGCCGTCGCGGCCGACCGGTTGCTCGCCAGGCCCGACCGCCCGGACGCGGTCTACGGCCTGTTCGACCCCAACGGCACGGATCTCCTTGCGGCCGCACGCCGCTACGGGCTGCGCGTCCCCGAGGACCTGCTGCTCGTGTGCTGCAGCGAGTCGAACGTGTACGCCAACACCGAGCCGCCCATCACCACGCTCTCGCTCAAGCCGCGCCGCATCGGCACGGCCGTCGTCCAGCTGCTCATCGACGCCATCGAGGGGCTCGAATCCGACCAGCCGGTCGAGCAGGTGATACCGACGGAGCTGATCGTGCGGACCTCGTCCCAGCGCCGTCCGCCCCGCACCACCGTCAGCCCGCCCCGCTCGCCCGGGCAGGGCTGACCCCCGTACCCCCGTCGACCCCGTCGAAGCCGGAAGAAGCAGGAGGGAGCCGGGAAAGAAACCGGCAAGGACTCAGGGGAAAAGTCCACACCAATTCGGGAGAAAAGCACGGTGAACAGCCCCCCGTCACCGATTCACCACCCCTGGTGCATCACACAGCGCGAGCCGCATTCCTATGATGGGCGCACGACACCGCGGGCCGCTGCGACCAGGCAGTCCGATCCGGTGCACAGGCGGCGCAATGGTGGTGGAGGGGTCGATGACTCAGGGGGCCGGTCAGGGACCCGCAGCGCGCACGGAGACGCTGCGCGACTTCCGCGTTCCCGCGTACGTCCATGACGTACCGGCGAACGTGGTTCCGTCCGACCCTGCCCCCGGTCCCGAGCCCGACGCCGAGGTGTACCCGGACGGGTACACCCCCACCGAGCGCGACCTCCCGGTCATCAATCGGGGTGACACCGTGCAGGTCGAGATCGCGCAGCAGCCCGCGCCGCAGCAGGCCGACGGCCTCGGCCCGCTGTACGTGGTCGGGGACGTGCACGGCTACCTCGACGAGCTGCTCGCCGCGCTCCGCGAGAAGGGCCTGATCGATACCGAGGGCAACTGGGCGGCGGGCACCGCGCGCCTGTGGTTCCTCGGCGACTTCACCGACCGCGGGCCCGACGGGATCGGCGTCATCGACCTCGTGATGCGGCTGTCCGCCGAGGCGGCCGCGGCCGGCGGCTACTGCAAGGCGCTCATGGGCAACCACGAGCTGCTGCTGCTCGGCGCGAAGCGGTTCGGCGACACCCCCGTCAACTCCGGTGCCGGCACCGCCACCTTCCAGGCGGCCTGGTTGCTCAACGGCGGCCAGAAGTCCGACATGGACCGCCTCCAGGACGTCCATCTCCAGTGGATGTCCCGTCTCGACGCGATCGAGATCGAGGACGACCACCTGCTGATGCACTCCGACACGACCGCGTACCTCGACTACGGCGACTCGATCGAGGCGGTCAACGACACGGTCCGCGAGACGCTCACGCGCAACGACGCGGACGAGTGCTGGGACCTGTTCCGCAAGTTCACGAAGCGGTTCGCCTTCCGTGACGAGGAGTCCGGGCCGGGCTCGGTCCGCGAGCTCCTCGACGCCTACGGCGGCTCCCGCGTCGTGCACGGCCACAGCCCGATCCCGTACCTCCTCGGCGAGGTCGGTGGCGAGGACGCGGACGGCGAGGAGAGCCGGCCCGTCGTCGAGGGCCCGCACGTGTACGCGGGCGGTCTCGCCATCGCCATGGACGGCGGCGTGACCATGGCCGGAAAGCTGCTGGTCCAGCAACTCCCCATGGATATCTGAGAGTTCACCGGGCAGGCGCGTAAGCGGAGGATCCGGCAGGCCACAGGGCCAATTTCCGGAAACCCCCTGTCACCGCGCGCCGTGACCGCTCTACCATCGGCTTATCCGTAGCAGGCTCCCCTCCGTTTCTGCCCGACGGCTCGTAACCATGCGAGTCACCAAGCCCTACGGAGCATCGGGGGATGCACATGAACAGCGCTCCGCATTTGCTGAACGAGGACCGCCCCGAGTTCGAGCGGATCCTCGATGAGGCGCTGCGTACCGCACCCAACCGCCCTGATCTCGCCGCAGTGGGCCGGCGGCTCAACCCCGAACAGCTGCGCACCATGGCGTTGAACGCCGCCGCGCTGATCAGCACGGCGGCAGCCACCGAGTACCAGCACTACATCAAGGTCCGTGAGGAACTGCGTGCTGCCCCGCGGCCCGTCCGTCCGCTACGCGAAGGAGGCTCCTCCGGCTCCGCGGAGTCCGGAAGCAACACGATCGGTCTGGTCGCGGAGACCACGGGGCCCGGCGTCGCCGCCGTCGCCGTCGTGCTCGCCCCGGTCCTCGCCGGGACGGCCGCCGCGATCTTCCTGCTGGTCGGCTACATCCTGAAGATGCTCCACCCGGCGCCCGACTTCGCCGACACGCTGCTGGCGTTCGGCTGGGTCTTCGGCGCCATCACCGCGGCGGGCATCCTCGTCGCGGCGGTCTGCCTGCTGCTGACCGCCCTGCGCAACGGAGCGACGTCGCTCCAGGCGAGCGCGCACGGCGAGTCGAACGAGGCGGTGGCACAGGCCAGGGAAGTCTGGGGCAAGGCGCTCCTGGAGCGCGGCATCCTGCCGTTCCTGCGGGAGGCCCTGGCGGACCCGCCGCCGAGCGGTGGGACGCCGCTCGGCGGCGGCCGGGGCGGTGGCCCCAGCCGCATGCCCCAACTCGGCTACAACCGGCCGGGGTTCAGCAGCCCCGACGGCGGAGGCACCGCCACGGGGCAGCGGGCCGGCTACTCCAGCCCGGACTTCACCAGTCCGGACTTCGGAGGCCCCGAGCACCAGCCGGACTGACCCTCCGGCATCGGCACGGGGCCGTGACCTCGGCTCGGGGCGAACTGCGCGGGCCCCGAGCCCTTGGTCATGCCCGCGTACGCGTCAGTCGGCCATCGGCAGATAGACGCGGTTTCCCGCCTCGGCGAACTCCTTCGACTTCTGCTCCATCCCGGCCTCGACCTCGGCCTTGGTCGTGCCGTGCTCGCGCCGGATGTCCTGCGAGATCTTCATCGAGCAGAACTTCGGACCGCACATCGAGCAGAAGTGCGCGGTCTTCGCGGGCTCGGCCGGCAGCGTCTCGTCGTGGAACTCCCGTGCCGTGTCCGGGTCGAGAGCCAGGTTGAACTGGTCCTCCCACCGGAACTCGAAGCGGGCGTCGCTCAGCGCGTCGTCCCACTCCTGCGCGCCCGGGTGCCCCTTGGCGAGGTCCGCCGCGTGGGCCGCGATCTTGTACGTGATGACGCCGGTCTTCACGTCGTCCCTGTTCGGCAGGCCCAGGTGCTCCTTGGGCGTGACGTAGCAGAGCATCGCCGTGCCCCACCAGGCGATCATCGCCGCGCCGATCCCGGACGTGATGTGGTCGTACGCCGGGGCGACATCGGTGGTCAGCGGGCCGAGCGTGTAGAACGGCGCCTCCTCGCAGATCTCCTGCTGGAGGTCGATGTTCTCCTTGATCTTGTGCATCGGGACATGGCCCGGGCCCTCGATCATCGTCTGCACGTTGTGCCGCTTGGCGATGGTGTTGAGCTCGCCGAGCGTGCGCAGCTCCGCGAACTGGGCCTCGTCGTTGGCGTCCGCGATGGAGCCGGGGCGCAGGCCGTCGCCGAGCGAGTACGTGACGTCGTACGCCGCGAGGATCTCGCACAGCTCCTCGAAGTGCTCGTAGAGGAAGCTCTCCTTGTGGTGCGCGAGGCACCACGCGGCCATGATCGAGCCGCCGCGCGAGACGATGCCGGTCTTGCGGTTGGCCGTCAGCGGGACGTACGGGAGGCGGACGCCGGCGTGGACCGTCATGTAGTCGACGCCCTGCTCGGCCTGCTCGATGACCGTGTCCTTGTAGATCTCCCAGGTCAGTTCCTCGGCCTTGCCGTCGACCTTTTCGAGGGCCTGGTAGAGCGGCACGGTGCCGATCGGGACGGGGGAGTTGCGCAGCACCCACTCGCGCGTGGTGTGGATGTTGCGGCCGGTGGAGAGGTCCATGACGGTGTCGGCGCCCCAGCGGGTCGCCCATGTCATCTTCTCCACCTCCTCCTCGATGGACGACGTGACCGCGGAGTTGCCGATGTTGGCGTTGACCTTCACCAGGAACCGCTTGCCGATGATCATCGGCTCGATCTCCGGGTGGTTCACGTTGGCGGGCAGCACGGCCCGGCCCGCCGCGATCTCCTCCCGTACGACCTCGGGCGCGACGTTCTCCCGGAGCGCCACGTACTCCATCTCCGGGGTGATCTCGCCCCGGCGTGCGTACGCGAGTTGGGTCACGGCCTGGCCGTCGCGGCCCCGGCGCGGCTGGCGCGGGCGGCCCGGGAAGACCGCGTCGAGGTTGCGCAGACCGCCGCGCGGCGACGTGTGCTTGATGCCGTCGTCCTCGGGGCGGACGGGGCGTCCCGCGTACTCCTCGGTGTCGCCGCGGGCGATGATCCAGTTCTCCCGCAGCGGGGCGAGCCCGCGGCGGACATCGGTGTCGACGGTCGGATCGGTGTACGGGCCGGAGGTGTCGTACAGCGTGACCGACTGCCCGTTGGTGAGATGCACCTGACGGACCGGCACCTGGAGGTCCGGGCGCGAGCCCGTGACGTATCCCTTGTGCCAGCCGATGGACTTCCCGGCCTCGTTCAGGTTCTCGCCCTGGTTGGAGGCAGGCGTGCGTGCGTCCGTTGTGGTCATGAGACCTACTCCCTACGCCGGCATTACCCGGTAACAGGTTCGGCGGTCGACGCAGCGAGATCCGTCTCGCGATGTTCCACGTCGTTTCACGTGAAACACGCTTCGATACGGAGGTCAGCGCCCTCTCAGCCCGGTGCTCCGAGCTCCCGCGTGTGCAAAGGTGCCTCCACGCTAGCGTCATGTCGGACGCGTTGAACAGAGGGCCCCTGCCGTTCTTGCGATGATCGGGCGGTGACCACCACCCAGCAGCCCCCGCCCCCACCGTCCCATCCGCCGCATGGGCACTCCCACAGCCACGGTCCGGCCACGCCCGTCTCGAAGCACCTGCGCAAGGTCATCGCGGCGGTCCTGATCCCGTTCTCCGTCGCCGTCGTCGTGGGTCTGGCGGTGCTGTGGCCCGGTGGCGCCCCCGCGCACGAGCGCACCGGTGTGGGCTTCGACCGGCAGACGCAGCAGGCCACGGTGACCCAGGTCGACAAGGTCGACTGCAAGTCCGTGAACGCCTCCGGGGACACCCCCACCGGGGACACCTCCACGGCCGAGGGTTCGTCCGCGCAGCAACAGGCCAACGGGACCTGCGAGAACGCGACGATCCGCGTCGACACCGGCAAGGACAAGGGCCGTACGTTCACCGAGGTCGTCCAGCCGGACTCGCCGCGGCAGCTGCACGAGGGCCAGAAGGTGATCGTCGCCTACGCGCCCGACGCCCCTGAGAACTTGCAGTACTCGGTCACCGATGTGAACCGCAAGCTTCCGATGGCGCTGCTCGCCGGGATCTTCGCCGTGGCCGTGGTCGTGGTGGGCCGGCTGCGGGGCCTGATGGCGCTGATCGCGCTCGCGGTCAGCTTCCTCGTGTTGACGTTCTTCATCCTGCCCGCGATCCTTCAGGGCTCGAATCCGCTGGTGGTGGCGGTCGTCGGGGCGAGCGCCATCATGCTCATCGCGCTCTACATGTGTCACGGCCTGTCGGCCCGCACCTCGGTGGCGGTGCTCGGCACGCTCGTATCGCTGCTGCTGATCGGGCTGTTGGGGTCCCTGTTCATCGGCTGGGCAGCGCTGACCGGCAACACGGACGACAACACCGGCCTGATCCACGGCCTGTACCCGGACATCGACATGAGCGGTCTGCTGCTGGCCGGCGTCATCATCGGTTCGCTCGGCGTCCTGGACGACGTGACGGTGACCCAGACGTCGGCGGTCTGGGAGCTGCACGAGGCCAATCCGACGATGGGCTGGCGCGGTCTGTACCGGGCGGGCATCCGGATCGGACGCGACCACATCGCGTCCGTCGTCAACACCCTGGTCCTGGCGTACGCGGGCGCGGCCCTGCCGCTCCTGCTGCTCTTCTCGATCGCGCAGAGCAGCGTGACCGACGTCGCCAACAGCGAGCTCGTGGCGGAGGAGATCGTGCGCACGCTGGTCGGCTCGATCGGCCTGGTGGCGTCCGTTCCGGTCACGACCGCCCTGGCGGCCCTGGTCGTGTCCGCCGACCGCCCGGGGTCCCACGGGCCCGAGAGGGCCGCTCCGGTACGCGGTGGCAGGGGCCGCCGACGCAAGCGCTGAGCGCACGGTACGGCTCGGGGGCACCGTGCTGCTGAAGCGTTACGTCTGCGAGGGCCGGGCCGGGGGAACGGCTCAGCCCGCGCTCTGCTCCTCGGCGAGGATCCGGTCGAGGGCCTCGTCGAGGTGGGTCTCGAAGTCGGCGAGCGCCCGCTCCTGACCGAGCGGGACGAGCTTGTCCGTACGGTCGAGGAACGCGACGAGCGGGGCGACCCCGGCCCGGAACAGCGCCTGGTCGATGCCGACCTGGAGCCTGATGTGCACCTCGCCGGGCATCTCACCGGCGTTGCCCCCGGCGAGCTCGACCGGGGAGATCCGCACATCGCCGTCGCCGCTGGCCCCGTTGACCCCGTCGACGAGGAGTTCCCGGCCGAACGCCCAGGTCACGGGCGCGTCTCCGGGGAGATGGAAGGTCAGCCGCACGGCGTACGGATCCCCGGCCTCGTACCGGAGCTCCACCGGGATACGGAAGGAGAGCTCCTCGGAGACGAGGAAGCTCATCATGACCTCTGCCTGAACTGCTTGTACCGACTCGCGCATCGCCTACCCCGTCAACTTGCCGTCGATTGGCCAGGAATGACCTTCCTGACACTGCTGGCATCTTGCTCAACGTACACGGAGGATCACAAGGAGTGAGTTTTCAGATGCTGATAGAGAAGGCGAGTGTCCCTACGAGGTTTCCGATCTCGTGCTGCAACAGGCGTGCGGCGGGAAGCAGTTTCTCGGCCTGGTGGGAAGGGAGCGAAATGGCCAAAGTCGCCGCGGTCGACCCGATGGTGATCGGGAACGCGGCGCAGGCGGCGCCCAGCGCGTACTCCTGACGCTCGATCAGGGGCTCCATCCGCCCCACGGTGCTCAGCTTGCGCAGCAGTGAGCGCTCGTCGCGTACCGAGTACGGCGTGATGGACTGCGGGGGGTAGCGGTCGAGGTGGTCGCGGCGGGCCTCCTCGTCGAGCTGCGAGAGCAGGCACTGGCCGATCGCGTGGGCATGGCCGGTCTCGCGGAAGTCGGCCCATTCCTCGACGGCCGGATTGGCCGGGGTGTCGGCGACGGCGACGACCTCGATCTCGCCCTCGCGGTAGACCGCGAAGTAGACCGGGACACCGATGACGTCCCGCCAGTGCCGCAGCGCGTTGGTGATCATGCCGCGACGATTCTGCTGCGCTCCGCTGCTGCTCAGCCGCTCGGTCGCGTCGCCGAACACGAACACCCCGTTCTCCTTGCGGAGATAGCCCTCGTGGGCGAGGGTGCGCAGCAGGTGGTACGCCGTGGGGAGGGCGAGCCCCGCCTCCCGGGCGAGCTGCTTGGCAGGCGCCCCCTCGTCGTGCGAGGCGACCGCCTCGAGCAACCGCATGGCCCGCTGGACGGAGCCGATGAGCGTCTGCTGGGTGGCGGGTGCGGTGTCAGCCGTGGCCACGGTTCACTCCCGATGCTCGTGGGTCTCCCCGCGTACCCGGGGCTCACGGGGATGAAGCCGTCGGATTCCGGACTTTAACCCTTGGCCACCGCTTCGTGCGGGCCCGGAACGGAAACTTCCCCCGGTCGTGCGAACCGTCGCACGACGCAACCAAGGAAGCCCTCATCGCCGTCCGGGACCCTGCACCCCGCCCGGACTCACCAGTCGCTGCGCGACGACGAACCCGCCATGAACTTCCGTACGAGGTAGATGAGTCCGCCCACGAGGGCAGCGAACACCAGCACCTTGAAGAGCAGTCCGATCACGAAGCCGACGACGCTGGCGATCAGCCCGCCGAACACGACCAGGGCGATGACCGGCACCGCGACCCACTTCACCCACCACGGCATGCCCGCGAATATCTCTCGCACTGCCCTCGCTCCTTCGGTTGCGAGCCCCTTTGCCGGGGCTCCTGTGACGTCCTGCACCCGATGCTGACACGGCGCGGGCCCGGATGGGGCCTCGCGATCCCTTGTCCTCCCCTGACCCACCCCTTAGGGAACCCCGGGGTCGGGGGTCAGCTCTCCGGGGGAGAGAACACCACGAGGACCCGCAGATCCTCGCTGATGTGGTGGAACTTGTGAGCGACGCCGGCCGGTACGTAGACGACGCTGCCGCGGCCGACCTGCGTGGTCTCCATCCCGACCGTGATCGAGGCGCGGCCGCTGACCACGAGGTACACCTCGTCCTGCTGGTGCGGCTGCTGCGGGTCGTGCTCCCCCGCGTTCAGCGCGTACAGCCCGACCGACATGTTCCGCTCGCGCAGGAACTGCAGATACGCGCCGTCGTTGGCGGCGCGCTCCGCCTCCAGTTCGTCCAGCCGGAAAGCCTTCATCGCCGTCGTCGTCCTCGCTGTTCACGTCGTCACCGGTCTCGTCTGCCACGATCAGACACATGAAGAATTTCGTAGTCAAGACGATCGCCAACGCGGGGGCCCTGGCCGTCGCGGTCTGGGTGCTCGACAAGATCACGCTGACCGGCGACAGCACCGGCAAGAAGATCGGCACCCTGATCCTGGTGGCGCTGATCTTCGGCCTGGTCAACGTGCTGGTGAAGCCGATCGTCAAGCTCCTCACGTTCCCGCTCTTCGTCCTCACGCTGGGCCTGATCACGCTGATCGTGAACGCCCTGATGCTGCTGCTGACCTCGTGGCTGGCCGACCAGCTCGACCTGAGCTTCCACGTCGACGGCTTCTGGACCGCGATCCTCGGCGGCCTGATCATCTCGATCGTCTCGTGGGCGCTGAACGTCGTGCTGCCCGACAACGACTGAGGCGCCCGATGACCTTCCGCGTCTGCTTCGTCTGCACCGGCAACATCTGCCGCTCGCCGATGGCCGAGCACGTCTTCCGCGCCCGCGTCGAGGAGGCCGGGCTCTCCGCTCTCGTCGAGGTCGACAGCGCGGGCACGGACGGCTGGCACGAGGGCGACCCCGCCGACCCGCGCACCGTCCACGTCCTGGAGGAGGGCGGCTACACGAGCGACCACACCGCCCGGCAGTTCCGCCGCGACTGGTTCGACCGGCTCGACCTGGTGATCGCTCTCGATACGGGTCATCAGCGCACCCTGCGCCGCCTGGCCGCGCGCCCTGAGGACGCGGAGAAGATCCGGCTGCTGCGCTCGTACGATCCCGCGGCCGGCGACGACCTGGACGTCCCCGACCCGTACTACGGCGACATGAGCGGCTTCGAGGAGTGCCTCAAGAGCGTCGAGGCGGCGTGCGACGGGCTGCTCGACGCCGTGCGCGACACGGTGAATTCAGCGGCCGTCTAGTACCCGGCTACGCACAACGGACGGTCCGAGCCTCCCCCCTCGTGGCTCGGACCGTCCCGGTTCTGCGCGCGAAGAACCGCGCAAACAAGGCTAGTTGACTCTGTGTCAGTGTCCAATCACGGTAGCGACAGAGACCTATCGACATATTTATAGTTGGGCGCGACCCGGGGGCCGGGAGGTGGGGGAGGCGCATGGATCTCGCTTTGCTGCGCACCTTTGTGACGGTCCATCGGGCCGGGTCCTTCACCCGTGCCGCCGCCCTGCTCGGCCTCTCGCAGCCCGCGGTGACCTCTCAGATCCGCACCCTGGAGCGGCAGTTGGGGCGCCCTCTGTTCCTGCGCCAGGCACGCGGCGTGACCCCGACGAGCATCGGCGACGAGCTGGCCCACAAGGCGGCCCCGCATCTCGACGCCCTCGTGGAGATCACCGAGGCCGGGCTCGACGTGGAGTCCTCCGTCCGCACCCTGCACCTCGCGGGGCCGCCGGAGTTCACCGCGGAGCGCGCTCTTCCCGCCCTCACGGCACTGACCCGCGATGACGGCCACAGCGTCGCCCTGCGCACGTCCTTCGGCACCGCCGAGGAGGTCCTGGACGGGCTCGCCGCGGGACATCATGATCTGGCCATCACGACGGCCCGTTCGCGCGGCGCCCTGCTCACGGCGACTCCGCTCTGCGACGAGGAGCACGTCCTGGTCGCCGCCCCGCGCTGGGCCGCCCGCATCGGCCCCGGCAAACTGCACCGCGACGCGGCGCCGTCGCTGGAGAAGTTCCCCGTCGTCGAGGTCCACGAGTCACTGCCCCTGGTCGCCCGCTACTGGGCCGCGGTCTTCGACGCCCGGCCCGTCGCCTCCGGCACGGTCGTCGTGCCGGACCTGCGCGCGGTGCTCGCCTGCGTGATCGCCGGCGCGGGCCTCGCGGTCCTGCCGCGCTATCTGTGCGCCCCGGCCCTGGAGCGCGGCGAGATCGTGGCGCTGCTCGACCCGCCCGTGCCGCCCCTGCGCACGTACTTCCTGGTCGTACGCACCGGCACACTCGCCCTGCCGCACATCGCGCGGGCGCATGAGTGGCTGCTGCGCGCTGCTGTCGACTGGTCGTGAGCGCGGGCGCGGGCGGTGCGGGATGTTTCACGTGGAACCAGCCGGGCCACATTTCTCCCATGACCGTCCGACCCGTGGTCAAGCGCACCGCACGCGCCGTTCTGCTCGACGGCGACGACCTGATCCTGATCAAGCGGACCAAGCCCGGCGTCGATCCGTACTGGGTGACCCCCGGCGGCGGGGTCGAGCCGGAGGACACGACCGTCGTGGACGCCCTGCACCGCGAGGTGCACGAGGAACTCGGCGCCAAGATCGTCGACGTGGTGCCCTGCTTCGTGGACACCGTCGAGCACATCGGCGAGGACGGCGGCGCGACCGGCGTGAAGGTCCAGCACTTCTTCGTCTGCCGGCTGGAGTCGATGGACACCGACCAGCGGCACGGCCCCGAGGTCGAGGAGCCGTGCGGCGAGTACGAGATCGTCCGGGTGCCCTTCACCCGCGTCGGCATCGCCTCGGTCCACCTCGTACCGCTGTCCCTGCGCCACTACCTCGACGGCAACATCGAGGGCGTACGGGCGATGCACGCGCCCGATCTGGGCTGACCGGACCGTACGGGCGCCTCAGTTCGCAGCCGCCATCAGGTCCTCCACCGAGTCGTGCCGGATGCGGTCGACCGGGATGCCGATGTCGCGCAGCGCGTCGACACCGCTGCGGATCAGGCCGGGCGGGCCCGAGAGATAGGCGTCGTACTCGTTCCAGGGGCCGTAGTCCCGCACCGCGTACGGCAGTTGCAGGTGGTGGTCGACGATCGGGCGGACCGACAGCCAGGGGTGGGTCTGCTGGAGCCGCAGCATGGTGTCGATGTCGTACAGGTCGTGATCGGTCCGGGCGCCGTAGAAGACCTCCACCGGGCGCCGCTCCCCGTGCTCGGCGACGTCCTCGACGAGCGCCTTGATGGGGGCGATGCCGGTACCGCCGCCCAGGCACAGCAGTCCGGCGTCCGTGGCGTGGTCGACGGTCATGGAGCCGGCGGGCGGCCCGAGGCGGAGTACGTCGCCGGGGCGGGCGCGGTGCACCAGGGCGTTCGAGACCCAGCCCGCGGGCACCGCCTTCACGTGGAACGAGAGCAGCCCGTCCGAGCGGGGCGCCGCGGCGAACGAGTAGTGCCGCCAGACCCGCGGCCACCACGGTGTCTCCAGCGTCGTGTACTGCCCGGCCAGGAAGGGGTAGGGCTGGTTGGGCCTGACGGTCACGACAGCGATGTCAGGGGTGCGCAGATCGTGGGAGACGACCTCGGCGAGCCACCAGGCCGGCGCCTTCAGCTCGTCCTCGGCCGCCGCGTCGATCATGATCTGGGAGATCGCCGTGTACGTACGGACCCAGGCGGCCTCGGTCCGCGCGTCCCAGGTCGTCGTGGCGTACCGGGTGAGCGCGGCGATGAGGCACTCGCCGACGGCCGGGTAGTGCTCAGCCTGCGTGCCGTACTTGCGGTGGCCGCGCCCGAGGTTCTTCAGGTACGCGACCAGGACGTCCTGGTTGTCGATGTGCTCCGCGGCGGTCAGCAGGGCCTTCAGGAGGCGGTCGCGCTGGGTGTCCATGGCGGCGGGGAACAACTGCCGCAGCTCGGGGTGGCGCACGAAGAGCAGCGCGTAAAAGTACGAGGTCACCTTGTCGGCGACCGGGCCGACCTCCTCCATCGTGCGCCGGACGAGGAGCGCGTCGGGGGAGGCGTTCGGCCGAGTCGAGCGCTGGGGGCGCGGCTCGGCGGCGGGCCCGGCCGTGCGCGGCTGGGGTATTCGGCTCTCGTCCTGCTCGGGGCGGCCGGGAAGGGCCGGATCCGGTCCGGCGGTCGTGCGCGGCGTGAACCAGCCGCCCCCGTCGCCCGGGTCGGAACCGGCCGACGTAGTGGTCGGAGCGTCCATGCTGTGCCTCGCCTCGAACATCTCTCGGTCGGTCTGCGTACGTCCGCGCTCTTCCGTGCTCTTCTGCGAACGGAAGCAGCGGGTTTTCCCCCGTCTGTCGCTTCATGTCATGCGGGCTTCACCGGACAATGCGGCCCACATTGAACCCTGCATTCCCGCCCGCTACGGACAAGTAAGGCAAGAATGTGACATTGCCCGCAGTCCTCTCACTGCAGCCTGCCGTCGGGCGCCATTGCACAGAACGCAAAGCGGAAAGTGCCAGCTTTCGATCTCTCCGTCCGGTTAGGCTGCGGTGGCCTGCGTCCGCCCTCCAGGCGTCTTCCCCGGTGTCTTCCATGCACACGGCGGGAACCGGAGTCGACCATACCGGCCGCCGGAAGTGTCACAAGCCCCTCCCGGCTTAAGCGCCGATTAAGCGCGCCTCAGGCTCTCCGAAATTCTCAATTACCGGTCGCGCGGCACCAATTCGTACGCCTTCCGCAGATCACGCCCCACATACGAGTGCGTGGCGAGTCCCACCAGGTGCTGATCCGCATTGACCGCCACCGAAACCGGCACCGTGGCGAAAAGCTCCACGTCCGACAGGGAGTCCCCGTACGCAATGCAATCGGCCCGCTCCACCCCGAACTCTTCACAGAGCCGGTCCGCGATCTTCACTTTGGCCGCCGCGCTGAGCACTCCGGCCGGGTCGACCGGCTCGGTGAACGGCACCGCGGGAAAACGGGAGCCGTACGCCGCGTGGGCGCCCCAGCCAGTGAGCCGCTCGACGAAGAACGAGGGCGACAGCGAGACGACCGCGCAGTAGTCGCCGTGCTCCCGGATCTGCGCCCACGTCTCGCGGATGCCCTGCAGCCAGGGCGCGCCGTCGAACGCGGCGGTGACATGGTCGGCCGTCAGCCCCGACCAGAGGGCATGGATCCGGCGCGCGTACTCCGGAGGGCCGATGCGCTGCGCTCCGATCTCGACGTCGAGGGCGAGCGCCTCGGCCTCCAGGCCGAGTTGCCGGGATATCTGGACGGGCGCGGTCGTGCCGGGCAGCAGCGTCCCGTCGAGGTCGAAGAGGTGCAGTCTCGGTCGCGTCATGTACGCCGAGGCTAGTAGGGAGGGTTACTCCCCCCGTCAGACGCCGCGTCGGGTCGTTCCCGGCACGGTGTTTCACGTGAAACTTCAGCGCCGCCCTCGCCGGGCCCTCCTCGTCGTGCACGTCGCCGCGTCCGCCTGCTGGCTCGGCGTCACGCTCGGGCTGCTCGCGCTGGCCGTCACGGCGACGACCACCGGGGCGGGTCCGGCCGTGGAGGCCTCCGCGCGCTCGATGAAGCTCTTCGCGGACTGGCTGGTGATCCCGCTCGCGCTGCTGACGCTGCTCAGCGGTCTGGTGCTCTCGCTGGGCACGCCATGGGGACTGGCCCGGCACCGGTGGATCTACGTCAAATTCTGGCTGACCCTCGCCACCACCACGGCCTCGGTCCTCGTCCTGCGGCCGGGCGTCGACGACGCGGTGGCGACCATCTCAGCAGGGGGCCAGGTGCCGCGTGCCGCGGATCTGCTGGCCGGCCCGATCGTCTCCCTGGCGTCGTACGTCTTCATGACGGCGATCTCGGTGCTCAAGCCGTGGGGTCTGACCCGACGTGGCCGAAAGCACCGGGTCACTGCGCCCAAAGCGGTGGACGCGACGGGCTGAGTCCGACAGCCTGACCTGCGTGTCGACACCTTCCCTCTCCGGCCTTCCCATCCGCCGTCTCACCCGCCGCGACGTCCTCGCCTGCGCCGACCTCTCCGAGAACCGGGGGTGGCCCCGCGAAGAACACAAATGGGGACTGCTGCTCACCGCCGGTACGGGCTACGGCATCGACGACCCCGACGGTGGACTCGTCGGGGCCTTCGTGGTCACCGAGTACGGCCCTCAGGAGCGCCCCGAGCTCGGCGCGATCGGCATGGTCCTGGTCGCCGAACGGCACGCGCGCCAGGGGGTCGGCAGGCGCCTGATGCGGTACGCACTGGAGCGGGCGGGCACGACGCCACTGACGCTGCACGCGACGCCGTACGGGCGCCCGCTCTACGAGGAGCTGGGCTTCAAGGTCACCGGACAGGCCGAGATGGTGCGCGGACGGTTCACCCCGGGCGGTGCGGTGCCCGGCGTCGCCACGCGCCCGGCGACCGCCGAGGACCTGACGGCGATCGTGCGCCTGGACGCCGAGGTGTTCGGCCCGGACCGCACGCACGTGATCACGCGCCTGCCGGCCTTCGCCGACCAGCTGCGCGTGGCGGAGGCCGACGGCGAGCTCATCGGCTACGCGGCCGCCTGGCCCAACATGGACACGCACGTCGTCGGCCCGCTGATCGCCCGTGACACCGAGACCGCGAAGGCCCTCGTCGCCTCGCTCGCGGCGGGCACGGACCGGCCGCTGCGCACCGACATCGACGTACGCCACGAGGAGCTGCTCGCCTGGGTCAAGGAGCGCGGCCTCGAGGGCATCAGCCTGAACGCGGTGATGAACCTCGGCGCCCCGGACCTGCCCGGCGACTGGACCCGCCGCTTCGCGCCGCTGACCGTCGCCGCCGGCTGAGCACAGCCCACACAGCACACAGCCCGCCCCAAGTACCGCCTTCGCAGCGGAACTTGGGGCGGGCTCGTCCCGGGGGCGGCACTACGCGAGCGACTCCACGGCCGCCGTGGCGAACCCGTGGTCCTGCTCGGGGGCGCCACCGCCGACGCCGATGGCCCCGATGAGGCGGCCGTCGCGGTGGACCGGCAGACCGCCGGCGATGAACAGCAGCGGCCGGTCGAGAGCGGTGGGCAGGCTGTGGAACGGGCCGTCGGGCTTGACCAGGTCGACGAGGTCGGCGGTCGGTGCGTTCAGCTGGAGAGCCGTGTACGCCTTGCGGGTGCTCGTCTCGCCGGAGATCAGTACGGCGCGGTCGTCGCGGCGGAAGGCGAGCAGGTGACCGCCGGCGTCGAGGACGGTCACGCTGACGGTGACTCCGGCCTCCTCGGCGGCGCGAGCGGCGGCGGTGACGAGGGCCTCGGCGTCCTGCGTGGTCAGCGGGGTGACGGCCGTGGTGGTGCTCATGCGGGGGTTCTCCTTGCAGGGTGGTGCGGGTTGTTCAGGGGGGGGCGGGTCGTTCAGGGTGCGGGGACGTCGTCGGCCCCGTCGGCAGGGGTACGGGTCAGTGGTGGACCGGCTCGGCGTGCCGCTGGGCGGAGCCTGCGACGACCGGGCTCGGGGCCGGTGAGCGGCGCTCCAGGGCGGCGGACAGGACGGCCAGGACGAGGGCTCCGGCGGCGAGCGCGGCGCCGACCCAGTTCGGGGCGGTGTAGCCGAGGCCCGCGGCGATCACCATGCCGCCGAGCCAGGCGGACAGCGCGTTGCCGAGGTTGAAGGCGCCGATGTTGACGGCCGAGGCGAGCGTGGGGGCACCGGAGGCCTGGTCGAGGACCCGCTTCTGCAGCGGCGGCACCGTCGCGAAGCCGAGCGCGCCGATCAGGGCGATGGTGATCGCGGCCAGGACCTTGTTGTGCGCGGTCACCGTGAAGAGGCCGAGCACGATCGCCAGGGCGCTCAGGGAGACGTAGAGCATGGGCATCAGGGCCCGGTCGGCGAACCTGCCGCCGATGAGGTTGCCGCCGACCATGCCGAGCCCGAAGAGGACGAGCAGCCAGGTGACCGAGCCGTCGGCGAATCCGGCGACGTTGGTCATCATCGGCGTGATGTAGGTGATGGCGGCGAAGACCCCGCCGAAGCCGAGCACCGTCATCGCCATGGCGAGCAGGACCTGCACGTTCTTGAAGGCGGCCAGCTCGTGGCGCAGGTGCACGCCCTCGGGCTTGGGCAGGTCGGGTACGAGCTTGGCGATGCCGAGGAGGCCGACGACCCCGAGCGCCGCGACGATCGTGAACGTGACGCGCCAGCCGACGGACTGGCCGATGAGCGTGCCGAGCGGGACGCCGACGACGTTGGCCACGGTCAGGCCCGTGAACATCATCGCGATCGCTCCGGCCTTCTTCTCCGGGGCGACCAGTTCGGCGGCGACCACGGAGCCGATGCCGAAGAACGCGCCGTGGGCGAGCGAGGCGACCACGCGGCCGATCAGCATCACGGCGAAGACGGGGGCCACAGCGGAGAGCAGGTTGCCGACGATGAAGAGGCCCATCAGGAGCATCAGCATCCGCTTGCGGGAGATGCGGGTGCCGAGCGCGGTCATCAGCGGGGCGCCGAACATGACGCCGAGGGCGTAGCCGGTCACGAGGAATCCGGCCGTGGGGATGGAGACGCCGAAGTCGCCCGCGACCTCTGGGAGCAATCCCATGATCACGAATTCCGTGGTTCCGATCCCGAAGGCCCCGATCGCGAGGGCAAGGAGCGCGAGAGGCATGGGGTTCACCTTCCCAGACTGTTGCGGGTGCGCTTTACGAGACCTCACAATAATTGCAGACGCTGGTTAATTGCAAACGCGGGCAATCGCGTGCATCGACTATCCTGGTGCACAGCCGCTCCGGGACGGAGGATCCACGAGCCATGACCGCCACAGACCCCGCACTCACCGCCCTCTCCCAGGGCTGGTGCGCGCTCTCCCTCCTGCACGGGAGGATCGAGGCCCACATCGAGCGCGCCCTCCAGGCCGGACACGGCCTGAGCGTGCGCGAGTACTCCCTGCTCGACGTCCTCAGCCGACAGCACGACGGGGAGGGCGGCCACCTTCAGATGAAGCAGGTCGCCGACGCGGTCGTCCTCAGCCAGAGCGCCACGACCCGCCTGGTCACGCGCCTCGAGGACCGCGGCCTCCTCGCGCGCTACCTGTGCCCCACCGACCGGCGCGGCATCTACACGAACGTCTCCGAGGCGGGCCTCAAGCTCCTCGAAGAGGCCCGGCCGACCAACGAGGCGGCACTGCGCGAGGCGCTCGACGCCGCCGCCGAGAACCCCGAGCTCGCTCCGCTGGTCAGGGCCGTCGAAGCCCTCCGCGTCCCCGCGTAAAGCCCTGGTCCGCACGGGGCGTCCCGCTTAGGCTGCGGCCATGGGAGATCTTGAGATCAGGCCTGCCGCGGCCGAGGACGTTCCGGCGATCGTCGCGATGCTGGCGGACGATCCGCTCGGCGCCCAGCGGGAGTCGCCGGACGACCTGGCGCCGTATCTCGCCGCTCACGCACGCCTCGCCGCCGACCCGAACCAGCATCTCGTCGTCGCCGTGCGCGAGGGCCGCGTCGTCGGCACCCTGCAACTCACCGTCATCCCCGGGCTCTCCCGGAAGGGCGCCACCCGTTCGGTCATCGAGGGCGTACGCATCCACGCGGACGAGCGCGGCAGTGGTCTCGGCACCCTGCTCATCGAGTGGGCCGTCGACGAATCCCGGCGCCAGGACTGCCAGTTGGTGCAGCTGACCTCCGACGCCACCCGCGTCGACGCCCATCGCTTCTACGAGCGCCTCGGCTTTGAGGCTTCGCACGTGGGGTTCAAGATGCAGCTGTAAAGCCGCCGCTGCGATGCCTCCGGCTACGCAGAACGGCCCGTCGTTGTTTCACGTGAAACAACGACGGGCCGTTTCACGTGAAACGACGCATCGCGTCTACTGCGGCATCCCCTGCCAGCCCTCCGGGTCCACACCACCCGGCACCGGAGCGTCCTCGTCGTACGGCTTCCGTGTGAAGACGAACGAGCCGAGGTCCAGGTGGCTCACCGAGCCGTCCGGCCGCCGCACCGCCTGGAGCAGTTCCCCCGCGTAGTAGCCGTCGAGCCCGGTCCAGGTGCCGTCACCGTTCGCCCGGAAGCGCGAGCGACGCCCACCACCGGCCACGGGCCCCAGATCGACGCCGCCCTCCGTGGTGAGCCGCAGCGCCACAGCCTGCGTACCCCAGTACCAGGGGCCCGCCAACCCCAGTACGGAGACGTCCACTTCGGGCAGGGGGCGCCACGGCTCGGGGATGCGCGGCTCGGCCTCGGCGACGGTCACCAGCAGGTCGGCGGCCACGGTCGCCGCGGGAACCCCGGAGGTGCAGTTGGCCAGCACCACGGCGGCGAGGCCGTCCTCCTCGCTCAGCCACAGCCCCGCCACGAACCCGGGCAGCGACCCGCTGTGTCCCGCCAGCGTCCGCCCGTTCGCGGTCAGGACCTGCATACCGAGGCCGTACGAGGACTCGCCGCTGCCGGGCAGCGCGGGCGCGGCTGGCGCCCGCATCTCCCGTACGGACTCCGCGCTCAGGACCCGCTCGTCGCCGGCCATGAGGAAAGCGGCGAACGCGAGCAAGTCCTTGGTGGTCGACCA
The DNA here is from genome assembly GCF_040679615.1 of Streptomyces sp. NPDC052225. Classification (NCBI taxonomy): domain Bacteria; kingdom Bacillati; phylum Actinomycetota; class Actinomycetes; order Kitasatosporales; family Streptomycetaceae; genus Streptomyces; species Streptomyces sp. NPDC052225. The sequence continues at coordinate 410,505 of NZ_JBFAVD010000001.1, read as the reverse complement.
CAGTTGGCCCGCGGCCGCCATCAGGCCGAGGTCCTCGCTGGGTTCCGGCATCATCACGTCGGCGTACGGATGGACGGCCCACCCGCCGGCATGCGGCATCTGCGGCTGGGCACTGGTCCGGCTCAGGCCGAGCGGTTCGAGGATCTCCGTCCGCAGAGCCTGCTCCCAGGGGACGCCGCGCACCTTCTCCACCAGCGAACCCAGCAGTGTGTAGCCGGGGTTGGAGTAGTGGTGCCGGCGGCCGACCGGATGCCGGAACGGCCGCTCGCCAAGGACGTCGCCCAGGGTCGGGCGCAGCGCGGCCGACGAGCGCTCCCACCACTCACCGGGCGTCTCGGCCGCCAACCCACCGGTGTGCGCGAGGAGTTCGGCGATGGAGACCTCCCCCGCGCCGGTGCCCGGAAGGTGCTTCTCCAACGGGTCTCCCAGATCGAGGAGCCCCTCGTCACGCAAACGCATCACCAGCACGGCCGTGAACGTCTTGGTGATCGAGCCGATCCGGTACTGCACGTTCTCATCAGGCCCGTGCCCGTCCACCGAGGTACGGGATCCCGTCCACACCACCTGCCCGTCCCGGGCGACCGCGGCGACGAGGGACGGTGAACGCCCCTCGCTCTGAGCCACGGCGATACGGTGCACAAGCGCGCGGCGCGTGGTGGGCAACAACTCTTCAGGGGGCATCGTCATGCCCTCAGTCCACCCCGCTCATCGGCCCGCGTCGACCGAATTGCTGCGGATCAGGTCTGCGCCATGTCCACGAAGCGGGAGTAGTGGCCCTGGAAGGCGACGGTGATCGTGGCCGTCGGACCGTTACGGTGCTTGCCGACGATGATGTCGGCCTCGCCCGCGCGCGGTGACTCCTTCTCGTACGCGTCCTCGCGGTGGAGCAGGATGACCATGTCGGCGTCCTGCTCGATGGAGCCGGACTCACGCAGGTCGGACACCATCGGCTTCTTGTCCGTGCGCTGCTCGGGACCACGGTTCAGCTGCGAGAGCGCGATCACCGGGACTTCAAGCTCCTTGGCGAGCAGCTTGAGGTTTCGGGACATGTCCGAGACCTCCTGCTGTCGGCTCTCGGACCGCTTCGATCCACCGGCCTGCATCAGCTGCAGATAGTCGATGATCACGAGCTTGATGTCGTTGCGCTGCTTGAGGCGACGGCACTTCGCACGGATCTCCATCATCGACAGATTCGGGGAGTCGTCGATGTACAGCGGCGCGGCCGAGACCTCGGGCATGCGGCGCGCGAGCCTCGTCCAGTCCTCGTCCGTCATCGTGCCCGACCGCATGTGGTGCAGCGCGACGCGCGCCTCCGCCGACAGCAGACGCATCGCGATCTCGTTGCGCCCCATTTCGAGGGAGAAGATGACGCTGGGCAGGTTGTGCTTGATCGATGCGGCGCGCGCGAAGTCGAGGGCGAGTGTGGACTTACCCATGGCGGGTCGGGCCGCGATGACGATCATCTGGCCCGGGTGCAGACCGTTGGTCAGCGAGTCGAAGTCGGTGAAGCCGGTCGGCACACCGGTCATCTCGCCGCTGCGCGAACCGATCGCCTCGATCTCGTCGAGCGCGCCCTCCATGATGTCGCCGAGCGGGAGGTAGTCCTCGCTGGTGCGCTGCTCGGTGACCGCGTAGATCTCGGCCTGCGCCTTGTTGACGATCTCGTCGACGTCGTCGTCGGCCGCGTATCCCATCTGCGTGATCCGCGTGCCGGCCTCGACGAGCCGGCGCAGCACGGCCCGCTCGTGAACGATCTCCGCGTAGTACTCGGCGTTGGCAGCGGTCGGGACCGTCTGGACGAGGGTGTGCAGATACGATGCGCCGCCGACCTTGTTGATCTCACCGCGCTTGGTCAGCTCGGCGGCGATGGTGATCGGGTCGGCCGGCTCGCCCTTGGCGTAGACGTCGAGGATCGCCTGGAAGATCGTTTCGTGGGCGGGCTTGTAGAAGTCGGCGCCCTTGAGCACCTCGACGACATCGGCGATGGCGTCCTTGGACAGGAGCATGCCACCGAGCACGGACTGCTCGGCGTCCAGATCCTGCGGCGGTACGCGCTCGAACGTGGCGGGACCGTCGTCCCAGCCGCTGTCCTCGCGACCCCGCTCGTGCTGGTCGCCCTGGCCACGGGCACCACCCCGGCCCTTACGGGAAGGGGGAAGACGATCACTGGGACCGCTGTCGGCCCAGGGGTCGTCCAAGGGCTCGGAGATACTCACCGGGCCACCTCCTCCCGTCCGCCGAGCGGACCTCGCCGTGCTGTCATTCCTACGGCACGACACTGACAAATAGGGGGCCCGACTCCGGTTGCGACGCGTCGGTTTTGTGAGGTTTCCGAGGGCGCGGGACAGGGTGGGCGCCGCACCACGTTAGGCGCGCGGGCACCGTCAGCCAATCTGGTTATCCACAGGCGGTGTGGATGACGGGCCTCTCGCTGTGGAGAACCGGGGAAAACCTGTGCACGACCCGGTGGACAGGCCTGTGAACAAGCCCTCAGCCACTTCCACACACAGGACGTGACCTGCGCTTTTCCCGTCCACCGGCTGTGCAGAAGAAAAACTTTCCCAGTCGGCCCAAGATCCTTCGGAGGAGCGTCCCGCGACACGCGGAAGACGGCCACAAGTAAGGGTCTACATGGCATTGCATCTCTTACCTGTGGAAGATTAGATTGGTGGGCATGACACAGGCTCCCGCGACACCCAAAGCCGCCCGCCGTCGGCACGACCGAGAGATCGTCGCCCTCGCCGTTCCGGCCTTCGGCGCACTCGTCGCGGAGCCCCTCTTCCTCATGGCGGACAGCGCCATCGTCGGGCACCTCGGCACGGCGCAGCTGGCGGGACTCGCCATCGCCTCGGCCCTCCTGACGACCGCGGTCAGCGTCTTCGTCTTCCTGGCCTACGCGACCACCGCCGCCGTCGCCCGCCGCGTCGGCTCGGGTGATCTGCGCGCCGCGATCCAGCAGGGCATGGACGGCATCTGGCTCGCTCTGCTCCTCGGCGTCGCCGTCATCGCCGTCGTCCTGCCCACCGCCCCGGGGCTGGTGCAGCTCTTCGGCGCATCGGACACCGCCGCACCGTACGCGGTCACGTATCTGCGCATCTCCGCACTCGGCATCCCCGCCATGCTCGTCGTCCTGGCCGCGACCGGAGTCCTGCGCGGCCTCCAGAACACGAAGACCCCGCTCTATGTGGCCATCGCCGGCTTCGTCGCCAACGGCGTGCTCAATGTCGCGCTGGTCTACGGCGCCGGGCTCGGCATCGCGGGTTCCGCCTGGGGCACCGTCATCGCCCAGTTCGCCATGGCCGCCGTCTATCTGGTCGTGGTCGTCCGTGGAGCCCGGCGTCACCACGCCTCCCTGCGCCCGGACGTGGCCGGGATCCGGGCCTGTGCCAAGGCGGGGGCGCCGCTGCTGGTCCGTACGCTCTCGCTCCGCGCGATCCTGATGATCGCCACGGCGGTCGCTGCCCGGCTCGGCGACGCGGACGTGGCCGCCCACCAGATCATCCTGTCCCTGTGGAGCCTGATGGCCTTCGCCCTGGACGCCATCGCCATCGCGGGGCAGGCGATCATCGGCCGTTACCTCGGCGCCGACGACGCGCCAGGAGCGCGGGACGTCTGCCGCCGCATGGTGCAGTGGGGGATCGCGGCGGGGATCGTCCTCGGCATCCTTCTCGTCCTGACCCGACCGCTCTTCGTCCCGCTGTTCACGAGCGACCCGGCCGTCCAGGACGCGGCGTTGCCCGCCCTGATCGTCGTGGCGCTGTCCCAGCCCATCTGCGGCATCGTGTTCGTGCTCGACGGTGTGCTCATGGGAGCAGGCGACGGGCCGTACCTGGCCTGGGCGATGCTGATCACGCTGGCGGTGTTCGCACCGGTGGCCCTGCTGGTTCCGGTCCTCGGCGGTGGTCTGACCGCCGTGTGGGGAGCGATGACCCTGATGATGGCGGTGCGCATGCTGACCCTCTGGACCCGCTACCGCTCAGGCCGCTGGGCTGTCACGGGCGCGACGCGCTGACGAACATCCGTCGTTTCACGTGAAACGACACGCCCACGACGGTGATCGCCACCGCCACCGCGACCGCGACCGCGACCGCACAAGCATGTGGGGCCGCACCCCGAAGGGTGCGGCCCCACATTCGCTTCAGCGCTGCTCAGGGCAGTGCTCAGGCAGCGACGACCTCGACGTTGACCTTGGCGGCAACCTCGGGGTGCAGACGCACGGTCGCCTCGTGGGCGCCCAGCGTCTTGATCGGCGAGCCCAGCTCGACGCGGCGCTTGTCGACCTTCGGGCCGCCGGCGGTCTCGATCGCCGAAGCGACGTCGGCCTGCGTGACGGAACCGAAGAGACGACCGGCGTCGCCGGAGCGGACGGCCAGACGGACCTTCGTGCCCTCGAGCTTGGCCTTGATCTCGTTGGCCTGCTCGATGGTCGCGATCTCGTGGATCTTGCGGGCGCGGCGGATCTGCGCCACGTCCTGCTCGCCACCCTTGGTCCAGCGGATGGCAAAGCCACGCGGGACCAGGTAGTTGCGGGCGTACCCGTCCTTGACGTCGACGACGTCGCCGGCGGTGCCGAGGCCGGAGACCTCGTGGGTGAGGATGATCTTCATCTTTCGGTCACCCTTCCCTTATCGCGCGGTGGACGTGTAGGGCAGCAGCGCCATCTCACGGCTGTTCTTGACGGCCGTGGCGACGTCACGCTGGTGCTGCGTGCAGTTGCCGGTCACGCGGCGGGCACGGATCTTGCCGCGGTCGGAAATGAACTTCCGCAGCATGTTCGTGTCCTTGTAGTCCACGTACGTGACCTTGTCCTTGCAGAAAGCGCAGACCTTCTTCTTAGGCTTGCGCACAGGCGGCTTCGCCATGGTGTTTCTCCTGTGTGATCAAGAAGTGTGGGGTGAGCCCGGCCCCGAGGGAGTGATCCCTAGAAGGGGGGCTCGTCCGAGTAGCCGCCGCCGGAGCCGCCGGAGCTTCCGCCCCAGCCGCCACCGCCGCCGCCCTGCTGCTGGCCGCCGCCGGCCGGCGCACCGGTCGCCCAGGGGTCGTCGGCGGGAGCACCGCCGCCACCCTGCTGCTGACCGCCGCCGGAGCCACCGCCCCAGCCGCCGCCCTGCTGGCCGCCACCGCCGCCGCCGAAGCCACCACCCTGGGCACCGCGACCACTGGTCTTGGTGACCTTGGCCGTGGCGCTCTTCAGGCTGGCGCCGACTTCCTCGACGTCCAGCTCGTAGACCGTGCGCTTGACGCCCTCACGGTCCTCGTAGGACCGCTGCTTCAGCCGGCCCTGCACGATGACGCGCATGCCTCGCTGGAGCGACTCCGCGACGTTCTCCGCCGCCTGACGCCAGACCGAGCAGGTCAGGAACAGGCTCTCGCCGTCCTTCCACTCGTTGGTCTGCCGGTCGAAGGTGCGGGGAGTGGACGCGACACGGAACTTCGCGACCGCCGCACCGGAGGGGGTGAAGCGCAGCTCGGGATCGTCGACAAGATTGCCGACGACCGTGATGACGGTCTCGCCTGCCATGGGGTACCTCTCGGCGGGTTTGCTGCGGACTGCTTGCTGCTACTCGAATCCCGATACCGCTGAACTAGGAAGTTCAGTGGGTCTCGGGGCGGAGGACCTTGGTCCGGAGGACCGACTCGTTCAGGTTCATCTGGCGGTCGAGCTCCTTGACGACCGCAGGCTCGGCCTGCAGGTCGATGACCGAGTAGATGCCCTCGGGCTTCTTCTTGATCTCGTACGAGAGACGACGACGGCCCCAGGTGTCGACCTTCTCCACCTTGCCGTTGCCCTCACGGACGACAGACATGAAGTTCTCGATCAGGGGGGCGACGGCGCGCTCCTCCAGATCGGGGTCGAGGATGACCATCACTTCGTAGTGACGCATGTGGAACCCACCTCCTTTGGACTCAGCGGCCACGGTCGTTCCGTGGCAGGAGGGTTGTTATGCGTGAGCAACGGTATCGGCCACCACTGACAATCGGGTCTCGCGAGGAGAACCTTGCAGATCAGTGGGTATCCATCCCTTGCCGGGACGTGGGCAGACACCGATGCAGACGGTACAGACTACCCGCACCTCGGCTTCCGGTTGAAATCCGACAGTGGACAGCCGCAGTCTGTACACATCGGGTGTGTATGGCGCTACGATGCGCCGCCTTCCGCAGGAGGTGCCCTCATGGCACAAGCAATGCGACCGAACAGCACCACAGCCGGCTCTCTCTTCGCCTCGGACGGGAAGTCCCATCCGCTCCCGGACACCCTGCTCGCGGTGACCGTGGTCCTCGGGGCGATCGCGATCATCTCGTCGCTCTGGACCGGGCTCCATCTCCTCAGCTCGTGGACGGGCCTGGTGGGAATCCTGACCGGGGCGTACGGCCAGTTCGTCTCGGAGACGACCCGCGAGCGCTTCGGGCTGATCCTGGGCCTCGGCGCCTCGGCCGTCGGCTTCTTCATCGGCATGGCCCACGGAGGCCTCTTCGGCGGGGTCATCGGCTGACGTCCGACCACCGGAAGGGGCCGACCTTCCATACGGCCAGTCGGGGCGCTCACAGGGCGCAGTAGGCTTCGGCGCGAGAGCCGGAGCCCCTGTACCCATGGGGACACACCAGCCCGAGGAGCGCCCCGAATGAGCCTGACCCTGCGGACCATCAGCCGAGAGCAGCATCTGGCATACATCCAGAGCCTGCCGTCGGCCAGCCACATGCAGGTCCCCGCATGGGCAGACGTGAAGGCGGAGTGGCGCTCCGAGAACATGGGCTGGTTCGACGACAAGACCGGCGAGATGGTCGGCGCGGGCCTCGTCCTGTACCGCCAGCTGCCCAAGATCAAGCGCTATCTCGCGTACCTGCCCGAGGGCCCGGTCATCAACTGGTACGCGCCGAACCTCGAAGAGTGGCTGCGCCCGATGCTCGCGCATCTGAAGGCGCAGGGCGCCTTCTCCGTGAAGATGGGCCCGCCGGTCATCATCCGCCGCTGGGAGGCCCCTTCCATCAAGAAGGGCATCCAGGACCCGGATGTGAAGCGCCTGCGCGACATCGAGGCGGACTTCATCGAGCCGCGCGCCTTCGAGGTCGCGGACAAGCTGCGCCGCATGGGCTGGCAGCAGGGCGAGGACGGCGGCGCCGGCTTCGGTGACGTCCAGCCGCGCTACGTCTACCAGGTGCCGCTCGCGAACCGCTCCCTGGAAGAGGTCCACAAGAACTTCAACCAGCTGTGGCGCCGCAACATCAAGAAGGCCGAGAAGGCCGGTGTCGAGGTCGTCCAGGGCGGCTACCAGGACCTCGAGGAGTGGCAGCGCCTGTACGAGATCACGGCCACGCGCGACCACTTCCGGCCGCGCCCGCTCTCGTACTTCCAGCGCATGTGGACGGCCCTCAACACCGAGGACCCCAACCGCATGCGGCTCTACTTCGCCCGTCACAACGGCGTGAACCTGTCGGCCGCGACGATGCTCGTCGTCGGCGGTCACGTCTGGTACTCGTACGGCGCCTCCGACAACATCGGCCGCGAGGTCCGCCCCTCGAACGCGATGCAGTGGCGGATGCTGCGCGACGCGTACGCGCTCGGCGCCACCGTCTACGACCTGCGCGGCATCTCCGACTCGCTGGACGAGACGGACCACCTCTTCGGTCTGATCCAGTTCAAGGTCGGCACGGGCGGCCAGGCGGCCGAGTACCTCGGCGAGTGGGACTTCCCGCTCAACAAGCTGCTCCACAAGGCGCTCGACATCTACATGTCGCGCCGCTGACCACCCGGCACAATTCACGTAGCTCCGTACTCCTCACGAAAGGTTCCGGGACCGGCCATGGCGCTCACGCTCTACGTCGACACCGCGCGCTGGCGGGCACACCACAAGCACGTGCTCGAGCAGTTTCCGGGGCTGGTCCCCGTGTGCAAGGGCAACGGCTACGGCTTCGGCCACGAACGCCTCGCCGAGGAGGCGACCCGTATGGGGTCGGACGTCCTCGCCGTCGGGACCACGTACGAAGCCGCCCGGATCAAGGACTGGTTCAGCGGTGACCTGCTGGTCCTGACCCCGTTCCGGCGCGGCGAGGAGCCGGTTCCGCTGCCCGACCGCGTCATCCGCTCCGTCTCCTCCGTGGACGGCGTGCACGGCCTCGTGGGCGCCCGCGTCGTCGTCGAGGTCATGTCCTCGATGAAGCGGCACGGCGTCAGCGAGCAGGATCTGCCGCAGCTCGCCCACGCGATCCAGGACGTGCGCCTGGAGGGCTTCGCGATCCACCTGCCGCTCGACCGCACCGACGGCTCGGACGCCGTCGAGGAGGTCATCGGCTGGATGGACCGGCTGCGTGCCGCTCGTCTGCCGCTCCACACGATGTTCGTCAGCCACCTGAAGGCCGAGGAACTGGCGCGCCTGCAGCAGCAGTTCCCGCAGACCCGCTTCCGCGCGCGGATCGGCACGCGGCTGTGGCTGGGCGACCACGAGGCGACCGAGTACCGCGGCGCCGTCCTGGACGTCACGCGCGTCGCCAAGGGCGACCGGTTCGGCTACCGCCAGCAGAAGGCCGCCTCCGACGGCTGGCTGGTGGTCGTGGCGGGCGGTACGTCGCACGGCGTGGGACTGGAGGCCCCGAAGGCGCTGCACGGCGTCATGCCGCGCGCCAAGGGCGTCGCCCGGGCCGGCCTCGCCACGGTGAACCGGAACCTGGCGCCGTACGTCTGGGCCGGTAAGCAGCGGTGGTTCGCCGAGCCGCCGCACATGCAGGTCTCGATCCTCTTCGTGCCGTCGGACGCCCCCGAGCCGAAGGTCGGCGAGGAGCTGGTGGCCCATCTGCGGCACACGACCACGCAGTTCGACCGGCTCGTGGACCGCTGAGCGCCTCCGGGCACACGTACGTACGCGAAAGGCCGGCCACCCGATGGGGTGCCCGGCCTTTATGCGCCCTGGTGAGCTCGCTCAGGGGGCGCGGTAGGGGTTGGTGTCGTCGGGGTCCGCGTCATGCGGCGCCCGGCCGTGCGACTGCTCGTACGACTGCTCGTAGGGCGCCTTGCCCCAGTCCACGGTGGGCGGCTGCCCGTCGTGCTCCTGGCCCTGTTCGAGGTGCCACGGCGCGAGGGCCGCGTGACCGACGACGAAGCGGTCCCCGGCGCCGTCCAGGACACCGCCCGACGGATCGTCGTCCCCCGCGCGTCGTACGACGTCGCGCTCGGGCAGCCAGATGTCGCGCACGACGACCGCGCACAGGTACAGCGTCCCCAAGAGGTGGACGGCGATGGCCAGTTGATAGCCCTCGGTCGGCAGGCCCTGGTGCTTGTCGCCGCTGGTCGTGTACGCGAGGTACAGCCAGATCCCCAGGAAGTACGCGACCTCGCACGCCTGCCAGATCAGGAAGTCCCGCCACTTCGGCCGCGCCAGGGCGGCGAGCGGGATCAGCCACAGCACGTACTGCGGCGAGTAGACCTTGTTGGTGAGGATGAAGGCGGCGACCACCAGGAACGCGAGCTGCGCGAAGCGCGGCCTGCGCGGCGCGGTCAGCGTCAGGGCGGCGACACCCAGACAGGACAGCACCATCAGGGCCGTGGCCAGCGTGTTGACCACATCGGTGTCGAGCGGTGTGTCCATGTGCTGCGAGATGATCAGCCAGAAGGAGCCGAAGTCGACGCCGCGTTCCTGGCTGAACGTGTAGAACTTCGACCAGCCCTCGGGTGCGAGCAGCATCACCGGCAGGTTCACGATCAGCCACGAGCCGGCCGCGCCGAGCAGCGCCGTACCGAACGCCCGCCACTTCCCGGCCCGCCAGCACAGCACGAACAGCGGGCCGAGGATGAGCACGGGGTAGAGCTTGGCGGCGGTCGCGAGCCCCAGCAGCACGCCGAAGGCGAGGGCACGTCCGCGGGACCACATCAGCATCGCGGCCGCGGTGAGGGCCACGGCGAAGAGGTCCCAGTTGATCGTGGCCGTCAGCGCGAACGCGGGCGCGAGCGCCACCAGGAGGCCGTCCCAGGGCCGCCTGCGGTGGGTGCGGGTGACGCAGACCGCGATGATCACGGCGCAGATCATCAGCATCCCCGCGTTGACCATCCAGTAGACCTGCTCCTGGTGCTGGATGGTCCCGCTGCCGGGCGTCAGCCACGCGGCGACTTCCATGAACACACCGGTGAGGACCGGGTATTCGAGGTAGTCCATGTCGCCGGACAGCTTGTCGAAGTAGGGCACGAGTCCGTCGGCGAAACCGCGCCCCTGGTAGAGGTGCGGGATGTCCGAGTAGCAGGCGTGGGTGTACTGCGAACTCGCCCCGTAGAACCAGGCGCCGTCGTAGCAGGGGAATTTCTGCACCATGCCGAGCGCGAACATGCCGAGCATGACGAGCGCGATGACGCGGACGGGGGTCCACCAGGAGCGGCCCAGCAGCGCCCGCCGCCCCACCGGCCCACCGATGAACTCGCTGCCGACCGCGGCGACCTCGTCTTCCGTGGTCGGTCTCACCAGCTCCGGCTGTTGCGGGTTCACATGCGTCGTCTCTGCACTGGGCATGCCGCACATCCTGCCGTACGGAGCTGAGAACGGGGCGAGGGCCGCCGCACCCGGTCGGTGCGACGGCCCTCGCCTCACGTGAAACACGGAGTGTTTCACGTGAAACACGCTGAGTTGCGGCTAGCCGGTGCCTCCGAAGAAGCCACCGTTGCCGTTCCCCTTGGTATTTCCGGTCTCATCGGTGGGACTCGCCGTCGGCGATGAGGTCACCCCGCCGTCGGTCGTTCCCCCGGTGTCGGTGCCGCCGGTCGCTCCACCGTTGTTGTTGCAGTTCCAGTCCCACTGGCTGCACGACTCGCTGGGCGACGGGGACTGATGGCCCGGCGGGGTCTTGCTGGGCGACGGGGTCGCCGTGGCGGTGTCGCTCGGGGACGGCGTGGCGGACGGCGTGGGCGTCGGGCTGGGGGTGTTGCCGACGATCGTGCCGATCTTCTCCGGCTCGGGGAAGTCCCCATGGTCCACGTCCTTGAGCGCGGCCGCCATGTAGTCCTTCCAGATCTGCGCCGGGATGTCACCACCGTGGATGGACTCGACACCGCCGGTGCCGTTCATGGAGAGAAGCTCCTTGCCGTTCGACCGGGGGTCGGTACGGAACAGCGTGACGGCGGTGGAGAGTTCCGGCGTGTAGCCCACGAACCAGGCGGACTTGTTCTTGTCCGTGGTACCGGTCTTGCCGGCGACGGGGAAGCCGATGTCGGCGACCTTCTTACCCGTACCGTTCTTCACCACGTTCTGGAGCACGTCGGTGACGTTGTCCGCCACCGACGCCTTCATGGCGCGGGTCGGCTTGGGCGCCTCGAAGCCGCGGAGCTCGGTGCCCTCCTTGTTGACCACCTTGGTCACGGAGTACGGCTCGGTGTGCTCCCCCGACGTGGCGAAGGACCCGTACGCGTCGGCCATGCGGATGGCGCTCGGCGTGGACGTACCCAGCGAGAAGGAGGCGTTGCCCAGGTTCCCCGAGTCGAAGCTCGACTTGAGGATGCCCATCTTCTCGGCCATCGTGCGCGTCTTGTCGAGGCCTACGTCGATGCCGAGCTGCACGAACGGCGTGTTGATCGACTGCTCCATCGCCTTGCGGAGCGTGACGTTGCCCCAGGCCTTCTCGCCCTCGTTCTTCTGACGGAACGGGGTCCCGTCGGCGGCGCGGATGGGCTCGCCGTTGCGGTCCTTGATGATGGCGAGGTCGTTGCCGTTGTACCGGCTCAGCGGCGAGATGCCTTCGTTGTCCGACTTGTTCGTCCCGTACTCCATCGCAGAGGCCAGGACGATCGGCTTCCACGTCGAACCGACCGGGACACCCACCGTGTTCGCGTTGTTCGTGTAGTGGTCCTTGTCGTAGCCGGCACCGCCGTACAGGGCCACGATCTTGCCAGTGTCCGGCTCCACCGAACCGGCGCCGAACTGGACGTACTTGTCCTTGGCGCGGTGCTTCGGGTCCAGGAAGCTCTTCTCGGTGGCCTTGACCGACTTCTCAAGCTCTTCGACCTTCTGCTTGTTGAAGGTCGTGTAGATCTTGTAGCCGCCCTTTTCCAGGTCCTCGGGCGAGATGTGGCTCTTCTTGGTGACGTAGTCCTTGGCGATGTCCACCAGGTAGCCCGTCTGCCCGGAGAGCGCGGACTTCTGCTTCTTGAACGCAGGGAAGCCCTTGAGGCTGTCGCGCTTCGCCTGAGTCATGTTCCCGACCTCGACCTCGCGGTCGGCGATCCACTTCCAGCGCCCCTTGGCGCGCTCGGTGTTGAGCTGCGACGTCGCGTTCGAGCCGATGCCGCCGTCGGGGTTGTAGAGGTTCGGGCCCTTGAGGACCGCCGCCAGGAAGATGCTCTGCTCCTCCGTGAGCTTCTTGGCGTCTACATCGAAGTAGGCGCGCGCGGCGGCCTGGATGCCGTAGGCGTTGCGGCCGAAGTACGCGGTGTTGAGGTAGCCCTGGAGGATGTCGTCCTTGTCGACCGTGGCGCCCACCTTCACCGAGATGAAGAGCTCCTTGGCCTTACGGGAGATCGACTGGGACTGGTCGTCCAGCATCGCGTTCTTCACGTACTGCTGGGTGATGGTCGAACCGCCCTGGGTCTCGCCGCCCTTCGCCATGTTGAACATGGCGCGCGCGATACCCATCGGGTCGACGCCCGAGTCGTCGTAGAACGAGGCGTTCTCGGCGGAGATGATCGCGTTCCGCATGGACTTCGGGATGTCCGCGAGGTCGACGATCTGACGGTTCTGCTGACCGCCCGTGGCCGCCATCTGCGTGCCGTCGTCCCAGTAGAAGACGTTCGACTGGGCCTGGGCGGCCTCCGCCTCGACCGGTACCGACACGATCAACAGGCCGATGCCGAATGCTCCTATCCCCAGGAGCATGAAGCCGAAGCACGTGCCGACGACCTGCTTCCACGACGGCACGAAACGGGCGAGCCCGTACTTGCCGGAGCGCGGGTAGTCGATGAACCTCTTCTTCTCCGGACGGCCTCTGCCGCGCCCGGGACCGTTCGGCCCGCCGGGACCGCCGCCGCGACGGCCGCCGCCACCGGCACCGCCACGTCCGGCGCCGCCGTCGGGAGCCCTGCGCCTGCTCCCGGTACCGCGCTGGGAGGCCCGGCGTGCTTCCGCCCGGCCTCCCCACTGACTGTCCTCGCCCGCATTGCCGTACGAGCCCGATGACCTCGGGGCGCCGTAGGAATCGGACGGCGATCCGGTGCTGCCGCGCGGGGCCGCACGGCGGCCCGACGGTGCTCCGGACGCTCCGCGACGGGCCGCGGCGCGCCCGCCGCCCTGCGGCTGCGGCGGCTTGCGACGGTGCTCGCTCATCGAACGACTACTCCTCGGGCAGGCGCGGCATCGCGCGCCTGGAAACGGCGTCTGGTTTCCGGTCCCCCCGACATACGGATGCGCCTCTTCCGGCACTCACCCGCACTGCACCAGGGACGACGACGCCCCCACGCGTCACTTGGTTCCCGGTGTTTTGCATGGCGGACAGACTACGCACCGTCAAAACCCACCTAGGGCCGAAGTTCACCCCAAATCAGGCAAGTTGCTTCCTACGAATCGGTGATGTGACGCCGTTCACCGTGATCCCTCTTGTCGCCGTCGCAGGGTCGTTCTATCGTCGAGATGTATCGAGCCGATACATCAGCACGACATAAAGAGTCGATACACGGGCCCGCGACAGTGAGGAGGCGATCATGAGTCGGCGCTCCGGCATCCTTGAGTTCGCCGTACTCGGCCTGCTCCGCGAGTCCCCGATGCACGGCTATGAGCTGCGCAAACGACTCAATACGTCGCTGGGGGTCTTCCGCGCCTTCAGCTACGGGACGCTGTACCCCTGCCTCAAGACGCTGGTCGCCAATGGCTGGTTGATCGAGGAACCGGGCACAGGTCCCGCCGACGCTCCTGCCGCTCCACTCGCAGGGCGTCGCGCCAAAATCGTCTACCGGTTGACGGCGGAAGGTAAGGAGCACTTCGAGGACCTGCTCTCGCAGACCGGCCCCGATGCTTATGAGGACGAGCACTTCGCCGCGCGATTCGCCTTTTTCGGGCAGACGTCGCGCGACGTGCGAATGCGCGTTCTCGAGGGCCGTCGCAGCCGGCTGGAGGAGCGTCTGGAGAAGATGCGCCTCTCCTTCGCCCGCACCCGGGAGCGCCTCGACGACTACACGCTCGAGCTTCAGCGGCACGGCATGGAGTCCGTGGAGCGCGAAGTGCGCTGGCTGAACGAGCTCATCGAGAGCGAGCGCGCGGGCCGCGACCAACGGAGCTCAGGCCCGGACGGCGCGGCTCAGCAGGACACATCTGGAGAGACGGGCGGCCTGCCCCGGCACCGGGACAGCACCCGGCCGGATCCGTCCGACGACACCGCCACGTGAAGCCCGGTCAGGGCTTCACCGAGTACACACAGGGAGCAACCGGAATGGGTTCGGTTCGCGTAGCCATCGTCGGCGTGGGCAACTGCGCCGCCTCGCTGGTTCAGGGCGTCGAGTTCTACAAGGACGCTGACCCGGAGGCCAAGGTCCCCGGTCTGATGCACGTCCAGTTCGGCGAGTACCACGTCGGCGACGTCGAGTTCGTCGCCGCGTTCGACGTCGACGCGAAGAAGGTCGGCCTCGACCTCGCGGACGCCATCGGCGCCTCCGAGAACAACACCATCAAGATCTGCGACGTCCCGAACACGGGCGTCCAGGTCCAGCGTGGTCACACGCTCGACGGTCTGGGCAAGTACTACCGCGAGACGATCGAGGAGTCCTCCGAGGCCCCCGTCGACGTCGTCCAGATCCTCAAGGACAAGCAGGTCGACGTTCTCGTCTGCTACCTGCCCGTGGGCTCCGAGGACGCGGCGAAGTTCTACGCGCAGTGCGCCATCGACGCCAAGGTCGCGTTCGTCAACGCTCTTCCGGTCTTCATCGCCGGCACCAAGGAGTGGGCGGACAAGTTCACCGAGGCGGGCGTCCCGATCGTCGGCGACGACATCAAGTCGCAGGTCGGCGCCACCATCACGCACCGTGTGATGGCGAAGCTGTTCGAGGACCGCGGTGTCCGTCTTGAGCGCACCATGCAGCTCAACGTCGGCGGCAACATGGACTTCAAGAACATGCTCGAGCGCGACCGCCTCGAGTCGAAGAAGATCTCGAAGACGCAGGCCGTCACCTCGCAGATCCGCGACCGTGAGCTGGGCGAGAAGAACGTCCACATCGGCCCGTCGGACTACGTCGCGTGGCTCGACGACCGCAAGTGGGCGTACGTCCGCCTCGAGGGTCGTGCCTTCGGTGAGGTTCCGCTGAACCTGGAGTACAAGCTCGAGGTCTGGGACTCCCCGAACTCGGCCGGTGTCATCATCGACGCCCTGCGCGCCGCGAAGATCGCCAAGGACCGCGGCATCGGTGGCCCGATCCTCTCCGCGTCCTCGTACTTCATGAAGTCCCCGCCGGTGCAGTACTTCGACGACGAGGCCTACGAGAACGTCGAGAAGTTCATCAAGGGCGAGGTCGAGCGCTGACCCGACCCGATGGGCGGCTGCTTCGCTGTTTCACGTGAAACATCCGCTTCCTGAGGGCTGTCGAGGCCCCCGGTTCGCACACGTCGTGCGGCCGGGGGCCTCGCTCGTATGTGAGGCTGTGCCCCATGGCTGTCGTCCGTGACCTGCGCGTACTGCTGCGCCTGCGCGACTTCCGGCGCCTGCTCACGCTGCGGCTGCTGTCCCAGGGCGCGGACGGCGTGTACCAGGTCGCCCTCGCCACGTACGTCGTCTTCTCCCCGGAGAAGCAGACGTCACCCGCCGCGATCGCCTCCGCGATGGCGGTGCTGCTGCTTCCCTACTCGCTCGTGGGTCCGTTCGCCGGCGTCCTGCTCGACCGCTGGCGCCGCCGCCAGGTCTTCCTCTACGGCAACCTGCTGCGGGTGCTCCTCGCGTCCGCGACGGCCGTCCTGATGCTGTCCCACGCTCCGGACTGGCTCTTCTACGCGTCCGCCCTGTGCGTCACCGCGGTCAACCGGTTCGTGCTCTCCGGGCTCTCGGCCGCGCTGCCCCGCGTCGTCGACGCCGACCGGCTCGTCATGGCCAACTCCCTCTCCCCGACCGCGGGCACCCTCGCCGCCACGCTGGGCGGCGGCCTCGCCTTCGGCGTGCGCATCGTCGCCTCGGACTCGGACGCCGCGGTCGTGCTGCTCGGGGCGGCCCTCTACCTCTGTGCGGCACTCGCCT
This sequence comes from Streptomyces sp. NPDC052225, assembly GCF_040679615.1. Classification (NCBI taxonomy): domain Bacteria; kingdom Bacillati; phylum Actinomycetota; class Actinomycetes; order Kitasatosporales; family Streptomycetaceae; genus Streptomyces; species Streptomyces sp. NPDC052225. The sequence continues at coordinate 394,326 of NZ_JBFAVD010000001.1, read as the reverse complement.
CCCTGCGCATGGACGTACAACTCCTCGGTCCCGACCCGGAGTTGGTCCAGCCACGCCTGGGCACCGCTCTCTCCGGCACCGCACGGGACCTGCTCTCCGGTGTACGCCACCTGGTCTCCCGCCCGGCCGCGGCGCGTGCTCTGGCAGCCATGACGGTCATGCGGTTCTGTTACGGCGCCCTGCTCGTCATGGTGCTCATGCTGTGCCGGTACGCGTGGTCGTCCACGGAGTCCGAGGGCCTGGCCCTGCTCGGCCTCGCGGTCGGCATCTCCGGTGCGGGCTTCTTCGTCTCGGCCGTCATCACTCCGACGGGCGTGGGCCGCTTCGGCGCGGGCGGCTGGATCATGCTCTGCGCCGGGTTCGCGGCCGTCCTGGAACTCGCACTCGGCCTCACCTTCGAGCCCACGCCGATACTGGTGGCGGCGTTCGTTCTGGGCCTCACCACCCAGGGCGCGAAGATCGCCACGGACACCGTCATCCAGTCCGCGGTGGAGGACGGCTTCCGCGGTCGGATCTTCTCCGTCTACGACGTCCTCTTCAACGTCGCGTTCGTCGGCGCCGCCGGCGTGGCCGCACTGATGCTGCCGACCGACGGCCGCTCGGTCCCCCTCGTGATCCTTGTCGCGGCCCTCTACGGGGCGGTCGCACTGGCGATGTCCCGCTCGCGGCGACAGTGAGCGCCGCGATGTTTCACGTGAAACATCGCCGTCCTCCACACATGACTCGGGGCTCTGTTTCACGTGAAACAGAGCCCCGAGTCATGGCATGCGCGTCAGTCCTGCGCGCTCTCGGCCCACCACTCCTTGAGCGCTGCCACCGCCGCGTCGTGCTCCATCGGGCCGTTCTCCAGGCGCAGCTCCAGGAGGAACTTGTACGCCTGGCCGATCACCGGCCCCGGCCTGACATCCAGGATCTCCATGATCTGGTTGCCGTCGAGGTCGGGACGGATCGAGTCGAGCTCCTCCTGCTCCTGAAGCCGCGCGATCCGCTCCTCAAGCCCGTCGTAGGCACGCGACAGGGCGTTGGCCTTGCGCTTGTTGCGGGTCGTGCAGTCGGAGCGGGTCAGCTTGTGCAGCCGGCTCAGCAGGGGCCCCGCGTCCCGCACATAGCGGCGTACGGCGGAGTCCGTCCACTCGCCGGTGCCGTACCCGTGGAAGCGCAGATGCAGCTCGACGAGGCGCGAGACGTCCTTCACGAGCTCGTTGGAGTACTTGAGCGCCGTCATGCGCTTCTTCGTCATCTTGGCGCCCACCACCTCGTGGTGGTGGAAGGAGACCCGGCCGTCCTTCTCGAAGCGGCGGGTGCGCGGCTTGCCGATGTCGTGCAGCAGCGCCGCGAGGCGCAGGGTCAGGTCGGGGCCGTCGGTCTCCAGCGCCATCGCCTGCTCGAGGACGATCAGCGTGTGGTCGTAGACGTCCTTGTGACGGTGGTGCTCGTCGCGCTCCAGGCGCAGGGCCGGCAGCTCGGGCAGGACATAGTCGGCGAGACCGGTGTCCACGAGCAGGGAGAGGCCCTTGCGCGGGTGGGCGGACAGGATCAGCTTGTTCAGCTCGTCCCGGACGCGCTCCGCCGAGACGATCTCGATCCGGCCGGCCATCGCCTTCATCGCGGCGACGACGTCAGGGGCCACCTCGAAGTCCAGCTGGGCGGCGAAGCGGGCGGCCCGCATCATCCGGAGCGGGTCGTCGGAGAAGGACTCCTCCGGCGTGCCCGGGGTGCGCAGCACCCGCTCCGACAGGTCCCGGATGCCGCCGTGCGGGTCGATGAAGTCCTTGCCGGGAAGCGCGACGGCCATCGCGTTGACCGTGAAGTCACGGCGGACGAGGTCCTCCTCGATCGAATCGCCGTACGAGACCTCGGGCTTGCGTGAGGTCCTGTCGTACGCCTCCGACCGGTAGGTCGTGACCTCGATCTGGTAGCCGTCCTTCTGGCAGCCGACGGTGCCGAACGCGATCCCGACCTCCCACACCGCGTCGGCCCACGGGCGGACGATCTTCAGAACGTCCTCGGGGCGGGCGTCGGTCGTGAAGTCAAGGTCGTTGCCGAGCCGCCCGAGCAGTGCGTCCCGGACCGAGCCGCCGACCAGGGCGAGAGAGAACCCGGCCTCCTGGAATCGGCGGGCGAGGTCGTCTGCGACAGGCGAGACCCGCAGCAGCTCGCTGACCGCGAGGCGCTGCACCTGGCTCAGGGCACTGGGGTTGTCTTCATTGGCGTTCGGCACAACAGGACAGGGTACGTGGCCCGGGCGGCCCGGGCCGAACCGTTTGCCGGGGCCGCGGAACGGCCGCAGGAGCGGCCCCCTACCCTGGGCCCACGATCTTGTGCGGCAGACCCAGGCACTCAGCCACAGTGCTCCTCGTTACCATGCGTGGACACATCTGCGACCACTGACGACGACGAGGGACGGACGAGCACGTGGCCGAGGCGGCAGACTACCCAGGGATGAGTCCCTCACCTGCCCGCCGACTGCTGCGGCGCAGCGGAGCCCTACTGGCCGCCGCCCCGCTGCTGGCGAGCCTTCCGCTGCTGCCCGCCGCCCCCGCGGCGGCCGCGACCCCGACGGCGGCCAGCGCCTCCGCGACCGGCACGAGCACGGTCGACGTGGCGGTGAACAAGCTGTCGCCCAGCGCGCCGACCGAGGACGACACCCTCACCGTCGTCGGCAAGATCACCAACAACGGCAAGCAGGCCGTGACCGACGCCCACGTGGCCCTGCGGGTGGGCGCTCCCTACGGCGGGCGCTCCGCGATCGAGGACGCCACGAAGAGCGGCACGGGCGGCGCCCCCGACGGCAGGGAGGTCGCGAGCAAGTACGCGCAGAAGGTCGCCGAGCTGGCGCCCGGCGCGACCCGCGACTTCACCCTCTCCGTGCCGGCCGAGGCCCTGGAGCTCGACGCCGACGGCGTCTACCAGATCAGCGTCGCCCTGATGGGACAGACCGCCGCTCAGCCCTACGCGCAGACCCTCGGTATCCAGCGCACCTTCCTGCCCTGGCAGCCCGGGGGCGCCGACACGAGGACGAAGACGACGGTCCTGTGGCCGCTGATCTCCGACACGCACCTCACGGCGGAGACCGGCGCCGACGAGGAGCAGACCCCCGTCTTCGACGACGACAGTCTCGCGAAGCAGATCGGCCCCGGCGGGCGGCTCCAGCAGATGCTGGCGCTCGGCAGCGACCTCGACGTCACGTGGGTGATCGACCCCGACCTGCTGGCGTCGGTCGACGCGATGACGGAGTCGTACAAGATCAAGGGCGCGAACGGGCGGCTCACGTCCGGCAAGAACCAGGCGACGGCCAAGCAGTGGCTGAGCGACCTGCAGACGGCCGTGCGGAACCAGAAGATCGTCACGCTGCCGTTCGCCGACCCCGACCTCGCCTCGCTCGCGCACAACGGCACGAAGGTCACCGGCTCCCTCAGCCACCTCAAGGACGCCACGGACGCCGCTGTGCAGACCGTGGACACGATCCTCCACATGAAGCCGGACACGTCCTACGCGTGGCCCGCCGAGGGCGCCGTGGACCCGGACATCGTCAAGGTGGCCACGTCCGCGGGCGCCGACAAGATCATCGCGCGCAGCGACACCTTCCGTGAGGGGGACAACCTCGCGTACACGCCGTCCGCCGCGCGCCCCATCGGCGGCGGTGCCACGGCCGTCGTCGCCGACGCGCGGCTGTCGAACGCCTTCCGGTCCGACATGACGCGGGCCGAGAGCTCCACGCTCGCCGTGCAGGAGTTCCTGGCCCAGAGCCTGATGCTGAACCTTCAGACCGACAAGCAGCGCAGCGTCGTGGTGGCCCCGCAGCGCATGCCCACGGCCAGCCAGGCGCAGACCATGGCGCAGGCGCTGCACGTCTTGCAGGCGGGCACCTGGTCGCAGTCCCAGACCCTGTCCGCGGCCGCCGCCGCGAAGCCCGACCCGGGCGCCGCCACCAGCGTCCCGTCGGCCCGCTCGTACCCGAAGTCGCTGCGCAAGCAGGAGCTGTCGGAGTCGGCGTTCCAGCAGATGCAGAGCACCCAGCGCGAGCTGGAGAACTTCAAGGTCGTCCTCACCGACGAGTCCCGTGTGGTGACGCCGTTCGGCCGCGCGATGGACCGCGAGATGTCCACGTCCTGGCGCGGCAGGTCCGGGGCGTCCAGCGCCCTGCGCAACAGCGTCGGTGGGTACCTGTCCGGGCTCACCGAGCAGGTGGCGCTGATCGACAAGTCCACGGTGCGGCTCTCCGGGCGCAGCGCCACCATCCCGGTGTCGGTCCAGAACAACCTGTGGCAGGACGTCGACCACCTGGTGCTGCGGCTCACCTCCGACAACGGCACCCGCCTCCAGATCGGCGGCGGTACCTGGCAGGACCAGCAGGTGAAGGTCGCCAGCGGGCACAGCCAGTCCGTGAAGTTCACCACCACCGCCAAGGCCACGGGCCCGATCAAGGTCTACGCCCAGCTGTTCACCGAGGACGGCCACCCCTACGGCGCCCCCGTCCCCTTCACGGTCGAGGCCACCGAGGTCACCCCGACCGTGATGCTGGTCATCGCCGGCGGCTTCCTGCTGCTCGTCCTGGCCGGGTTCCGGATGTACACCCAGCGCAAGCGCGCCGCCGCCAAGCCCGACGACGACACCCCCCAGGGTGACTCCGAAACGGCGGCGCAGGACGAGCCGGCGGACGAGTCGGCGTCCACCGCCCGGGCAGACGTTCCTCAGCAGCCGAGTGACCCGACGGCTGACACCGCTTCGGAAAGCACGGCCCCGTCGGGCCCGGGTGAGAGAGTGGACCGTTGAGCGATGTCGTGGCCGGTGGGCCGGGGACGATGAGGTGGGGTATCCATGAACGCGCCGTACGACGGTGACCGTGGCCAGGGCTCGGGCGGCTCTGCCTCGGGCGACGGCCGCCCGTACGCCGGATCCCAGGGGACCGGCGGGCAGGTCCCGCCGCCCCAGTCGTCCTCCGACGGGTACCAGCAGGACGCGTACCTTCAGGACGCCTTCGACCAGGACCCGTACCGGGCGAACGACCTGGCCGCCCAGGACCCGGTGACCGAGGCGCTGTACGACCGCGCCGCGCACCCCCCGCCGCCCCCGGGCACGTACCAGGCGCAGCCGCTGTACGCGCCGCCGCCCGCGAACCAGTACCAGCCGGACCCCCGGGTGTGGGCCCAGACGCCCGCGCCGGAGCCGGAGGGCCCCACCCAGTACCTGCCGTACGGCGACGACGCCCGTACGACGCAGTTCGTGGGCGTGGACGACCTCGTGACGCAGGCGAGCGAGGAGCACCACGAGCCCGACGCGTTCGCGCACCTCTTCCGCGACCAGCAGCCCGGCTACACCGGGGGCCGCCCGACCACCGAACCGGTCGACACCCCGACCACGGCGCTCGGCCCACCGCTGACGCCGCCCCCGCCGGCCGCTCCCGCCCCGGCGCCCGCGCCGAAGAAGGGCGGCCGCGCCTCCAGTCTCATGAAGTCGAGCGCGGTGATGGCGGCGGGCACGCTCGTCTCCCGCCTGACCGGCTTCGTGCGCACGATGGTGATCACCGCGGCGCTCGGCGCCGGTCTGCTCGGTGACACCTGGACCGTCGCATACACGCTGCCGACGATGATCTACATCCTCACCGTGGGCGGCGGCCTCAACTCGGTCTTCGTACCGCAGCTCGTGCGCGCCATGAAGGAGGACGAGGACGGGGGCGAGGCCTATGCCAACCGTCTCCTGACCCTCGTGATGGTCGCCCTCGCGGCGATCGTCGCGCTCGTCGTGTTCGCGGCGCCGCTGCTGATCCACCTGATGTCGAGCACGGTCGCCAACGACCCGGACGCCAACAGCGTCGGCATCACCTTCGCCCGCTACTGCCTGCCCACGATCTTCTTCATGGGTGTGCACGTGGTCATGGGCCAGATCCTCAACGCCCGCGGGAAGTTCGGCGCGATGATGTGGACCCCGGTCCTCAACAACATCGTCATGATCTTCACGTTCGGCATGTTCATCTGGGTCTACGGCACCGCCGGCGAGACCAGCATGGGCGTGACGACGATCCCGGACGACGGTGTCCGGCTCCTGGGCATCGGCACGCTGCTCGGCCTGACCGTGCAGGCGCTGGCGATGATCCCGTACCTGCGCGAGACCGGCTTCCGGTTCCGGCTGCGCTTCGACTGGAAGGGCCACGGCCTGGGCAAGGCCGTGAAGCTCGCTAAGTGGACCGTGCTGTTCGTGCTCGCCAACCAGGCGGGCGTCCTCGTCGTCACCCAGCTCGCCACGGCGGCCGGTGAGGCGTCCCCCGTCAAGGGCACCGGCATCATGGGCTACTCGAACGCCCAGCTGATCTGGGGCATGCCGCAGGCCATCATCACCGTCTCGGTGATGGCCGCGCTGCTGCCGCGCATCTCGCGCTCCGCCCACGACGGCGACCCGGGCGCGGTCCGCGACGACATCTCCTCGGGCCTGCGCACGTCGGCCGTGGCGATCGTCCCCGTCGCCTTTATGTTCGTGGCGCTCGGCGTCCCGATGTGCACCCTGCTCTTCGGCTCCAGCGGCACCGAGGCCGCCCAGTCCATGGGATACATCCTCATGGCGTTCGGTCTCGGCCTCATTCCGTACTCCGTGCAGTACGTCGTGCTCCGCGGCTTCTACGCGTACGAGGACACTCGGACGCCCTTCTACAACACGGTCATCGTCGCCGCGGTCAACGCCGCCGCCTCGGCCGTCTGCTACGCGATCCTGCCTGCTCAGTGGGCGGTCGTCGGAATGGCGTTCTCGTACGGTCTCGCGTACGCGATCGGCGTCGGCATCGCCTGGCGGCGCCTGCGCAAGCGGCTCGGGGGAGACCTGGACGGCGCGAATGTGGTGCGTACGTACGCACGTCTGTGCCTCGCATCCGTGCCGGCCGCGGTCATCGGCGGCGGAATCGGGTACGCGCTCACCAAGGTGCTCGGGCACGGGGCCGCCGGTTCGATCGCGGCGCTGGTCATCGGCGGTGCGGTGCTGCTGGGCGTCTTCTATGTGGCGGCGCGCAAAATGCGGATCGAGGAGCTGAATTCGATGGTCGGAATGGTCCGCGGACGTCTCGGCCGCTGAGTCGGCCGGATGTGCGTGCAACCATCGGTGACCACCGCGTGTCGTGCATAGCGCCGGACTGTGGGCACAATTGGCTTTGGCGTCGGAGTGATTGCAACGGATGGGGAGGCAGGAGCGACGGTGGCGGAACGGAGCACGGCTGCCGTCGACGTGGCCGACAACAGCGGTGATGAACCGCTGACCGCCAGCGCGGACAAGGCGGAGCAGACCACGGCCGACGGGGTGGCCAAGACCGAAGAGCTGGACACACCGGCGCGTGAGGAGCCCGCGGACACCGCGGAGACAGGGACTCATGTGAGCCCCGGCACGTCCTCGCCGCCCGAGCTGCACAGCGGCCACAAGCTCGCCAGACGCTACCGGCTGGAAGAGTGCGTCACCCGTCTGGACGGTTTCAGCAGCTGGCGTGCGGTGGACGAGAAGCTCCGCCGCGCCGTCGGCGTGCACCTGCTGCCCGCCGACCACCCCCGGGCCCGCTCCGTACTCGCCGCGGCCCGCTCGTCGGCGCTGCTCGGCGACCCCCGGTTCGTCCAGGTCCTGGACGCGGTCGAGGAGAACGATCTCGTCTACGTCGTCCACGAGTGGCTGCCCGACGCCACCGAGCTGACCGCCCTGCTCGCCGCCGGCCCTCTCGAGGCGCACGACGCCTACCAGATGGTCAGCCAGGTCTCCTACGCCATGGCGGCCGCGCACCGCGAGGGCCTGTCCCATCTGCGGCTCACGCCCAGCGCCGTGCTGCGCACCTCCACGGGCCAGTGGCGCATCCGCGGCCTCGCCGTGAACGCGGCCCTGCGCGGCATCACCTCCGACACCCCGCAGCGCACCGACGCCGAGGCGATCGGCGCGCTCCTGTACGCCTCACTGACCCAGCGCTGGCCGTACGAGAACGACGCGTACGGCCTGTCCGGGCTGCCCAAGGACGTGGGCCTCATCGCCCCCGACCAGGTGCGGGCGGGTGTCCACCGCGGCCTCGCCGAGCTCGCCATGCGCGCGCTCGCCAACGACGGAGCGACGGCGTCCCGCCAGGAGCCCCCTTGCACCACGCCCGAGGAGCTGGTGAAGGCGATCGGCGAGATGCCCAAGATCCGCCCGCCGGAGCCCGCGTTCACCGCGCCTCCGGAGTACCAGCGGACCACGTACCAGCAGGGGACGTACGGCCGCCCGGCCGCGCCCGGCGTCACCCAGCCCGTGCTGGCGCCCCCGGCCCCGTTGCAGAGCCGTACCGGGAAGGCCCTCAAGTGGGCCGTCTCCGCTCTGCTGATCGCGGCGCTCGGCCTCGGCAGCTGGCAGCTCGCGGACGCCCTCATGGACCGTGGCAACTCCGGCAGCTCCGAGACCACGCACACCACCGACGGCGGCGCGGACAAGGACGACAAGAAGCCGGCGAAGCCGCTCACCATCGAGGACGCCAAGGAGTACGTGGCCAAGGGCGACGCCCAGGCGCCGGGCGACGTCGCGAAGACGTACGACGACGACGGTGCCTCGTACTGGCGGACCAAGTCGTTCGTGGACGGCCCCGAGATGGTCATAAAGCCCGGGGTCGGCATCGTCTACGACCTGGGCTCGGAGCAAGAGGTCTCAGCCGCGTCGATAGGGCTTCGCTACGACGGCGACCACACGACGGTCTCGCTGTACGCCTCCGATTCGCTCAGCCCGTCCTCGGTCGACGGTCTGAAGCGGATCGGGCCCAAGACCACCACCGCGAGCAAGTCGGCGAGCGTCGAGGCCGGCAAGCCGGTCAAGACGCGCTACGTACTCGTTTGGCTGACCGCACTGCCCAAGGCGGGCCAGGATGGGTACAGCCAGGCCGGCTACAAGCAGGGCATCACGAACGTGAAGTTCACCGGCTGACGCACCGGGACAGCGGGGCTCGCCCAGGGGGAGGGGGTTCGACAGTGGACGACGCCTACGGCGAAGCGAGCGATCAGGACCTCCTCGCCCGCCATGTCGCGGGGGACAAGGACGCCTTCGGCGAGATCGTGCGGCGCCACCGGGACCGCCTGTGGGCCGTCGCCCTGCGCACGCTGGGGGACCGGGAAGAGGCCGCCGACGCGGTGCAGGACGCCCTGGTCTCCGCCTACCGGGCCGCGCACACCTTCCGCGGCCAGTCCGCCGTGACGACGTGGCTGCACCGCATCACCGTGAACGCGTGCCTGGACCGGGCACGCAAGATGGCTTCGCGGAAGACCGCCCCCGTGGACGACGCAGAGCGCCTCGACCAGCTGCTCGAACCCCATGAGTCCGCCGCGGCGCCCGCCGAGCGCAACGACCTCCACCGAGAGCTGCTGGCGGCTCTTGGATCCCTGCCCGCCGACCAGCGGGCAGCTCTCGTCCTCGTCGACATGCAGGGGTACCCGGTGGCCGAGGCCGCCCGGGTCCTCGACGTGCCCACCGGGACGGTCAAGAGCCGCTGCGCCCGGGGAAGAGCCCGGCTGCTGCCCCTCGTGACGCATCTGCGCGCCGGGGGCACGGACGAGGGAAGTGGCGAGAACCCGCTCCCCGGAAGGAACCGGACGCAGGGGACATCCGTCCCACCCGCAGCGGGGCCTCGGAACGAGGCAGGACCAAGTGATTCGGCTGCGGTGAAGGGCGGAGGTGGGCGAGCGTGACATCCACGACCGACACGGCAGAGCACCCGGAGGTCACCGAGATCTCCGATCTCGCCGAGGGCCTGCTGCCGCCGTCCCGCACCGCGAGCCTCCGCCGCCACCTCGACGGCTGCCCGCTCTGCGCCGATGTCTACGCCTCGCTGGAGGAGATCCGCGGCCTGCTCGGCACGCTGCCCGGCCCTCCGCGCATGCCCGAGGACGTCGCCGGTCGCATCGACGCGGCACTGGCCGCGGAGGCACTTCTGGACACGCTCGCCCCTGAGGCGCCGGTGGAAGCCGTGCGTGAAACGGCCGAGCCTGTTTCACGTGAAACATCGGCCGACCGTGCCGCCACGGCGACACCACGCGCCGTGGACCGGCCGACGGGACACCCGCACGCCGCGACCGGCCCGGGCCGCAGGGCTCGCTCCGCACGACGCCGTACGGGAATCGCGATCGGCTCCGTCCTCACGGTGGCCGCCCTCGGTGTGGGTGGCCTGCTCCTCCAGAACGGCGGCGACACCCCCACCGTCAACAGCCCGGCGAGCGGCACGGTTCATACCTTTGCCGGGGCGCCGGTGAAGACCAAGGTGTCGGATCTGCTCGGCGTCCCCTCGATCGGCACCGAGAGCACCGGCGGCCCCAAGTCACCGCAGTCGTCGCCGAAGCTCAAGAAGGGCGCTCCCCCGGTCCCTGCCTGCGTCCAGCTCGGCACCCGTCGCAACGAGGATCCGATCGCCTCTGAGCGGGGCACGTACGACGGGAAGGACGCCTATCTCGTCGTACTGCCCCACAGGAGCGAACCGACTCGCGTGACCGCCTTCGTCGTGGACGCTTCCTGCGTGACCACGGGCTCCTCACAGGGCAAGCTGCTCTACACCCACGACTACCCGCGCGGCTGAGACGGAGCGCTCGGACACGTCGGGAATGCATGCCCCGTAGGATCCGTTGGGTGGGGTGAGAGTCCCGAGAAGAGGTTCTCCCCGGCAGTACGCAGCAGTCCCGCAGAGACGAGGAATCAAGCCGTGAGCGACGTCCGTAACGTGATCATCATCGGCTCCGGGCCCGCCGGCTACACGGCGGCGCTCTACACCGCGCGCGCGTCGCTGAAGCCGCTGGTGTTCGAGGGCGCCGTCACCGCCGGTGGCGCGCTCATGAACACCACCGAGGTGGAGAACTTCCCGGGCTTCCAGGACGGCATCATGGGCCCCGAGCTCATGGACAACATGCGCGGCCAGGCCGAGCGCTTCGGCGCCGAGCTGGTCCCCGACGACGTCGTGGCCGTCGACCTGACCGGTGAGATCAAGACCGTGACGGACACCGCGGGCACCGTGCACCGCGCGAAGGCCGTCATCGTCACCACCGGCTCCCAGCACCGCAAGCTCGGCCTGCCGAACGAGGACGCGCTCTCCGGCCGTGGCGTCTCCTGGTGCGCGACCTGCGACGGCTTCTTCTTCAAGGACCAGGACATCGCCGTGATCGGCGGCGGCGACACCGCGATGGAGGAGGCGACCTTCCTCTCGCGCTTCGCCAAGTCCGTGACGATCGTGCACCGCCGCGACACCCTGCGCGCCTCGAAGGCCATGCAGGAGCGCGCGTTCGCCGACCCGAAGATCAAGTTCGTCTGGGACAGCGAGGTCGCCGAGATCAAGGGCGACCCCAAGCTCGCCGGCCTGACGCTGCGCAACCTCAAGACGGGCGAGACCTCCGAGCTGCCCGTGACGGGTCTGTTCATCGCGATCGGCCACGACCCGCGCACGGAGCTCTTCAAGGGCCAGCTCGAGCTGGACGACGAGGGCTACCTGAAGGTCGAGGCTCCGTCGACGCGCACGAACCTGACCGGTGTCTTCGGCGCCGGTGACGTCGTGGACCACACGTACCGCCAGGCGATCACGGCGGCCGGCACCGGCTGCTCCGCCGCCCTGGACGCCGAGCGGTTCCTCGCCGCGCTCGCCGACGGTGAGGCCGCTGAGCCCGAGAAGACTCAGACCGCCACCGTCTGATCCGAACTTCCTCTCCCGCAACCCCCAAGAAAATGAGGAGCCCGCTGTGGCCGGCAACCTGAAGAACGTGACGGACGACTCCTTCGAGACGGACGTCCTCAAGAGCGACAAGCCCGTCCTGGTCGACTTCTGGGCCGCTTGGTGCGGTCCGTGCCGCCAGATCGCGCCGTCGCTCGAGGCCATCGCTGCCGAGTACGGCGACAAGATCGAGGTCGTCAAGCTCAACATCGACGAGAACCCGGGCACGGCCGCCAAGTACGGCGTCATGTCGATCCCGACCCTGAACGTCTACCAGGGTGGCGAAGTCGCCAAGACGATCGTCGGCGCCAAGCCGAAGGCCGCCATCGTGCGTGACCTCGAGGACTTCATCGCCGAGTGACTCGGCAACGCCGTTTCACGTGAAACAGACGGTGTTTCACGTGAAACACGAACGGGCCAGCCCTTCCGGGCTGGCCCGTTCGGCGTTCTCCGGCCCTTCACAGCGGCCGCAGCGCAGGCTCCTTCTGGACGGCTCCCAGCAACCGGTCCAGCGCCATCTCGACATCTTCCTTCCAGGACAGCGTCGTACGCAGCTCAAGGCGCAGCCGGGGATAGGCCGGGTGAGGCCGGACGGTCTTGAAGCCCACCGCCAGCAGATGGTCGGCGGGGAGCAGGCACGCGGGTTCTTTCCACTGGGCATCGCCGAACGCCTCGATCGCCTTGAAGCCCCGGCGCAGCAGATCCTTCGCCACGGTCTGCACGATGACGCGCCCGAGGCCCTGCCCCTGATAGCCCGGCATGATCCAGGCGGTCATCAGCTGGACGGCGTCGGGGGACACGGGGCTGGTGGGGAACGCCGTGGAGCGGGGGACGTAGGCGGGCGGCGCGTAGAGCACGAAGCCGACCGGGACGTCGTCCACGTAGACCACGCGTCCGCAGGAACCCCACTCCAGCAGGACGGCCGAGATCCAGGCTTCCTTCTCCAGCTCCGGGGTGCCGGCCTTTACCGCAGCCTGGCCACTGACCGGGTCCAGTTCCCAGAAGACGCACGACCGACAACGCTGGGGAAGGTCCGAAAGGTTGTCCAGCGTGAGCGGTACGAGCCGACGCCCCATGAAGGCAGTTCCTCGCTTCCTTCACCCGCGGCGACGCGGGCAGCTGTCAGCGCGCTCCGTTCCCTGAGCAGGCTGCCGACGAATCCGCCGACCGCTCCCAGTCCGAGACCTGCGGTCATCAGTCCGGTGCGACTCACCGATGGCATGACCCCGCCTCCCCTATGAGGTGCTGCCGGGTGGATGCGCTCTTCCCGCTCGCATCGTAACCAGGATGCGATTGCGTCGATACCGTAGGAAAGCAAAGAGCGGGCCGTGTTCCGGTACACACCGGACACGGCCCGCTCCTTCTGCCGGGCTTCCCCGCCTGATGAGGCGGACAGGGTCAGCTGTCCTGATCCTCCGACGCGTTCTCCTGGAGGCTCTCCTGCAACGCGAGCTTCTCTCCCGGAGCCAGCGTGCTGAGGATCCGCTTGAGGTCGTCCGGCGAGGCGAACTCGACGGTGATCTTGCCCTTCTTCTGCCCGAGCTCGACCTTCACCCGCGTCTCGAAGCGATCCGAGAGCCGCGTCGCCAGCTCGTTGAACGCCGGCGAGACACGCGCTCCGGCCCTCGGCCCCTTGGCGCGCGTGGTGCTGGTCGACCGCGAGCCCATGAGGGTCACGATCTCCTCCACGGCCCGCACCGACAGCCCTTCGGCCACGATGCGCAGCGCGAGACGATCCTGCTCCTCGGAGTCCTCCACGGAGAGCAGCGCACGGGCATGACCCGCGGAGAGCACCCCCGCCGCGACACGGCGCTGCACCGCGGGCGAGAGCTTCAAGAGACGCAGGGTGTTGGACACCTGCGGACGCGACCGGCCGATACGATCCGCCAGCTGGTCATGCGTGCACTTGAAGTCCTTGAGCAACTGCTCGTAGGCGTTGGCCTCTTCGATCGGGTTCAGCTGCGCCCGGTGCAGGTTCTCCAGGAGGGCGTCGAGAAGGAGCTTCTCGTCGTCCGTGGCCCGCACGATCGCGGGGATCCGCTCGAGTTCCGCCTCACGGCTGGCCCTCCAGCGGCGCTCACCCATGATGAGCTCGTAGCGGTCCGGCTCGATCTCCCGCACCACGACGGGCTGAAGGAGACCGACCTCCTTGATGGACGTCACCAGCTCGGCGAGGGCGTCCTCGTCGAACACCTCACGCGGCTGACGCGGGTTGGGCGTGATGGAGTCGAGCGGCAGTTCGGCGAAGTACGCCCCCGCCGACCGCTCGAAGTCCGCCATCTCGTCACGCGTGTCGCGGGCCGGCGTCTCGGTTTCCCGTGAAACATCGCTCTGCGAAAGCGATGCCACCTTCGCCGCCGCCACGCCGCGCTCCGCCGTCAGCACCGGTACGGCGCTGGGGGACGTCGATGCCCCCGCCGGGCTCGACGACACGCTCTTCTCAGGGGTGGGTGCCGCCGGGATCAGCGCGCCGAGGCCACGGCCCAGTCCCCTCCGTCGCTCGCTCACTGAATACCCTCCGGCATGCTCTGCTGGTCAAGTTGAGTGCCCGCGTGGGCGTGCTGGGCGTCGTAGTGGATCCCTACGCCGCGCAGCGCCATCTCCCGTGCTGCTTCGAGGTAGGAGAGCGCACCACTCGAACCCGGATCGTAGGTCAACACCGTCTGCCCGTAGCTCGGCGCCTCCGAGATACGGACCGAGCGCGGGATGCTCGTCCGCAGGACCTCTTTGCCGAAGTGGTTACGGACCTCGTCGGCAACCTGCGATGCCAGCCGGGTTCGCCCGTCGTACATCGTGAGAAGGATCGTCGAGACGTGCAGATCGGGGTTGAGGTGCCCGCGCACCAGATCCACGTTCCGCAGGAGCTGCCCCAGGCCTTCCAGCGCGTAGTACTCGCACTGGATCGGGATGAGCACTTCGGCGCCGGCGACGAGCGCGTTGACCGTCAGCAGGCCGAGCGACGGCGGGCAGTCGATGAGGATGTAGTCCAGCGGCTGCTCGTACGCCTGGATGGCTCGCTGGAGCCGGCTCTCACGCGCCACCAGGGAGACCAGCTCGATCTCCGCACCGGCGAGATCGATGGTGGCCGGGGCGCAGAAGAGACCTTCGACGTCCGGCACGGGCTGGACCACGTCGGAGAGAGGCTTGCTCTCCACCAACACGTCGTAGATGGACGGCACTTCGGCGTGGTGGTCGATGCCCAGAGCCGTGGAGGCGTTGCCCTGTGGATCCAGGTCGATCACCAGCACGCGGGCGCCGTGCAGCGCGAGCGACGCGGCGAGGTTGACCGTCGTCGTGGTCTTGCCGACCCCGCCCTTCTGGTTGGCCACCACCATGACGCGGGTCTGCTCAGGACGCGGCAGGCCTTCGCCGGCACGTCCGAGAGCTTCTACTGCCAGTTGGGCAGCACGACCGATGGGGGTGTCGTCCATCGGGGTCGGTGTTTCACGTGAAACATCCTCCCCCGCCGACTCGGTACGGGGACCGGGGACCGGATCGGTCATCGGTCCCGCGATGTTGGCGTTGGACCGCAAGGATTCACTCTCCTCGACTTCAGGCTCGCAATGAACAGAGCCTCCCATGCCTTCGGGGTCGAGAACCAGCGAGGCCCGGTCTTCTGTGGATGAATCCCCTTCTGTGGACAACTCCGTGTCCTGATGGAGGGATCCGAGGGGTCTACGGTCGCGGGGAGCGGCCGCTGCGCGGCCGCGACTGATGATGCCATGCAGCAGTGAGCGACGTTTCACGTGAAACACGATGCACCGCAGCCTGGTGCGCCCCCGTGGAGTACCGCTGGTCGTCAGGACGGATCAGCGGCACTCATCACATGCGACGCAGAGACTCAACGCCTGCGTCGGGTACGGCCGGTGCGCGCCGCCTTGGCGCGCTTGGCGGCGAAGCGCACACCGCCGGGGCTCTCCCCGACCTCCACGCGCACGACGGTGGACAGCGGATCGACGATGCCCTCGCCGACGTGCAGCACCGAGCTCTCGACCGCGCCCAGCTTGCTCAGCGCGGCACCCGCGCTCTTGACCTCTTCCTCCGCCGTGTCGCCCTTGAGGGCCAGCATCTCGCCGTACGGCCGCAGGAGCGGAACGCCCCAGGCGGCAAGCCGGTCCAACGGGGCCACCGCACGAGCCGTGACGACGTGCACCGGAGGCAGCTTGCCGAGGACTTCCTCCGCACGCCCACGCACCACCGTCACGTGATCGAGGCCCAGCAGCTCGACGACCTCGGTGAGAAACGTCGTACGCCGCAGGAGGGGTTCAAGAAGAGTGATCTTGAGGTCCGGGCGGACCAGGGCCAGCGGGATGCCCGGCAGTCCGGCGCCGGAGCCGACGTCGCACACGGTGACGCCTTCCGGGACCACCTCAGAGAGCACGGCACAGTTCAGGATGTGCCGCTCCCACAGGCGCGGTACCTCGCGAGGCCCGATCAGGCCCCGCTGCACTCCCGCGTCAGCGAGGAGCTCGGCGTACCGGACGGCGTCCTCATAGCGCTCGCCGAACACCTTCCGGGCCTGCTCCGGAGCCGGGGGGAGTTCTGCTGCCTCCGTCACGGGGACCGTCCTTCCGTACCGCACTACCGCATGGGTGGCTGACTAACAGGCTGACAAAGATCGGCCCCGCCTGCGAACAGACGGGGCCGGGAAGCGACGTACCGCTCAGGCAGGAAGCACGACGACGAAGCGCTGCGGCTCCTCGCCCTCGGACTCGCTGCGCAGGCCGGCGGCCTTGACCGCGTCGTGCACGACCTTGCGCTCGAAGGGCGTCATCGGCTTCATCCTGACCGGCTCGCCGGAGCTCTTCACCTCGGCCGCGGCCTTGGCGCCCTGCTCGGTGAGCTCCGCACGCTTCTTGGCGCGGTACCCGGCGATGTCCAGCATCAGGCGGCTGCGGTCACCGGTCTCCCGGTGCACGGCCAGACGGGTCAGCTCCTGGAGGGCTTCCAGGACCTCTCCGTCGCGGCCGACCAGCTTCTGGAGATCGCGGCTGCCGGCGTCGCTGACGATGGACACGGCGGCCCGGTCGGCCTCGACGTCCATGTCGATGTCGCCGTCGAGGTCGGCGATGTCCAGCAGACCCTCGAGGTAGTCCGCAGCGATCTCGCCCTCCTGCTCGAGGCGGGTCAGCGTGTCGCCGGCGTCAGGAGCGGCGGAGGTGGTGCCTTCCGTCACGGGATGGACTCCTTCTTACGTCTAGGACTTACGTCGAGGTCTTACTTCTTGGACGGGGACTTGGGCCGCTGCGGACCGCCCTTGCGCTGCCCGGACTTGGCCTTGCTGCGCTGCTGCGAGCCACCGGCGGGCTTGGCGCCACCGGACTGCTTGGCCTGCGGCTTGGCGTCCTGCGGCTCGTCCTTCTTCACCAGCGACGGCTTGTCCGTAGAGGACGAAGAGGACGAAGAGGAGTCGGAGTCGTCCTTCGCCGCGCCCTGGGCGGCGGTCCCGGACTGGCGCTGCGACTTGGACTGACGCTTGGGCTGCTGACGCTTCGGGGTGCCGGTGCCGCTCGTCGTCGGCGTGCCGTCCTCGTCCAGGACCGCGGTGGCCGCCGTGCTCTTGACCACGGCGCCGTCGGCCTGAGCGGCCAGGCCGGCCTTGGTGAGGCCGTTGATGAACTTGCGCTCGAACTCGTTGCGGTCGCGGCCCTTGGCGACGATCGCCTTGACGACGTTGCGGTCGCGGCGCAGGCGGATCTTCTCGGCGTGCGTCGTGTGCTTGAGCAGACGCTCCAGGTACGCGGCCTGGGCCTTGGAACCCGGCGTCGGGTTGTTGCGGATCACGTACATCTGCTGGCCCATGGTCCACACGTTCGTGGTCAGCCAGTAGACGAGGACACCGACGGGGAAGTTGATACCGAAGACGGCGAACATGACCGGGAAGACGTACATCAGCATCTTCTGCTGCTGCATGAACGGGGTCTTCACCGTGGTGTCGACGTTCTTCGTCATCAGCTGGCGCTGCGTGAAGAACTGCGACGCCGACATCATGACGATCATGATGGCCGTGACGACACGGACGTCGGTCAGCGTCGCGCCGAGCGAGGCGACCTTGTCGGCGCTGTCCGTGAACTTCGCGGCCAGCGGGGCGCCGAAGATGTGGGCCTTACGCGCACTCGCCAGCAGCGGCTCGTCGATGACGCCGATCGTGGTGCCCGTCGCGATGCCGTTGAGCACGTGGTACAGGGCGAAGAAGAACGGCGACTGCGCCAGGATGGGAAGGCACGAGGAGAGCGGGTTGGTACCCGTCTCCTTGTACAGCTTCATCATCTCTTCGGACTGGCGCTGCTTGTCGTTCTTGTAGCGCTCCTGGATCTTCTTCATCTCGGGCTGCAGCGTCTGCATCGCCCGAGTCGACTTGATCTGCTTCACGAAGAGCGGGATCAGGCAGATCCGGATCAGGATCACCAGGGACACGATGGACAGGCCCCAGGCCCAGCCCGTGTCGGGACCGAAGATCTTCCCGTACATCGAGTGGAACTGAACGATGACCCAAGAAACTGGCGTCGTGATGAAACTAAAAAAACCGGCAATCGTGTCCACTAATCAAGCTCCTTGAGCATGGGACGGGGTCTCGGCGGCCAGGCTCTCCGGGGAGCCTTGGGCAGGCGCGCCGGCGGCGGAAGGCCCGCCCTTGCGTTCGCGCCAGGCGTTGCGCAGCATTTCGTGCCACCGCGGACGCTTACGCGGCGGAACATGATCGACACCGCCGAGCGACCACGGATTGCACCGCAGGATGCGCCAGGCGGTCAGGGCTGTCCCCTTGATCGCACCGTGCCGGTCGATGGCCGTGAAGCCGTAGTGGGAGCACGACGGGTAGTACTTGCACACCGGACCGAGCAGCGGACTGATGGTCCACTGGTAGATCTTGATCAGGGCAAGCAGTGGGTACTTCATCGCGCGCCCCCTCCCAGCAGCCGCTGCAGGGCGGCATCCAGGTCTCGGGCCAGCTGTGCGTGGGTGGCGTCGCCCGCGGGGGGCAACGCGCGTACGACTACCAGGCTACCTGGGGGCAACAAGGCCACTCGGTCGCGCATGAGGTGTCGAAGTCTGCGCTTCACGGCGTTCCGTACGACGGCTCCACCCACGGCCTTGCTCACGACGAAACCCGCACGCGGTGGGGAAACGCTCTCCCCAGGCGCGTGCGGGTCCGTTGAACCGCTACGTAGATGGACGACGAGGAGCGGGCGTCCGGCCCGACGTCCTCGGCGTACCGCGGTCGCGAAGTCTTCGCGCCGCCTCAGCCGATACTCGGTAGGCAGCACGTCATGACCTGATTACGAGATCAGGCGGACAGGCTGGCGCGACCCTTGCCACGACGGTTGGCGAGAATCGCACGACCGGCGCGGGTCCGCATGCGAAGGCGGAAACCGTGGGTCTTGGCGCGACGACGGTTGTTCGGCTGGAAGGTGCGCTTGCTCACTCGGGGGCTCCAGAAGAAATCGGGTGGTGGCGGGGTATCGCCTGGCTGTCACCGTGCGCCCACGAGTAGCTCGCAATACGCCCGAGTGCACCGCTACACAGACCGCAAAATTCTTGCGAACCATGACCTTGCCCATCGGAGGCAGGCGGCAGCAGCCATCGACAACTCGACCTGGTTACGGTACGCGCGGCTACGCCATCCGGTCAAACCGGCTTCGTGCGGGGGACACTGTCCACAGGCTGGGGACAACAACTTGAACCGCAGCGGTCGCGCTGACTACCGTGGCTGAACTCCGATTCGTTCCCTTCTCACCACCCCACCCGATTTTCTTCCCGAACCGTGCTTCGGGCCTCACACCCAACCCGTCCCAGGAATCACACGTTCGTGGGACCAGCGAGAGAGCGTGCCCTGTGGCTGACGTACCTGCCGATCTTGCCGCAGTGTGGCCACGAGTTCTGGAACAACTCCTCGGGGAAGGGCGCGGGCAGGGCGTCGAGACCAAGGACGAACACTGGATCCGGCGCTGCCAGCCCCTGGCACTGGTCGCCGACACCGCCCTTCTGGCGGTCCCCAACGAATTCGCGAAGGGCGTACTCGAGGGCCGGCTCGCCCCGGTCGTCAGCGAGACCCTCAGCCGCGAGTGCGGCCGCCCCATCCGGATCGCGATCACGGTCGACGACTCCGTGGGCGAGCAGCCCGCCCCGCCGTCGGTCCAGCAGCAGCACCGCTACGAGGACGCGGAGCCGCCCGCGGCCCCCTCGGGCCAGGGACACGACACGTACGAGAACCGTGACCCGTACGACGGCGGCTACGGCGAGCAGCAGCAGGCGCCCCGTGCCGACCCGCTGCCGACGGCCCGCCCCGCCTACCCCGACTACCAGCGCCCCGAGCCGGGCGCCTGGCCGCGGCCGCAGCAGGACGAGTACAGCTGGCAGCAGCCCCGGCTCGGTTTCCCGGAGCGCGACCCGTACGCGTCGCCGCCGCAGCAGCACGACTACCGGCAGCAGGAACGGTCGCCCTACGAGCAGCCCGACCGCGGCCGCTACGAGCAGCAGAAGCAGGAACGCCCCTCCTACGAGGAGCGCACGGGCTATGAAGAGCGCTCGGGCTACGAGGAGCGCGGCGGCTACGAGCAGCAGCGCGATCGCCAGCCGCGACGCGACCACGGGGAGCCCCCGCGCGGCGGACGGCACAGCGCTCAGGACGCGGGTCCCGGCGGGCGCGGTGTGCCGAGCGGTGCCCCCGGCCCGCTGGCCGCGCAGCCCGCGCCGGCGACCGGCCCTGGCGAGCCGACCGCCCGCCTGAACCCCAAGTACCTCTTCGACACCTTCGTCATCGGCGCGTCCAACCGCTTCGCGCACGCGGCCGCGGTCGCCGTGGCCGAGGCACCCGCCAAGGCCTACAACCCCCTCTTCATCTATGGGGAGTCGGGCCTCGGCAAGACGCACCTGCTGCACGCCATCGGGCACTACGCCCGGAGCCTCTATCCCGGCACGCGCGTGCGGTACGTGAGCTCCGAGGAGTTCACCAACGAGTTCATCAACTCCATCCGCGACGGCAAGGGCGACTCCTTCAGGAAGCGCTACCGCGAGATGGACATCCTTCTTGTCGACGACATCCAGTTCCTCGCGGACAAGGAGTCGACGCAGGAGGAGTTCTTCCACACCTTCAACACGCTCCACAACGCCAACAAGCAGATCGTGCTCTCCAGCGACCGGCCGCCCAAGCAGCTGGTGACCCTGGAGGACCGGCTGCGCAACAGGTTCGAGTGGGGTCTCATCACGGACGTCCAGCCGCCCGAGCTGGAGACCCGTATCGCGATCCTCCGTAAGAAAGCGGTGCAGGAGCAGCTCAACGCCCCGCCGGAGGTGCTCGAGTTCATCGCGTCCCGCATCTCGCGCAACATCCGCGAGCTGGAGGGCGCGCTGATCCGCGTCACGGCGTTCGCGTCGCTCAACCGGCAGCCGGTGGACCTGGGGCTGACGGAGATCGTCCTCAAGGACCTGATCCCGGGCGGCGAGGACGCGGCCCCGGAGATCACGGCGACGGCCATCATGGCGGCGACGGCGGACTACTTCGGCCTGACGGTCGAGGACCTCTGCGGATCGTCGCGCAGCCGCGTCCTGGTGACGGCCCGCCAGATCGCGATGTACCTGTGCCGCGAGCTCACCGATCTGTCCCTGCCGAAGATCGGCGCGCAGTTCGGCGGCCGCGACCACACGACCGTGATGCACGCGGACCGCAAGATCCGCGCTCTGATGGCCGAGCGGCGCTCCATCTACAACCAGGTCACCGAGCTCACGAACCGCATCAAGAACGGCTGACCCAGGGCCGGTCACGGCTCTAAAGGGCGCCCCGGGAGACGTTCCCGGGGCGCCCTTCTTCGTGTGCGGAGGCGGTCGCCACCGGGGCGCTGTTCGATTTCCCGCCGCGTTACGGGTGTTCTCCACAGATGTGCCGGATTTCTTCGATCCACACCCTGGGGACCGAAAAGTTGTCCAGACTGCATCCACAGCAAGGGCTGGTGACAGAGCATCAGGCCAGGTCAGGCGCCTGTGGATTCGTGGACAGAAGATCTCCACAGCCTGTGGAAGAAAAATCTGTCCACAGGCTGTGCATGCCGTTGTCCACCGTCGACCCACAGGATGACAGCCGTTGTGCACAGTGATCGGGAGCTTCTCCACACGGCTGTCCACTGTTCGGCAACGCGACGCGCCCCGTCACCGTGGCGAGTGAAAGGCGTCACACCAAGGGGGTCGGTTGGGCTGTGGGGAACACGGGTAAAGCTGGGGACGACGCTGGGGAGAAGTGGCCCGAGGCTGTGCATCGAGTGTGCAGAACTTTTCGCCGTCCACAGTGAGGGGCGGTTTTCCACCGCCTCGGCCCACAGGGTCAGTGGACAAAAAACCGGGCCTGACCTGCAAAAAGGCAGTTATCCACGGTTTCCACAGCCCCTACTACTACTCCCAACTAGAGAGAGCTGGGAATCCGTTTCGAAGACGGGGCTGTGCACAACTCGCTCTCGGCACCTCGACCGCGGCTCGGCACGACTTGACCGAGGCGGGCAACGACTGTCAGTGCGGTGCGTCAGACTGTTCCCCGGTGTTCTCCCCAGCTGTGGGCCGAGCGACACCGACGTCTGACGACGAAGACCGAGACCAATTGCAGGGCGAGAGCAGCCAGCAACAGCAGGAGGCGGCTTAAGTGAAGATCCGGGTGGAACGCGACGTACTCGCGGAGGCAGTGGCCTGGGCGGCGCGCAGCCTCCCGGCACGACCGCCTGCGCCCGTCCTCGCGGGCCTTCTCCTGAAGGCCGAGGAGGGCGCACTCAGCCTGTCGAGCTTCGACTACGAGGTCTCGGCACGCGTCTCCGTGGACGCGGAGATCGACGAAGAGGGCACGGTGCTCGTCTCCGGCCGCCTTCTCGCCGACATCTGCCGCGCCCTCCCCAACCGTCCGGTGGAGATCTCCACAGACGGTGTACGAGCGACCGTGGTCTGCGGCTCCTCGCGATTCACCCTCCACACCCTGCCTGTGGAGGAGTACCCGGCGCTGCCGCAGATGCCGACCGCCACGGGCACCGTCCCGGGTGAGGTCTTCGCCTCGGCAGCCCAGCAGGTGGCCATCGCCGCCGGCCGCGACGACACGCTTCCCGTCCTCACCGGTGTGCGCATCGAGATCGAGGGCGACACGGTGACGCTGGCGTCCACCGACCGCTACCGCTTCGCCGTACGCGAGTTCCTGTGGAAGCCGGAGGACCCGGAGGCGTCCGCGGTCGCCCTGGTGCCCGCCAAGACGCTCCTGGACACCGCCAAGGCGCTCACGAGCGGCGACACGGTCACCCTGGCGCTGTCCGGCTCCGGTGCCGGCGAGGGCCTCATCGGTTTCGAGGGCGCCGGTCGCCGTACGACCACGCGTCTCCTTGAGGGCGACCTGCCGAAGTACCGCACGCTGTTCCCGACGGAGTTCAACTCCGTGGCCGTCATCGAGACCGCCCCCTTCGTGGAGGCTGTCAAGCGCGTGGCCCTCGTCGCCGAGCGGAACACGCCGGTGCGGCTGAGCTTCGAGCAGGGCGTGCTCATCCTGGAGGCGGGTTCCAGCGACGACGCACAGGCTGTGGAAAGGGTCGACGCCAACCTGGAGGGCGACGACATCTCGATCGCCTTCAACCCGACCTTCCTGCTCGACGGCCTGTCCGCGATCGACTCCCCGGTCGCCCAGCTGTCCTTCACGACGTCCACCAAGCCCGCGCTGCTCTCCGGCAAGCCGGCCGTGGACGCCGAGGCGGACGACGCGTACAAGTACCTGATCATGCCGGTGCGGCTGTCGGGCTGAGGCTCCTGAAGGGCAGGCCGCTCGGGTGCCCCTGAGCGGCTATGTCCACAGGTGTGCATGAGCGTCCGGGTTTAGGCTCGGGCGCAGGTACGAACGCACGGCTGCGTACCGTCACGCACCACCTCACGCCCCGTCGCAACGTAAGGAACCACTGATGGAGCTCGGTCTCGTCGGCCTCGGCAAGATGGGCGGCAACATGCGCGAGCGCATCCGCCGCGCAGGCCACACCGTCATCGGCTACGACCGCAATCCGGACCTCGCGGACGTCCACAGCCTCGAAGAGCTTGTGGGCAGGCTCAAGGGTCCGCGCGTGGTGTGGGTGATGGTGCCCGCCGGGGCCGCGACCCAGGCCACGGTCGACGAGCTGGCCGAGCTGCTCCAGCCCGGCGACATCGTCGTCGACGGCGGCAACTCGCGCTGGACGGACGACGAGAAGCACGCCGAGGAGCTGGCTGCCAAGGGCATCGGCTTCGTCGACTGCGGCGTCTCCGGCGGCGTGTGGGGCCTGGAGAACGGCTACGCGCTGATGTACGGCGGCTCCGCCGAGGACGTCGCGAAGGTCCAGCCGATCTTCGACGCCCTGAAGCCGGAGGGCGACTTCGGCTCCGTGCACGCGGGCAAGGTCGGCGCCGGGCACTTCGCGAAGATGGTCCACAACGGCATCGAGTACGCGATGATGCAGGCCTACGCCGAGGGCTGGGAGCTCCTGGAGGCCGTGGACTCGGTGACCGACGTCCGCGAGGTCTTCCGCTCCTGGCAGGAGGGCACGGTCATCCGTTCCTGGCTGCTCGACCTGGCGGTCAACGCCCTCGACGAGGACGAGCACCTGGACAAGCTGCGCGGTTACGCACAGGACTCCGGCGAGGGCCGCTGGACTGTGGAGGCCGCCATCGACAACGCCGTACCGCTGCCGGCGATCACCGCGTCGCTCTTCGCGCGCTTCGCCTCGCGGCAGGAGGACTCGCCGCAGATGAAGATGATCGCGGCGCTGCGCAACCAGTTCGGCGGGCACGCCGTCGAGAAGAAGTAGTCCACAGGCTGACGTGGTCCACAGGCTGGCGAGTTCGTGCACAGCTGCTGGGCGAAGTCATCCACAGCTGTAGAAAACCGCTGTTCAGAACGTTGGGGGAGGTCGGCCCACGACCATGCACGTCACGCATCTGTCGCTGGCCGACTTCCGCTCGTACGCCCGGGCCGAGGTCGCTCTCGACCCGGGCGTCACCGCGTTCGTGGGGCCGAACGGGCAGGGCAAGACGAACCTGGTCGAGGCTGTCGGCTACCTCGCCAACCTGGGCAGTCACCGGGTCTCCTCGGACGCCCCCCTGGTCCGTATGGGCGCCGAGCGTGCCGTCATCCGCGCCCAGGTCCGCCAGGGCGAGCGCCAGCAGCTGATCGAGCTGGAGCTGAACCCCGGCAAGGCCAATCGGGCCCGGATCAACAGGTCCTCGCAGGTCAGACCGCGTGACGTCCTGGGGATCGTACGGACCGTGCTGTTCGCTCCCGAGGATCTCGCGCTCGTGAAGGGCGACCCCGGCGAGCGCCGCCGTTTCCTCGACGAGCTGATCACCGCGCGCTCGCCGCGCATGGCCGGCGTGCGCTCCGACTACGACCGTGTCCTGAAGCAGCGCAACACCCTCCTGAAGTCCGCCGCCCTCGCGAGGCGGCACGGCGGGCGCTCCATGGACCTGTCCACGCTCGACGTGTGGGACCAGCACCTCGCGCGCGCGGGCGCCGAGCTGCTCGCTCAGCGGCTCGACCTGATCGCGACGTTGCAGCCGCTGGCCGACAAGGCGTACGAGCAGCTGGCGCCCGGCGGCGGGCCGGTCACGCTGGAGTACAAGCCGTCGTCCCCCGAGATCGTCGGGCACGCGCGCGAGGAGCTCTACGAGCAGGTTCTCGCCGCTCTGGAGAGCGCCCGAAAGAGCGAGATCGAGCGGGGCGTCACCCTCGTGGGGCCGCACCGCGACGAACTGCTGCTCAAGCTCGGCCGGCTGCCCGCCAAGGGATACGCGAGCCATGGCGAGTCCTGGTCGTACGCGCTGGCGCTGCGCCTCGCCTCGTACGACCTGCTGCGGGCCGAGGGGAACGAGCCGGTGCTCGTCCTCGACGACGTCTTCGCCGAGCTCGACGCGCGGCGCAGGGAGCGCCTGGCGGAGCTGGTGGCGCCCGGCGAGCAGGTCCTGGTGACCGCCGCGGTCGACGACGACGTGCCGGAGGTGCTGGCCGGCACCCGGTACGCGGTCTCCGAAGGGACGGTGGAGCGGCTGTGAGCAAGGGCCAGGGCGAAGCATCCGGCGAATCCCGTGAACCGGAGCGGGAACCGCAAGCGCATCCCGAGCATTCAGGTGTCGATCTCGCGCGCGTCGCTCTCAGGGCGGCAAAAGAAGCGGCACGCGCGCGCGGGGCCTCCGCGCAGCAGAAGAAGCAGGCCCGGCGCGGCGGCGGGCTGCGGTCAGGGGCGCGGGCCGACGGGCGCGACCCGATGGGGCTCGGCCCCGCGATCAACCGGCTGATCACCGAGCGCGGCTGGGAGACACCGGCCGCCGTCGGCGGCGTCATGGGCCGCTGGCCGCAGATCGTCGGCGAGGACCTGGCCAAGCACTGCGTCCCGCAGAAGTACGACGAGGACGAGCGCGTCCTGACCGTGGTGTGCGACTCGACGGCCTGGGCCACCCAGCTGCGCCTGCTCGCTCCGCAGCTGGTCGCGCGCCTCAACCAGGACCTCGGTCACGGCACCGTGCGCCTCATCAAGGTGCAGGGACCCGGGGGTCCCCCGCGCCGCTACGGCCCCTTGCGCGCCCCCGGAACCACCGGTCGCGACGACACCTACGGGTGAGCGCGCGCCCCCGGTAGCGGGGGGTTGACACCCCGAAGCGCTGAGTGCCGCTGTGAGCCTCTTGGAGCCCTGCTCCGCATATGGGGAGTCGGGCGAGACCGGTTGAGGGCGGCACATGCGGACTCAGGTACCGCCAAACCCCCATCACTGTCGGCGCTACCGGTAGACTGGAAGCTAATCCCGCCCCACTTGTGGGACGCACCGAGCAACGCTGACTAGGGCCTACCGAAAAAACACGCCGCAGCCGCTCCGGCCACCAACCGGGAGCTTGGCTTGTGCTGTGCCAGAAAGGGCGCTTCGTGGCCGATTCCGGCAACCCCAACGAGAACATCCCGACCACCGACGCTGACGCGCACGCGAACGTAGGGGCGACAGACGCCTCGTACGACGCGAGCGCGATCACCGTCCTCGAAGGGCTGGACGCGGTCCGCAAGCGACCTGGCATGTACATCGGCTCGACCGGTGAGCGTGGCCTGCACCACATGGTGCAGGAGGTCGTGGACAACTCCGTCGACGAGGCCCTCGCCGGTCACGCGGACACGATCGACGTCACGATCCTGCCCGACGGCGGCGTCCGCGTCATCGACAACGGCCGCGGCATCCCCGTCGGCATCATCCCCTCCGAGGGGAAGCCGGCCGTCGAGGTCGTGCTCACCGTCCTGCACGCGGGCGGCAAGTTCGGCGGCGGCGGCTACGCCGTCTCCGGTGGTCTGCACGGCGTCGGTGTCTCCGTCGTGAACGCGCTGTCCACCAAGGTCTCCGTCGAGATCAAGACGGAGGGCCACCGCTGGACGCAGGACTACAAGGCGGGCGTTCCGACCGCGCCGCTGGCGAAGCACGAGGCCACCGAGGAGACCGGCACGTCGGTCACCTTCTGGGCCGACGGCGACATCTTCGAGACCACCGAGTACTCCTTCGAGACGCTGTCGCGGCGCTTCCAGGAGATGGCCTTCCTCAACAAGGGCCTGACGATCAAGCTCACCGACGAGCGCGAGTCGGCCAAGGCCACGGCCGGTGCCGACACCGCCGAGGGCGCTGACGACCACGAAGCGCGCACGGTGACGTACCACTACGAAGGCGGCATCGTCGACTTCGTGAAGTACCTCAACTCCCGCAAGGGCGAGGTCGTCCACCCCACGGTGATCGACATCGAGGCCGAGGACAAGGAGAAGCTCCTTTCCGTCGAGGTCGCGATGCAGTGGAACACCAGTTACAGCGAGGGCGTCTACTCCTTCGCCAACACGATCCACACGCACGAGGGCGGCACCCACGAAGAGGGCTTCCGCGCGGCGCTCACCGGTCTCATCAACCGGTACGCGCGCGACAAGAAGCTGCTGCGCGAGAAGGACGACAACCTCACGGGTGACGACATCCGCGAGGGTCTGACCGCGATCATTTCGGTCAAGCTCGGCGAGCCGCAGTTCGAGGGCCAGACCAAGACCAAGCTGGGCAACACCGAGGCGAAGACCTTCGTCCAGAAGGTCGTGCACGAGCACCTCACGGACTGGCTGGACCGGAACCCGAACGAGGCTTCGGACATCATCCGCAAGTCCATCCAGGCGGCCACCGCGCGCGTGGCGGCCCGCAAGGCGCGCGACCTGACGCGTCGCAAGGGCCTGCTCGAGTCGGCGTCCCTGCCGGGCAAGCTCTCCGACTGCCAGTCGAACGACCCGACCAAGTGCGAGATCTTCATCGTCGAGGGTGACTCCGCCGGCGGCTCGGCCAAGTCCGGCCGGAACCCGCAGTACCAGGCGATCCTCCCGATCCGAGGCAAGATCCTCAACGTCGAGAAGGCGCGGATCGACAAGATCCTGCAGAACCAGGAGATCCAGGCGCTGATCTCCGCGTTCGGCACCGGAGTCCACGAGGACTTCGACATCGAGAAGCTCCGCTATCACAAGATCATCCTGATGGCGGACGCCGACGTCGACGGTCAGCACATCAACACCCTGCTGCTGACCTTCCTGTTCCGCTTCATGCGGCCGCTGGTCGAGGCCGGGCACGTCTTCCTGTCGCGCCCGCCGCTCTACAAGATCAAGTGGGGTCGCGAGGACTTCGAGTACGCGTACTCGGACCGCGAGCGCGACGCCCTGATCGAGCTGGGCAAGCAGGCCGGCAAGCGCATCAAGGACGACTCGGTCCAGCGCTTCAAGGGTCTCGGTGAGATGAACGCCGAGGAGCTGCGCATCACGACCATGGACCAGGAGCACCGCGTCCTCGGCCAGGTCACGCTCGACGACGCCGCCCAGGCCGACGACCTGTTCTCGGTCCTCATGGGTGAGGACGTCGAGGCGCGCCGCTCGTTCATCCAGCGCAACGCCAAGGACGTCCGCTTCCTCGACATCTGAGTCGGTCTCAGCTGACCGCCGCAGAAAGGATCTTCACCAGCAATGGCCGACGAGAACACCCCCAGTACTCCTGGCATCCCTGAAGAGGGCGGCGACATCGCCATGCGGATCGAGCCCGTCGGGCTCGAGACGGAGATGCAGCGCTCGTACCTCGACTACGCGATGTCCGTCATCGTGTCCCGCGCGCTGCCCGACGTACGGGACGGCCTCAAGCCCGTCCACCGCCGCGTCCTGTACGCGATGTACGACGGCGGCTACCGGCCCGAGAAGGGCTTCTACAAGTGCGCCCGCGTCGTCGGCGACGTCATGGGCAACTACCACCCGCACGGCGACTCCTCGATCTACGACGCCCTGGTCCGCCTGGCGCAGCCGTGGTCGATGCGCATGCCGCTGGTGGACTCCAACGGCAACTTCGGCTCTCCGGGCAACGACCCGGCGGCCGCCATGCGCTACACCGAGTGCAAGATGGCGCCGCTGTCGATGGAGATGGTCCGTGACATCGACGAGGAGACCGTCGACTTCACGGACAACTACGACGGCCGCTCCCAGGAGCCGACCGTCCTGCCGGCCCGCTTCCCGAACCTGCTGATCAACGGCTCCGCCGGTATCGCGGTCGGTATGGCCACCAACATCCCGCCGCACAACCTGCGCGAGGTCGCGGCCGGCGCCCAGTGGTACCTGGAGAACCCGGAGGCCTCGCACGAGGAGCTCCTGGACGCCCTTATCGAGCGCATTAAGGGCCCCGATTTCCCGACCGGCGCCCTTGTAGTGGGCCGTAAGGGCATCGAAGAGGCGTACCGCACCGGTCGTGGCTCCATCACGATGCGCGCGGTCGTCGCGGTCGAGGAGATCCAGGGCCGCCAGTGCCTGGTCGTCACGGAACTCCCGTACCAGGTCAACCCGGACAACCTGGCGCAGAAGATCGCCGACCTCGTCAAGGACGGCAAGGTCGGCGGCATCGCCGACGTCCGCGACGAGACCTCGTCGCGCACCGGCCAGCGCCTCGTCATCGTGCTCAAGCGCGACGCCGTCGCCAAGGTCGTCCTGAACAACCTCTACAAGCACACCGACCTTCAGACGAACTTCGGCGCCAACATGCTGGCGCTCGTCGACGGCGTGCCGCGCACCCTCTCCCTGGACGCCTTCATCCGCCACTGGGTGGGTCACCAGGTCGAGGTCATCGTCCGCCGTACGCGGTTCCGGCTGCGCAAGGCCGAGGAGCGCGCCCACATCCTGCGCGGCCTCCTGAAGGCCCTGGACGCCATCGACGAGGTCATCGCGCTCATCCGGCGCAGTGACACCGTGGACGTCGCGCGCGAGGGCCTCATGGGCCTCCTGGAGATCGACGAGATCCAGGCCAACGCGATCCTCGAGATGCAGCTGCGCCGACTGGCCGCCCTGGAGCGCCAGAAGATCGTCGCCGAGCACGACGAACTCCAGGCGAAGATCAACGAGTACAACGCGATCCTGGCCTCCCCCGAGCGCCAGCGGCAGATCATCAGCGAGGAACTCGCGGCGATCGTCGACAAGTTCGGCGAGGACCGCCGCTCCAAGCTGGTGCCCTTCGACGGTGACATGTCCATCGAGGACCTGATCGCCGAAGAGGACATCGTCGTCACCATCACGCGCGGTGGCTACGTCAAGCGCACCAAGACGGTCGACTACCGCTCGCAGAAGCGTGGCGGCAAGGGCGTGCGCGGAGCGAAGCTCAAGGAAGACGACATCGTCGACCACTTCTTCGTCTCCACGACGCACCACTGGCTGCTGTTCTTCACCAACAAGGGCCGCGTCTACCGCGCGAAGGCGTACGAGCTCCCCGACGCCGGCCGCGACGCGCGCGGTCAGCACGTCGCGAACCTGCTGGCCTTCCAGCCGGACGAGTCGATCGCCGAGATCCTCGCCATCCGCGACTACGAAGCGGTGCCGTACCTGGTGCTTGCCACCAAGGCCGGCCTCGTCAAGAAGACGCCTCTGAAGGACTACGACTCGCCGCGCTCCGGCGGTGTCATCGCCATCAACCTGCGGGAGGCGGCGGACGGTTCGGACGACGAGCTGATCGGCGCCGAACTGGTCTCGGCCGAGGACGACCTGCTGCTCATCAGCAAGAAGGCGCAGTCCATCCGGTTCACCGCGACCGACGACGCGCTGCGTCCGATGGGCCGTGCCACGTCCGGTGTGAAGGGCATGAGTTTCCGCGACGGCGACGAACTGCTCTCGATGAATGTCGTCCGGCCCGGTACTTTCGTGTTCACCGCCACCGACGGTGGGTACGCGAAGCGGACCAACGTCGACGAGTACCGCGTCCAGGGTCGCGGTGGCCTCGGCATCAAGGCCGCCAAGATCGTGGAGGACCGCGGAGAGCTCGTCGGCGCTCTGGTGACCGAGGAGACCGACGAGATCCTCGCCATCACGCTGTCCGGCGGTGTGATTCGTACGCGAGTCAACGAGGTCAGGGAGACGGGCCGTGACACCATGGGCGTCCAACTGATCAACCTGGGCAAGCGCGATGCCGTCGTCGGCATCGCACGTAACGCCGAGGCCGGTCGTGAGGCCGAGGAAGTCGACGGCGACGCCGCGGAGGACGCGGAGGGTGTCGTGACCGACGAATCGGTTCAGAACGACACGGCCGCCGGAACGGACGAGGGCGGGCAGTCCTCGGCCGAGTAGCGCGAGGAGTGAACCATCGTGAGCGGAGCCACGGGCGCAGGCTCTACCGGTACATCCACCGGTACGGACACCGAGAGCGGCCGTGGCTCCGCTCACGACGTTCATGACGTCAAAGGCTCGACCGACTCGCACGAGTCTCATGGATCCCAGGGGGGAACTGTGACGGACACCCGAGGTCCGCAGACACAACAGCAGTACGGCGACGGTGGCGGGGCCCTGCCAGGGGAGAGGCAGCAGCCCCAGCAGCAGGCTCAGCCGTACCACCCGCCGCAGGCGTACCAGAACGCGCCGGCGGCGACGGGGGCGGTGCGCAGGCCCCGTACCGGCGCGCGCACCACGCCACGCACCCGCAAGGCCAGGCTCCGCGTGGCCAAGGCGGACCCGTGGTCGGTGATGAAGGTGAGCTTCCTGCTCTCCATCGCCCTCGGCATCTGCACGATCATCGCGGCCGCCGTGCTGTGGATGGTCATGGACGCCATGGGCGTCTTCTCGACGGTCGGCGGCACGATCTCCGAGGCCACGGGCTCGAACGAGTCCAACGGCTTCGACCTTCAGTCGTTCCTGTCGCTGCCGCGCGTGCTGATGTTCACGACGGTCATCGCGGTCATCGACGTCGTCCTCGCGACGGCGCTCGCGACGCTCGGCGCGTTCATCTACAACCTCTCCGCGGGCTTCGTCGGCGGTATCGAGCTCACGCTCGCCGAGGACGAGTAGGCGCGCTTCCCGCACGTGCGCACCGCAGGTGGGCGGGCCAGGACTATCGATTTTGGGACTGGCCGCCTCGTGCGCTAATCTTCAGAGGTCAGCGCGCGGGACACACACCGCAGAGCGCGGCGGGGCTATAGCTCAGTTGGTTAGAGCGCATCCCTGATAAGGATGAGGCCACAGGTTCAAATCCTGTTAGCCCCACAGCGGCTTAACGCCAGGTCAGATGGCCGGTAGATCCCCAGGATCTACCGGCCATCTACATTTGTTGATCTTGTTACCCCGCTACTACCCCGTAACTTGCTGGCCAGAGCGGATGTCACGACGGCGCGCCGTTGATGTCAGAAGCTGAGGTGCCCAGAAGCCGGTCGCTCCGTCTACTCTCTGGGCAGCATCGAGCCCCCTGCCGTTTCCCTCGGCAGGGGGCTCGATGTGTCTCCGGTCGGCTTGCCTCCCGAGCTCGCCGACCGGCGTCTGCGGGTCAGCCCCAGCCGAGGTCTGTCGGGGCGGCGATGACGCTCGGGGTCTCGGCTGCCGGCGCGGGCGCCGGGGCTGGTGCCTCGTCTGCGGATGCTGCGGCGCCGCCACCCAGGAGAGCCGCGAGGGCGAGCACGAGGGATGCGGCTGCGAGTCGGAGTCTGGACATGGGCGGCCCTTTCGACGGTGCGCAGTAATCGAACACGCATCCGGTTGGTTGTGGCAATCGGTACTCTGCCACGTACACCCCGTGATATCCAAGAGGAACGTGCCGCACGTTTATGCACGCGCACGAACCTGCACACCACTGGGGGGAATCCGTGGACCAATTCGGGGCAGCAGAAGCCGACGCCTACCGGCGCATCGCGTACGGCCAGGAGGCCGACGGCCCCGCCGTCGATCACCTCCTGGACCTCGGACTCATCACCCCCCGCCCCGACGACCCGAGCCGCCACATCCCCCGCGACCCCCGCGGCGCCGTGCAACGCCTCCTGACCGGAGCGCTGACAGAACTCGTCGAGACCGTCGGCAAGGTCGAGCGCCTGCCCGACATCGCCAGGCTGTCGTCCCACTTCGACCCCAACCGCTGGCACGGCGGCCCCTCTTCGGAGTTCCTCGTCAGCCGAGACCTGATGAACCAGCGCATCGGCGAAGTCAGCTCCCAGGCCACCGTCGAGGCGTACACCGCACAGCCCGGCGAACCAGCAGACCGCGACCCGCAGATCGTCCGCCTGGGCACGGAACGCGTCCTGGAATCCCTCGACCGCGGCGTCCGCTTCCGCTGCCTCTACAACACGGCCGCAGTCCTGCACGCCCAGACCGGCGAGCACATCCGCACCATCGCCAAGGCCGGCGCCGAAGTCCGAGCCATGCCCGGCGAGTTTCCCCGCCTCATGCTCATCGACCAGCGGCACCTCTTCGTCGACAACTGCCTCGACGAGAACGACGAACCCGACAGCGGGGTACACATCAGCGACCTCGGCTCCGTCGCCTGGGCCCGCATGGTCTACCTCCTCTTCTGGGACCGGGCCACCCCCTGGCAGGACGTCGTCGAGCGCGAGGGCGAGGACATCGTCACCGCCCGTCAACGGGACATCCTCGACGCCCTGTACTACGGCGCCTCGCAGGACCAGGTCGGCCCGCGCCTCGGATACGCCCGGCGCACCGTCGCAAAGGAACTGGCCGTACTGCGTGAAGCCCACGGCGGCGTGACCATGTACCAGCTCATGGCGTGGTGGGGACGGAAGCGCGCGAGCGAGGACGCGGCGTGAACGTCATGTCGATGTCCTGTGCACAGAACCTGGAGTACCTGTGGACCGGGGACGGTCTCGCTACTCTCGGTGTGGGGAGACGGACGCATCCCCTCCGTCCGTCTGACGCACAGCCCCAAGCAAGCCCGGCCGGGATGCTCGGGAGGCTCCCGGCCGGAAGGGCGCTCCCCGCCGACTGACTCGGCGGGGAGCGTCTGGGCACACAGTAAGGCGCCCTGCCCTTCATACGAAGGGCAGGGCGCTTGCGCTCAGCCAGATTTGCCGAGCGCCTTGCGGAGACAGCGGACGCACATCACACTGCCCCCGCGTTCACCGGCCGCAGGGCCGCCAGGATCTGGGGCTAGCTCGGCGCGGTGGTCCTAACTCAGCCTCTCCGGGCAACTCATTCCAGGGCGGGGACAGGCGATCAGGGCGCGCGACACGTACATGCGCGATCCGGTGTAGTAGCCGAACACCACGTCGTTGCCGGCGGTTTGCCGCAGCGTCGCGCGAGCGCGATCGAGTCGGTCGTCTACGGGAAACGACTTCGCGTCCACGGGGGGTGCTAGGTCGAGCTGGATCTTCAGCCAGCTCATGGCCTCTTCCACCTCGGTGAAGGTGCCCTCGATGTGGTCGCGGGGTCTGGTCAACCAGTCCTTGATCTCGATGGGCGGGTAGGAGGCGGGGACTGCTCCGCGACGGATTTGACCGTCCGTGTAGGTGCTGCCGCCGTAGGTGTAGGCGTGCCAATGGGGGTCGGGCACTCGGGCTCCCGGAGGGTGAGAGGGGGGCAAGAAGCTAGCGGGAGGGACTGACAACGGCGGCGTCGCGCGATGCGGCCGTGGCCAGCTCCGATATCTCCTTCGCGTCCATGAGTAGGAGCGCACCGATGAGGTACTCGCGGACGAACGCGACCGCGTCCTGTGGCGCCGCGCCGAGGTGCCCGAGGGGGAAGCCCTCCCGCAGGGCGGGGTCGACGAGGGCCTGGTCGAGGAGCTCGCGGGTCACCAGGTCTGCGAGCCAGTGGAGGGTCCGTTCCTTCAGTGCGAAAGTCAGGTGCAGGGACGGCTCATCACCTGCGGTGTAGGGCGAGTGGATGTATCCGCGCGGCAGCCAGAAGACGTCACCGGGAGCGAGCGTGAACTCCTGGGTCGGCGGGGTGTTGGCCAGGAACTTCCGCTCGTCGTCGGTGAAACCGCGGCCGAGGAAGTTGCCGAATTCGGGCAGCGGGTTGGGGACGATCGGTTCGTGAAGAGGCCACGTCTTGCGCCCGGCGAGCTGCACGATGAGCGTCACGTAGGGGTCGTAGTGGTACTTCAGCCCCTGGTTGCCGGGCGGGGTGAGGTAGGCGTTCACGTGGACACGGCATCCGGTGTCGCTCTGCATCTCGTGCTGGAGGCGGGAGAGGGTCGGCTTGACGGCCTGGAGCTGGCGAAGTGAGACCGTGCCGCCGTCGTTGAGGTGCTGGCGTACGGCGCCGCGGCGGGGCATGTCGCCGTCGATGTAGGTGTATCGCTCCATGACCTTGCCGTCCTTGATGAGGACGACGTTCTGCGCGGCGACACACTCGGTGTCGATCAGCTCGTCGACTTCGGCGAGGGTCAGCAGGTGGTGGAAGTTCTCGGGCGGGTGGGAGAAGAGCAATGGCTCGCTCGGCCAAGGCGTCAGAGTCTGGTGAGGGCTGGGGATCAGGTCGGCGAGAGGCATCCGGGCTCCTGGCGGTGACGAACGGGAGGAGGGCACGGGCGCCCGGTGAGGGGCGCCCGTGGTGGAACGTCAGGCCGTGGTGTCCGTGAGCTGCTCCAGCCAGCCGCGAGCGAATGAGGTGATCTCCGACGCGGTCATGCGGAGTTCGCGGTTCTTGCCCTCGGGCTTGGTGTCGCCGAGCGCGTAGCCGCCGCCCGCCAGCTGGGCGATCGTGATGCAGTCCTCCATGTTTCCGTCGTTGTCCTGGCCGCCCCCGCACAGCGCCGCGAACGGACCGTCCACCGCGCGCTCGTACAGGTTGGTCGTAGCCTGCTGAGGTTCGGGCATGGCACTCTCCTCGGGTAGTAGGGACCGCTCCCCGAGTGCCGAATGCCTACGGAGTGCTCGGGGAGCGGGACTTGCGACCCGCCGCGCGTCGCGTAGATGCAGGCAACGCGACGCGCGGCGGGGGCTCAGTGGGGGCAGCGAACGGCCGGGTACCGCTGCGAGGGCGGAGGCGTCCGGTCGCACTGCTGGTGGAGTTCGATCACCGCTCCGGGACCCGACGAGCTGAAGACATCGCGGGTCTCAGACGGTTGCCCCCGGACGATCGGCTGCTGGCAGCGCCAGCACACGCGGCGGTATTCGCTCATCCGCGCCGTCCTTGGCGAAGCACCCGGCGGAGCTCTGCCGAGGAACGGCAAAGGGATCCGTCGTCCACGCACTGCTCGCAGGAGCCGGCGTGGCTGAGGAGCTGCTCGTACACCGAGCGCGCAGTGCACGGCGGACAAGCACGCGGAAACCACCGGCGGCCGGTCTCGTCCTTGCGCTCGCCGAGGTCGACGCTCCGCCTGGTCATCATCAGCGGAGAGCCGCACCAGACGCAGCTGCGCCCGCACTGCTGGGCCTCGGTCAGATCGCTTGTCGGCGGCGTCAGTATCGGGACGGTCTCGACGACCGCGACCCGTGACGAAGTTCTCGGGCCTGCTGGTGGGGATGGCTTCTCGACGCTCACGGTCCGCGCCCCCTCAATCGGTGACTGTCGTCTCAGGCCACCAAGGGTTCCGAGCCGTGAGGACATCGGCCATGGGCTGCGGATATCACCTGCAACTCACCGACAGCGGAGGGGAATCACGTGGGTATCACCTCCTCGGACACCGTTCCCCGGCAGGATGTCGGAGGGATAGTCAGGGTGCTGACCGGCTGCCCTCGGCCAGGTCGTGCCGGACGCGAGGAGGGAGCCGCCATGACGCAGCTGGAAGAGCCTCGGAACCTGCTCCATGCCCTCGTCCTGGCACGCTCTCTGACGTACGCGGAGGGGGCGAAGGAGTTCCGCCGCGTCGGTCGGCAGATCGCCGATGAACTGGGCGACGACATGTACCGCACCGCGGACGTGTCCGAGCCGACGTGGCGCCGGTGGACGAGTGGGCAACAGCGCCGCCCGCCGAACCCGCCGGCCCCCCGGATCCTGGAGCGCATGTTCAGCCGTCCCGTGCTGGAGCTACTGGGCCCGGCCAGGCAGGCAGCGGTCAACCTGCAACCCGCGCTCAACGAAAGCGACATTGCTATGACTGCTCGTGACGCTGCTGCCCATGCCGGGCATGCTGCCTCTGCCCATCTCCCTGAGATGACGCTGGATCAAGTCGAGGACGACGTGCGCGCCCTGGCGGTGGACTACGAGACGACCGACCCAGGAGCCGCGTTCCGTCGGACCGAGGACCTGCTGCTCGACGTACAGAACAAGCTGGATCGAACCCAGCGACCGCGCCAGCAGGAGAGGCTGTATCTCGCGGCAGGGCAGGCGAGCGCGCTGCTGTCTGTGGCGTCGTTCGATCTGGCCATGCTCGGACCGGCCGTCCAGTTCGCACGCACGTCGGCGATGTACGGGCAGACCATCGAGCACGGCCCTCTCCAGGCATACGCACACGGCGTGTTGGCGTACCTGGCCTATTGGGACGCGCGGCCAATGGCAGCGCTGCGGAACGTTCAGATCGCAAAGTCGTTCACGGGAGTTGGCGACATGGGGCGAGTCCGCCTCGCGGCGATCGAAGCCCGCGCCCACGCCCATCTGGGCCAGCAACGGGAAGCCGAGCGAGCCATCCAGGCCGCTCTTGCCCCGGGTGCTGAGCTAAGTGACGACCTGCACGACGCTGTGGGCGGTGAGTTCGCCTTTGGTCCGGCGCGCGCGGCGATGAGCCATGCCACCACGTACCTGGTGCTCGGCGACTCGCAGCATGCTGAAGCGTCAGCCATCCACGCGCTGAGGCTCCTGGAGGACGACGCGCACGCCGATCGCCCCGTTCAGATGCAGGTGACCGTCGACCTGGCCCGAGCACGGCTGTTGCGCGGCGAGCTCGATGGCGCCGACGAGGCGCTCGCGGCCGTGCTCACTACCGCAGTGGAGTGGCGCACCATTGGCCTCGTCGACCGCGTCGCCCAGCTGCGCGCTCAGCTCACTCGGCCGGAAGTGGCGACCGCGACGCTGGCGCGCTCGTTGGGCGAGCAGATCGAGGACTTCGTGGCACGTGCCGCGGCACGCCCGCTGCCCGGCAGCCGACTCGCGATAGAGGGAAACTAGTCCGGCGCCGCGGCCAGGATCTCCGCTTCCTTCGTCGGGGCGATCCCATGGTCGTCCCAACGAGGGTGCGCTACCGGTCCCTCCCCTGCCTCAAGCCACGCCCACGTGTCCGCCACGGTGTCGGCGAGCGGGCGGCACACGAGGCCGGCCGCCCGAGCGCGGTGCGTCTCAACGGCCCACGTACCCGGCGCGGTGCGCCACAGCGGGAGCTCAGTCCACTCGCGTACGCCGTGCTCCGTCAGGACGTCGTCGCTCGCCCAGACGAGGTGCCCGCGGTTCCCGGTGACGCGGAGGCACGCGCCGAGGAGGTCGCCCATCGTGTCCCGGCCACGGGGCGCAGCAAGGTTGAACTCGCCGGCCGGGGCATCGAGGGCGAACGCGGCGACGTCGCGGACGTCGATGGGCTGGACCGCCGCTTGGGGATGGCCGGGTGCCAGGACAGGCCCGCCTCGTTCGGCTCGGCGCAGCCACCAGGGGAGCCGGCCGACGTACTCGCCGGGGCCGAGGATCACCCCGGGGCGCAGGATGGTGGCGCGCTCCTTGAAGGCGCTGCGCACGGCGTTCTCGCATCCGGCCTTCTGCATGCCGTAGTGGACGGTTGTGCCGTGTTCGATGCCGAAGTCGCGCTGTGCATCCGGAGGCGCTTGGTAGGTCTCACTTGCCTCCGTGAGCGGCTCGTTCGGCCACCCCGTGTAGGCGTTGACCGTGGACACGTAGACGTACCGGGCCGCCACGGCGGCGAGTGCGTGGGCACCGTCGAGAACCTGCTTCGGCGCCATCTCGGACGCTGAGGTGTCGACGACGAGATCCCACGGCCCATGTTCCGCCAACTGTCTGAGATCCGAGGGGCTGGTGCGATCTCCGTGCACCGCCTGCACGTCGGGGAGGTCGGGGGCACTGCGGCCCCGGTTGAAGGTGGTCACGTGCCAGCTTCGGGACTGAGCAGCGGTTGCGACGGCCTTTCCGAGAAACCACGTACCGCCAAGGATGAGGATGCGCATGGTGCTGATCCTCGCGTTCAGCGTGAGTAGTGACCAGAGTGCGCTGTGAGTACGGCAGTGGCTGAAGGGCTGAGGTTCGCGAAGCCCTTGCGGGACGCCAGCAACGGCCTGATGATCTGCTGAAGAGTTCGACAGGGAGGGGGCGGCCATGGCCGCGAAGCGAGACGTCCAGATGGTGGTGGCATCCGACAGCGGGTGGCTGCGGCGTGCCGACGACACGTCGTGGGCTGTACCGGGCGACCCGGGTTGGGGCATAGCGCGCTCCGACTCCGGAGTTTGATCCCGGACATGACGAAGCGCCCCCTCCCGCCCGAAGGGCGGGAGGGGGCGAAGTGTTCACCGGGCCATGGCCTCGTAGATCGCGAGGCCGAGGGCTACGACGCTGACGAGTGCAGCCAGCGAGGGCAGAGGCCAGCGCCCGCGCTCGAGCGCGGCAAGCCGCTGTGTCAGCTCGGCGATGTCCTTCTCCGTC
Organism: Streptomyces sp. NPDC052225; assembly: GCF_040679615.1. Lineage (NCBI taxonomy): Bacteria > Bacillati > Actinomycetota > Actinomycetes > Kitasatosporales > Streptomycetaceae > Streptomyces > Streptomyces sp. NPDC052225. The sequence continues at coordinate 354,880 of NZ_JBFAVD010000001.1, read as the reverse complement.
TGATCGGTCCGCTGTAAGGCGACGTCCAGGCGGCCGTTGATCGTGGCGAACCCTGTATCGACGGCGCCCCGGAGCCGCTCCAGTTCGACCGCTACCTGGGTCGACTCCGGCGGGGTCACTCGGTCTTCACCGACTCCGTCAGGCCGGGCCCGTTCGGTGTCGCCAGGGCCGTCAGTACGGTGAGCACCGCGGCGCCGCCGGCGAGCGCCAGGCCTTCCGTCCATCGGGCTTCAACGAGGCCGAGCTGGTCCAGGCCGAGCGAGCCGATCAGGACCTGGGCGCCGGTCCGTACGGCACGTTCGGCGGTGGCCTTCCAGAAAGCGAGGGTGAGCATGGGGAGTTACTCCTTCACGTCGAAGCCGTGCTTCGCCCCGAGGCGGGCGAGCGTGGTCTTGCCGGGGATTCCGTCGGCGGCCGCGCCGGAGTAGCCGCAGCGGCGCTGCCACGCGGCGTACGCGGTGGTCGTCGTCGTGCCGTAGTGCCCGTCGCTGAGGGTCTTCGCGAGCAGGCCCTCGTCGACCAGCGCGGCCTCGACCGTGCGGACACCCGCGTACGTCACCGGCTGGCCCTTGGCCTTCGGATTTGACCGGGCCGCGGCGACCAGCTGCGAGAGGTCCACGACCGGCCGCGACGGCGTAGGCCGCGGCGCGGGTGACGGCGTCTGCCCGAGCCGCTTCGCGATGCGGGCCTCGACGTCCTCCCAGTCGAGGCCGGGCCCGCGCGGATCGACCTTGCCGGGCTGCCAGTCCAGGTGACGGATCACGCTGCGGGCTGACCATCCGTGGCGGCGGCAGAGTGCGGCGCCCACGCGTACGATCGCCTCGACCTGAACGGCGGGCCACGGGTCGCGGCCGTCGCCGAGGTTCTCGCACTCGAAGCCGTAGAAGCGGCTGTTGCCGTCGGTGTTGGCCTCGTTGTCGGTGGGCAGCGCGGTCTCGGCGATGACGGCCTGGAGGACGTCGTCGTCGCCGAGGCCGGCGTGGTTCGCGCGGCCGTAGCCGACGAGGTGCACGCGTCCGTCCTTCGTGACGACGCCGTGGCACAGCGGGCCCGGCAGGTCCGTGTGGCCGTCGCGGCAGATGGCCACGGTGCGGGCGCTGCCGGACGTCACGGTGTGGTGGATCATCACGCCGTGCACCGGGCCCCACGCGCCCTTGTGGTTGCGGTTGTGGTGCTGCCAGTCGCCGACCTCGACGACGACCAGGCCCTCGTCGCGGAGGGCGTCGAGGAAGCTGCTCGCGGAGAGAGGCGGCGCCATCAGCTCTTCACCCCCGAGGCGAGGGCAGCGACGACCGCCCAGTTCTTCGCATCGAAGAGGTGACCGAGCGCGGTCGTGAGCTCCGGCCCCGACAGCGTCTCCGCCAGCTGGTGCGCGAGGTCGTGGAACGGCCGGCTCACCTCCTGGAGGTGCGGCGGGAGATGGTCGTAGCCGAAGTGCCGGAGCACCGCCTGGGTGGCGGGATGGATCTCTGCTGCCATGAGGTCTCCAGACATGACGAAGCCCCGGGCCGGACGGCACGGGGCAGGGGGCAATGGATGGGTCAGCTGAGGGCAGCCCAGAAGGCGATGATGCTGGAGGCCGTGCGGTTCGCGAGCGTGCCGGACGCGGGCAGCGAGGTCTGCGCGGTCCAGCCCGTACCGCCGGAGGTGTAGCGGGCGTTCGCCGCGGTCAGCCCCATGTTCACCTGTCCCGCGTTGCCTGAGCCCCGCGAGACGGTGATGCCCGTCGTGCCGTTGCACACGACGGCTACGTAGTACGTGCCCGGGTAGACCTCGACCGGCGCCGTCAGCGCCATCGTCTTCGCGCCGCTGCTCGCCCATGCCGTGGCCTGATCAGCAGTCACCGCGATCCGGGTACCGGCGGTGTTGTAGATCCCGGCGAAGCACTGCCCGGCCGTCAGGCCGGCGCCCGCGGTCGACAGGTACAGGTGGATGTTCGACAGGGTGGTGCGCTCGCGTACGCGCAGGGCTGCCATGTAGACCGTGCCGGGCGCGAGCACGGACACGTCGATGGTGTTGCACGGGTCGAACGTCCAGGCCAACAGGCCTTGGTCGCTGGGAAGGACGAGCCCCACGCCAGGGTCGGCGACCGGGTAGCGCAGCAGCCCGGTCGCGATGGTGCCGCCGTCGTTGAAGGTGGTGATCTCGCGGAGCACGGTGTGCGTCGACTTGCTGAAGGTGACCGTGCCGCCGTTGTTCTCGACCCGGATGTCCTGGAATCGGTTCGGCACGTTCGAGGTGTTGTTGTTGTCCTCGATCAGCTTCAAGGTCTGCCCGGCCGGGACGTTGACCCACTTCGCGGAGAACACGTTGCCGTACGCGTTGCTGCCGCAGACGAACGCCTTGTTGCCGGTGACGAGGTCGTTGTCGCACGTTACGTAGTTGAGGTCGAAGTGATTCGACTCGCCGTTCGCGACGTTGACCAGCGTGGCGAACTGCTCCAGGTTCGTACCCCAAAAGCGCTGGCTCGCCCCGCCGCTCGCGCCGTCGATCAAGATGCCTGTGCAGTTGGGGCCGTTGGCCCCGGCCTCGACCATGCTGAAGTTGTTCTGATTCATGTTGTTCGACGGGCTGCTGACGTGGATGGCCACGCCGCCGTCGCCGACGATCTCGATGAACATCCTGCTGAACACGCAGTCGCCCGCGTTCTGCACAGTCGAGTCGTTGAGGAGCCTGATCCCGTTCCGCGTCCCCTCGATCTCGATGTTCTCGAAGACGCTCCGGAAGGGCATGGACAGGTCCATCGCCCAACCGGTGTACGTCGGCTCGTAGAACCCGTAGACCCGCAGGTTGCGGAACGAGGAGTCCCAGAAGCTGCGGGTATCCGTGGTCGTGACCGCCGTCGACACGATGCCCGTCGTCGAGCCCTGCACCTCGATGCCGAAGTGGGCCAGGTGGCACTGCGCCCAGTTCGTCAGGACGATCGCGGCCTGGGTGTTGATGGCCGGCCGAATCACGGTGGCGTGCTCACCGCAGCCGACCAGGCTGACGGTCAGCGGGTTGTCCTCGTTCGCGGTGCCCGCGACCGTGACGGGAGCGGTCGTGTTGAACCTGCCGACCGACAGCATCACGATGCCGCCGCCGTCGTTCTGCGCGTCGGCGATCGCCTGCTGGATCTGCACCTGGTCCGCGGTGCCGTCGCACACGTACGCGGCTGCGGACCGTACGTCGGCCGGGGCCGTCGCCGAGGCGACGACGCGGATCAGCTTGGTGTACGCGGCGGGGCCGCCGCCCCCGCCGCCCCCGCCGCCGCGGGCCTCGATCCACGCGCGGGACTCCCCGCCCGCCTCCACCCACATTCCGGTGATCCCGTCCGGGCCCTTGAAGGTGGGGAGTTGCCCGAACTCATCGGCCGTCACCTTGTCCACAGGCGTGCCGACTGCGTCGAGCAGGTCGGTGTACTGGGTGCCCGCATCCGGGCTGCTCCAGAACGTCACAACGGCTCCGGCCGCGACGCCCCAAAGCCCGTCGGACGGACGGACCACGAAGTCGGCCATGCCCGCGCCGAAGTCGCTACGTGCCATGTCAGCCCACCACCCAACTGACGCTCGCGGGGAGCACGCTGTCGTTGACCCCGATCACGGGCTTCTGTGTGATCCACACCTGGCCCGCGCGCTCGTTGTTCGCGGGGTAGATGGTGACCCTTCCGATCTGGGCGCCGGAGATGTACGCCATGGCGTAGACGTTCCGGTTCGGGTGCCGGTACTTCGACGGGATCAGCACCGGCAGACGTGCGTCCGTCGTTGCCCCGAGCGCTGACCCCTTCCGGTCCCACGTGCCCAGCCGCAGAAAGACAGTGCCGTTCACCATCTCCAGCGAGGACTCCACAGTGATCGCCCACGCTGCCAGGGGCGAGTCGCACGAGACGCTGCCGGAGCTCTCGTTGAGGCTGCTCCAGCTGCTGCCCGTCCACAGGATCAGGCGGCCCGTGTCCGTCTCATATCCGAGCTCGCCGCGGTCCGGCGCCGGGTTCCGCGTGCTGGCTGTGCACGGTCGGCAGCGGCTTCCTACGTACATCTCCGCGCGGGCCACGCTCACCGACGAGGCGCCGTTCAGCACGGTCACATTGGCGAGCGGGATCTCGTACGTGCCACTGTCGCCGGTCTGCTGCGTCAGCGCCGGCGCCCCTCCGCCGGGGGTACCCGCCTTGATGACGGCGCGCACCGTCCACGTGGCGCGGTCGAGGCGCAGCACCACCCGATCCACACGGGTGCTCCCGCTCGTGTTGGCGCCGACGGCCAGGTTGACCGTGGTGCCACCGGAGTACCAGGCATGTCCGCGTACGCTCGCGCGGGCCTCGGCGCGGATGTTCACGGACAGACCACCGCCCGCGGATACGACAGCGGTTCCAGTCGGGTCGCCGTCCACCCCGTCGTCACTGAAACGACTGGCGATCTTCTCGTACTCCGCGTCGGTCACGTTGCGGGAGTTGTACGCGGGGGACGGCCAGGAGTTCTGCGCCATCTATCGAGCCTCCAGTCGTCCGAGTCTGCGGGCCAGGTCGCGCACCGTGCGCACCGTGGCCGTGGTCGTGGATCTGTCCGAGGAACCGATGACCGACGTCACCAGCTCGCCCTCGTTCGGTGTCGCTTCGAGCCGGATCGTCTGCACCAGGTCGACGACCTCCAGGCCCGTCGGCAGGACGACGGACGCTTTGTCGCCGAGCCAGTAGTCCCGCCCCGCCTTCAGGTCCTCCGTGTCGACGGTGAGCGTCTCCAGCGACGCCTGCGGGTTGTCGTCGCCGAGCTCGCGCGTCCCGGCCTGCGTCAGCTCCGCCGGGGCGACGGTGCCGGTCATTTCGACGAGGCGCTCGACTCGGTACCAGTCGGCCGCGTGCCCGGAGACGACCTCGACGTATGCGCGCTCGTTCGCGGGCTGGCCCTCGGCCGGCTGATCGGCCGGGTCGTTGCCGCCCTGTACAAGCTCGGACGTGCCGGTCGGCGCGGACATGGTGAAGGCCACCCGGCGCAGGTTGCCGAGCCCCTTCGAGAAGCGCACGGTGTCGGTCAGGTCCTGCGGCTGGTACACCTCGAACTGGATCTGGTTGCCCACCTGACGGGTGCGGAAGCCGAGCCCGTCGGTCGCGGCCGCGGTACGGCAGGCGTCGAGCAGCGGCTCGAACCGCGTGCCGATCGAGATCGTGCTGCCGGCCGTCGTCGCGCCGCCGAGCACCAGGTGCTCGATCCGCCGCACGGCCAAGGCGCCTGGCCCGCAGTTCTCATTGACCAGCGTGCGGATCGCAGCACCGGCATTCACTGAGGTCAGCTGTCGCTTCAGGTTGGCCGTGGCCGTCTGCGTCGCGAACGTCTTGCTGGGCTCCGGGTAGGTGAGATACCCGGCGACGCGTGCGAGATCGTCCGAGAACTTGGCCGTGACCGTGCCGGTACCGGCGTCGGCCTCCAGGTCCCACGAGAACTGCTGTGGCTCCTCGAAGGGGCCCGCGCACCAGATCTCCCCGTCCCGGATGACGACCAGCCGTCCGCCGGGCTGGAGCAGCTGCTCGACGGCCGACGTCGCCGGTAGGGTCACCGACCCGGACGCCGGTTGGTTGAAATTCAGGTCGACGGCGAGCTTGGTCCACCCCGCGAGCGGGTCGCCAGACGGGACCAGATTCCGGTCCGTGACCAGCAGTTGGATCGCCACAGCCCCCCCCTCACGCAGTCTCGTACCGAGGGTTGAAAGTCATGTCGACCGCCGACCCGGCTCCAGCGCCCGCGAGCTGAAACGTGACCGGCGTCGAGCCGGGCGGCAGCGACCACAGGTCAGCCTCTGGCCAGTTGAGGCCACCGATCCCGTTGGTCCCGTCGTGGAATCGCACCCGAGGCGGGTCAGTCGAGATGACGACGGTCTGTCCCGCCAGGAGCGCGCCGTGAGGGGTCGCGGTCGCATCCAGTGCGAACGCATCGCCCGTGTCCTCCCGGGTGAACGTGATCGAGGTAGCAGGGCCGGTGATGGTCCAGGTCGGCCACACCTCGACGTCGCCGGCGTTCTCCACGGTCGTCGCCCCCAGGACCTGGCCCGACGAGATCGACGGGTACGGCACCAGGAAGTCCTCGGGGGCCTCGCTCCCGTGCTCGCGGTGAACCGCGACCGGGACCGTGTCCACCCAGTACGGGTCCTCGCACCACAGCGTCACGACGGCGGAGTCCCACGTGATGCCGGTCGCTCGCTGCCCGCGCCCGTCCCACCCCTCCTGGTAGTACACCGGGATGCGGCGCACGCTGCCCGACGGGCGGGCTACCTCCAGGAGGCCGGGCCCCTCGCGCAGAGTCCGCGTGAACGCCCGTGCCAGGGAACGCCAGTTGCCCGTGAAGACGTTGTGGTCAGCGCCCTTCACCAGCACCGGCCACACGATGGTGCGTGGCTGCGCCTGCACATGCCGCAGCCGCGCACCGCCCCGCGGGTGCGGGTCCGACGTCAGCACGTACGTCGCAGCACCAAGGCCCGACACGCCCTCAGCGAGCGCGAACCAGTCGGCCGTCAGATCTGTCATCGGCCACCGGGTGCCCGTCGGATCGATGTACGTGATCGTCGCATACCCGACCTCGGGCACCTCGACTGGCGGTTGCCCGCCCCCCGGCTCCTCCGGATCGATGACCTGGGGTGCTGCGATGACGGGCATCTACCGGGGCCTCCCCACGCGCTGCCGCGCCTCTTCCTGCCGCTGGATCAGCCGCAGATCGTGAGCGTCGATGACGGACGCGCGCGGGTAGACGTTGTACGTGACCGGCTGCCGCTCGTCCGCGGTCGCCCGGCTGGCCGGCGCTGCTGCTGCTCGACCAGGAGCAGCAGCCCGCCCGGAGCGTGGCAGCTCCAGCTCCCCAGCGTTGATCGCGTCCATCGCCTTGATGCCGTACTTCGCGACCGACGCGGCCTTGATCATGTACTCGCCGGTCGACCCCCACATCAGGATCGAGTCCGACGTCGGCGTCCCCGGCCCCCGCAGCAGCCCGCCCCCGGGATACCCCGGGATCGGGCCGCCCGACGCGCGACGGATCAGCCCGCCGTCGCGCTTCTTGCCGAGGTTCGCGGCCTGCCGACGCAGCGCGTCGGCCGTAGTCGACGGCGCCGACCCGATCGTCTGGAACACCGACCGGTACGTCACCGTCACCGTGGCACTCGCCGACTTCCCGTCGAACGATCGCAGGCGCCCCTCAGCGTCAGCGATCTTCCGCTTCAGGTCGGAGATCTCAGCTCGTACCCCGGCCTTGCGTGAGTCGGGAACGCTCTTGAGCCGCTTCTGGGCGTCGGCCAGCTTCGCCTTCAGGTCGTCGAGGTTGCCCCGGAGTTTCGCGGTCTTGTCCGGGGTCTTCAGGATCTGGTCGGCCAGCGCTTTCGCCTGGCCACGGGTCAGCCCCATCTGCATCGCGTTGGCGATCAGCTGCTTACGGCCCCGCTCGTAGATCCCGTTGACCGTCGACCACGACGCCCCCGACTCACGGGCCGCCCCGGCAGCCTCGTCGGTCTTGGCCGCAAGATCGTTCAGGGCCGACGCGGCGGTACGCGACCTCTCGGAGTTGAGGACCAGGCGCCCGTTGTGCATGTCGAGGGCGCCGACGTTCTCACGCGCTGCCTTGGCGGACGCATCGATCGCAGCCTCGAAGCCGATCATCCCGCCCAGCGAGCTGCGATTCACCTCGTTCAACGCGACGATGCTCTGCCGCAGCCCATCCGCCGAAGCCTTCTGGGCATCGAGCTTGGTCTTCACCTCCAAGGCCTGCTGCCCGAACAGCCCCATACTCTGGGCGGCCAACTGCTGTTCCAGGGCCTGGCCCGCCAGCGCGCTCTTGTAGTCGTCCAGCTGGCCGCGAACCTGCGCCGAGGTCCACCCCTGCCGCTCCAGGTTCGTGACGATCTGATCCAGGGCCGACGCCGCAAGGTCCGCGTGCCCCGAGGACACCATCCCGGCCAGCGCCTCGTCGAGCCCGTTGAACGCCTCCTTCGCGTTCTTCACCGGGGTCGAGTCCATGCCGATGAACGAGGTCAGGAACTGGTCGACCTTCTCGTAGTTGCTCGGCTTGACCAGGGTGCCGAGCGCGTCACCGAGCCCCGACAGATCCTTGCCGTACGCGCGGACCGCCTCGCCGGAAAGCTTGCCCCCCTGCCCCAACCGGGTCAGAGACGTCGTCAGCTTGTCGACGTCCGGCGGCGCCTTCTCACTGCGCGACGCCAGCTCGGAGATCCCGATGAGCAGCAGCCCGATCCCGGTGCCGGCCATCGCCAGCTTCGCGGTCCTCGACAGAGCCATGATCGCGGCGCGGGCTGCGGCGAGCCTCCCGGGGGCGGCGGCCGCCGCGACGTTCATGATGCCGAGCTGAAGGCCCAGCGCCCGCATGGCCGTACCCGCGGCGGCGGCGCCGACCGCAGCCAGCTTGACCGCCTTGATCGCGATCGCCAGTTGAAGCATCGTCGCGATCGCGCCGGGCGGGACCGCGGACACGATGCCGGACAGCGCATTGATCACGTCGAGCATGCCGACGCCCACATCGGAGCTGGCCTGCAACACGTTGATGAGCGCCTGGCCCAGGTTCTCCAACGTGTCCCACACGGCGGGCCCGTTGGCCCGCGCGTAGTCGAGGAAGGACGAGATGCCACCGCCGACCTGGCCCGTGTCGGCCTTCGCCAGGAACTGGTTGAGCTTGCTGACGGCGTTCGTCATCGTGCGGTCGGCGAAGGTGGTGAACCTCGAGTTGAGGGCGTCGAACCCCGGAGTAGAGATCGCGCCGCCGACCATGGTGATCAGCCGGTCGAACTGCGCCGACGCGTTCCTGACGAGACCGGACGTCTTGGGCAACAGGGCATTGGCGACCGCCACACCCTTGGTGAACGGGCCCATCACGTCGCCGCTGAGACTGTCCGACCAGGACTGGAAGTTGTCCTTCAGCAGGCCGACAGCGACCGCAGCGGTACGGGTAGCCGGGGGCAGCTTAGCGAGCTGCTGCTGGTACTCGACCTGGGCCTCGACCGCCTTCGCCGACGTCGCACCGGACGTCTTGACGGCGTCCCGGTACTTGTCCTGTGCCGTGACAGCCTCGCCGATCGCCGCGATCTGCGGCTTCAGGGCGAGCCCGTAGGCGGCGGCCGACACAGCGACCGCGCCGAACTGTCCGGCCAGCTGCGCCGTCACGCCGACCAGCGCAGCCCCCGCCGGCACTGCGGCCGGGGCGAGGCTGATGAGGTTCGCCTTCAGCGCCTCGCCCAGTTTCCCGGCCGCCTCGGACACCGAGGTGAACGAGTTCCGGCTGCCGGACATGGAGCGGTCCAGGCGCCGATGGGCGTCCGCGGTTGAGACGAGGTTGCCTTGCAGATCCCGCAGGCTGCCGTTGGCGTCGCTGGTCAGCCCGGCCAGCCGCAGCCGTAGCCGGTCCGCCGAGTCACCGGTCCCGTTGAGAACTCGGGACAGTTCATCGCGGCCGGTGAGGGTGAAGGCGAGACGCTCGGACACCGGCACCTCCCCTCACGGGCGCGCGGTCAGCGCGCGGTGATGTGCCGGTTGATCCAGCTCACCGCCGACTCAAGATCGGTGGCTGTCAGCTGGTGGATCTCCCACGGGCGAATGTGCAGGTAGTGCGCGAGCAGCCACCGGTATTCGTCGATCAGCCCTCGGAGATTGGGGCGTTGACCAAGTGGTCTTTTCCCAGCGCGTTGAGCGCGGCGGTCACGTCGTCCTTGTCGTGAGCGAGCTTGCGCAGGTGCGGCAGCATCTCGTCGATCGCGCTGTCCTCGTTCTTGGCGAGGGCTTCGGCCATGAGGGATTCCAGGACGTCGTCGATCTCGGCCCGTTCGATCCTGACGCTGAGCCGGCGTCGCCAGCCCGCCAGGTCGAACTCGTCGAACTTCAGGGTCTTGTCCGCGCGCCGGCGGAACGCCCACAGAACCGCGCGCATCGCGGTCGGGTCCTGCCCGCGCAGCTGGTCCTCGATGTGACGCCAGGGAACGTCGCCCATGGCCTCCTCGACCGCGGCCGCCTCGATGGCGGACAGGTCGTCGGTCGTGACCTGCTCCACGGAGCCATCGTCGTGCCGGTAAGAAACGATCATGTGGGGTGTCTCTTCCTACTCCAGGTCGCGGCGCACATCGCCCACGATCCGCTGAATCTCTCGCTGCATCCGCGGCGTCCCGGCCCGCACCGTGCGCGACCACCAGCCAGCCGGCCGCGCCCACTGGGTCGCCCACTTCCGCCTGTTGCCGAACACCGGGTGCCGCAGACGGCCGTCCTCGATCTGCCACGGCACGTTGCCCGCCTTGGGCTCCAGCCGTGACTTGTCCATCCACACCCGCGCACCCGGCGACGAGCCCTGGCGGACACTGATCCGCACACCGCCCGCGAGCATCGTCCGGAAGGGCCGCCGAGTCGGCGAAGGGCCCCCACGACTCCCCGCCTTGCGGCCCTCGCTCGCGAGCGGCTGCGTACGGATCCTCTGCTGAAGGTCCCGGTGCAACGGCTCGGCAGCGCGCCGGATCCGACGGGCCATGTTGCGTTGCAACCGAGGCCCGCCCGCCGCACGCATGCGACGGGCCAGCGTGAGCAACTGCCCCGTGCCCAGGAGCTGCACAGACCCCGGCACGGTTACGTCGCTGCCGGGATCGTGACGTTCTCGGCAGGCTCCGACGTGATCGCGAACTGACACATGATCTGGGCCGCGTTGTCGAGCTCTCGGACCTTGGCCTGCGAGGTGACGGTCACCGGGTAGACGTCCATGGACTGAGTCGGAACGTCGCCCTCGTCCATCCACACCACGAACCCGTCTGCCTCGCGAACGAGGAGCGTCCGGACGTCCTCGCCGTTCTTCGACGCCCAGAAGGTGAGCGACGAGTCCGACGCCGTGATCTCACCGCCGACGACGGGAGTGAACCGCGAGCCGAGTGCTGCGGTCGGCACCGTCTCCGATGTGGTCTGCCAACCGTCCATCGCGCCGGTCTCGGCCTCAAGCGCGGTGCCCGCGTTGAGCTCGGCCCGGGTCGGGTTGTTCTTGTTCGCGATCGTCGGCACCCACAGCACCCTCGTCACGCCCCGGCGGTAGTACCGGGTCGACGCCTGGATCGGAGTTGCTGGCATGGTCAGTCTCCCTTCTCGCGCCGACGGCCCTGTGCCGCGGTCGCCTCAACGGGCTGGTCCTCTACGACCTGCCAGCCCGCTCGCTCGTACGACGGCACAGAGATCTCGTGCACCGTGATGTTCTGGTCAGGCAAGGTCGGATGCTTCATCAGCACCATGCGGATCTCCTTACGTGAAGGCGCGGCCGGCCAGGGTCAGCAGCAGCCGGGCTTGCGCGCCCTGAGGCGTCTGGTCCTGCACCAACTGCGTCGCCTCGATCGCGGCCTCCAGCGAGGACAGTCCGAGGCTCGGGTTCTCGCGCAGCCAGGCCTCGACCCGGGCGCCGATCTCGTACGCGCGACGTCGCGCCTCGCGAACGTCGGTGTCACCCCGGTTGGCGATCGCCGCGACAGTCACCTGCCACTGCTCCTCGCGGCCGCCGCCGAGGTCGGCCCAACCGCCCACCGTCTGCGCTGCCGTGAAATCGCCGTTCGGGTCGCCGTCGAACCCCACGATCAGCCAGTCCATCGCCGCGTCCTCGGTCACCTCCGGACCGTCCGACACGCGTACGTCCTTCAGGCTGGTGTCGGCCTCGCCGAGCTGCACCAGGCGCTCGATGACCTCGGGTACTCGGGAACCCATCTACGCCACTCCAGGGGGAAGTCGGCCCGGCTCCAGCAGCTGGAGCGCACGGTTCGGGACGGCGTAGCCGAGTCCGGGGATCGGCTCGGTCACGCTGTAGTCCTCGCCCCCGCCGGCTAGCCCGCCGCGACTCGGCCGCTGCGTGCGCCAGAGGTGCTCGAGGATGATGCGGGCGCCCGCGGTGATGTTCGTGTCGACGACGCGGCGCCCGGCGGTGTACGTGAACCGCAGCGGTCCGCGCAGCAGGCCCCCGTCATGACGGGCGATGACGCCCGTCACCAGGTCGACGACCAGGTCCTGGACCGCGTACGAGGCAGCTCCCGCGCCGATCGCCTCCACGGCCGTCAACTCGATGACGGGCGTCTGCCGGAGCACCAGCGCCGTGGCCTGTCGGTCGTGGTGCTCCTCGACGACCTGGCGGACGACGACGGGGCCGACGAAGAACTCCACTGCCCGGGTGGCAGCTTCGCTCCAGAACCGGATCTCGTCGTCGTCCCGCGAGCTCGCGATGTTGAGGTGCTGCTTCGCGTCGGCCAGCGACAGGATCGCGGTCGGCGTCGATGGGCGAACATCGAACGTATCGCTGTACGCGTGTGCCGGGCTGGTGAACTGCCAGCGCACGGTGTGCCGTCCAGGCAGGGTGGTGACGTAGTCGGCCTGATAGGTACCGGCGGGCGTCGTCGCCTCGGTGACGGGCGTCGCGAGCGTCCCATCCGGGCGGGTCACCGTCACGCTCGCGCTGGCTGCGGTGGCGAGGGTACCGCCGGGGTCTCGGCACTCCGCGGTCAGGCGCGCGGTCGCGCCGAGGTCGTACGGCACCTCGCTACTCCTTCTTCGTGCTCGGCTTCCGCGCCGACGTCTTCGCGGGCGGGGTCACGGAGCGGCGCTCGCCCGGCTCGGCCGTAGCCGCTTCCACGACGCTCGGCGCCCGCACCGTGGGCTCCAGCTCCGCGAAAAGGTGGCCGTGCGATCGCAGGATCTCGGCGTCGTCCTCGACCAGCTGGCCGGCGGTGTACGCGACCGGGGCGTTGTCGCGCCAGATCGTGAAGGACTCCTTGCAACGCTTCATGGTCAGGCTCCTCAGCTGTGCGCGATCGGGGTGCGGCGGGGGAAGGCGCGCACGATGACGGCGCCGAACGTGCCGCCCGTCGTCGCGCCGGTCGTGGTGACGGAGGGCCGCAGGTAGCGCTTCGAGCCGGTGTAGCCCAGCTCCCACACACCGTCGTCGTCGGTGGCGGTGAGGGTCGGCGCCGCACCCTGGAGGTCGGCGGCCGCGACCGTGGACCAGGCGGATCCGTTGTCGGACTCCTGAAGGATCACGGCGTGCGAGCCGTCCGTGATGGTCCCCGAGTAGACGATCAGCATCGCCGAGCGCGACGCGTCCTTGTTCTCGTGCAGGTCGATGGTCGTGCCGTTGGCGGTACCGTTCGTACGCACCGCGAGCGCGAGCGTCAGCTTGGCCCGCGCCACGTTGTAGAGGCTCTGCCTCATGGAGTGACTCCCTGGAGATGCCGACGGCCGGAGAACCCGCTGGGGCCTCCGGCCGAAGTGCGGGCGGATCAGGTGACGTTGAGCATCCGGAACGCGCCGTCGTTCACCGAGTCGGCGCCGACCCGGTAGTACGCGTACCAACCGCGCTGCCCGGTCGGCCGACGGTTGGCACCGACGAGGTGCGGGATGAACTCGATGGACATGCCGATGCGGTCGGCGATGACGTAGTTGTCCCAGTCGCCGTACACCGCAACGTAGTTCTCCGCTGCGGCCGTCACCGTGCCGTCCATGTCCTCCGCCTCCAGGGCGCGGCGGCCCATGAGCAGCGGGGGAACGTCGGCGCCGATGCGCTCCCACAGGTTCGTTCCGCCCGAGGCGTCGAACTGGCGGATCGCGTTGTAGATGCCGCGGTTGGCCAGCCACGCAGCGTTCGGCCGGTAGCGGCCCGGCAGGGCGGTGTCGACCTTGTAGACGTCGCTGGAGGCGAACGTGTCCGTGGTCGTCGAGGTGACGATCGAGCTGGTACCGGTCAGGGCGGTGACGATCCCGGTCGGCTGGCCGACGCCCGTGCCGTTGACGAGGGCCGCGGCCTCCAGCGTGTCCTTGCCGAACGCCAGAAGCTTGCCGACCTCGGTCGTGATGTTGTCGGCGTCGTCCATCGCCTCGATCGAGATCGGGACGAAGCCGTCGGCCTTGTGGACCGGGACCGAGGGCGAGCCGAAGGACGGCGCGTTGTCCCCGGCCTCGGACGCCTCGGACGCCCAGCGCCAGGTCACAGCGCCCGCAGAGACGCCGTTCCAGACATCACCGGTCGCGACGACCTGACGGGCTACCTGACGGATCTGGTTGATCGACCCGTTCGCCGTGATGATGACGGTCGGGTCGAGCTGGAACGGGACCAGGTAGCCGCCCTGGTTGTCCGTCAGGGACAGCGCGCGCTCCAGGGCATGCTGCTCGTCGGGCGTGACCATGTGGCTCTTGCCGCGGGCGAGCTTGGACCAGGCGCGCATGTACTCCGGCGAGGACGTCGCCAGGCACATGCGGGCGATGGTGCCGCGCTTGTCGTCCCAGGCCTCGATGATGTCCGTCGCCGTGGACCGGATGCGGTCGTTGGCGCCGGCCATCTTCTCGATGGCGCACAGTGCGCGGGCGCGCAGCTCCTGGCCCAGGTCTTCGGGGGACCGGTTGAAGGTGCGCATCTCGCCGAGGTCCCACGGGTTGCGGAACCGGCGGTCCTCGACGCTGTCCGGGTTGAGGATCGGGTCCAGGTCGTACGAGCCACCTGAGCCGTGTGCCGTGCCGCGCTCGACGGCGAGAGCGGCCGGGGCGCGGTCGGTCGTCTGCGTGGCGGCGCGCACCCGCTCCAGCGCGGAGCGGCGCTCCAGCTGGCGGCGGTGGTCGTCGACATCGGCGAACTCTCGGGTGAGCTCGTCGAAGGTCTGCTCGTCCTCGGAGGTGAGCTCGTCGCGCGCCTCCAGGGATTCGAGCTGGGCGCGGATGTCCTTGAGGCGGATGACCGCCTGGCCGTGCGAGAGCTGAAGTGCCTTCGGCATCAGCGGTTCTCCTTGGTGTCGATGGACGCCAGTACGCCGTCCATCAGCGCGCCGATCTCGGCGAGCTGCGGGCGCATGCGTGCTGTGCGGGGGGATGGCGACGGGTGCCCATCGGCGGGCGGCGCGTCGGTGCTGCTGGGGGTGGGCGGGTGCTCGTCGAGCGGCGCGCCCTGGGTGCGTTCGGCGGTCGGGTGCTCATCGAGGAGCGGCGCGGCCGCGGGGCTATCGGGGTCGGTCTGTCGGTACAGGAGTGCGGCCGCGACCTCGCGGCGGAGCTCCGGATCGTCGGGCACCTGCGGCATGGCGGCGTCGCGGGCCAGAGACCGGCGAAGGGCCTGCGCCGCGCGGCCGTCAGCGGCCAAGCCGTCGGCGACGTCGCGGGCCCGTACGGACACGCTCGTACCGCCGTACGCGGGGAACACGACCGGCCCGAGCTCGCGCATGCGGACCTCGACGAGCTCGCGCTGGAGCGGCCCTCGGTCGCCCGGCATCCACAGCAGGTCGGGGACTTCTTCGGGCTTCAGCCGCTTCCCGGCCGCGTCGCGCCACTCCTCGCGGACGACCTCGAACCGGAACGACATCCCGGTCACGGAGCCCTCGGCGATCGCGTCACGGACCGGCTGCATCAGCCAGTTGTCGGAGATCCGGCCCTCGATCCACAGGCCCTGCTCGTCCTCGCGCAGGTCGGCGATCGAGCCGATCGGGATCGAGCCGATCAGCGGATGCCGGCCGTGGTCGAACTGCATGACCGGGGCCTGCTCGCGGATCGTCTTCCGGAACGCGCCGCGGCGGATCGTCTCGGTGAACGAGCCCTCCCACGAATTGATCTCCGTGGGTTCGCCGAACACCGCGGCGTAGCCGGACAGGGTGCGGCCGTCGCCGTCGTCCTGGCCGTCGTCGGCGCGCTGGATTAGGAACGGGGCGGAGCGCTCCAGCTCCCGCACCGCTGTATTCAGGGTGGGCATCAGGAACCCTCCTCGTCGGGTGGGGCGGCGGGAAGTGCAGCCGGGCCCGTCTGTCCGGGCTTCTGGAGCTGCACGGAGAACAGGCCGGTGTGCACCAGCAGGGACCAGTCCGAGGACGTCACTGCGGCAGTCACGGACTCCGGGGTGTATCCGGCGTCGACCAGGGCGCGGATCGTGCGGGACTCGACGCCTTGGATCTCGGCGGCGTCACGGGCGTCCTCCCGCAGGAACGGGACGTGTCGGGCGTCGTACCAGAGCCGCACAGCGCCGGAGGTGCCGCCGCCGGGCGGTGTCACCAGCGGAGCGAACGAGCCGGCCGCGTTCTGCCACAGCGGATGGATCGTGCCGTCCGCGAACCGGCGGCGGGCCTGCCCGTAGTTCGAGTACGTCGCGGCCTGGAGGCCCTCGGACAGACCGACGATGATCGGCGGGACGCCGGCGGCCGCCGCGATTCTCGTCTCGCCGGCGCCCTGCACCTTGGCGAAGTCGAGCTGCTTAAAGTCGGAGCCGACTACGGTGACGTCCGCGCCGCCGCCCAGGTACAGGGTTTTGTACGCGTTCTCGACGCCTCGGTGCGAACTCTCCATCTTGGCCTTGAACTTGGCGAACCCCTCGGGGCTGACCTCGCGGGCGAGGCGCACGACCATGTTCGGCGTCGCCGCGTTCTCCAGGAACTTGGCCTTGTGCCGGGCCATCAGCCCGTCGTTCTGCGTCTCGCGGATCACCGGCGTCAGCCACGACATGCCGCGGTAGGTGGCGAGCGGATCGGGCACCGGGGCGAAGTGCGCGACCTCGTCGGCGAGCAGCGGCACCGGCTGCTCGCCTGGCTCCTGGTAGACGAAGCCGAGCTTGCGCCAGCCGAGGTTCCCGCCCCGGAACGTCCTGCGCTCCAGGACGATGTACGTCCAGTCGGGGCGCAGCCGTACGAGCTCGTCGCCGTCTCGCGTCCAGTAGCTGTTGCCCGCCAGGTCGCCGTCCTGGATCACGCGGGCGAGCAGGTCCTGCGTTGTCCCGCCCATCCACGGCGTCTCCAGCAGGCGCAGCTCCGGCGTACCGAACATCTGTGACGGCGAACCCTGGTTGAGGCGCTGCCACGTGAACCGCGGCGCGGAGAACACGAACTGGCGCGCCGTCATGCACGCCCAGATCACCGGGTTCGTGGCGAAGAGCTGGGCATAGCCGGGGAGGTCGCCAGGCGCCTTCTCCGCAGCCTGGCCGGGCTGCGTCTGCGTGACGCCCAGGGCCGACAGCCCGCCGTACCCGAGCGCCTGCTGAAGGGCGACGACGTAGTCGTCGATCGTGCTGATGTCCCGCTGCTGCTCGACAGAGCCGCGTACGGACCGCCAGAGATTCGTCACGGGCCACCCCCGTCATGACGGGCGTCAACGTCCGTCAGCAGCAGGCAGTAGGCCACGAGCAGTACGCCGCCAACGACCAGGCCCACCGCCAGGCCGAGCCCGAGGCCGGCGCCCGCAGCCGTCATCGCCCCGCCCGTCATGACGCCCGTGCGAGCCCACACGGCACGGGTCAGTCGAAGTCGGCCCACGGCTCGACCTCCTCGTCCTCGATCTCGATCTCGGCCTCCAGGCCCCATTTCGCGTTTGTCACGCCCACCAGCGGGGTGATGTCCACGCCGACGCTTCGCCGGGCCCACGCCCAGGCGTCGCCGAGGTCGCGCTTCCTTGCGCCCGCAAGCGCCGTGGCGAGCGGGGCCTGCCCGAGGTGCGCGACCTGGCCGCCCACGACGGCGTCGTAGAACTGGCCGCAGGCCTGCGCGTACTGACGCGCTTTGATCGGCGCGATCGGCGCCGCCAGCTTCGGTTCCTCGCCGTCGTCCTGGTCCTCGTCGGTGTCGTCCAGGTCCTCGCCCTCGGGCAGCAAGGCACGCTGCAACGCCCGCTTGATGGCGGGCAGCAGGGAACCGGCTGGGGACGCCTCGTCGATGACCCAGCAGCGAGGCCCCCACTTCCGCGTCAGCGCCTCGACCCGGGCCTCGACCCACGCGGTACCGGGCCGGTTGTCGACGACCTCCAGGTGCACGCCCCCACCGGTCGCGGGGCCCGCTACGCAGATGCTCGTGTGGCTGCGCTCCGGCGTGACGTCGATGGCGAACGCCACGGGGTCCTGAGGCGCGCTGTCGCCGTCCTCCAGGGCATCCCAGGCGTCCCGCCCGATGACCGCCCAGTTGTCGCCCTCGGCCGCCGGGTAGTCACCGACACCGAGCCGCTCGCGGGCGTAGATCTCGGGGCTCATCGTGGCCCGTTCACGCTCGGTGTGCTCGAGGCTGAGGCGGTAGCCGAGCGCGGGGTTCGCGCGCGCCACGGACGCCGGCGAGGCCGGGTCGTCGTGGTCGGTGCACCCGGCCGTGCACTCCCGCACGTGCGGGTTGATGGACCACTCCAGATAGGCCAGCGACGGGTCAGGTACGCCCGCCTCGATGGCGGCGAGCGCGCGGCGGCGAAGGCGCGCCAGCTGGGCGCTCAGCACACCGATACCGGCGCTGCCCAAGTACCAGACCTGAGGGTTCTCGACGGCGGCCATGGTCGGCATGAGCGCGCCCATCGCGTCGTCTCCGAGGATCATGTCCTCGTCGAGCACGATCGTGTTGCCCGTGAACCCGCGGCCCGAGCCGCCGGAGCGGGCGAGGAAGCGGAGCCGCTGCCCACTCAGCAGCTCGATCGCTTCCTCGCCCGTCGTGCGTCGCACACGTGCGACGCGTTTCCGCAGGTGGTCGCTGTTCACGATCAGCGACTCGATCCTGCGGAAAGCCTCAATGGCGGTCTTGAACTCGTGAGCGCTGTGGATGATCAGCTGCTCGCCGAGCAGGAAGAGGCCGGCCAGCTCGCGGGCTTCGATGAGCGCGCCCTTCCCGTTCTGCCGGGCGACGTTCACCGCGACCTCGAACGCCGACCAGGAGCCGTCGGGCTTCTCGCCGAGACCGACGTCCAGGACGTGCTTCTGCCACGGGTCCAGGACGAGGCCGGCGGACGCGGCGAGCTCCGCGGCCTCCTGGCCTGAGCTGGAGACGTACGGCGGGACGGTCTCGATCCGGGGCCGCTGCTCGCCGTACACCGGCTCAGGCACCGCGGCGCTTCTTCCGCTGCTTCGTCAGCTCGTCGACCGGATCGGCGGCCGCAGCCTTCGGCGGTGCGACTTTGCGCAGCTCCAGCATCGTCGCGCGGAGCTCGCGGGCGACGACGGCCGCCGAGGTCGGGGCCTCGCACTCGTCGAGCTGTCGGGCGAGCGTGAGGGCGATCTCGGCGAGACCGGGCGCGATCTGCGTGACGCCGAGCGCTTCGATCTCTGCGAGCGTCTTCGGCTCGTTCATGATCACCCCCGAATGTGACAGAGCGTCAGGAGGGATGCAGTGTGACCGACGAGGTGGCCCGCTAAATCGCTGGAGCTGACTTCAGCGGATTAGCGACCAAGATCAACGATCTTTCAGGGGGCCCACGCGCAAAACCGGGCGCCAAGGGCTTTTGGGTCGCCCGCCGGCCGATTCTCACGATGCCCTCGGGCCCCCCTCCCTTGGGAAGATCGACCCTTGTTGATCATGGTGTTCGCGTTGATCGTCGCGTGAAGTGATCTTGAGTCCGTGGCTGGTGGTGCGTGTGCTCACCAGTCGCGCGACGTCTGTCGTCCGGTGGTCTGGCCCTGGGGGCGCTTGGCCTGTAGCCGGTACCAGCGGGTGGCTACGGCGGTCATGCCTGCGTGCCGCATGTCCCGGACGCGCTGCATGACGATGGCTTGTCCTGGGTCGACGGTGATGATCTTTGCGTTGAGCCGCTTGTACTTGGCCAGTGCCTTGGGGCTGGGCATGGTGTGGATCAGGTAGACGTCGAGCTGGTCGCGGTGCTTGACGGCCTCGTCGATGGCGGCGAAGCGTGCGCGGTGGGCGATCTTCAGCAGGCGGTCGTCGTGTAGCCACTGGGGTGCGCCGGGTCCGGCGAGGGCGAGGGCGATGCGGTCGAGGTCGATCACGATGTCGGTGGGTCGGGCTCTCGCTTCGATCCAGCTGCTCTTGCCTGCGGCGGGTGGGCCGGTGATGACGTAGAGCACGCTGTGTCACCACCTGCGCGAGGCCTTCAGGGGCTGTGTGCCGGGCATGCGGTTGCCGCGTGCGGAGTTGCATCTGCGGTGCGCTGAGCGGGCGTTGGCGGGGTCGAGGAGGCTGCCGCCACGGCTGATGGGGATCTCGTGGTCGAGGGTCCAGGACCAGGGGTCGCGGGGGTCGAGGGTGAGGTCGATGTTGTGCCCGCAGATCCAGCAGGGGTCGCCTTGGGCGCGGAGGGTGGCGCAGAGGCGGCGGTACGGGCGCCCGTTGCGGATGTTGGCCACGGGCGCCTCCTCCGGGGCTACTGGTCCTCTGCGGCCTGGGAGGCCTTGTCGATGGCGTCCTGAAGGTCGTCGATGCCTTGCTGGTTGCTCTGCTCGATGCCGTCCATGTACGCGTCGAGGTAGTCGCTGCTGGACAGGTCGGCGCAGGCGTCGGGGACGGGCTCGGAGGGGACTTCGCCCTCGTCGTTGGGTTCGAGGTCGGCGACGGCGTCCACGCAGTCCTGTCGGGCCTGTGCGGGGTCGACGGCCGGGGCGGAGCTGGTGGCCGGTGCGTTGGGCTCGGGGTCCGGGGCCTCGGGGCTGCACGCGGTGAGTGCGGCGGCGAGTAAGGCGACGGTGGCCAGGGTGGTGCGGGTCTTCATGATCCCCCCAGGATCGCGTGATGAGAGTGGGGGAATCATGCGACGGGTGGGGCGGCGGAGGGATGTGTTCCGTGGAAGCACGTGAGCCCCGCTCGGTGGCGGGGCTGCGGTGTCTGGGCACGCCGGACTTGGCGATCAATGTGCCATGGGGTGGGCCGGTGTGCAAGCAGGGTCGGCCGTGGCGCGCGCGGTGTGTGTGTTCTTGAAGTGCTTCTAACTACACATACATACAGGCGGGTTCAGTGTCCGGGATTCCGAGACACTGAACGGCTGTGTGGGCGGTGAGCTGTGGGTCTGTGCTGTGGGGTGGGGGCTCAGTGTCTCGGTTTTCCGGACACTGAGAGGGGGGTCAGTGTCCGGGAAAAGCGAACACTGAACCAAGGTCTAGGGTTCGGTTTTCCCGGACACTGAGGGGCCGTCAGTGTCCGGGATTCCGAGACACTTACGTCACGTCAGTGTCCGGGATTCGCGGACACTGAACTGGGGCGAAGATCCACCCGAAAGAGGCGTCCGGCGGGCTGGTTGCGTGGTCAGCTGCGGCCGTAGCTCCGACGGGCGCTGACGGCCGTCATGACGGTCTTCCCGGTCCAGCGGTGCGCGCGGCCCGAGGTGTCGTCAGGTGCCGGCCACCGGCCCTTAGAGCGGTCGGCGCGGATCGTGGCGGCCGTGACACCGGTCGCCTCTTCGATCTCGCGGGCGGTGTAGAGGCGGCGCGGCTGGAGCTCGGCGGCGGGTCGTACGAAGTGCTCACGGACGACCTGGTCGACGGCGGCGGGGTCGTACGTGAGGCTGCGGCCGCTCTTGCCGATGGGGGCGGGCCAGGCGTCATGACGGGCCCACTGGTTGCGGATCGTGTTGTACGCGCGGCCGTACCGGTCGGCGATCTCGGCGAGGGTCTCGCCCTGGCTGGTCGGCTCTACCATGGTGGTCCGGCCCTTTCGGCTGGGTGGGA
Source organism: Streptomyces sp. NPDC052225 (assembly GCF_040679615.1). Taxonomy (NCBI): domain Bacteria; kingdom Bacillati; phylum Actinomycetota; class Actinomycetes; order Kitasatosporales; family Streptomycetaceae; genus Streptomyces; species Streptomyces sp. NPDC052225. The sequence goes on along the minus strand of NZ_JBFAVD010000001.1, from coordinate 333,539 downwards.
CCGGCGGTCTTTCGCGAGCGCCCTTCGGGGTGTCTGGGCTTCGGCCTGGGGCCGCCGGTCGTTCTCTCTCTGGTCTGGAACGGGGTGTGCCCCCGGCTGGCTGCCGGGGGCGATCTTGCGTTAACTCAGGTTGCGGAGGGCGATGCCCAGGTCCCGCAGTGCGATGTCGGCCTGGATGAGGCACCCGGCGGCGGAGTGCGCGCGGACCGTGTGGAACTCCTCGGGGTTGGCCAGGAGCACGAACAGGTCGAGGCCGCCGAGCCAGAACGTGCACGCGTTGAACAGGTTGGCCTGCATGTCCTCGGGCATGGGCTCGTCGAGGGCCAGTTCAGCGGCCCGGCGGACGGCGGGAATGCTGCCCGTGAAGTTGTAGACCTTCTCCTCCAGGGTGATGGGCATCGGGAGGAGGCGGCACAGGCGCGCGAGCTCGATGTAGGTGTGGGCGAGGTGGGAGGCCAGGACGTTCATCTGGTGGTCTTCGGAGTCGGCCATTTCGGGCCCTTCCTGTGGTGGGTGGTGGTCGGGGTTCGCGGCCCCTTCCTTGTGGTCCCCACTCTACCCATTGGTGCACTGAATTGCAACACATTGAGCGTGGGGATGCCCCCGACCCGTGAGTGGGGCGGGGGCTCGTGGAGCGGGGGGCCGCCCCCGGCTGGCTGCCGGGGGCGGCGGGGTGGATCAGCCCATCTGCTCGATGAGCCACTCGCCGAGATCGCTCAGCGCTTCCTGGGCGACGACCAGGCACCCGATCACCTGGAGCCCTCGGGCGTCGTGCCAGCCGTCCATGACCAGGACGCGGAAGACGTCCAGGCCCGAGAGCCAGAAGATCGCGGCGGTGAAGAGGTGCGCCTTGATCTCCTCGGGCATCGGCTGGTCGTCGGCGAGTTCCGCGACGCGGCGGACGGCGGGCTCAGCCTCCACGTTGGTCGCGCCGTGCCGGGGGAGCGCCACCGGGATGGGCAGCTGCTCGCAGCACAGGACGAGCCCCTGGTAGGTCAGGCTGAGCTTCCTGGCGAGTTCCTCGATGTTGAGGTCTTCGGAGTCGGCCATTTCGGCTTCCTTCCTTTGTGGGTGGTGGGTCGGGGTTCGCGGCCCCTTCCCTCTTGGTCTCTATTATGGGGCATTGGTGCACTGAAAGGCAACACTTACGGGAAGGAAACGGCCCCAATCCGCAGACGGGATCAGGGCCGTGACCAGGCGTCAGGCCAGACGCCAACCGCTCAGACGATCATCCGCGCCGACCTCGGCCGACAGCGTCCGACCGGGCAGCTCCTTCACGCCCAGGCCGACCGCCGCAGCGATCTCCGCCGCCGGGTACCGGACCGGCTCCGCCCGCTCCCCGGCCGGGACGTCGGCGACGACCTCGGCCTGGTCGCCGAACAGCAACAGCACCTTCACGTTCACGCGCTCGCTCATTGGGTGATCCTCTCAGTGTCCGGGCGGGTAGTGGCCGCCGCGCGCAGGGTCGTAGATCGTCACGAATCGAGGGTCGTTCGCCGGGTCCGGGTCGGGGGCCGGAGGCTGGCTCGGGGGTGGGGTTTGCTCGGTCTGCTCTGCCACGATGGGCTCCTGTCTCGTGTGATCGGGATGGGTGAACCGGGGCGGCCGGTAGCTGCCAGGCGGCGGCCGCCCCGGGGTCTCAGGGGTTGCTCCGGCGCGGATGGATGATCAACATCCCCGCTCGCCGGATCACGCTCGGACGCTCGTCCGTGTTGTTGTTGGCGGTCTGACCTGCATCAACAACGTCTTCGGAGGGCGGTCCGTCGGGGGAGGGAAGGGGCGGGAAGTCGGCCCGGTCTACGCCGGTGGATGGGCCGCGCCCCTTCATGCGCACGGTCTTGGTGGGGATCCCGGCCTCGGCGAGGGCCTCGCGTACGAGCTCGGGAGAGGTGCCCATGTGGGCCGCGACGACGGCCGTGTGGGCGTGCGGTGCGGCAACCGCGTGCAGCGCGATCGCGAGCTCGTCACGGCCGACCGCGGGGCGCTGCGGCCCGCCCTCCTCGGGGGCCGGCACCTCCCGCGAAGGGGTGGCCGGCGGCCAGGGCTCGCGCAGCCCGAGCACGACGGCCAGGACGAGCCAGGCCACGCCGAGCACGGTCGCGATGTCCCAGGAGTGCGGCAGGCCCTTGGCGAACCCGGCCGCGAGCCCGAGGACCAGGAGGCGGGCGACGACTCCCCCGGCGATCCAGCCGACGACCGCCCGGCAGATGATCGTCGACCCGAGCCAGACGGAGACCCAGACGCGCATCAGGCACCCACCATCATCAGGACGGCGGCCGCGAACTGTACGGGCATGGCCCAGATCGACCCGTCTCCGGCGGCGGGCCAGACGAACGAGGCGATCATCGCGACGACGGCGGCCCGGCCGGGCGGCAGCCACTTGGGCGGCGCGGCGACGAGGATGAGCCCCAGGAGGAGTGCGACGGCTCCGATCCCGACGGCCCCGAACGGGCCGTTCCCGGTGCCTACGCCGAGCCCTGTCAGGCCCTGCTCGACGACCTTGCCGGGGTTGGCCCAGATCTTCCCGGCTGCCACGTACGAGGTGCCTGCGAGGAAGGCGCACACTGCGGCGCCGGTCTGGCGGAAGGTGACCCGTCCGCCCACGATGCCGAAGATCAACAGGGTGGTCAGGCACAGGGCGATCCCGCCCGATCCGAGCACGCCGAACACGGCGCCGCTGGTGTCAGCTGCGAGGTACACGAGTGCTCCTAGAAGGCGGCGCGCGGCGCGTGCAGCGCGACGGCGAGCAAGAGGGTGGCGAAGGGGATGCGGTAGATCACGCGCGCGGCCGGGCGCAGCCGGGACGGCATGAACCGGACGTTCTCCACGGCCAGTTCGGCGGCGTACCAGGCGACCCCGGCGAGGACTAGGGCAGCCATGGGGGCGCCGTCTCCGACGTCGCTCATGAAGTCCTCGGCGATCTGGCCCAGGCCGGAGTACCAGCCTGCGGCGGCGGCCGCTCCGTGGACGGCGAGCCAGCGGCGGATCCGCGCGCGGCGGTCGGCCTTGGCCGGGTCTGCGGGCGGTGGGGGCGGCGGGGTGACGGTGATGTGGACGCCCGGCTGCTGTGCTGCTGCGGGCGGGGTGTCGTGGTCGTCAGGCTCGACGGTGAACCAGTCGGGCTCGTCGTCCTGGTCGTGCTTGGGCATGGGTCCCCAGGGCATGAGGGCGCGGTCGTACGTGGCCGCGCGAGGGCGGGCGTACGTCAGGCGCCGATGGCGACCGGGGCAGGGGGAAGCAGCGCCAGGTGTGGCTCGCGCATCTCGACCTCGGCGCGGAGCTGGCCACGGATCACGCCGTCGGAGGGCGCGTCGAACCCGGCCGCGGAGATCGCCTCGCGCATCGCCTTGGTGCCGGGTCGCGTGTTGCCGTCGTACAGGGCGCGGACGACGGCGCACCGGGGGTCCGTGTACGTGATCACCGGGGGTGCCGTCGTGGTGCGCGCCACGATCGGGAGCAGGTCGACGTCGGCAGGTACGGCCTGCGTCCAGGAGCTGCTCCGGGCCGGGGCGTCGACCGGTGTCGTGACGGGTGCCGTTGGTGTCGTGACGGGTGGGGCGACGGGCGTCACGGCGGCGGCCGGGACCGGGGTCGCGGCGAGGTGGAGCAGGTGCCCGAGGACGAGCGGCGGGACGCACGAGACGGTCACGATGAGCCACACGGGCGGGCGGGGGTCGGCGGTCCAGTGGCCCGTGACGAAGAGGTGGCTGACCGGCTGCGCGGACATCGCGGTGCCGAGGGACAGCCAGGCGCCGGCCACGGCGGAGCGCTTGCCGGGTGCGCCCTTGGGGCGCTTGCTCGCGACGGCCGCGGCGATGCCGGCGTACGCGGCGAGGACTCCGGCCATGCCCCAGGCGAGGTGATCGGACCAGCCTGCGAGGCGGCCGAGGTGGTGCTCGCCGGGGGCGCACATGATCATGACCCAGGCGGCGACGATCGGGCGGCCGAGGTCGGTCAGGTAGTTGACCCAGCGCGGCGAGTCGGGGCCTGCGGGCTGGGGCGATTGGGTGTTGCTGGGGTGGGTGGGCGCACTAGTGTGCAGCTCAGCCATAGGAGGTCACTCTCCTGTGGTCAGAGCCTCGGTGGACGCTGCAATCGTCCTTGCCGGGGCTCGCCTTGTTTCTGAGGAGGGTGACGCCCTGCGGGGGGCATCTGCCGCTCTTGAACGGTAGCGCGGTCCGGCCATAGGCGGGACCGGTTTGGTCAGGTGTGACGGGCGCTGACGGGTGTCGGCGGGCGGTGTTCCTTGCTCAGAAATTCGAACACGTGCTCTAGTGGTGGGTATGCGCCCCTCGATCCCCGACGACCTCGTCCGCACCCAGCGGGCATGGCAGGCCACCTACCGGCAGCTCGCCGAGCAGCCCGGCCGCACCGTCCTCCGGCGCCGCCTGCTCCAGCTCTCGCGCGAACTCGCGACCAGGCCCGAGGTGCGCTCACCCGGTGCCCGCCAAGAGCTGCGACGCCTCGCCCGCGAAAGGAGCCGATCATGATCGATTCTTTGACCAAGAGGCAGGAGCAGATCCTGCGCTGCATGCGCGACGCGATCGCCGAGACCGGCGAAGCACCGACGCTCACGGAGCTCGCGGAACGCGTCGGACTCTCCAGCAAGAGCGCCGTGCACTACCAGCTCGGCCGACTCCGGAAGCTCGGACTCGTCGCTCACGACGACCTCCGCGCCCGCGCCTACCGGCTGGCCTGACGCAGTTATCCACAGGCACGACCGCCCTGGTCCCGGTTGGCCTAGCGTGACCTCCCTGTGGATCACAAGGGGGCGTTATGCACAGGGACAGGGTCGACCTGGCGAGGAAAGCCGACGAGGTCCTGACCGACCTCGACGACGACGCGCACGAGCACGTCCTGGCGCTCATCGACTCCGTCGCCGAGGACCCAGACGCATGGCCGGTCGCCGGCACGTGGGAGCTCGGCGACGAGTTCAGCGACCGAGCCTGGATCACGTACATCGCGCACGTTGACGGCATCGAGATCATCGACGTCGGGTGGGCGGGATGACGCCCGTCACGCCACGTCATCGCTGCGGTCCTTCCACGTACGGCCGCAGTCCTCGCAGTGGACGACGGGCGGCAGACCGTCGCCACCCTCGACGACGAGCTGCCCCCGGCAGGCCGGGCACGGGTGCGGCACTGGCTCCTTCCGGCGCTCCTCCCCGAGCGTCTTCCGGATCAGCTCGGCGCCCATCGCCGCGACCCTCGCGACCGCCTGCTGCTCGCCGTCGTCGAGCGCACGGAACGGACCCGGCGCGCCCGCGAGTCGGACCGCGAGCCACTCCGCCGCAGCCTGCGCGGACCGCTCCCCCTGGTACTTCCAACGGCGAGGATCCGCCGCGTCCTTGGCCGCGGCGAGCACGGCCTGGCGGTGCGCCTCGTCCGACCAGCCACGCCCCGTCGGCACCGTCATGACGGGGCGCTGCACCCGGGACGCCAGCCAGTCCGCCGTTGTGCACAGGCCGTCCTCGATCGTGCGCATCACGTCAAGCACGCTCACGTTCACGGGCACGGGCCGCGGGCCCGGTGCGTCCGGCGCGGTGTCCGCCCGCTCGGCGGCGAGCTGCTCACGCTGCTCGTCGTCGAGGATGCGGGCGACGCCCATGACCGGGGGCCAGCTGGTCACGGGTCGGGTGCCGGCGGCCTCGGCGAGCGCGGGCCAGCGTTCGGTGATGGCGTCGAGGTCGTCGGCTGCGGTCATCAGTGGTGCGTTCCTTCCCAGGCGGCGAGGCGGGTGGTGACCTCGTCGTGTGCGGTGGTGAGGTGGGCGTGGTCGCGAAGGACTTCCTGGAGGGCGTTCCAGCAGTGGGCGGCGAGCTGGTACAGCTCGCGCTCGGTGTCCGTGTCGAAGACCCCGCACGCCGGGTTGAGCCTCGTCGTGAACCGCATCGCCTTGATCTCGGCGAGCCGGGCCGGATCGAGCTGGGCGGTGGGCTGCTCGTCAGGCACTGCGGGCCTCCTCCGTGACGGGCGTCGGCGCCCCGTCCTCGAGGGCCAGGAGCCGGACGTGCTGCCGCATCCGCTGGTACTTCTGCTCGGCGCCGTGCCCGTCCCACTGCGCGCGCGGGTCGCTCGGCTCGACGTACTCGACGTGCTGGAAGAGCGGCAGATCCTGCGGGCTGATGTGCCAACGCATCTGCCAGCCGCCCGCGTTGACGTACAGCCAGTGCCAGCCCTCGGCGTCAGGGTCGGTGGCGGGGGCGATGACTGCGGTCGCCGGGTGCAGCGCAGCGATCCAGGCCAAGATGTGGTTGCGCTCGCGGTACACGCTGGCGCGTTCGCGTTCCGCGGTGGCGGCCTGGGTGGCGAAGCTATCCGCGTGGCGCTTCCACGAGTTCTCGCGCTCCAGGCGCTCGGACAGTTCGCGGGCGAGGCGGGCCACGTACTCGGGGTCGTGCTGCGCCTGGCGGGCGCGGCGGAAGATGCGGAACATGGTCGGCTCCAGGTGGTGCCGGGTGGGGCCCTTCGAGGGGCCCCTGCTCCGGAGGTTCATCTACTGCTGCGGGGTGGGGAGTTGGTCGAGGGCGTCGCCGATGTCGTCGGCGAGCCAGCGCCAGCGCAGCGCCTGCTCGGGCGCGTTCTTCTCGCGGGAGTCGGCCGCGGCTACGAGCGCTTCGACGATCTCGGCGAGGTCGTCCGTGCCGCCGGGGAAGCGGACGAGGGCGGCCATCAGAACGGCGGTTCGTTGCTGCCGGGACCGGTCGACCACTGGTCGTTCTGCGGCGGGCCCTGCCGGTACTGCTGCTGAGGCGGCGAGGCCGGCGGCCGCTGCTGCTGTCCGCTCCCCTGCTGCTGCGCGGCAGCCTTCGTCACCGTGGCGGTGGCGTACGCCAGGCTCGGGCCGATGCTGCGGATGATCAGTGCGGGGCGGCTGTTCTTCTGGCCGTCCTTCTCCCACTGCTCGGTGCGGAGGTCGCCCGTCACGACGACCTCCATCCCCTGGGCGAGGGTCTCGGCGGCGTGTTCGCCGAGCTTCTCCCAGGCGGTGCCGTTGACCCAGAAGGTGTCGCCGTCCTCCCACTGCTGGGTCTGCTGGTTGAGGCGGCGGGAGTTGAAGGCGAGGCGGATGTTCGCGACGGCCTTGCCGTTGGCGGTGAAGCGGAGTTCGGGGTCGGCGACGAGGCGTCCGACGCCCGTCATCGTGGGCAGAGACATTGATCAGTTCTCCTTCGTAGTAGCGGCTGCCGCGATCTCGCGGAGCCGATCGATGAGCTGCGGGATCTGGGCAACCGGAACGCTGGACCCCGGGGAGTCGGTGCGGAAGTACACGCCTGCGCCAACCTCAGGAATCTCGGCGGTCGTGATGAGGAGCCGATCCCCGTCGATGTCCGTGTGGTGGTACCGAGGTGGCTGCGGGTTGTGCACGACGACGACAGTGGTGGGCACAGCGGAGTCGGACATGAGGGGCTCCTGAACGGGGATGCTGATCTGGCCGGGGATCGGGCCGGGCGAGGCTGGGGCGGCGGCCGCGGTGCGCGGAGCACGTGGCGCTGACGGGGCGATGACGCCCGTCGCGCGGCCGCAGACTGGGCCGACACCGAGCGCGATCGACTCGGCGGAGCGGAGCGGCCGGCCGCACACGCGGCACTCGCGGCTCATCCGGTCGCGCCGGTCGAGGAGTAGCCGCGCACGTCCATGTCGATCGGGGTGTACGGGACCCACGGCCAGGAGCCGCGCTCGCCCTGCCGCAGGAACTGCGGGAACGCCCGCTCGTCGCGCAGGCCACGCCACGGCACCAGGCGCCGAGCCCTGTCCTCCTCGGCCGACTTCTCGTCCTCGACGGGGCGGAGTCCGAACCCGAACTCGGGCCACCGCATCCACAGCGACGAGCCGGCCGGGCGGAGCGAGCGCGGCCCGAACCCATTCCCGTGCGGCGCGTGAGCCTCCATGACCATCGCGCAGTTCGCCGTAACCCGGGCCTCGTTCAGCGCGGTCGTCACCCGGCGGGCGTGATCCTCCGACGACGGGTCCCCGGTGTGGAGCTGGTAGATCGGACCGATCACCAGGAGGTCAGGCATCACGGTCTCGACCCGCCGCATCAGCCAGGCCCGGCCCTCGCCGCGCGTGAGGTCGACGCCCTCGGGCCGCACGTCGATGTGCAGCTGCCCCCGCTTCACCGGCTGACGGGCGCGCTCGGCCGCGTTCATCAGGTTCCGATAGTGGCGGCGGCCCTGCGGCGCGGAGTTCTCGCAGTCGAGGACGAGGACACGCTGCGCCCCGTATTCGGACGGCATGATCGTGAACGGGTTCACCCCGGCCGCCACGGCGACGGCGATCTGCCGTAGCAGCACGGACTTGCCCCCGCCCTCGCCCGCCGTGAGGATCAGCCGATCCCCACGCTCCAGCAGGCCCGGCACCACCCAGTCGTACGTGTCGACGACCTGGAGGAAGTCGTGCATGTCCGTGACGGGGGTGTCGTCGGCGGCGCGGCCTGCGTCGCGAACGTCCCGCGTCAGGGCCACGGCCTCCTCGGCGAGGTCGCTTGGCTCACCGCTCGCCGGGTCGTACGCCCGGTCGACGATGCGCTGCCCTGCCTCGATCAGTCCGCGGCGCTGCGTAAGGGAACGCAGCCGCTCGGCGCACCAGTCCGCCGACGAGACCGACGGCATGGTCTGGATCAGATGGTGCAGGTAGGGGGCGCCGCCGACCCGGGCCAGGAGGCCGTCGGCCTGGAGCGCGGCCGCGACGGTGATCGGGTCGATCGGCTCGGCGCGGTCGATGAGCAGCCCGGCAGCGTTGTGGATCGTGGCGTGCGCGGGCTTGTAGAAGTCACCGGGTGCGACGAGCTGGTGCACGCGGCGGGCGTCGCGGCCGGCGAAGAGGAGCGCGCCGAGGTACGCCTGCTCCGCGTCGTGGTCGTTCGGCGGAACCCGAGTGAAGTCGTCGGGGTCGGTCATCAGAAGATGCCCTTCTCGGTTGGATCGGTGTAGCGAGCGCCCGGGATCTGCGGCTGCTGGTGAGCGGGGGTGGGGTCGGTCTCGTCCTCGTAGCGCTCCTGGTTGAGCCAGGTCGCCGGGTGCGGGATGAACCGGACCTCGGTGTGCGCGGCCCGCCACTGGGCGGCGTGCTTGGCGGCGGCCGCCGTGACCGTGGCGGGGTCGGCGCCCCGCTTGACGGCCTTCACGTAGGCGGTGCGCGCGCTGCCCTTCGCGACCTTGCGGGGGTACGCCTGCCAGAAGTCCTCGAACCCGGCGGGCGAGGCCCGCGCGGCGGGACGCTCGCGGCGCGGCTGCGGCGGAGCGGGCTGCGCCGGGGCCTTCCGCTTCGGCGCCTCGGCTGCGGCGGGCGCTGGGGTGTCGAGCGGAAGGACTTCGTACTGCGCGGTGCCGTGACGGTGCCCGGCCGCCGTGCGCTTCAGCACGCCCTTGGCGGCGAGCGTCCGCAGGACGGCGTACATCTGCGGCCGCGACACCCGAGCCCGGCGCAACAGTGCCGGGTCCTCGACGCTCGACCGCGTCGTACGGGACTCGTCGTCGGCGTCCCCCGCCAGCACCGCGAGCACCCATGCCTCGCGGTGCGTGAGCGTCGCCGGGGCCGCGTTCACGACCTCGACGAGCAGGCGGGTTCCCACAGATGACGCCCCTTCAGTGCGATGTGCAGTGGTGCTGTGACCGTGGCCCGGCGGCCGGTCCCATCCGCCGGGCCACGGCGGTCAGGTGTCCCGCTCCTCGTCCTCCGCGACCTCGACGCCGGGAGGGTCGGACCAGATCGCCCAGCACTCGACGAGGTCCTGCGACGGCGGGCCCGGGACGGTCTCCCGGTACGACGCGGCGATCGCGGCGCGCATCCGCTCCAAGCCCTCGCTGTAGTCGGGCTGTGCCCGCTGGAACGGAGTTCGCCGAGCAGGCCGGCGGCGGGTGCCGAGGTAGTACATGAAGACCAGCACCCACACCGTGACGGTGCCGAGGGCGAGGACGACGACGTCCGTCATGACGTGACCGCCTTGACGTCGGCGATCCACGACAGAGCCCGGTCGTCCAGCGCCAGGCGGGCGCGGGTGACCGCGACGTACGCGAGCCGGGCGTCCTCCCGCTGGATCGTCACCAGGCCCGTGGCCGGGTCGGGGGACGGGGCGCGGAAGTCGCTGTGGATCTGGACGCTGTCCCACTCGCGGCCCTTGCTGCGGTGCGCGGTCGAGACGACCAGCTCGGCCTTGTCCTCGGAGACCAAAGCGTCGGCCGACTTGATGACGGCGGCCGTGCCGTACTCGTCGATCAGGTCAACCAGCACGCGGAGGTCGGCGCCGTCTGCCTCCTCGTCGGCGTACTGGCGCACGGCATCCCAGGACGGGAAGCCGACGAGCTCCGGGTGGTCGACGTCGCGGCCCTCCTGGAGAGCCTCGGCGGCCTGGGCCAGGCGCTTCATGTCCGAGCCGCCGCCGACCAGGGCGACCGGCACACCGCGCCCGAGGGCATCGACGACGACCTGCATCGCGCCGCTGTTGGTGCGGCACAGCACGGCGTCCGGGGTGTCGACCGTGCCGACGACCGAGGAGATCGGGTCGAACCCGGTCAGCCGGAGTTCGGTGCCGACGATGTAGAGCCACGCGTTCGCCGAGTCGGCGATGGCCGGACCGAACCGGAACGACTGCGACAGCATCCGTTCCTGCGAGCCCGACGACGCGGCGAACTTGGCGAGCGCGTCGTTCGCGCCGCGCCAGCTGTAGATCTGCTGAGCGGAGTCGCCGACAACGATCCGCTGCGCGTGCTCCTGGCGCTGGATCACGTCCACGACGACGTCGTTCGTGTCCTGCCCCTCATCGAGGAGGACGACGTCCGTGTGCAGCTTCGGGCCGCCGAGCTGCCACATCTTCAGGTAGTGGTCGTGCTGGAACTTCAGGACACCGTCGGTCTTACGGAGGTCTGCCCACGCGGCGCGGGCCACGGGCAGGACGAGCTCGGCGATCTGGTCGATCGTGTCGTACGACTTCAGGCCGGTGCGGCGGGGGATGTGCTGGGTGGTGGGCTCCGGGTCGGCGGAGTAGCACCAGCGGGTCACGGTCTCCTGGGCGTACCGCATGATCTTCTTCGACGGGAACGCGATCTTCTCGCCCGCGTCGTTCAGGACGACCGGGGTGCCGGTCGGGTAGCCGAGGATGTGCGGGACGTTCAGGGCCTGCGCTGCCTGGTGCGCGGTCTGGCGAGGGCCGGACAGGCGGTGTGCGTACTGGCGGCCGATCCCGGCGAAGGCGAGCCCGTGCGCCGTCGAGCATTGCGTCGACATTGGGAAGCTTCGCTTCGCGTCGTCGGCGATGGTCTTGTTGTAGGCGACGTACGTCATGCGGGCGCGCGGGTCCGAGCGGGCGATCAGCTTCAGCGTGCTCGACTTGCCGCACCCGGCGCCGGCCTGGAGGACGAGGTCGGCTCCGTCGCCGTACGCGGCGACGGCCTCGGTCTGTTCTGGGGTGGGGTTCACCACTGGGGTGCACCTCCTCTCTGGGGTGGTGCGGGCCCCGCCCCGAGGGGGGAAGGCAGGGCGGGGCCCGCGGTTCAGTGGTGGATCAGGCGGCCTGCTGCGCGGCCTCGGCGGCGAGGCTGTCGACCAGGGCGACGAGGTCGGCGGGGCCGGTCTCTCCGCGTGCGGCGAGCGCGGTGATCGTGTCGAGCAGCGTCTTCGCCTCGTCCAGGGTCAGGTCGTTCGCCGACGGGATCGAGCGGCCGACGATCAGCGACGTCGCGCGGAGCCGGTCCTCCCGCTCGGACATGCCGAGCTGGTTGAACGTGGCGTGCATGAGCCTCATCTGCGGCGGCGTCGCCCGGCTCGCGTCCTCGGCGGTACCGGCCAGGGTCGCGGCGGCCGCGTCGAGCGCGACGGCTTCCGCCGACGCCTCACCAGGCGGCGGCGTACTGGGCGCTGACGGGGCGTTGACGGGCGTCGGCGCCTGCGGCTTGACCGACTGCCCGTACTCCCGGATCAGCTCCCCGAGGTTCGTCGGCGCCCCCGTCGTCGGGTGCAGCAGACCGGAGTTGAGGATGCCGCGACCCTTCGCCCGAGCATGCAGGGCGAGCGCCTGGTCGTACGTCAGCCCTTCCTTGACGAGCTCGTCGACGATCACCTGGACCGGGTCCACGCCCTGCCCGAGCTGCTCCAGGATCATCTCCGCGACGTCCTCGCCGGGGTGGTGGATGACCTGTCCGTCGAGCGGTGCGTACCGGGTCTTGGTCACGGTGGCTGTGCCCTCGACCATGTCCATCACGACGTCGAGCTCGTACTCAGCGCCCTCGCGCTGCACGGCTCGCACACCGACCTTCGTGACCTTCTTCCCCTCGATCACGTAATCGCCCTTGGTGCGCATGGTGACGACGAGGTGGCCACGGAAGTTCAGCAGCGCGTCGAGCATCTCCTGCTCGATCGGGTTGCCGGTGCGCCAGCCGCCGAAGGTTCCGCCCGCGCCGCGCTGCGACCCGGCCTCCTCGACGATCTCCAGGAGACCGCCCCGGCCGTTCCAGAAGTGCGACCAGGAGTCGACGACGAGCACGGCCAGGTGCTGCTCTTCGGCGGCGCGCACCACCTGGATCAGGTCGCGCGGGTCGTGCCGGTCCATGGGCAGGTGCAGGAACTCGTGCCCGCCGAGCTCCGGCTTCCCGGGAACGGGGGCGTACTTGAGAGCGGAGCCGCGCTCGGTGTCGGCGACGCCGATCTGCCCGCCCTGGGCCAGGCCCTCGGCGAGGCGCAGCGCGGTCTTGGTCTTGCCCGATCCGGCGGGGCCCTGGAGTCCGATGCGGGCGCGGGCCTGCTCGCGGGTGGCGGGCGTGAACGTGAAGGTCGTCATGACGTACTCCGGTCGCGCTGATGGGGCAGTTGGGCCCGCTTGTGGGCGGGGTCGATCAGAGACGCGGCGGTCTGCATGCCGCGGTGACGGCGCCGCTTGCGCCGGTCGATCGCCGGGGTGTCCTTCTCCTGCGGGGCGTTGAGCCGCTTCGCCTCGGTGCGGATCACGTCGGCGAGTTCGCCCGCGTGCTCGTCGAGCACGGCCGCCAGGAGTCGTGTCGCCTCGGCGGGTGTCAGCGCGCGCTTCCCGGTCAAGGCCTGGAAGGCCTGCGTGTACGCGGTCACCAGGCACCCCCGTGGGGCTTCGGGGCGAGCGAGTGGCGGACGCGGCAGGCGTCACACCAGCAGCTCGTCGGGTGGGCGGCGGCCCGGATGCGGCGGAAGCCGGCGAGCACTTCGATCTCGGCGGCGAGACGGACATGGTCCGTCGCGTTCCAGGCCGCGTCGGCGAGGTCCGCCAGGTCGAGGTTGTTCTGGTGGGCGACGGTCGCGTCGACGGCGACGATGGTCTGGAACCGCTCGGGGTTCTCGCTGTTCGCGATGCGGAGGAACGCGACGGCCGTGATGGACGGGACCTTCACGCGGCTTCACCGCCTTCGGTGACGGGCGTTGCCGTCGCCGTGACGGGCGTCAACGGGCCTGCGAACTCAACGATGTTCGTCAGCGAGCAGCGCTCCGGGCGCCCGTCCACCACGAGCAGCGGCACACCCTCCGCCGTCATCTCGCCCTGGAAGAACCAGACCTGGCCGGTGATGTCGCGCTGCGGAAACGCCAGGTCGTGCAGGACTCCGTCGTGCCGGTACGGACGTCGCGCGCTGTTGCCCGTGTCGACGCCGAGCTGCGGCACGTCGTACGCGACGACGGACACAGCGACGCCGTCGCGATGACCGCGCCCGATGAGGGCGTACGGCAGCGGATCGATCCGGTCCTCGGTGATCCCGAAGTAGATGCGGAGCTGGTGCCACTGCTCGACGGTCGAGCACGAGACGCCGACGGTGACGTGGTCGCCCTCGGCTCGGGCCTGCTGGAACCCTGGCATCTGCGTGAACTTCTGGGGGATCCGCTCGGCGAGGGCGACGGCGCGCTGCTTCGCCTCGTCCCACGCGGCGGCCTGCGCTTCCAGCTCTGTGCGCGGCTCGGTCTGCCAGGCTCCGCCCGGCGCCCGGCGGAGCACCGCGCCGAACGACCGCTCGGGGTCGACGAGCAGACGAACGTCGTTGAGGGCGTGGACGACGGCGGCGGCCGGGTCCGAGCCGGACGAGGCGAGCGCCTCGCGCACGACCTTCACGGCGTGCGGGATGTTCTTGTTCATGCCGTGGCCTCCTGCTTTTGCGGTGCAGCCAGTTCGAAGACCACGTAGACGTCGAAGGCGATCCCTTCGACATCACCCGGGAACCCCAGCGACATGCGGCCGTCGGTGCTGTGGGAGCGAATGGCGACCTTGTCGGCGGCGATGTGCAGGGCCTCACGCCAGGACTCCAGGGCCTCGACGTGGTTGAGCTGAACGCCCACACGCAACGGGGTCACGTCGCTCGACACGAGGTATGCGGAGGGGAGCGTCGGGAACTGGACGGCGAGGCGGGCGAGAACCGTGAGCGCAGCCGCCTGATGGGCCAACGTCTGGGCGTCGGTCATGCCGCCACCGCCTGGTCGGTCAGGGCAAGATGCATCGCCTGGACCGCGCGGTACTGGAGCGTCTTTACCGCGCCGGCCTTCCGACCCATCACGGTGGCCGTCTCCTCGACGCTCAGGTCCTCGAAGAACCGCGCCCGGACACAGGACCGCTGACCGTCCGTCAACGCGAGCATCGCGAACGCGATCGTCTCCCGGGCCTCGACGATCTCCAGATGCCGGAGCGCGCCGTCCTCCGCGCTGGGCACGATCTCGTCCTCGTCGGACATCTCGGCGACCGGCACCTCGCTCTGGGTGCGGCGCGCCTTGTAGTGGTCCGTGATGAGGTTCCGCGCGATCGTGTACAGCCACGCGCCGACCTCGCGGCCCTGCCACGTGAACGTCTCGAACCGGCGCAGCGCCCGCACGAAGGTGTCCTGCGTGAGGTCCTCGGCCAGCGCGCGGTCCCTGGTGCGGAGCAGCACGTAGCGGAACACCCGGTCGCGATGATCGTTGTAGAGGGTGGCGAACGCGTCGCGGTCACCGGTACGGGCAGCGGCCACGAGCTCCGGCTCGGGCCCTCCCAGCGGACTGATCTTGCGGCTAGCCTGTGGTTTCACAGCCTGTCCTCTTCTTTGACGTAGGGGTGGAACTGGTTGTGCGGGGTCGTCCGGGTCGCATCCGGGCGGCCCCTTTCGCGTCACGCCGCGCGCTGCCGCTGCATCGCGTCGAGCACGGCAGCCGGGTTGAACCGACGGGACCGGCCGACGTAGATCAGGCCGGGCCAGGTCTCGCCCCGCTCGCTCGCGTCGTGGATCTGCGCATCGATCCAGCTCATGGACTTGCGCAGGAATCCGGCGAGCTCGCGCTGATCCATCAGCCGCTCAGGCAGGACCGACTTCGCCGGTTCAACCGATCTCGGTCTCGATGTAGATGTAGATTCTCGGAGCGTGAAAACGACAGGCTCGAAGAGATCGATGACCTCCTGGTCGAGCGCGTCGGCGATCAGCTCGGCGGCGCGGTCGCTGCACTCTTCGCGGGCGCTCTTGCCGCCGCCCACGATGAAGCCGACGAGGGCCTTTGACAGGCCCTCGCCTGCCGAGTCGACTTCCTTCGTTCTGGCGGCGAGGCGCGGGATGTCCAGCCCGGCCGCCTTCATGGCGGCCCGCAGCGGGGCACCTTGCTCACGTCGTCGCATGGGGAACCTCCGGCACATGGCCGTATAGGGGTCTCGCCGGTCGGGGTGACCAGCGATATCTACAGTCTGCATGTAGATGCATATCGAGTCAAGCGTGTCGCGTAGGGGCGCAGATGTGGTGAATAGGGGCGCACGAGGGTTATGTAGAACCGCCGGGGCACAGTCAACAACCGGTCACGGCGGCGCGATCTACTTGCGCATGTAGATGCAGATGCCCGATCCTCGATCTCGTGACTAGCCACCCGCACGACCCCGGCGAGCCCCACCCCGCCGAGGGCCACGCCGCCAACGGCGAGGACCTGGCGGCACTGCTCGCGCGCCTCCTCGAGGAGACCGGCAAGACCCAGAAGGACCTCGCCGAAGCGAGTGGCGTGAAGTACCCGACGCTGAACGCGTGGATCACGCGGACCCGCGGTACTTCACGCGTGGATCCCGAGCAGCTGCGCGCCCTCGCCGACTCCCTCCGGGGATGGGGTGGCAGCGTCACGCCGAAGCAGATCTTCGAGTCGGCCGGCCGACCCGTGCCCGGCCCCAGTGACGCCGAGCGTGAGGCGCGGCTGCTGAAGATCTATCGCGGCCTGTCTGCTCGGCAGCAGCGCTCCCTTCTCGGCATCGCTGAAGAGATGGCTTCGTCTAGCCGCGCCTAGCAACTCCCGCTAAGGGTTGCCTAATTGAGGGGAGGTTCTGTGCTCACACTGACTTCACACGGGGTGTGAGAAAAGTGCTCCCCGTGCATATGCCAGATCACCTCCACAACATCAGCAAGCACAGGTAACGTCAGTCCCCCGCTGTCCTCCCGGAGCGGATCACTCCGCGCTGTCGTGCATCCCTGGGGGGATACCTGTGTGCATCCGTATCGCCGTGGCCGACGATCTGCCAGAGATCGCCATCTGGGACCCGGACGAGATCACCCTCTTCGTCCTACGGGGCACCCACCCACACGACCTGATCAGAGAACTGCATGCGCTCCTGACAGTCGACCTCGGCGCACCGAACATCCCCGGCGCCGGCCTCCTCTGCTTTTGCGGTACGCGCGTAGAGCTCCCTGAGCTCCCGCTCCCGCAGACGGCTGACGCTTCGACTCTCTGATCAGGAGCACTCCCACATGGTGCGCAAGCAGTCCCTGAAACAGGCGACCGAGACCAGCAACCCCCGCCCGAACCCGTCCATGCGCTGCGGCTGCCCGACCTGCCTGAAGCGGTACCCCGGCGATCGCACTCCGACCGACGAGCACACCGGCTCCTGGGAAGCCCGCTACACCGACCCATCCGGCAAGGGCCGCAGCAAGACCAAGCCCACGTTCGACGAGGCGATCGCGTTCCTGGAGCAGACCCGCACCGAAATGCGGCAACGCGTGTGGGTGGACCCGGCCCGCGGCGAGATCACCCTGTGCGCCTGGCACCGACTGTGGTGGCCCACCCAGACGAAGAACGAGATGCGGATCGAGCACTGGACACAGCCGCAGCTCCGCGACGAGGGGATGTGGCGCAACCACATCGAGCCGACGTTCGGCAGCTACCGGCTCTTCGAGCTGACGTGGCTGGAGATCCAGACCTGGGTCAACTCCCTGCACGACGAGAACGGCGGCCCGCTCGCCGCGGCCTCGGTCACGAAGTGCTTCCAGGTCCTGGACCGGATGCTCACCGCGGCCAAGCTCGACCGGCGCCTCCCCTTCAACCCGGCCGACGGCGTGAAGCTGCCGGCCATCAAGAAGAAGCACCCCGAGGACCGGCGGCCGCCGTCGTACGCCCAGCTCTGGCTCATCCGCCAGAAGCTGCCCGCGTACTTCCACGCCCTGCTGATCGTCGCCCAGGAGACGGGCTTGCGGTTCCAGGAGTTGGCCGGGCTGCGCTGGTGCCGCGTCGACCTGGAAGGCCGGCGCCTCCATGTGCGCGAGGTCCTGGTCGAGCCGCGCGGCAAGATCAAGCGGAAGTCCTACCCGAAGTCGGACGCCGGTCTGCGTACCGTGCCGCTGACGGGTCTCGCCGTCCGGGTGCTGCGCGAGCTGTGGGCAGAGGAGTGCGAAGAGGGCACCCCGAGCCGTGCCGTGTCGGAGCCAGCTGACGGGCTGTGCGAGAACGAGCTGGTGTTCCACGGCAGGAACAAGGTCCGCCGCGGGACTAAGAGGAACGGCAGCGCGGGCGAGCCGTACCGCGCGCCGCTGCGCCGGAGCGCGTTCCGTCGCCTCTGGGTCGACGCGATCAAGGCGGCCGGGGTCGCGCGCAAGGTCGTGCGCAAGGTGAAGACGTTCGTGACCGACAAAGCGACGGGGCGCCGCCGCCAGGAACTCGTCGAGCGCATCGACTGGTGGCCGGTCTTCTCGGACACCCGGGACGCGTACGCTTCACGGCTGCACGCGATCGGTGTGCCGGAGGTCATCGCTCAGGAGATTCTCGGGCACGAGCGCGGGGGCAAGGTCACGTGGATCTATACGCACGCGGCTGCGGACTACGCGGGCCAGGTCCTCGCGGCGCTGGAGGACGGGAAGCCGGGCAAGCCGAGCAGGGGTGACCGGCGTCGGCTCCAGGTGGTGACGGCTGCGTGAGCTACCCCGCTGCTACCCCGGGATTACCCCAGGGGACTGATGAGGGGGACAGGGGTGGGTCGGATACGGGCAGGGGCGAGGACTGTAGATCGGGGATGAAACCGCAGGTCAGGTGACCTGCGAAGATCGAACCTCTTGAGCTCCACCCTGATAAGGATGAGGCCACAGGTTCAAATCCTGTTAGCCCCACAAGTACGAAGACCTCTCACCGATCGCGGTGGGGGGTTTTCGGCATTTGTGGCGGACCCAGTGGTGGCCACGGAGCCAGACCTCGCGGTCCCGCGTGGAGCTTGATGCGCGCGCTTCGCGGGGGCTCATTGCCGTGATCCTGGGGGTGGGTCGGGGCCGTAAGCATCTGCGTCGCCGGCGCGCCCTGAAGAAGATCCATCTCCGGCTGAAGCGAACGGGCGGCTGAGATCGACTTCCGCGAGGTGTGCGGATGCTCGTCCAGGTCTCCGGTTCGCCGGGTACCTCGTGGCCGCGGTGGATGACGGCGAGGCGTCGTGAATCTCTGCGGCAGGACATGCCGAAAGGGCCCGCTCAGCCGGAAGGGATGGCTGGGGCCTCGTATCGGCGGGCTTCATGGGCGGCGTGGTCGTGCTGCCGCCGTCTGCCGTGCTGCGTCGCTTCTATGTCTCGTGAGTTGGCGTGCTGTGCCGTACTGCGGTGTGCTCTGTGCTGCGAAGGGGCTGCCCGTCGTAAGGAGACTGACGGGGTTTCGTCCGGTGGAGCTTCCGGAGGGGGCTACGGGTGCGGCTGTGCCGCGAGGGCTTCGGTGGCCAGGCTCGTGTCGCTGTCGTCCGTCTGCTCGGTGTCGGCCGGCGGACGGTGGCGGCAGCTGGGGGAGGAACCGTGGGCCTCGGCGCGGATGCGCTGCTTCATCGTCGGCGGCAGGGACCTCTTGAAGGTCCAGTAGGGAAGGGCCGTCGTGGCGGCGGGGGCCGCGCTCACCGTGGCGTTGCGGGCCTCCTCCGTCTGCTGTACGGGAGTGGCCGCGGCGGCCGGGGAGACGAGGCCGAGCGCGGAGAAGAGCGCGATGAAGGCAGAGATGACGACGGTCCACAGCGTCATGACCCGGTTCTTGGTCATGGTCCCTCACTTTCGGGTTGGGCGATTTGCGTACTTTCCTCATGATGTGTACGCAGCGCCGAGAGTGAAGGACCGACGCCCATGGCGCGTCGATCTTCAGATGAACACCACTCGGATGGGCGCACGGGCCCTTCTGGCCGGGGCGGCGGGAGAAGGAGGCGACGCGTCCGTTTCGACTGCGGCGTGCCGTGCGGGAGTTGGGGTAGATCCAGGTCACCGATCGGTATCGGTCGGTGTGTATAGTCGGGCGCCAGAGGTCCCCTACGTCAAGGAAAGACGAGGTCGCGCGGTGAAGAAGCTTCTCCTGGTCGCACTGGCCGCCATCGGCGGGCTCCTCGTGTACCGCCAGATCCAGGCGGATCGCGCCGAGCAGGATCTGTGGACGGAGGCGACTGACTCCGTGCCCACGGGTTCGTGAGTATCGACAACAGTCTCTTCGCAGGCCCCGGTCGCATCAGCGGCCGGGGCTTTGTGCTGTCCGGATGCCATCGGCCTTGCGTGAGCAAATGAATGGCGGGATTCCGGCGCCCGGCGGACAGCACGCGCGGCGGAACGGCAGGATGACGGTCCATGGGGAGACTCCGGGGACTGGTGGTGGCAGCTGTCGGGGCGGGGCTGTGCGCCGCGCTCATCACGCCGGGAGCGGCGGTCGCGGCCGGGAACGGTGATCCGTACGTCTATGCCGACAGTGCCCGCACCGTGAAGCCGGTGCACGACAGCTCCGAGGCGGTGGAGCTGAAGGCCGGCCGGACGTACCGCAGTTCGATCGGTACGGGGACGAACGGCGTCGCGTACTACCGCGTCGAGCTGGACGGCGCCGCCAGCGCGTACGCCTCCGTCGTCGCCGTGCCCCCGCTCGGCTCCGGGGTGAAGGTGTCGTACGCGGACGGGATCGCCGTGTCCCTTCGCGACAGTGGCGGCAACAGCTGCGACACCGCGCGCGCGACGTTCCGTTCGGGGGCGTACCCGCGGCCGATCGCGGCCGCCGCGGAACGGCTCGTACGGCCCGGCAGGCTGCACTGCCAGACGGCGGGGACGTACTACGTGGTCGTGGAGCGGAAGGCGGACGCCGGGTCGACGCGGCAGGCGTGGGGGCTCGAACTGCGGGTGGCCACCGAGTCGGGCCTCGTGACCGCCGCGCCCACCCGGGGCCCTGAGGCCTGGCCATCGGTATCCGTGCCGCCGCCGTCCGGCACCGGCAGGCCGCGCAGCGGAGGCACCGGCTTCAACGACGCGGAGGCCCTGCCCGCCGGTGTCTGGCAGGACCGGATCCGGCCGGGGCAGAGCCACTTCTACCGCGTGCCCGTGGACTGGGGACAGCAGCTCCGCCTCGGCGCCGATCTCGGCAGTACGGCAGTCGACGCGTCCCGCAGCGGGTTCGTCGCGGGGGCGCTCGACGTGGAGCTGTACAACCCGGCCCGGGCGTCGGTCGTCGCGAAGGAGGCGTCGTACGCGGGCGAGCCCACGGCCGTGACGCTCGATCCGCTGCCGCCGGTGGCGTACGAGAACCGCTTTCTCCAGCGGGACGACGAGTCGGCGATGCGGCTGGCCGGCTGGTACTACGTCAAGGTCACCCTCAACCCGGCGATGGCGCAGAAGTACGGGGACAAGGCGTCCGCGGTGACGCTGCGGGTGGGTGTGGAGGGGGAAGCCGGGAAGGCGCCCGACTATGTGCGCGGTCCGGGGGAGTTCCAGGTGACGGCTGAGGACCGGGAGGCCGCGGAGGAGGGTGAGGGGGGTGCGGTCTGGAGTGACGAGCCCGGTTCTGATCCTGGTTCCGGTCCCGGTTCTGGTGCCGGCTCCGGTGCTGATGCGGGCCCCGGATCGTCCGCTGCGCCTTCCTCTTCTTCCTCCTCTGCTGCCTCCGGTTCCGGCTCCTCGGCTTCCGCCGGAGGCGCTTCCGCGTCGTCGGGGAGCGGGGCGATGACGCTGCTGGGCGTGGCCGGGATCGGGACGGGGACGGCCTTGCTGCTGTGGCTCGGGGCGTGGCGCGTCGTCGCGGTGCGGCGACTGCGGGGGTGACGGCCGGGCGCCCTCAGGCCTGGGTGAGCGCCCAGATCCCGACGGCGAAGCACAGCAGCGCGAGGAGCAGGACCGGGATCGTCACCCGTGGGGGTGGTCCCGGCGATTTCGGGCGCGGGGCGGGAACCTCTGCGCGGCGCGATGCGTACAGAGAGTGACGGAACGACTCGGGTTCGTGGGGGACCACCGTGGTCACCGCGTGGGCGGCGGGGGCCGCTGGAGCCACAGGGACCGCGGGGACCGCGTGCGGGGGAAGCGTCGCCGGCATCGGCGGCACGGGGGGAGGCAGAGGTGGGGGAGTCGCGAGGCGGATGTCGGGGGCCGGTGCGGGCGGCGGGAGATGGAAGCTGCCCGTCTCGGACATCGCGGGCTGGGGAGTGGGCTCCGGGGCCGGTGTCTGTTCGACGGCCGGTGCCGGTGCCGGGGCCGGTGCCGATACCGGTGCCGGTTGAGGGGCGGGCTCGGGTACGGGCTTCGGGGCGGTCGGAGCGGATGCCGGGGACGGGCCGGTGTGCGGGGGACGGGCCCTGCGGCCACGGGTCGCCGGGCCGTTCGGGCCGAACCCCGGTGGCAGCGGGCCCAGTTGGTCGAAGACCTCGATCAGCTCGTCGTCGGGGCCCGGCTCCGGCAGCAGCTCGGCGGCCGCCAGGAGGGCCTTGCGGGCGCCCGTCGCCGTACGGAAGCGCGCCTCGGGATCGGGTTGCAGCAGGCCGGCGAGGACGCCCCAGAGAGGACCCGGGACGCCGTGCGGGGCACTGGGCGTGCCGTGGTCGGCGAAGTGTTCGATCAGCGACTTGGCGTCCGGCTTGGCGCCTTCGAGGAGGTACAGAGCGACGAGGCCCGCGGCGAAGAGGTCCGCGGGAAAGTCCGGCTCGGCGCCCATCGCCTGCTCCGGCGCGAAGTAACCGGGCGTCCCCACCACGTAGTTGGTCTCCGTGAGACGTGGCTCGCCCTTGCGCATCGCGATGCCGAAGTCGGAGACCCGCAGATGCGGCAGCCGCGTACCGGTGGCTTCCAGAAGGATGTTCGCGGGCTTGATGTCACGGTGCACCACGCCTTCGGCGTGCACCGCGGTGAGACCGGAGAGGAGCTGGTCGAGCAGGACACAGACGAACTGCGGTGGCAGCGGCCCGTAGTCGCCGATCAGATGCGCCAGCGAGCCGCCCGCGACCAGGTCCATGGTGAACAGGACCTTGTCGTCGTCCGCGGCCCAGCTCGCCGGGGCGAGGACGTGCGGGTGGTCGATGCGCAGGGCCTGCTCCCGCACGAAGCGGAGCAGCGTGTGCGCGTCGCTCTGCTGGAGCACCTTGGCCGCGACATAGCGGCGGCGCCGGTGGTCCCAGGCGCGCCACACCGCGCCCACTCCCCCGCGACCGATCGGGTCGGCCAGTTCGTACCGGCCGGCGAAGACCTCACCCATGGTGGTGCGTCGCTCCCCTCCCGGGCCCGCGATGCCAAGGCCCCTATGGACGTCGCCCGAGGTCACCCGCTCTGGGGGCACCGCCGCTCGTGGACGGCGGCGGTGCCCCCAGAGCGGCGGTCAGCTCTGGTGCGCCTGGTAGTGGGCGACCGCGTCGGACGTGCG
This sequence comes from Streptomyces sp. NPDC052225, assembly GCF_040679615.1. NCBI lineage: Bacteria > Bacillati > Actinomycetota > Actinomycetes > Kitasatosporales > Streptomycetaceae > Streptomyces > Streptomyces sp. NPDC052225. Next base: position 310,716 of record NZ_JBFAVD010000001.1, on the reverse strand, counting down.
CCCGGCGCCGTACACCCGGAGGAACTCTGCCAGCTCCGGGTGCGACGGGGCGAGGGAGTCCGCGGCCTCGATGATGTCGCCCGCCGCCGCGACGGAGCGCAGCAGCGACTGGATCTCACGCACCACGCGCTTGACCGTGGGAGCGCCCGAACTCGTCGACGTCTGGCCGGTGTTGGTGAGCACGGAACCGCCCTGCGACTTCTTGATCTCGTCCATGCGCTCGGTGGCCTCGGCCGCGCTGACGCTGCCGTCGGCGACCTGCCCCGCCAGGTCCTGCAACAGCTGCACGCGCTGCACCACCGCGGGGTTGCCGATCTTGGCGCGCTGACCGCTCATCAGCTGGGACAGCATGGGCGCGGACAGGCCGAGCACACCCGCCAGGCGGGCCTGGTTGAGGCCGAGGTCCTCGATCAGCCGACGGAAGAGCGCCCCCAGCGGCTCCCCGTACCAGTTCCGCTGGAGCTCCCGTGCTCTTGCGGTCGCTTCCTGCTGTGCGGCGTCCATTGCGTCTCCCCATCGCTTCCCCAAGTACGGTGCCTTCGCTGCCGCGAAGCACCGTGGGGCATCTTACGGAGAGTGGTCGCCCGCCGGGACCCCCAATCCTTTTGCAGGATCGGGGGGATGACCCGGTACTCTGGTGTGCGGTGCTCACCCGGAGTGTGATTCCTCCGGTGGGAGCGTCGTTTTCGGGGCCTTAGCTCAGTTGGTAGAGCGCTGCCTTTGCAAGGCAGATGTCAGGAGTTCGAATCTCCTAGGCTCCACAAACCGAAGCCCCTCTGACCAGGTTCTCCCTGGTCAGAGGGGCTTCGTCAGGTTTACGGGGCGGTGCGTCAGTGCTTCTCGTCCGAGCCGCTGTCCGCCTCGGCCTCCGCCTGCTTGGCCTGCACCTCCGGGTCGAGCGAGGCCTGAGCGCTGCCGTCGACCGAGGTCAGCGGGGCGCTGTCCGGGACCTCGGTGGCGGCCGGGGGCTCGACCAGCCAGTCCGGGTTGGCCTGCTTGTCCCACCACTTCCACGCGGCGAAAGCGCCACCGGCCAGGATGCCGACGACGGCCAGGCCCTTGGCCAGCCGGCCGACGCGGGCCCGGCGCTGGTGCTTGCGGGCCAGCTTCTGGATCTCCTTCGGGGAGACCTGTCCGCGCAGCGCCGCGACCGCCGCGATGCTGCGGGCCGCGGCTTCGTCGCGTACCGGACCGGCCGCGGCCACGGCCTGCTCGATGCGCGGCTTCGAGTACGCGGCGGCCTGCTGCGCGGCCTTGCGGGTACGGACCGCCGCCTCGTGCGCGGCGTGGTCGACCTTCGGCGGGACGTGGGTGCGTGCCTGTTCAAGACGCGGCGCGAGACGGGCGTCGTACTGGGCGCGCGCCTGCTGGGCGGCCTGCGAGACCTTGGGGCCGAGGGCGACCCGGGCCTCGTGCGCGTACTCAGCCGCCCGGTCCTTGGCCGTCTCGGCGTAAGGCGCCACCACTTCCGCGGCGTGCAGCACGCTGTCCTTCGCCGAGCCGGTCGCGGCGCGCACGCTGTCGATGCGGGTCACGGGATCCTCCTCCTCGGTGGCGTACAGGTTGTTCACCTTTCCACCCTTTTACGGATCATGCCTGCCGGAAGCGCCAATGCGGTGGTACGGCTTGGTAAGGATCGGTAGGCCTTAATAGGGGGCTAACAGGTGGTAAAGGGGCTTGGCGACGACAATGCCACGGATCGTGGCGGGGCGCGCCTCTCCGGTGCCGAGTAGACCGGATTTCGGCGGCTGAAACCCCTGGACCTTCCCGGGGCCGTGCGAGGATCGGAAGAGCACCGAAGACAACGGAAGGCAGATCGTGGCCGAGCAGCTGTACGCCACTCTCAGGACCAACCAGGGCGACATCGAGGTCCGGCTGCTGCCGAACCACGCGCCCAAGACGGTCAAGAACTTCGTGGAGCTCGCCAAGGGCGAGCGTGAGTGGACCAACCCGGAGTCCGGCGAGAAGACCACGGCCCCGCTCTACGACGGCACGGTCTTCCACCGGGTGATCGGCGGCTTCATGATCCAGGGCGGTGACCCGCTGGGGAACGGCACCGGCGGTCCCGGCTACCAGTTCGAGGACGAGTTCCACCCCGATCTCGCCTTCACCAAGCCGTACCTGCTGGCCATGGCCAACGCGGGCCCGGGCACGAACGGCTCGCAGTTCTTCATCACCGTCTCGACCACGGCCTGGCTGACGCGCAAGCACACGATCTTCGGCGAGGTCGTCGACGACGCCAGCCAGAAGGTCGTGGACGCCATCGCCACGACGCAGACCAACCCGCGCACCGACCGCCCCGTCAACGACGTGGTGATCGAGTCGGTGGTCATCCAGACCCGTTAAGCGCCCAAGGGAACCAAATCGCCCCGCTCGTCCGTAAGGATGGGCGGGGCGGCGCGTTGTCCGCGCGGCGCCGACCTCCGCGTACACCGACGTACGAGACCGCTCCACCCGAGGGGACAACCGCCATGGACCAGGCGCCCGGCAGCCCGCAGGAACCTCAAGGGCCGCAGGGCCTGCCCGGCTGCTACCGGCACCCCGACCGGCCGACGGGCGTGCGCTGCACCCGGTGCGAGCGGCCCATCTGCCCGGAGTGCATGGTCAGCGCGTCGGTCGGGTTCCAGTGCCCGGAGTGCGTGCGGGGCGGGTCGGGGACGGGGCACGCGGCGAGCGCGAATCAGCCGCGGACGATGGCGGGGGGTGCGGTCGCGGCGGACCCGCGGCTGGTCACGAAGGTGCTGATCGCCCTCAACGTGGCCGTGTTCATCGCGGTTCACGTGAGCGACACGCTGCTGGATCACCTTGTGCTGGTGGGCGCATGGCCGCCCGCTCCGTATGTTCCGAACCAGGGCGTGGCAGGTGGCGAGTGGTATCGCCTGGTGACGTCGGTGTTCACCCACAACGAGGTGTGGCACATCGCGTTCAACATGCTCAGCCTGTGGTGGGTCGGCGGGCCGCTGGAACAGGCGCTCGGGCGTGCGCGCTACATCGCGCTCTACATGGTGTCCGGGCTCGCGGGTAGCGCCCTGGCGTACGCCTTCAGCAGCCCGAGCACGTCGACGCTGGGGGCCTCGGGCGCCATCTTCGGGCTCCTGGGTGCCACCGCCGTGCTGATGCGGCGCCTCAACTACGACATGCGGCCGGTCATCGCCCTGCTCGCGCTGAACCTGCTGTTCACCTTCACCTGGGGCGGCATCTCGTGGCAGGCCCACATCGGCGGCCTCGTTGCCGGGCTCGTCGTCGGGTACGCCATGGTCCACGCCCCCCGGGAGCGCCGCTCACTCGTGCAGTACGGGACCTGTGCGGTGGTGCTGCTCGCGGTGATCGTCACCGTCTTCGTACGGACCTCGCAGCTCACTTGAGCTCGGTTCTCCACCGATGGTGAGCGGCGTTGTCCACAGCGGGTGCCGGATCTTGTGCATGCCGTCGGGAACAACTGTGCCCCTTGTCACTGACCTGGGTTTTCCCAGGAAGGGCAAGGGGCGAACAGATGGTCGAGCGTGACCTGACCGGTCACACCGGCGTCAACACGGAGAGGGTTATCCACAGATCTTCCGACCTTTTCCCCACTGTGGAAAGTGCTGTGGATAACTCAGTGGATAGCTTGGGGCAGAGCTACTTCCACTGCGTGGAGACACCGAAGCCGGCGGCGATGAAGCCGAAGCCGACCACGATGTTCCAGTTGCCGAGCGAGTCGAGCGGCAGGGAGCCGTCGGTCACGTAGAAGACGACGATCCAGGCGAGTCCGATGAGGAACATCGCGAGCATCACCGGGGCCACCCAGCCGCGATTGGTCAGCTTGATGTTGGCTGCCTGCTTCGAGGCGGGCGGCGGCGTGTAATCGGCCTTCTTGCGGATACGTGACTTCGGCACGAGGGTCTCTCCTGTCGATGCGCTGCGTGGCCGCGCAGGGGACGTGGGCTGGCTCCGGAGCAGCGTACAAGGCGAAGTTCCGGGGAAACCCGGCGCTCCCCCGGGCGTCCGTTAGCGTAGTGCTTCCGCGGCGTCGAAGGAGATAAGGGTACGTTGAGCAATTCTGCCGACCCTGACAAGAGCGGGCGCTTCCGACCGGTGCGCGTGCTCACTGTGGGCGTTTTCGCCCTCGCGGGGCTCATCTTCTTCACCAGTTTCAATACGGCCAAGGGCACCAATATCCGTACGGATGCGTCCCTTTTGAAGCTCTCCGACCTCATTCAGGAGCGCAGCCACAAGAACAAGGAACTGGAAGAGGCCAACAGCGGAGTCCGGGACGATGTCGAGGCCTTCGCCGAGCGGGACGACGGGTCCACCAAGGCCGAGGACGAGAAGCTGGACGCTCTCGAAGAGGCCTCGGGGACGAAGAAGCTCAAGGGGCAGGCCGTCTCGGTCACCCTCGACGACGCCCCGCCGAACGCCGTCGCCAAGCTCCCCGGCTACCCCGAGCCGCAGCCCAACGACCTCGTCATCCACCAGCAGGACCTCCAGGCCGTGGTGAACGCCCTGTGGCAGGGCGGCGCCAAGGGCATCAAGGTCATGGACCAGCGGCTCATCTCCACGTCCGCCGTGCGCTGCGTCGGCAACACCCTGATCCTCCAGGGCCGCGTCTACTCGCCCCCGTACAAGATCACCGCGGTCGGCGACCCGGAGAAGTTGCAGAGGGCCGTCGCGGCGTCCCCGGAGATCCAGAACTACATGCTCTACGTCAACGCGTACGGGCTCGGCTGGAAAGTCGAGGAGGACGGGGCGGTGACTCTTCCCGGTTACTCGGGCACAGTGGATCTCCACTACGCGAAGCCCATGCCGTAAAGCGGACACCGGGGGGTGCCGGTGCGAGTCGTCGTCCGGACGTTCAGCGAGCTGTGCATCACCGTCGGCGCCCTGATCGTGCTGTTCGTCGTGTACGTGCTGTTCTGGACCGGGGTGAAGGCCGACAGCGCGATGGACCACCAGATCGACGACCTCCAGGACCAGTGGGCGAAGAGACCGGTGGCCGGCGCCCGGCCGGGCGGGACGGACACGACGGATCCGTCGCCGCCGAAGCCGGCCGCGTACGAGGACGGGAAGCCGTTCGCCGTCATGTACATCCCGCGGCTTGGTTTCACGTGGAACAAGCCCGTGCTCGAGGACACCGAGGTCGGCACCCTGAAGAAGGGGCTCGGGCACTACGAGGGCACCGCCCAGCTCGGGCAGAAGGGGAACTTCGCGGTGGCCGGGCACCGGCGGACCTACGGCGACCCGTTCAAGGACTTCCCCAGGCTGCGGCCCGGCGACGACGTGGTCCTCACCGACGGGACGACCTGGTTCACGTACGTCATCGACACCAAGCCGTACAAGACGCTGCCCAGCGATGTCGCGGTCATCGACCCCGTGCCGCGCAGGTCCGGGTACCAGGAGCCGGGCCGCTATCTGACCCTGACGACCTGTGAGCCGGAGTGGGGCCACAGCCACCGGCTGATCGTCTGGGCACACCTTGATTCCACTCAGCCTGTGGAGGCCGGGAAACCGGAGGCCCTGCGCCGTTAGTCTGGTGGCGTACGCAGACAGTGTGGAGGGAGCGACCGGCATGTACGGCTGGATCTGGCGGCATCTGCCGGGGAACGCGTGGGTGAGGGCACTGATCTCGTTGCTGCTCGTCCTCGCTGTCGTGTACGTCCTCTTCCAGTACGTCTTCCCGTGGGCCGAGCCGCTGCTCCCCTTCAACGATGTGACGGTGGACGGCCAGTGAGCGCGCGCATTCTCGTTGTCGACAACTACGACAGCTTCGTCTTCAACCTCGTCCAGTACCTGTACCAGCTGGGTGCCGAGTGCGAGGTGCTGCGCAACGACGAGGTGAGCACGGCCCATGCGCAGGACGGCTTCGACGGCGTGCTGCTCAGCCCGGGTCCCGGCGCTCCCGAACAGGCCGGTGTCTGCGTCGACATGGTGCGGCACTGCGCGGCGACCGGGGTGCCCGTCTTCGGCGTCTGCCTCGGCATGCAGTCGATGCAGGTCGCGTACGGGGGTGTGGTGGACCGGGCGCCGGAGCTGCTGCACGGCAAGACGTCGCTGGTGCGGCACGAGGGCAAGGGCGTCTTCGCCGGACTGCCCGACCCGTTCACCGCGACCCGCTACCACTCGCTGGCCGCCGAGCCCGGCACCGTACCGGACGCGCTCGAGGTCACCGCGCGGACCGAGGACGGCATCATCATGGGCCTGCGCCACCGTGAACTGCCGGTGGAGGGCGTCCAGTTCCACCCGGAGTCGGTGCTCACCGAGCACGGGCACCTGATGCTCGCCAACTGGCTGGTGGAGTGCGGGGACACGGGCGCGGTGGCCAGATCGGCGGGGCTCGCGCCCGTCGTGGGCAGGGCCTCGGCGTGACCGCGCTGCGCCCCGAACAGGATGGCGCCGGCGGGTTCGAGGAGGCCGTGGGCCGGCTCGACGACCCGTTGAGCGATCCGTTGCCGGGGCAGCACCCGTCGCCGTGGTTCCGGGCGGAGGGGGCGGCGCCCGAGCCGCCGCGGCGGGTCGAACCGGAACCGGAGTGGTACGACCCCGAGGGGTACGCGCAGGACTGGTACGCGGGGGGCGCCGCGGCGCCGCAGGAGCCCGTTCGGCCCAGCCCCGCCGAGACTCCCGTGATCCCCGTAACTCACGTGGCTCCCGTACGGGACGACGAGACCGTCGCGCTGCGCACCGCGGACACCCGCCGAACAGCCGATCCGGAGCCCAGGAGCGAGCCCGGGGCCCCGGCCGTCACCGGAGGCCGTGCCGAGCGGCGCAGGGCCGCCAAGCGGGGCGGAGGGCGCCACGCGGAGCCCGCGCGGACCGCGGGCACACGTACGGGCACGAGCGGCGAAGGAAAGCCGCTGTCCCGCGTCGAGGCACGGCGGGCGGCGCGCGCGGCCAAGCCCTCCGCGGGGGTGATCGCGAGCCGTGCGATCGGCGAAGTCTTCATCAGCATCGGGGTGTTGATGCTGCTGTTCGTCACCTACCAGCTCTGGTGGTCGAACATACGGGCCCACAATCTTGCGGGCAGCGCCCGGCACCACCTCGAGGACGACTGGGCGAGCGGCAAGGGCAAGCCGGGCACGTTCGAGCCCGGGCAGGGCTTCGCGATCCTCTACATACCGAAGCTGGACGTCGTCGTGCCGATCGCCGAGGGCATCAGCAAGACGAAGGTCCTCGACAAGGGCATGGTCGGGCACTACGGCAAGGACAGCATCCCGACCGCGATGCCCGACGCGAAGAAGGGCAACTTCGCGCTCGCCGGACACCGCAACACCCATGGCGAGCCGTTCCGTTACATCAACCGTCTCCAGCCGGGCGATCCGATCGTCGTCGAGACGCAGGACACCTACTACGTGTACAAGATGTCGAGCATCCTGCCGCAGACACCGCCGTCGAACACCTCGGTGATCAACCCGGTCCCCGCGGGTTCCGGATTCACCAAGGCGGGCCGTTACATCACCCTGACGACCTGTACGCCGGAATTCACCAGTACGTATCGAATGATCGTCTGGGGCAAGATGGTCGAGGAGCGGCCGCGCAGCAAGGGGAAGCCGGACGCGCTCGTCGAGTAAGCGACCACCGGCAGCGGGCAGTACGGCACAGGGACGGGGCAACACGCAGTGGCAGCGACGACCGACCACGAGGAAGCGGCCGAGCCGAAGGCCCCCTCGCCCCCGCCCCGCCGCGGAAGGATCGCGACGGCCGTCAGCGTCTTCGGCGAACTCCTCATCACCGCGGGCCTGATCCTCGGCCTGTTCGTCGTGTACTCGCTGTGGTGGACGAACGTCGTGGCCGACCGCGCCGCGCATAAGCAGGGCGACAAGGTCCGCGACCACTGGACGCAGGACGACGGGCCCGGCGCGCTCGACACGAAGGACGGCATCGGGTTCCTGCACGTACCGGCGATGAGCAAGGGCGAGGTGCTGGTCGAGAAGGGCACGTCGTCGAAGGTGCTCAACGACGGGGTGGCCGGCTACTACACGGACCCCGCGAAGGCGACGCTGCCGACGACGGGCAAGGACGGCAACTTCACGCTGGCGGCCCACCGGGACGGGCACGGCGCCAAGTTCCACAACATCGACAAGATCAAGAAGGGCGACCCGATCGTCTTCGAGTCGAAGGACGACTGGTACGTCTACAAGGTCTACGACATCCTCCCGGAGACCTCGAAGTACAACGTGGACGTGCTGGACTCGGTGCCCGAGGAGTCCGGCAGGAAGAAGCCGGGGAAGTACATCACCCTGACGACCTGCACGCCCGTCTACACCTCGCGCTACCGGTACGTGGTGTGGGGCGAGCTGGAGCGCGTCGAGAAGGTGAACGGCGACCGGACGCCGCCGAAGGAACTGCGGTAGGGCACTCATGAAGGAGCCCCGGCCCCTCGCGGGACCGGGGCTCCTTCATGAGCGGTGACGGGCGGTCAGCCGCCGAGGCCGCCGAAGAGACCGCCGTTGTCGTTGCCGCCGTTGTTGTTCCCGCCGGCGTTGACCGTGGTCAGGGTGACCGTGGTATTCGCCGGGTCGGACGGGGTGTTGCCGGCCGGGTCCTGGATGGCGACGCGGGCCTGGTCGCTCTGGTCGCTGCCCTCGGCGAACTGGATGTTCTTGAAGCCGGCGTCCTGGAGCATCTTCTTCGCGTCCTTCACCGTCTGGCCGACGACGCTCGGTACGGGCGTCTGCGCGGCCGCCTTGGCGACCTGCAACTGGACCGTGGAGCCCGGCTCGGCGTCGCTGCCCGCGTCCAGGGACTGCGAGAACACCATGCCGGGGTCGGCCTCGGTGCTCTCCACCTCGGTGCAGTTGCCCTTCAGGTTGCTGGCCTGGAGCTGCTGCTTCGCCTGGTCGCAGTTGAGGTTGCCGCCCGAGACGTCGGGGACCGTGACGGTCGCCTTCTTCTTGGCGACGGTCAGCGTGATCTCGGTGCCGGTCTCGACCTTGGTGTCGCCCGCGGGGTCCTGGTCGATGACCTTGCCCGCCGAGCGCTCCGATTCCTCGGTCTTCTTCGTGATGTTGTCGAAGCCCTTGTTGCTGAGCTCCGAGACGGCGGCGTCGTACGACAGGCCCGTCACATCCGGAACGGCGACCTTCGGGGCGCCGGTGGAGACCGTCACCGTGACGGTGTCGTTCTTCTTGACCTCGGTGCCCGCCGACGGGGTCTGGGAGCAGATCTGGCCCTTGGGGTACTTCTCGCAGGGCTCGGACTTGCCGACGTCGATCGTGAGGTCGCGGTTGGCGGCCATGCCCTTGGCCTCGTCGACCGTCTTGCCGACGAAGTTCGGGGCCTTGAACGTCTCGTCGGCGGAGCCGTTGCCGCTGAACACCCACTTGCCGATCAGGATCGCCCCGACCAGGACCAGGATGCCCGCGACCACGAGCAGGATCGTCGACGTGTGGCTCTTGCCCTGGCGGCGCCGGTCGGGGCGGTCGTCGTAGCCGTAGCCGCCGTCGTCCGGGTTGACCGGGGGCAGCATCGACGTCGGTGCCGCGCCGTTCTGCGGGCGCAGCATCGCCGTCTGCTGGTCGTCCGGGTGGCCGCCGTAGCCGACCGCCCCCATGGCGGCGGTGGCGGCGACGGGCTGGCCGTCGAGGCAGGCCTCGATGTCGGCGCGCATCTCGTCGGCCGACTGGTAGCGGTAGTCGGGGTCCTTGGTGAGCGCCTTGAGGACGATGGCGTCCATCTCGGGCGTGATCTCGCCGTCGAAGACCGACGGGGGCTGCGCCTCTTCCCGTACGTGCTGGTAGGCGACCGCGACCGGGGAGTCGCCGACGAACGGCGGCCGCACGGTGAGCAGTTCGTAGAGCAGACAGCCCGTCGAGTACAGGTCGGAGCGGGCGTCGACCTGCTCGCCCTTGGCCTGCTCGGGCGAGAGGTACTGGGCGGTGCCGATGACGGCCGCGGTCTGCGTCATCGTCATGCCGGCGTCGCCCATCGCGCGGGCGATGCCGAAGTCCATGACCTTCACCTGGCCGGTGCGGGTCAGCATGACGTTGGCGGGCTTGATGTCGCGGTGGACGATGCCGGCCCGGTGCGAGTACTCCAGGGCCTGGAGGATGCCGACGGTCATCTCCATGGCGCGCTCGGGCAGCAGCTTGCGCCCGGAGTGCAGGAGCTCGCGCAGCGTCGAGCCGTCGACGTACTCCATCACGATGTACGGGATGGAGACCTGGTCGACGTAGTCCTCGCCCGTGTCGTAGACCGCCACGATCGCGGGATGGTTGAGCGAGGCGGCCGACTGGGCCTCCCGGCGGAACCGGGCCTGGAACGACGGGTCGCGTGCGAGGTCCACCCGCAGCGTCTTCACCGCCACGGTGCGGCCGAGCCGGGTGTCGTGCGCGAGGTAGACCTCGGCCATGCCACCACGGCCGAGCACCTGGCCCAGCTCGTACCGGCCGCCCAGGCGACGCGGCTCTTCCATGGTTACCTACCAGCCCTCTCCGTCGGTCCCGACCGTCCCGTGCGGGGTCGGGCGGTGTGCTGTCCGGGCATACCGTACCCGCCTTGCCCAGCGTGACCTGGCCACCACCGGGAGCCGTGACAGGACCGGTATCGCCACGTGCGTCTATGTGAAGAACGGGTGACGGGGCTCACATGGTGTGGTGAACCCCGTCTCTCGTACGCCTTTACTTGCTGTCGAGGACCGCCTTCATCACGTCGCGCGCGATGGGGGCGGCGAGGCCGCCACCGGAGATGTCCTGACGGCTCGCGGCACTGTCCTCGACGACCACGGCGACGGCGACGGGGGATCCGGACGACGTCTTGGCGTAGCTGACGAACCAGGCGTACGGCTTCTCGCTGTTGTCGACGCCGTGCTGGGCGGTACCGGTCTTGCCGCCGACGGTGACGCCGTCGATCTTGGCGTTGGAGCCCGTGCCGCCCGGGTCGTTGACGACCGTCTCCATCATCGACTGGAGCTTCTGCGCGTTCTCCTCGGAGAGCGGCTTGCTCATCTCCTTGGGCTCGGTCTTCTCGATGGTGTCGAGGTTCGAGGCCTTGAGTTCGTCGACCATGTACGGCTCCATGAGGGTGCCGTTGTTCGCGATCGCGGAGGCGACCATGGCCATCTGGAGCGGGGTGGCCGCGGTGTTGTACTGGCCGATGGAGGACAGCGCGGTCTGCGAGGGGTTCATGTCGTCGTCGAAGTTCGACGCGTTCGAGCGGACCGGGACGAACTGCTCCTTGTTGAAGCCGAACTTCTCGGCCTCCTCGACCATCTTCTCGTTGCCGAGGTCGGAGCCGATCTTGCCGAAGACGGTGTTGCAGGAGACCTTCAGGGCGACGCGCAGCGTCGCGTCCTCACAAGGGATGTTGCCTTCGTTCTTCAGCGGCGTGGTGGTGCCCGGCATGGTCCACGGCAGGGGCGTCTGCGTCTTCTCGTCCGGGTCGTACTCGCCGCTCTCCAGCGCCGCCGCGGCCGTGACCAGCTTGAACGTCGAACCCGGCGGGTACGTCTCGCGCAGCGCCCGGTTGAGGAGCGGCTTGTCCTTGTCCTTGTCGAGCTGGGAGAAGGTCTTGCCCTCCTTGATGGAGTTGCCGGCGAAGACCGAGGGGTCGTACGACGGGGTCGAGGCGAGCGCGAGGATCTTGCCGGTGGACGGCTCGATGGCGGCGACGGCACCCTTGCCGCGGTTCTTCAGGCCGTCGTACGCGGCCTTCTGCGCCTTGGCGTTGAGGGTGGTGACGACGTTGCCGCCCTCCTTCTTCTTGCCCGTGACCATGTCCAGGGTGTTGCGGAAGAAGAGCCGGTCGTCGTTGCCGGTGAGGATGCCGTCCTCGATGGACTCGAGCTGGCTGGCGCCGACGGTCTGCGAGGCGTAGCCGGTGACGGGCGCCCACATGGGCCCGTTCTTCCAGGTCCGCTTGTACTTCAGGTCGGTGCCGGACGTCGCCTTGGAGCCGGTGATCGACTTGCCGTCGACGATGATGTCGCCGCGCGGCGTGGAGTAGCGGGCGATGGTGACGCGACGGTTGTTGTCGTCGGAGGCGAGCTCGTCGGCCTTGACGTACTGGAGCCAGTTGTCGCGGATCAGCAGGGTCAGGACCAGGAGTCCGCAGAAGATCGCGATCCGGCGCAGGGGCTTGTTCACGGTCGAACCACCTGGGTCATCTCGGCGTCGGTGCTGGGCGTGGGGCTGGGCGCGGGCCGGCGCGCGGTGTCGCTGATCCGGATGAGGATGCCGATGAGCGCCCAGTTCGCGATGACGGACGAACCGCCGTACGCGAGGAACGGCATCGTCATACCGGTGAGCGGGATGAGCCCCATGACACCGCCCGCGACGACGAACACCTGAAGGGCGAACGCCCCGGACAGGCCGACGGCGAGCAGCTTGCCGAACGGGTCGCGGGCCGCGAGCGCGGTGCGCACACCCCGCTCGACGATCAGCGCGTAGATCAGCAGCAGCGCCATCAGACCGGCGAGGCCGAGCTCTTCGCCGAACGTGGCGAGGATGAAGTCGGAGTTGGCGGCGAACCGGATCAGCTCGGAGTGGCCCTGGCCCCAGCCGGTGCCGAGGGTGCCGCCCGAACCGAACGCCCACAGCGCCTGCATGGCCTGCTCGGAGTGGCCGCCGACGCCCGCGCGGGAGAGCGTGTACTCCTTCATCGGGTCGAGCCAGGCGTCGACGCGCTGCTGGATGTGCGGCTCGAAGCTCGCCACACCGACGGCGCCGACGGCGGACATCAGCAGACCGAAGACGATCCAGCTGGTCCGCTCGGTGGCGACGTACAGCATGATGACGAACATTCCGAAGAACAGCAGCGACGTACCGAGGTCGGTCTCGAAGACGAGGATGAGGATCGAGATCGCCCAGACGACGATGATCGGCCCGAGGTCGCGGCCGCGCGGCAGGTACAGGCCCATGAAGCGGCGCGAGGCCAGCGCGAGCGCGTCCCGCTTCACCATCAGGTAGCCGGCGAAGAAGATCGCGAGAACGATCTTCGCGAACTCACCGGGCTGGATGGAGAACGAGCCGATGTGGATCCAGATCTTGGCGCCGTACAGGTTCACGCCGAGACCCGGGACCAGCGGGAGCAGCAGCAGGACGATCGCGCCGAGCATCGAGATGTACGTGTAGCGCTGCAGGACGCGGTGGTCCTTGAGGAACAGCAGCACGACGATGAACAGCGCGATGCCGATCGCCGTGTACATCAGCTGCTTGGGCGCGGCGCTGCCCGCCTGCCCGATCGACTGGAGCAGCTCCGACTGGTCGAGCCGCCAGATGACGACCAGGCCGAGGCCGTTGAGGAGCGTGGCCAGCGGCAGCAGCAGCGGGTCCGCGTACGCGGCGAATCTCCGTACGACGATGTGGGCGACGCCTGCGAGCAGGCCGAGGCCCAGGCCGTAGCCGAGGATTCCGGTGGGCAGCTCGCCGTTGAGGGCGAGCCCGACATTGGCGTACGCGAACACCGGGATGACCACGGCGAACACGAGCAAGGCCAGCTCGGTGTTGCGCCGGCTCGGTGCGCCGATCGCTCCAATGGTCGACGTATGGGTCGTGGAACTGCTGCTCAGACTGCTCATGGCGTGCAAAGGCCCCCAACGGCTCTTACTACTTGGCGCACGCCTTGGCCAGCTGCTGCTCTTCCTCGGAGAGAGTGGGGCCAGGGGTGGGCGTGGGAGAGGTCTTGGACTTGCCGGACGGCGACGACGAGGGGTTGGACGGGTTCGGCGTGGGCGCGGTGGTCGCCGTGCGGTACGACGCGTGGGACGCGGTTCCGCCCGTCGTCGTGCCGCCGGCTTCGCCCTCGCCCGTCTTCGCGTTCTTCTCGCTCTCGGCCTTCTGCCGCTCGGCCTGCTTCTGGCAGGCGGTGGCCTGGGCGGAGAGCTCGTCGATCTTGTCCTGGGCGGCGGCGAGGTCGCCTTCGGTGATCGTCTCCTCGACCTGCTTGCGCTGGTACGGCGGCAGGTACTTGAGCTCGATCTCCGGGTGGTCCTTCTCGACCTTGGACAGGCTCACCCAGGCAAGGTCCTGGTTGATGCCGCGGTAGAGCGCCACGTTGTCGTTGTTCGTGCCGACGTAGTACTGCGTCTGCGTCCAGCGGTAACCGCCGTACAGGCCGCCGCCGATGACGGCGAGCGCGAGCACGATGTAGGCCGATCTCTTGAACCACTTGCGGCCGCGGCGCGGCTTGACGAAGTCCTCGTCGGAGTACGCGCCGAAGCCCCCCTCGGGGGCGTAGCCGGCGGTGTCCCCGCTGCCGGGCGGGCCGAACTCGCCGCCACCGCCCTGGCCGGGGACCGGCCGGCCGAGCCCGGAGGCGCGGCCCGCGGGGGTGTCCATGGAGCCGTTGTCGTGCAGCTGGTGCTGGTTCTCGGCGACCGCGCCGACGATGACCGGGGCGTCCGACATCTGGCCGGCGAGGGTGTCCCCGCTGTCCATGTCGAGGACGTCCGCGATGATCACGGTGATGTTGTCGGGGCCGCCGCCGCGCAGCGCCAGCTGGATCAGGTCCTGGACCGTCTCCTGCGGGCCCTGGTAGCTGGCGAGGGTCTCCTCCATCGTCTGGTGGGAGACGACGCCGGACAGGCCGTCGGAGCAGATCAGGTACCGGTCGCCGGCCCGCACCTCACGGATGGAGAGGTCCGGCTCGACGTGGTCGCCGCTGCCCAGCGCCCGCATGAGGAGGGACCTCTGCGGGTGCGTGGTGGCTTCCTCCTCGGTGATGCGGCCCTCGTCGACGAGGCGCTGCACCCACGTGTGGTCCTGCGTGATCTGCGTGAGCACGCCGTCGCGCAGCAGATAGGCGCGCGAGTCACCGACGTGGACGAGGCCGAGGCGCTGGCCCGTCCACAGGAGGGCGGTGAGCGTGGTGCCCATGCCCTCCAGCTGCGGGTCCTCCTCGACCATCATGCGGAGCTGGTCGTTGGCCCGCTGCACGGCCGTGCCGAGCGAGGTCAGGATGTCCGACCCGGGCACGTCGTCGTCGAGCGCGACGATGGTGGAGATCACCTCGGACGAGGCGACCTCACCGGCGGCCTGGCCGCCCATGCCGTCGGCGATCGCGAGCAGCCGCGGACCGGCGTAGCCGGAGTCCTCGTTGCCCTCGCGGATCATGCCTTTGTGCGATCCGGCGGCGAAGCGCAGTGACAGACTCATGCGCACCTCGCCCGTCGGCTCCGGGTACATCCGCACGGTGCCCACCCTCCGGTCGGGAGCGCGCCGGTGCCCGGTACCGGGACTGCCGCGTCGGCTCGCTCGCTCCGCTCATTCATGATGTCGCACTACTTCCGCAGCTCGATGACGGTCTTGCCGATGCGGATCGGTGCGCCCAGCGGGATCGGCTGGGGCGTCGTGAGCCGGGTCCGGTCGAGATACGTGCCGTTGGTGGACCCGAGGTCCTCGACGATCCACTGACCGTCCCGGTCCGGGTAGATCCTGGCGTGCCTGCTGGACGCGTAGTCGTCGTCCAGGACGATCGTGCTGTCGTGCGCGCGGCCGAGCGTGATCGTCTGCCCCTGCAACGCCACCGTCGTACCCGTGAGGGTGCCTTCGGAGACGACCAGCTTCGTCGGGGCGCCGCGGCGCTGCCGGCCGCCGCCCGACTGCTGCTGGCGCTGCTGCGGAGGCGCGGCGGCCTGCCGGGCGGCCTGCTGCTGGCGGCCGCCGTCGCGGCGCGCGCCGCGCTGCGTGACACGTGTGCCGAACAGGTCGCTGCGGATGACCTGGACGGCCACGATCACGAACAGCCACAGAACGGCCAGGAAACCCAACCGCATGACCGTCAGGGTCAGCTCTGACATTGCCCCCGCTTCACCCTTCGGCTTGCCGATAAACGATGGTGGTTTGGCCCACGACGATCCGCGAGCCGTCGCGGAGCGTAGCGCGGGTGGTGTGCTGCCCGTCCACCACGATCCCGTTGGTGGAACCCAGATCCTGGATCGTCGAGGGCGTACCGGTCCGGATCTCGCAGTGCCGGCGCGAGACGCCGGGGTCGTCGATCCGCACGTCCGCCTCGGTGGACCTGCCGAGCACCAGCGTGGGCCGGGAGATCTGGTGGCGGGTGCCGTTGATCTCGATCCAGTGGCGCATCCGGGCACCCGGCAGCGGCCCTGCCGGGGACGCGGCGGGACGCTGCGGCGACGGGGCGTGGGACGGGCGGCCGGGCGGCGGTGCGGCCGGCATGGGAGGCGCGGCGGCGGCGGGCTGCGGGTATCCGTAGCCCCCCGGTGCCTGCGGGGGCCGGGCCGCGGTGGGCCGGTCGCTCGGCTGCTGGCTGGTGGACGACGCGAGGGTGCGGCTGCGCACGCGGTACAGACCCGTGTCCAGGTCCTCCGCCTTCTCCAGGTGCACCTTGATCGGGCCCATGAAGGAGTAGCGCTGCTGCTTCGCGTAGTCGCGCACCATCCCGGACAGCTCGTCGCCGAGCTGGCCCGAGTAGGGGCTGAGGCGCTCGTAGTCCGGCGCGCTCAGCTCCACGATGAAGTCGTTGGGGACGACGGTCCGCTCGCGGTTCCAGATCGTCGCGTTGTTGTCGCACTCGCGCTGGAGCGCGCCCGCGATCTCGACGGGCTGCACCTCGGACTTGAAGACCTTGGCGAAGGTGCCGTTGACCAGACCCTCGAGGCGCTGCTCGAACTTCTTCAGGACTCCCATGGGGCACCTCCTCCTTCGTAGCCGTCCTGCGTGCCGTTGTCGCCGCGGCCGCGGCCGCCTTCTTGGTACTGCTTACTGATCGTATCCACGCGTCGGGAAATCGGCTGGTTCCCCCTGTCCGCCCGGTCGATGAGTGTCGACGCTCACAGCTCCCGTCGCAGCTCCTGTCGCGGCCCCTCTTGCGGCTCCTCTTATGAGGGATCGTAGAGGTGGCCTCCGAACAGTGTCCCGTACGCGGCTGTGGACCTGCCGGGTCCGGCCGACTCCGGTACGAGACCGGTACGCGTCAGGTACGCGCCCCCGCCACGGGCGGTGCGGGAGACGGGCGTCCGGGTGTCAGGTGCCCGGCGAGGGCGAGCGGAAACGGATGTGAATCCACCCTCCGCAGCGTGCTAATCTTCAGACGTCGGAAGGGGCCCGGCCCGAAAGGGTGAGGCGCCGAAAGACACACTCACTGCGCGAGTGGCGGAACGGCAGACGCGCTGGCTTCAGGTGCCAGTGTCCTTCGGGACGTGGGGGTTCAAATCCCCCCTCGCGCACAGCGAAAAAGCCCCGCAGATCTTCGGATCTGCGGGGCTTTTGCGTTGCCCGGAGGGGGGCGCGGGGCGCCCTGTGGGTTATGTCACGCGGCCAGGCGGGCGGCCAGCTCCTTGCCCTTCAACTGGGCGGCCTGGAGCGCCTGCTCGCGGGAGGCCTCGTAGAGCGGGACCAGCTCGGCCATCGCCGGGTTGACCGGGGCCATGGTCAGCTCCGGCACGATGAAGTCCACGTCCAGGCCGAGGCCGGCGCCCAGGGCCGCGCCCAGGAAGTTCTGCACGTACTCCATCTCCTCGCGCGGGGTGCCCGGCGCGTACGAGCCGCCGCGGCTGGCGACGACGGTGACCGGGGTGCCCTGCGCGGACTGGGTCCCGGGGCCGGAGGTGCGGCCCATGAGGATCACGTTGTCCAGCCACGCCTTGAGCGTGGACGGGATCGAGAAGTTGTACATCGGGGCGCCGATCAGGATCGCGTCCGCCTGCTCCAGCTCCTCTATGAGCCGCACGCGCGCGGCGAAGGCCGCAGCCTGCTCGGGCGTGTGCGTCGCGGGATCGGTGAAGCCGGCGAGGTGCGCGTCGGCGGTGATGTGCGGCACCGGGTCCGCGCTCAGGTCGCGGTAGACGACCGTGCCGTCGGGGTGCTCCGCCTCCCACGCCGTGCGGAAGGCGTCCGTGACGGTGCGCGAGGCGGAGGCGGAGCCCGGGAAGACCGAGGAGTCGATGTGCAGCAGCGTGGCCATGATGTGCTCCCGTGGGGATGGGGTGAAGTTCCGTATGTAGCTAGTAATAGCACAGGGACTTACTTTTTTTCATCCCCATACGTGAGCGCAGTACTCTGGAGGCATGGCGGACCACGGGGCAGACAGCGACGGCAGGAACGGTTCGTGTGCGGAAACGGCCCTGGCGCACGAAGCCGGGCCCTGCACCACGGTCGACATCAAGATGACGCGCGTCTTCGTGCTCCTCGGCAAGCGCTGGAGCGGGCTGATCGTGACCGTCCTCATGTCCGGGCCCGTCCACTTCTCCGACCTGCGCAGGGCCATCCCCGGCATCAGCGAACGCATGCTGTCCGACCGGCTCACCGAACTCGGTGCGGCCGGACTCGTCGTGCGCCAGGTCGACGAGGGGCCGCCGCTGCGCGTCTCGTATCGGCTGACCGAGGCCGGCTCGGCGCTGCGGCCCGCGCTGGACGAACTGGGCCAGTGGGCCGGGAAGTACCTGGGCGCCGAGGGCGGGACGTGCCCGGAGGAGTTCCGGAAGTGAGGTGACGTGCCGCCCGGGGTGCGGGAGTTGTGCACAGGCGGCGGGTTTTCCACAGGCTCTGCCGGGGTTTTCCGCGCGGCGGTACGGTCGTGACCGGTCACTTGAGCAGGCGTGGGGGCCCGGCTGGCGCGGGGCTCGGGGGAGGCGGTCGTCCATGGGCGGAATCGATGTCGGGGTGGGAGTGCGG
This sequence comes from Streptomyces sp. NPDC052225, assembly GCF_040679615.1. Lineage (NCBI taxonomy): Bacteria > Bacillati > Actinomycetota > Actinomycetes > Kitasatosporales > Streptomycetaceae > Streptomyces > Streptomyces sp. NPDC052225. The sequence goes on along the minus strand of NZ_JBFAVD010000001.1, from coordinate 292,168 downwards.
CGGCTGCCGCGGGTCGCGGGGTTCGCGGCCGCTCGCGGGAAGAGCGGGGCCGAAGGACCGTCGCCCAAGGCGGCCGGCAAGGCGCTGCGGCAGCGCGTCCCGCGCTCTTCGCACGCCGACTTCACGCTGGGCACCGACCGGCCGGACGCCGTCACGGCCGTCCAGGAGTCCAACCGCGGCCGGATCGGCGAACTGACCCCGATACGCGTGGGGCGGATGGCCGCGACCCCCTTCGCCTTCCTGCGCGGATCCGCCGGACTGATGGCGTACGACCTCGTGCGCACACCCCTGACCGGCATCGGCGCCCAGATATGCGGAGACGCCCACGCCGCCAACTTCGGTCTCTACGGTGATGCGCGCGGCGGCCTCGTCATCGACCTCAACGACTTCGACGAGACCGTGCACGGCCCCTGGGAATGGGACGTCAAGCGGCTCGCCACCTCGCTCGTCCTCGCCGGGCGGGAAGCCGGAGCCGACGAGGACACCTGTCGCAAGGCCGCGCACGACGTGGCCGGCGCCTACCGGCGCACCATGCGGCTGCTTGCCAAACTGCCGGTCCTCGACGCGTGGAACGCCATCGCCGACGAGGAGCTCGTCTCCCATACGGACGCGCACGACCTGCTGGGAACGCTGGAGCGGGTCTCCGAGAAGGCCCGGAACAACACCAGCGGCCGCTTCGCCGCCAGGTCCACCGTGGCCGTCGAGGGCGGTGGCCGGCGGTTCGTGGACGCGCCGCCCGTGCTGCGCTCGATACCGGACGAGGAAGCCGCGGCCGTCGCCGGAGCGCTCGGCGCCTATCTGCGGACCCTCTCCGAGGACCGGCTGCCGCTTCTCGGGCGGTACACGGTCCATGACGTCGCGTTCCGCGTCGTCGGCACCGGAAGCGTGGGAACACGGTCGTACGTCGTGCTGCTCCTCGACCACCGGGGCGAGCCGCTCGTGCTGCAGGTGAAGGAGGCGCGGCCCTCGGCGCTGCTCCCGTACCTGCCGGCCGTCGGCTTCGAGGCGCCGGACGTCGAGCACGAGGGGCGGCGCGTGGTGCTCGGGCAGAAGCGGATGCAGGTCGTCAGCGACATCCTGCTCGGCTGGACCACGGTCGCCGAACGGCCCTTCCAGGTACGGCAGTTCAGGAATCGCAAGGGCAGCGTCGACCCGGCCGCCCTCGCCGCCGACCAGATCGACGACTACGCGCGGATGACCGGCGCCCTGCTCGCCCGCGCCCACGCGCACAGCGCCGACCCGCGGCTCATCGCCGGCTACTGCGGCAAGAACGAGGAACTGGACGAGGCGGTCGCCGCCTTCGCCGTGACGTACGCGGACCGCACCGAGGCGGATCACGCGGAGCTGGTGCGGGCTGTGCGGGAAGGACGGGTGGAGGCGGAGGCTGGGGTGTGAGGGGTGGCTGGGGTGTGAGGGGTGGCTGGAGTGTGAGGGGGCGGCGGGAGTGTGAGGGGGTGCTCGCCGTAGGTGGGGGTGCTCGCCGTAGTTCGGGTCAGGGTGCCGGTGGGGGCGTGCCCTAGGCTGGTCGGGTGACGATCCCGGAGACCGATGTGGCAGGGCAGCCGGAGGAGGAGCCTCGGGCGCGGCCCGAGGAGCGCCTCGAGCGGGCGGTGCGCGCTGCCGAGCAGGCGCTGATCGAGTTCGAGATCGCGGTGGAGACCTTCCGGGTCGAGGTGGAGAACTTCTCGCGCCTTCACCACCAGAAGCTCGGGCCGATGTACACGCGGCTCGACGAGCTGGAGGCGTTGATCGCCGAGGCCACGGCGGCCCGTACCGGGGATGCCGAGGACCGGCGCAAGGCCGATGAGGCGCGGGCCCGGGTGATGCCGATGCCCGGCGTCGAGGAGCTGTTCCACGGGTGGATGGACGGGGACGGGCTGTTCCCGGAGGCCGCCGCGATGCTGACCGATCAGCCGGTGCGGCCGCCGCAGCGGGTACGGCCCAGCGAGCAGGCGCGCAAGCTCTACCGGGAGCTGGCCCGCAAGGCGCACCCGGATCTGGCGCAGGAGGAGAAGGAGCGCGAGCGGCGCGACGAGTTCATCGCGCGGGTCAACGCGGCGTACGGGCGGGGCGACGAGGCGTTGCTGCGTGAGCTGGCGGAGGAGTGGGCCGCGGGGCCTGCCCCGGTCGAACCGCAGCTCACCGCGAGTGAGGAGTTGTACGCGCGCCTGGAGTGGCTGGCGCAGCGCAAGGAGCTGCTGACGGCTGTGGCGCGGGAGCTGGAGGAGGGCGCGATCGGCTCGATGCTGCGGATGGCGCCGCAGGATCCGGACGCGTTGCTCGACGAGATCGCCGAGCAGTTGCTCGCGCAGGTCGCCGAGCGGGAGGCCGAGCTGGAGCGGCTGACCGCGTCGTAGCCGGGCGGCTTCGGCCTGCGGGCCGGGGGGCTGGTGCGGTCGGGTAGCGTCGGGGGCATGGTTTTCGGTTCTGGTGTGCCCACGGTCGGTGTCGACGAGCTCAAGGCGGAGGACTTCCTCCTCGATGTCCGTGAGGACGACGAGTGGCAGGCGGGTCACGCCGAGGGTGCGCTGCACATTCCGATGAGCGAGTTCGTCGCGCGGTTCAGCGAGTTGACGGAGGCGGCGCCGCAGGACGGGCGGGTCAACGTGCTCTGCCGGGTCGGCGGGCGTTCCGCTCAGGTGACCGCTTATCTGGTGCAGCAGGGTGTCGACGCGGTGAACGTGGCGGGCGGCATGCAGGCGTGGGAGGCGGCCGGCCGCCCCGTCGTGGACGACAAGGGGCAGCCGGGTTCGGTTGTCTGACCTGATTCTTCTGCTGCCGGTTCCGCCGGTTCTGCCGGATTTTCTGGGGCTGCCGGTTTTTCTGGGTCTTCTGGGTCTTCTGGGTTTTCAGCCCAGGGGGTGGGCGGCCAGGAGGTCGCCGAGGATCTCCTCGTGGGCCGCGGCCGGGCCGAGGGACAGCTCCAGGTGCTTGGCCCAGGCGTGGTAGCGGTGCAGGGGGTAGTCGGTGTCCGCGCCGAAGCCGCCGTGCAGGTGCTGGGCGGTCTGGACGATGCGGCGGACTCCGTCGGAGGCCCAGGTCTTGGCGACGGCCACGTCGCCGGTGACGGGCAGTGCTCCGCCCGCGCCGCTGCTCAGGCGCCAGGCGGCCTGCCACAGGGTGGCTTCCATGGCGCGCAGGTCGATGTAGCGGTCGGCGGCCTGTACGGCGACGGCTTGGAACGTGGCGATGGGGTGCCCGAACTGTTCGCGCTTGCTCGCGTAGTCGCTGGTCATCTTGAGGACACCCTCGCCGAGGCCGAGCGCGAGGGCGCAGGTGCCGGTCGCGAGCAGGGCATGCAGCCGGGGCCAGGCGTCCGGGGCCAGGATGATCTGCCGGGGCGTCAGGCGCACGCCGTCCAGGCGTAGTTCGGCCAGGCGCTCGCCGGTGGTCGAGATCTGCTCGGCGGTGGTGAGGCCCGCGATGGCGTCACGGGTGGGCAGGGCCGCGACCACGGTCGCGCCGTCCGCGGTGTGTGCGGGGACGAGGATGTGATCGGCGTTGAGCCCCCAGGGCACCGCCGTCTGTACGCCGTCCAGGATCCAGTCGCCGGCCGCGCTCTCCTGGCGGGCGGTGACCGCGAGGTCGGCCGGGTCGTGGCCGGTGCGTCCGGCGGAGGCGACGGTCAGGACGAGGTCCCCGCGGCCTGCCCGGGGGAGGATCTCGCGCTTCAACTCCTCGGTCCCGTACGCCTGGAGCGTCGCCGCGGCCGCGCTGTGCTCAAGGAGCGGGATGCGGGCCAGGACCTTGGCCGCCTCACGCAGGACGAGGCAGAGCGCGATGGCGTCGAGGCCCGCGCCGTCGTGCTCCGGTGCGATCAGCAGGCTCAGCAGGTCGGCGTCGGCGGCCTGGGTCCACAGGGCGCGGTCGAGGTCGTCGGCCACGGCGCCGGAGGTGAGGGAGGGGCTCGGTACGCGATCGGGTGCGACCGGCGCGAACACCGCGCGGGCCGCCTCGGCCGCCGCCTGCTGCTCCTCGGAGAAGGTGAAGTCCACGGGCCTGTCCTTCCGTTCCCTGAGACGCTCGCCGTCCCCTGGGGGTCGCCGGGCCGCTGGGCCGGGTCCGGGGGCAGTCGAATCACCAGAATCTGACGGGGCGTCAAGATAGAACAGGTTCTAGGAGAAGGGAAGAGAGACCGGAGGGAGGGGAGACCGGCCCGGGTCGGCGTCGCCCGGGTCGGGCCGGTCGGGTGGGCGTCGCTCGGGTCGGGCCGGTTGGGTCGGCGTTGCCCGGGTCGGGCCGGTTGGGTCGGCGTTGCCCGGGTCGGGCCGGTCGGGCTGGGCTGGGCCGGGTGTGGTCAGCGGTCGAAGTCCAACTCCACCTTCTCGGTGGTCGGATGGGACTGGCAGGCCAGCACATAGCCCGCCTCGGTCTCCTCGGGCTCCAGCGCGAAGTTCCGGTCCATCCGGATCGAGCCCGAGACGAGGAACGCGCGGCAGGTCCCGCACACCCCGCCCTTACAGGCGTACGGGGCGTCGGCGCGGTTGCGGAGCACCGTCTCCAGGAGCGACTCCCCGTCCTGCACCGGCCAGGTGCCCGCGCGGCCGTCGAGCTGGGCGGTCACCGTGCTGTGGGCGGGGGCCGGGACGGTGGCGCGGGCCGGGGCGGGCCCGTCGTCGACGTGGAAGATCTCCTCGTGGACGCGCCCGCGCCGCACGCCGAGCGCGCGCAGGGCCCGCTCGGCGCCCTGCACCAGGCCGAGCGGTCCGCACAGGAACCAGCCCGCGACCCGGTCCACCGGAAGCAGGGCCGGGAGCAGTGCAGTGAGCCGCTCCTGGTCGAGCCGGCCCGAGGCGAGGCCCGCCTGCTGCTCCTCCCGGGAGAGCACCGTGACCAGCTGGAACCGCTCCGGGTAGCGGTCCTTCAGGTCGGCGACCTCCTCCAGGAACATCGTCGAGGCGGTGGTGCGGTCGCTGCGTATGAGGCAGAACCGGGCCGTCGGCTCGCGGGTCAGGAGCGTGGTGGCGATGGACAGGACGGGGGTGATGCCGCTGCCGCCGACCACGGCCGCGTACTGCCCGGGGGCCGGGTCGAGGGTGAAACGGCCCGCGGGGGTCATCACCTCCAGCTCGTCGCCGACGGCGATCTCCTTGTGGGCGTACGTGGAGAACGCGCCGTCCTCGACCAGGCGCACGCCGACCCGCAGGGTGCGCGGTGCCTCGTCGGCGGGGGCCGCGGAGCAGATCGAGTACGTGCGCCGGATCTCGGTGCCGTCCACGATGCGTCGCAGGGCCAGGTGCTGGCCGGGCGCGTGGCGGTAGGCCTCGCGCAGCTCCGGTGGGACGGTGAAGGTGAGGGCGACGGAGTCGTCGGTGAGCCGGTCGATCGCGGCGACCCGGAGCCGGTGGAAGCGGGCCCTGGCAGCTGCTGCCATCACAACTCCTTGAAGTGGTCGAAGGGTTCGCGGCAGGACAGGCAGCGGCGCAGCGCCTTGCAGGCGGTGGACGAGAAGCGGCTGAGCAGCTCGGTGTCGGGGGAGCCGCAGTGCGGGCAGGTGAGTCCGGTGGCGTCCGCGGTGTGCCGGGTCGGGCCGAGGGCGACGGTGACCGGTCCGGTGGTCTCGCGGGTGGGGCGGGGCGGCGCTATGCCGAACTCCCGGAGTTTGCGGCGGCCTTCGGGCGTGATGTCGTCCGTCGACCAGGCGGGGGCGAGGACCGGGCGGACGGTGACCTCGGGGATGCCGTGCTCGTGCAGGACGCGCTCGATGTCGCTCGACATGGCCTCGATCGCGGGGCAGCCGGTGTACGTGGGGCTCAGCTCGACCTCGACGCGGCCGGGGCCGCGGGTGTGCACGGCGCGCAGGACGCCCAGCTCCTCCAGGTTCAGCACGGGCAGTTCGGGGTCGGGCACGGATCCGGCGATCCGGCGCAGCTCCGCTTCGAGCGGGGTCTCCTGTCGCGTCTCCTGCGGGGTCACCATGTCGCCCCCGGGTGGCTGCGGTGCAGGTGCTGCATCTCGGCGAGCATCCGGCCGAAGGGTTCGGTGTGCAGGCCCTGGCGGCCGGCTCCCGCGCGCCAGGCGCCGGTCTGCGGTCCTTCGGGGACGGTGAGCGTGGCCTGCCGCAGGACGGCGGAGACGGCCGATGTCCAACCGGCCCGCATCTCCTGCCCGTTGATGTCCAGGCCGGGGACGGGCTCGAACATCTCGCCGGTGAACCGCCACAGGGCGTCGACCGCCCGCTGCATCCGCGTACGGCTCTCGTCCGTGCCGTCGCCGAGGCGCAGGGTCCACTGTCGTGCGTGGTCCTGGTGGTAGGCGACCTCCTTGACCGCCTTGGCGGCGAGCGGCGCGAACAGCGAGTCGCCGTCGGCCAGTTGGCCGTAGAGGAGGTGCTGGTAGGTGGAGAAGTACAGCTGGCGGGCGATGGTGTGGGCGAAGTCGCCGTTCGGCTGCTCGACCAGTTGGAGGTTGCGGAAGGCGCGCTCCTCGCGCAGATACGCCAGCTCGTCCTCGTCGCCGACCGTGCTCAGGAGGATGCGGGCCTGGCCGAGCAGGTCGAGGGCGATGTTCGCGAGGGCGACCTCTTCCTCCAGGACCGGGGCGTGGCCCGCCCACTCCCCCAGGCGATGCGAGAGCACCAGGGCGTCGTCGCCGAGGGCGAGGGCGGCGCGGGCGGTGTCGGTCAGGGGCTGCGTCGTCACAGGTGCTTCACCCCTTCCGGGATCTCGTAGAACGTGGGGTGGCGGTAGGGCTTGTCGGCGGACGGTTCGAAGAACGGGTCCTTCTCGTCGGGCGAGGAGGCGGTGATCGCGGCGGACGGCACGACCCACAGGGAGACGCCTTCGCCGCGGCGGGTGTACAGATCCCGCGCGTTGCGCAGGGCGAGCTCCGCGTCCGGGGCGTGCAGGCTGCCCGCGTGGGTGTGGGCGAGGCCGCGGCGGGAGCGTACGAAGACCTCCCACAGGGGCCAGTCGGCGCCGCTGGACGAGCTGTTCGGCGTCTGGGTCATGCCGCCCTGCCTTCTCGCGTGGATGCTGCGGAGTGCTTGGCCGCGTGGGCCGCGGCGGCCTCACGGACCCAGGCGCCCTCGTCGTGGGCGCGCCTGCGCTGGGTGATGCGCTGTTCGTTGCACGGGCCGTTGCCCTTGAGGACTTCCTTGAACTCGGTCCAGTCGATCGGGCCGAAGTCGTGCCGGCCCTTCTCCTCGTTCCACCGCAACTCGGGGTCGGGGAGCGTCAGTCCGAGGGACGCGGCCTGGGGGACGCAGATGTCGACGAAGCGCTGCCGCAGCTCGTCGTTCGAGTGGCGCTTGATCTTCCACTCCATCGACTGCGCGGAGTGCGCCGACTCGTCGTCGGGCGGGCCGAACATCATCAGGGACGGCCACCACCAGCGGTCGACCGCGTCCTGCGCCATCGCGTGCTGTGCCTCGGTGCCGCGGCTGAGGGCGAGCAGCAGCTCGTACCCCTGGCGCTGGTGGAAGGACTCCTCCTTGCAGATACGGACCATGGCGCGCGCGTACGGCCCGTACGAGCAGCGGCACAGCGGTACCTGGTTCGTGATCGCCGCGCCGTCCACGAGCCAGCCGATCGCTCCGACGTCGGCCCAGGTCAGCGTCGGGTAGTTGAAGATCGACGAATACTTCTGGCGGCCGGTGTGCAGCTTGTCGAGCAACTCGTCGCGGCCGGTGCCGAGGGTCTCCGCCGCGCTGTAGAGGTACAGGCCGTGGCCCGCCTCGTCCTGCACCTTGGCCATCAGGATGGCTTTGCGGCGCAGGGAGGGCGCGCGCGTGATCCAGTTCGCCTCGGGCTGCATGCCGATGATCTCGGAGTGTGCGTGCTGGGCGATCTGGCGCACCAGCGTCGCGCGATAGGCGTCGGGCATCCAGTCGCGGGGCTCGATGCGCTCGTCCGCCGCGACGGCCGCGTCGAACGCGGACCGGAACGCGGCCGCGCCGTCCTGCGGTGCCGCCTGCTGCGGGGCTGCTGTCGCCATTCCAGGTCCCCCTCGACCTCGGGTGCGGTGCCGGTTCCGGTGGCGGGCGGGGGCGCGGTCACTCGCCACGCTCCCGACCGATCGTTCGGTTCGTCGGATTCAATGGTGGGACGTGGCGCCGTAGGGTGTCAACCCTGAACAGCCGGGCCTGTGGATAACCTCGGGCGCCTGTGCTGGACGGCCGCTCCCCAGTACGGTGCCGGTGCGTCGCATGCCCGTGGGCCTGCGGCGCCGAATCGGTTCGGCAGTGGGCGGCCGGGCGAATCGGACGGACCAGGGGCCGACGGGACGGGGACGGGGAGCACCGATGGACACGGAAGCAGGCGCGGCGGACGGGGCCGCCCGGCAGGCGCCGGAGCGGGCGGCCGCGCAGCCGCCCGGGCCGCCGGACGCCCCGCGACCCGAACCGGCGGACGGGCCCGGAGCGCCGGCCGGGGAATCCGGAGCGCCGGCCGAGCGCCGCGGCCTCGCGACGCTCTCCCCCGGCTACCAGATGGTCGCGGTCCTGGCCCTGGCCTGCGTGGCCCTCGTCGCCTGCGTCCACGTCCTGATGGTGTTCCTGCACGTCGCCCCGTCGAACACGCTGACCAAGCGGCACGGCACGCTGGTCGACGAGTGGATCTACCCGGAGTTCGAGCAGAACTGGAAGCTGTTCGCCCCCAACCCGCTCCAGCAGAACGTGTCGGTGCAGACCCGTGCCGAGCTGCGTGCTCCCGACGGAACGCTGCGCACCACGGGCTGGTACGACCTCTCCGCGCGCGACGGCGCCGCGATCAACGGCAACCTGGTCCCCAGCCACACCCAGCAGAACGAACTGCGCCGCGCCTGGGACGTCTACGTCGGCACGCACGACGCGCAGAACCGCCCCACAGGGCTGCGCGGGACGCTGTCCGAGCAGTACCTGCGCCGCATTCTTGTGCTGCGCCTGGACCGGCTCGGTGTGGTCGGCGAGGAGGACGTCGTCGAGCGCGTCCAGGTCCGCTCGAAGGCGACCACGATCCGGCCTCCGAAGTGGAGCGACGAGCAGGTGAACCAGAAGCCGTTCTTCCGGGAGGTCCCCTGGTGGACGGTGAGCTCGCGCGACGTGCCGCTCGACAGCGGCACGCGCGTGCGCGCGAAGACGGGTGAGGGCCGATGAGCGGCGCGCAGAAGACGGTCGAGTCGCGGGTCGGCGCCGCCGTGCAGAAGATCACCGGGTCGGCGCTCGGCCCGTACCAGAGCGCCCTGATCCGTATCGGGTTCGCCGGGACCTGGCTGCTGTTCCTGCTGCGCGAGTTCCCGCACCGCCAGGAGCTCTACGGGCCCGACGGGCCGTGGGGCTGGGACATGGCGCAGCAGCTCGTCGCGGACAACCACGCGTTCACCGCCCTGATGTGGTCCGACAGCCAGGTCTGGTTCGAGTGCGTCTACGTGGCCGCGATGCTGGCCTCCGCCCTGCTGATGGTGGGCTGGCGCACCCGCACCATGGCGGTCCTCTTCATGATCGGCGTGCTGTCGCTGCAGAACCGCAGCGTCTTCGTGGGCGACGGCGGCGACAACGTCATCCACCTCATGGCGATCTACCTGATCTTCACGCGCTGCGGGCAGGTCTGGTCCCTTGACGCACGGCGGGCGGCACGCGCGCGTGTGCGGCAGACCGCCGAGGACCGGGCCGGCCCGGTCCTGTGGTGGGTGGTCGGTCTCGCGCTGTCCGCCCTGACCTTCACCGGCGACGTGAGCGGCGGGTGGCTGAGCCTCTTCTGGGCGCTGTGGGCCGTCCAGGGCGTGTGGTGGTACCTCGACAGGCGTGCCCCGCACGGGGATCCGCGGCTGCTGTGCGACGTCGTCGCCAACGTCGTGCACAACGCCGCCCTGTTGGTGATCATGGTCGAGGCGTGTCTGATCTACGCCACCGCGGGCTGGTACAAGATCCAGGGCAGCCGCTGGCAGGACGGCACCGCCGTCTACTACCCGCTGCACCTGGACTACTTCTCGCCGTGGCCCGCCCTCGGCGACCTGCTGACGACGTTCGGCCCGATGGTGCTCCTCGTGACGTACGGGACGGTCGCCGTACAGGTCGCCTTCCCGTTCACGGTCTTCAACCGGCGCGTCAAGAACGTGCTGCTGGTGCTGATGATCACGGAGCACGTGTTCATCGCCGTCGCGCTCGGGCTGCCGTTCTTCTCGCTCGCGATGATCACCGCCGACGCGGTGTTCCTGCCGACGTCCTTCTTGCTGCGCGTCGGACGATGGGCGGCACGCGCGCGTGGCCGCGTGTTCTCCCGTACGCAGAGTGCGCCGCTGCCCGGCCAGCGCACGGTGGAGGGCGTGGAACCGTCGGCTGCGCAGGCCCCCGCGGCGCGCACGTAGGCTTCCTGCCATGAGCGAGGCGAGCACGGCGGACGGCATGCCGTACGAGGGTCCTGACGGCGCTGTACGGGCCTGGCGGCGCCGCGCCGACTCCGCGGTGCTCCTCGACGGTTTCCACGCTCTCAAGCACGCCCTGCGGTTCGGCGCCGACGTCCCTGTCGCGCTCGCCACGGACCGGGCGTCCGTGCTCGCCCTGGCCGCGGACCTCGCCCCCGACGTCGTACGGGATCTGGACGCGCTGCTCGTGGAGGTCCCGGACGACGTCCTGCGGGGGCTCGTGCCGCGGCTGCACCCCACGGGCGTCGCCGCGCTCGCCGGGCGGCCCGCGCGCGCCGACCATCTCGCGGCGCTCGGCCGCACCGGACGCACCACGCCCGTCGTCGTCCTCGACAACCCGCGCAACCTCGGCAACGCGGGCGCCGTCATCCGGCTCGCCGCCGGCTACGGGGCGGCCGGTGTCGTCACGACGGGCAGCCTCGACCCCTGGCACCCCACCGTCGTCCGGGGCGGGGCCGGGCTGCATTTCGCGACCGCCGTCGAGCGGCTCGCGGTCGACGAGCTGCCCGCGGGGCCGCTGTACGCGCTCGACCCCGAGGGCGCCGACATCCGCGGCCTGAAGCTGCCCGACGACGCGCTGCTCGCCTTCGGGTCCGAGCGCAACGGTCTTTCCGGTGAACTACGCGCGCGTGCCGACCAGTTGGTGTCACTGCCGATGCGGCCCCAGGTCTCCAGCTACAACCTGGCGACCAGCGTCGGCATGACCCTGTTCCACTGGAGCACGCACAGCCTCAACGCCCCGTAGGGCTCCCTAGACGGTCTCGCGGCGGACCTCCACCACCCGGAAGCGGTTGGCCACGAAGGCGCCGTCGCACAGAGCCGCGTTCGCCGCGGGGTTGCCGCCCGAGCCGTGGAAGTCGGAGAACGCCGCCGTCTGGTTCACGTACACACCACCGGTGAGGTTGAGCGAGAGCTGGGCGCACTCCTCCAGGCAGACGTCCTCGACGGACCGCGCGACCTCGTCGGAGGTCGTGTACGCGCCGACCGTCATGGCTCCCTTGTCGCGCACCGTGCGGCGCAGCAGCTCCACCGCGTCCTGGGCGGAGTCGACGGCGACGGCGAAGGAGACCGGGCCGAAGCACTCGCTCATGTAGGCGGCCTCGGCGTCCGGCTTGGTGCCGTCGAGCTTGACGATCACCGGGGTGCGCACGACGGCGTCGGGGAACTCCGGATTGGCGATCTTCCGTGAGGGCAGGGCGACTTCACCCAGTGAGGCGGCCGCCTCCAGGCGCGCCTTCACGTCCGGGTTGACCAGGGCGCCCAGCAGGCCGTTGGCCCGGGCGTCGTCGCCGAGCAGGCCGCCGACGGACTTCGCGAGGTCCGCGACGACCTCGTCGTACGACTTGGGGCCCTCGTCCGTGGTGATGCCCTCGCGCGGCACCAGCAGGTTCTGCGGGGTCGTGCACATCTGGCCGCTGTACAGGGAAAGCGAGAACGCGAGGTTCGCCAGCATGCCCTTGTAGTCGTCGGTGGAGTCCACGACCACCGTGTTGACCCCGGCCTTCTCCGTGTAGACCTGCGCCTGGCGGGCGTTGGCCTCCAGCCAGTCGCCGAAGGCCGTCGAACCCGTGTAGTCGATGATCTTGATCTCGGGGCGCACGGCAAGCGTCTTGGCGATGCCCTCGCCGGGCCGCTCGGCCGCGAGCGCCACCAGGTTCGGGTCGAAGCCCGCCTCGGCGAGCACCTCGCGGGCCACCTGGACGGTGAGGGCGAGCGGCAGCACCGCGCGCGGGTGGGGCTTGACCAGGACCGGGTTGCCGGTCGCCAGGGAGGCGAACAGGCCCGGATACCCGTTCCACGTCGGGAACGTGTTGCAGCCGATCAGCAGCGCGATACCGCGCCCGACCGGCGTGAACTGCTTCGTCAGGTTCAGCGGATCGCGCTTGCCCTGGGGCTTGGACCACTCCGCCGCGTCCGGGGTGCGCACCTGCTCCACGTAGGCGTACGCCACCGCCTCCATGCCGCGGTCCTGCGCGTGCGGGCCGCCCGCCTGGAAAGCCATCATGAAGGCCTGGCCGCTGGTGTGCATGACCGCGTGCGCGAACTCGTGCGTACGCGCGCTGATCCGGGCCAGGATCTCCAGACACGTCACCGCGCGGACCTCGGCGCCCGCCTCGCGCCACGCGCGCATGCCCGCGCGCATGGCCGGCAGCAGCACGTCGACGTCGGCGTGCGGGTACGTGACCCCCAACTCCGGTCCGTACGGGGACACTTCCCCGCCGACGAAGTCGTCCGTGCCGGGCTGGCCGAGGTCGAGCCGGGTGCCGAGCAGTGCGTCGAAGGCGGCCTTGCCCTCGGCCATGCTCAGGCTCCCGCTGCCCTCGGCCCCGTACGCCTTGGGGTGCTCGGGGTGCGGGGACCAGTACGCGCGGGTGCGGATCGCTTCCAGCGCCTGGTCGAGGGTCGGCCGGTGCTTGGCGATGAGGTCGTGCGCGGTGATGTCGGCGGCCATGGCGGACCAACTCCTCCTCGGCTGCGGCTCCTCGTCGAGCCGGCGAGCGGGCGGGACTGGGCAGGTGCTGTACGTCAGAGTTAGAGTAACCGAACGATCGGTCGGGACAAGAGGGTGCGTGGAACCTGTGGACAACCGACCCGACGGGACCCGGATCCGCGAGGTGTCGGTCCATGCGGAAGGATCGGCGCATGACAGCAACTGACCGCCTCGTAGGAGTCGTGGGCACCGGCACCATGGGCCAGGGCATCGCCCAGGTGGCCCTGGTCGCGGGGCACCCGGTCCGGCTGTACGACGCCGTGCCCGGACGTGCGGAGTCGGCCGCCGCGTCGATCGCCGCGCGCCTCGACCGGCTCGTCGAGAAGGGCCGTATGGGCGCCGCGGAGCGCGCGGCGGCAGGAACCCGCCTGACGGCCGCGCACACGCTCGGCGAGCTGGCGGACGCCTCCCTCGTCGTCGAGGCCGTCCTGGAGCAACTCGACGTCAAGCAGCGGCTCTTCCGAGAGCTGGAGGACGTCGTCGCGGAGGACTGCCTGCTCGCCACGAACACCTCGTCGCTGTCGGTGACGGCGATCGGCGGCGCGCTGCGCGTCCCCGAGCGCTTCGTCGGCCTGCACTTCTTCAACCCCGCGCCGCTGATGCCCCTGGTGGAGGTCGTCTCCGGCTCCGCCACCGACGTCACCGCCGCCACGCGCGCGTACGAGACCGCACGGGCCTGGGGCAAGACACCCGTGGCCTGCGCCGACACCCCAGGCTTCCTGGTCAACCGGATCGCACGGCCCTTCTACGCGGAGGCGTTCGCGGTCTACGAGGACCAGGGCGCCGACCCCGCCACCATCGACGCCGTGCTGCGCGAGAGCGGCGGCTTCAAGATGGGCGCCTTCGAACTGACCGACCTGATCGGGCAGGACGTCAACCAGGCCGTGACGCGCTCCGTGTGGGAGGGCTTCTTCCAGGACGTGCGCTTCAGGCCCTCGCTGCCCCAGCGGCGCCTCGTGGAGGCGGGCCGCCTCGGCCGCAAGACGGGCCGGGGCTGGTACGCGTACGGCGACGGCGAGGAGCGTCCCGAACCGCACACCGCGGCCCCGGCCGAGCCGCCCGCCCGGGTGACCGTGGAGGGCGACCTGGATTCGGCCGGCGAGCTGATCGCGATGATGCGCGAGGCGGGCATCGAGGTCGTCCAGGAAGAGGAGGACAAGGGCACGCGCATCGTGCTGCCCAGTGGCGGCCAGCTCGTCCAGGCCGACGGCCAGACGTCCGTCGAGTTCCGGGACGTCGTCTACTTCGACCTGGCGCTCGACTACCGCGCGGCGACCCGGATCGCCCTGGCGACCTGCCAGGACGGCAATCCGCGCACCTTGAAGGAAGCCACCGGCCTCTTCCAGGCGCTCGGCAAGAAGGTCAGCGTCATCGGCGACGTGCCCGGCATGATCGTGGCGCGCACGGTGGCCCGCATCATCGACCTCGCCCACGAGGCGCTCACCCGCGGAGTGGCCACCGAGGAGGACATCGACACCGCGATGCGCCTCGGCGTCAACTACCCGCTGGGGCCGCTCGAATGGGACCGCAAGCTCGGCAGGAGCTGGGCCTGCGGCGTGCTCGAGGAACTGCACGAGCGGGATCCCTCGGGCCGGTACGCGCCGTCCCTCGCGCTCCTGCGCCACTCGTACACCCCCAAGAAGTGGGAGGGCTCCGCATGACCACCGCACCCCGCGACACGGCGCCGCGCCGCGACACCTACACGCCCGACACCCTGCTCGCGGTCGCGGTCACCGTCTTCAACGAGCGCGGCTACGACGGCACCTCCATGGAGCACCTCTCCAAGGCGGCGGGCATCTCCAAGTCGTCGATCTACCACCACGTGACCGGCAAGGAGGAGCTGCTGCGCCGCGCTGTCAGCCGCGCCCTCGACGGGCTCTTCGGGATCCTCGACGAGGAACCCGCGCGCGTGGGACGTGCGATGGAGCGCCTGGAGTACGTCACGCGGCGCATGGTCCAGGTGCTGACCGGTGAACTTCCGTACGTGACGCTCCTGTTGAGAGTGCGCGGGAACACCGACACCGAGCGGTGGGCCATGGAGCGGCGCAGGGAGTTCGACCACCAGGTCGCCGAGCTTCTCAAGGCGGCCGCCGCCGACGGAGACGTACGAGGTGACATAGAAGTACGCCTCGCCACCCGGCTCGTCTTCGGAATGATCAACTCCATCGTGGAGTGGTACCGGCCGGGCAGCGGCGGCCTGGGGGAGCGCGAAGTGGCCGACGCGGTCGTCGAGTTGGTCTTCCAGGGGCTGCGCACCGCCGGCTGACCCCGTACGTCACGCGTCCGGTTCCAGGTCCTCCTCCTCGAAGACGAGCAGCGTGCGCGTGCTGAGCACCTCGGGGATGGCCTGGAGCTTGGTGAGGACCAGTTCGCGCAGGGCGCGGTTGTCCTTGGTGTGGACGAGGATCAGGACGTCGAAGTCGCCGCTGACCAGCGCGATGTGCGAGGCCTCGGGCATCCTGCGCAGCTGGTCGCGCACCGTCCGCCAGGAGTTCTGGACGATCTTCAAGGTGATGTACGCGGACGCGCCCTGACCCGCGCGTTCATGGTTGATGCGGGCGCCGAAGCCGCGGATCACGCCGTCCTCGATGAGGCGGTTGATCCGGGCGTAGGCGTTCGCCCGTGACACATGGACGCGCTCGGCGACGGAGCGTATCGACGCCCGGCCGTCCTTCTGGAGCATCTGAAGGATGTCGCGGTCGATGGCGTCCAGCGGGCGCGCGACGGGGTCGGGCCCCTCGGGTTCGTCGGGGCGGTGCCCGCCGGAGCCTTCGGCCATTTGTTCAGATGCCATGTGCCCCCGCCTCCTTACCATGGACGTACTGCGTTCATCTCAGGCTGTGGAGAACCGTTTGTCCACAGCCTGGAGGTGCCTGTAGCCAAAATGTGCCGACGACCGAACAATCGGTAGGTGAGGCGGGTCACATCCGACGCGCCCTCGAAGCCGCTCCCACGAGGAGGTGTCGTCATGACGGTCATGGAGCAGCGGGGCACGCTTCCCGCTCCCGTTCCACCGCCCGCCTGGCAGCCCCGCACGGACCCCGCGCCGCTGCTGCCCGACGCGGAGCCGTACCGGGTCCTGGGCACCGACGCAGCCGAGCAGACCGATCCGGAGCTGCTGCGCCGGCTCTACGCGGAGGTGGTGCGCGGCCGCAGGTACAACGCGCAGGCGACCGCCCTCACCAAGCAGGGCCGCCTCGCCGTGTACCCCTCGACGACCGGCCAGGAGGCCGGGGAGATCGCCGCCGCGCTCGCCCTGGAGGAGCGCGACTGGCTCTTCCCCAGCTACCGCGACACCCTCGCCGCCGTCGCCCGCGGCCTCGACCCCGTCCAGGCCCTGACCCTGCTGCGCGGCGACTGGCACACCGGGTACGACCCGCACGAGCACCGCATCGCGCCGCTGTGCACGCCGCTCGCGACCCAGCTCCCGCACGCCGTGGGCCTCGCGCACGCCGCGCAGCTCAAGGGCGACGACGTGGTGGCGCTCGCCATGGTCGGCGACGGCGGCACCAGCGAGGGCGACTTCCACGAGGCGCTGAACTTCGCCGCCGTGTGGCAGGCGCCGGTCGTCTTCCTCGTCCAGAACAACGGCTTCGCCATCTCCGTGCCGCTGGCCAAGCAGACCGCGGCGCCGTCCCTGGCCCACAAGGCCGTCGGGTACGGGATGCCGGGCCGCCTGGTCGACGGGAACGACGCGGTCGCGATGTACGAGGTCCTCACCGAAGCCGTGGCCCGCGCGCGTGAGGGCGGTGGTCCCACGCTGGTCGAGGCGATCACGTACCGGATGGACGCGCACACGAACGCCGACGACGCGACCCGCTACCGCACCGACGCCGAGGTCGAGACGTGGCGCGGACACGACCCGGTCCTGCTCCTGGAGCGGGAGTTGACCCACCGCGGCCTGATCGACGAGGCCGGCATCCAGGCCGTGCGCGACGACGCCGAGACGATGGCGGCCGCGCTGCGCGCCGAGATGAACCAGGACCCGGTGCTCGACCCGATGGACCTGTTCACCGACGTGTACGCGGAGCAGACCTCCCACCTCAGAGAGCAGGCGGCCCAGTTGCGCGCCGAGCTCGACGCCGAGGCCGAGACGTCCGGCGGCGAAGGGGGTCCGGCATGACGACCGTCGCCGAACAGGCCGCCAAGGCGGCCACCAAGCCCGCCACCATGGCGCAGGCCCTGGGCCGCGCCCTGCGTGACTCCATGGCCGCCGACCCGGCCGTGCACGTCATGGGCGAGGACGTCGGCACGCTCGGCGGCGTCTTCCGCATCACCGACGGGCTCGCCAAGGAGTTCGGCGAGGACCGCTGCACGGACACGCCGCTCGCCGAGGCGGGCATCCTCGGCACGGCCGTGGGCATGGCCATGTACGGGCTGCGGCCGGTCGTGGAGATGCAGTTCGACGCGTTCGCGTACCCGGCCTTCGAGCAGCTGATCTCCCACGTGGCGCGGATGCGCAACCGCACGCGCGGTGCCATGCCGCTGCCGATCACGGTGCGGGTGCCCTACGGGGGCGGCATCGGCGGCGTCGAGCACCACAGCGACTCGTCCGAGGCGTACTACATGGCGACGCCCGGCCTGACCGTCGTCACGCCGGCCACCGTCGCGGACGCGTACGGTCTGCTGCGGCAGTCCATCGCCTCCGACGACCCGGTCGTCTTCCTGGAGCCCAAGAGGCTTTATTGGAGCAAGGATTCCTGGAACCCCGAGCAGCCGGTGGACGTTGAGCCGATAGGTACGGCAGTGGTCCGCCGCCCCGGGACCAGTGCCACGCTGATCACGTACGGACCGTCGCTGCCCGTCTGTCTGGAGGCGGCTGAGGCGGCCCGTGGCGAGGGCTGGGACCTGGAAGTGGTCGATCTGCGCTCGCTGGTGCCGTTCGACGACGCGACGGTCACGGCCTCCGTGCGCCGCACCGGACGCGCGGTCGTCGTGCACGAGTCGGGGGGCTTCGGCGGCCCCGGCGGGGAGATCGCCGCGCGGGTGACCGAGCGGTGCTTCCACCACCTCCAGGCGCCGGTCCTGCGGGTCGCCGGGTTCGACATTCCGTACCCGCCGCCCATGCTGGAGCGGCACCATCTCCCGGGGGTGGACCGGGTGTTGGACGCGGTCGCACGCCTTCAGTGGGACCAGTGAGGGGAGCGGGCTGATGGCGCAGGTTCTGGAGTTCAAGCTGCCCGACCTCGGGGAGGGGCTCACCGAGGCATCCATCGTGCAGTGGCTGGTGGCCGTCGGTGACGTCGTCGCCGTCGACCAGCCCGTCGTCGAGGTGGAGACCGCCAAGGCGCTCGTCGAGGTGCCGTGCCCGTACGGTGGCGTCGTCACGGCCCGGTACGGGGACGAGGGCACCGAACTGCCGGTGGGGGCACCGCTGTTGACGGTCGCCGTCGGGGCGGACGCGGCGTCCGGCGCCCCTGTCCCGGAGCCCGCCGGGAGCACGGCCGCGAGGACGGCGGAGAGCACCGCCGACAGCGCTCAGAAGGCGGAGAGTTCGGGGAACGTGCTGGTGGGATACGGCACCGCCGCCGCTCCGGCGCGGCGCAGGCGGGTGCGACCCGCCGCCGAGCCGCGGCCCGAGCCCCGGGCGAAGGTGGTCGCCCCGGCCCCGGCACCGGCACCGGCCGCTCCCGCCGCGCCTGTGCGCCCCGAAGGCCCCGTCCCCGTCATCTCCCCCCTCGTCCGCAAGCTCGCCCGCGACCATGGACTCGACCTGCGGGAAGTCGCCGGTTCGGGTCCCGACGGGCTCATCCTGCGCGCCGACGTGGAGCGTGCCGCGACGGCCCGCACCGCCGCTCCGGCCGCGCCCGAACCGGTCCCCTCCGCGGTGAACGGCCACCGCACCCCGCTGCGCGGCATCCGCGGCGCCGTCGCCGACAAGCTCGCCCGCAGCCGGCGCGAGATACCCGACGCGACCTGCTGGGTGGACGCGGACGCCACGGAACTCCTCGCCGCGCGTGCGGCGATGAACGCGGCGACCGGCGCGTCCGCGGGCCCGAAGATCTCCGTCCTGGCGTTGTTCGCCCGCATCTGCACGGCGGCCCTGGCCCGCTACCCGGAGCTGAACGCGACGGTCGACATGGAGCGGCGCGAGATCGTCCGCCTCGACGAGGTGCACCTCGGCTTCGCCGCGCAGACCGAGCGCGGCCTCGTCGTCCCCGTCGTACGGGACGCCCACCGGCGCGGCACCGAGGCGCTGAGCGGCGAGTTCGCCCGGCTCACCGACGCCGCGCGCACCGGGAAGCTGACGCCGGGTGACCTCACGGGCGGCACCTTCACGCTGAACAACTACGGCGTGTTCGGGGTCGACGGATCGACGCCGATCATCAACCACCCCGAGGCGGCCATGCTCGGCGTCGGCCGCATCGCCGCCAAGCCCTGGGTGCACGAAGGGGAGTTGGCCGTCCGCCAGGTCGTCCAGCTCTCCCTCACCTTCGACCACCGGGTGTGCGACGGCGGCACGGCGGGCGGGTTCCTGCGCTACGTGGCGGACTGCGTGGAGCGACCGGCGGTGCTGTTGCGCTCCCTGTGACCGCATCGCGAACCACCCCGAAAGACCGGGTCCCGGGGGTGGCATAGATCGTTCGTACGCCCATACTCGGGGGATGAACGCGTACGAGGCCATCGTCCTCGCCGGCGGCGCCGCACGGCGGCTCGGCGGCGCGGACAAGCCCGGGGTGCGGATCGGCGGCCGCGCGCTGCTCGACCGGGTGCTCGCGGCCTGCGCCGACGCCCGGACCACGGTCGTGGTCGCCGCGCCCCGGCCCACCGCGCGCCCCGTCACCTGGGCGCACGAGGACCCGCCGGGCGGCGGCCCGCTCGCTGCGCTCGACGCGGGTGTGCGGGCGCTGGACGGCAGGGCGCAGAGCGTCGTCGTGCTCTCCGCCGACCTGCCGTTCCTGGCACCGAGCACCGTACGCACGCTGCTCGACGCCCTCCACGAGAACGTCAGCGAGAGCCACGAGAACACCGACGGCGTCCTGCTCACCGACGGCGACGGCCGCGACCAGCCGCTCGTCGCCGCCTACCGGGCGGACCCGCTGCGCCGGGTGCTCGCCGACCTCGACGCCGAGCACGGGTCGCTCACCGGGCTGCCCCTGCGGCTGCTCACCCGGAACCTGGGACTCACCCGCATCACCGACCCCGTCGCGTCGTTCGACTGCGACACCTGGGACGACATCGCCGCCGCCCGGTCACGTATCAGGGAGCATGGGCACGTGTTGGATGAATGGATCTCCGCAGCCAAGGACGAACTGGGCCTCGACCTGGACGTCGACACCGGCGTCGTGCTCGACCTCGCCCGCGACGCGGCCCACGGGGTCGCGCGCCCGGCGGCCCCGCTGACGACGTTCCTCGTCGGATACGCGGCGGCGCAGGCAGGCGGCGGCCCCGAAGCCGTCGCGGCGGCCGCGGCGAAGGCGGCCGCGCTCGCCGACCGCTGGGCCCGCGAGGCCGCGGCCGAAGCCGAGGCCGGCAAGGGCGACGCCGCGCCGGACGCGGGATGACCGCCCCGAGCGGCCGGGCGGCGCAGGCCGACCCGATGGAGGGCGACGTCGACGAGGCGCTCGCCCTCGCCAACGACCACCGGCCGGGCCCCCCGCCCGGCAACGACGTCCCCGCCCCTGGCCGCGCCCAGCCCGCCCCGCACCGGGAACCGGCCCGCGCAGCAGCAGCCGGACCCACCGAGGGCCACGCCGCCCACCGCCACCGCGCCACGGACTGGCCCGCCGCCCGCCGCACGGCCGAGCGGGCAGGCCGGCGCGCCGCCGACCACCGCTCCCGTACGGCGGCGGACGGACCGCAGGAGCAGCGCCCCGACGCCGAAGAACCCCAACTCCCGTTCCCGAGCGGCACGTTCGACCCCGGCGCGGACGCCCCGCCGCGCGGTGCGACCCGGGTCCCCCTCGACCGGGCCCTCGGCCTCGTCCTCGCCGCGCCTCTCACCGCACTCACCGACCTGCCCTCCTTCGACACGTCCGCGATGGACGGCTGGGTCGTCGCGGGTCCGGGCCCCTGGGACGTACGCGACGAGGGGATCCTCGCCGGGCACGGCCGGCCCGCGGCGCTGGCCGACGGGGAGGCGGCGGCGATCGCGACCGGCGCCCGGATCCCCCCGGAGACCACGGCCGTCATCCGCAGCGAGCACGGGCGGACCGACGACAAGGGCCGGCTGCACCCGCTGCGCGACGTCGTGCACGGGCAGGACATCCGGCCGCGCGGACAGGAGTGCCGCAGCGGCGACCTGCTGCTGCCGACCGGCGCCGTCGTCACCCCCGCCGTCCTCGGGCTCGCGGCCGCGGCCGGCTACGACGACCTGGCCGTCGTCCCGCGCCCGCGGGTCGAGGTCCTCGTCCTGGGCGACGAGTTGCTGACCTCGGGCCTGCCCAGGGACGGCCTCATCCGGGACGCGCTCGGGCCGATGCTGCCGCACTGGCTGCGCGCCCTCGGCGTCGAGGTCACCGCCGTCCGCCGGCTCGGCGACGACGCGAAGGCGCTGCTCAAGGCGGTCCGCGGGTCGACGGCCGACCTGGTCGTGACGACGGGGGGCACCGCGTCGGGCCCCGTCGACCATGTCCACCCCACGCTGCGCGCCCTCGACGCCGAACTCCTCGTGGACGGTGTCGCCGTCCGCCCCGGCCACCCCATGCTGCTCGCCCGCCTCAGCGAGGGGCAGCACCTCGTCGGCCTGCCCGGCAATCCGCTTGCCGCGGTCTCCGGCCTGCTCACCCTCGCCGAACCGCTGCTGCGGGCCCTGTCGGGCCGGACCCGCCCCGCACCCGAAGGCCCGTACACCACGCCGCTGCACAGCCCCGTCCAGGGACACCCGCACGACACCCGGCTCGTCCCCGTCGTGCTGCGTCAGGACAGCGGAAGCGGGCACGAGTGGGCTGTGCCGCTGCACTACAACGGGCCCGCCATGCTGCGCGGCATCGCCGCCGCCGACGCCCTCGCGGTGGTGCCGCCCGGCGGCGCCACGGAGGGCCAGGAGCTGGAGATCCTCGATCTCCCCTGGTCCTGGAGTGCCATGGACGCGGGGTCGGACGCCGTGTCCGGTGCGGCGTCGACAGACCGGGAAACGAAGGGTGTTTCACGTGAAACTGGCCGGCCATGACGCGATCGCGCGCCAGGCGGACGAGCGGACCGCGACCTACCGGGTGAAGCTGCCCCGGCGGGTCGTGGAGCGTCCGCTGCTCCAGGTCGCCCGACGGGTCGTGATGGCCCTGGCCGTGCTGGTCGTCACCGCGCTCCTCGTGTGGTTCGACCGCGCCGGCTACAACGACAACTCCGACGGCAGCGTCGACCTCCTCGACGCGTTCTACTACGCGACCGTCACCCTCTCCACCACCGGATACGGCGACATCACCCCCGTCAGCGACGGGGCCCGCCTGACCAACATCTTCGTCGTCACCCCGCTGCGTGTGCTCTTCCTGATCATCCTGGTCGGCACCACGCTCGAAGTCCTCACGGAACGGACCCGGGAGGAATGGCGCCTGAACCGCTGGAGGTCCACCTTGCGTGACCACGTCGTCGTCGTCGGCTTCGGAACCAAGGGCCGCAGCGCCGTGGAGACCGTGTGCACGACCGGCCTGAAGCCGGAGCAGATCGTGGTCGTCGACCCGAGCCCCAAGGTCATCGACGCGGCCAACGCGCTCGGGTACGTGGGCGTCATCGGCGACGCCACCCGCAGCGACGTGCTGCTCCGCGCCGAGGTGCAGAAGGCCCGGAAGGTCATCATCGCGACGCAGCGCGACGACACGGCCGTCCTGGTGACGCTCACCGCACGGCAGCTGAACCGCGGCGCGAAGATCGTCGCCTGTGTGCGCGAGGAGGAGAACGCGCCGCTGCTGCGCCAGTCCGGCGCCGACGCCGTCATCACCAGCGCCAGCGCGGCGGGCCGCCTGCTCGGCCTGTCGGTGCTCAGCCCGCACGCGGGCATGGTCATGGAGGACCTGATCCAGCAGGGCAGCGGCCTCGACCTCGTGGAGCGGCCGGTGACCAAGGCCGAGGTGGGCCTGAAGCCGAAGGAGACGGACGACCTCGTCGTCAGTGTCGTACGAGGGCATCGCGTGCTCGGATACGACGATGCGTCCGTCGGGGTGCTGCAACTGACGGACCGGCTGATCACGATCGTGCGGGTCACGCCCACGACGCGGGTGGCCCCCGACTCGAAGCCGCTGCCGCAGGACTGACCGGGCCCTCGGCAGAGCGCCGGAGTAGCCTCGCGAGCATGTATGCGATCACGATTTCGGAACCCGGCGGACCCGAGGCGCTCGTCTGGACGGAGGTTCCCGATCCCGTACCCGGCGAGGGCGAAGTCCTGGTCGAGGTGGTGTCCAGCGCGGTCAACCGCGCCGATCTGCTGCAACGGCAGGGCTTCTACAGCCCGCCGCCCGGCACGTCCCCGTATCCGGGTCTGGAGTGCGCGGGCCGGATCGCCGCGATCGGACCCGGCGTCTCCGGCTGGTCCGTCGGCGACGAGGTGTGCGCGCTGCTCGTGGGCGGCGGTTACGCCGAGAAGGTCGCCGTGCCCGCCGGACAGCTGCTGCCCGTGCCCAAGGGGCTCGACCTCGCCACGGCGGCCGCGCTGCCCGAGGTGACCTGCACCGTCTGGTCGAACGTCTTCATGATCGCCCACCTGCGGCCGACCGAGGTGTTCCTCGTGCACGGCGGCTCCAGCGGCATCGGCACGATGGCGATCCAGCTGGCGAAGGCGGTCGGTGCGACGGTCGCCGTCACCGCGGGCACCAAGGAGAAGCTCGACTTCTGCGCGGAGCTCGGCGCGGACATCCTGATCAACTACCGCGAGCAGGACTTCGTCGAGGAGATCAAGGCCGCGACGGACGGGGCGGGCGCCGACGTCATCCTCGACAACATGGGCGCCAAGTACCTCAACCGCAACGTCGACGCCCTCGCGGTCAACGGCCGCCTCGCCATCATCGGCATGCAGGGCGGCGTCAAGGGCGAGCTCAACATCGGCACGTTGCTCGGCAAGCGCGGCGCGATCACCGCGACCACGCTGCGGGCCCGCCCGCTCGGGGAGAAGGCCGCGGTCGTCGCCGCCGTGCGCGAGCACGTGTGGCCGCTGGTCGAGGCGGGGCATGTACGGCCGATCGTGGACCGGTCGCTGCCGATGAGCGACGCCGCGCAGGGCCACCGCGTCCTGGAGGAGTCGGGCCACATCGGCAAGGTCCTGCTCACACGCTCGTAGCGGCTCAGCGGCTCAGCGGCTCAGCGGCTCAGCGGCTCAGCGGCTCAGCGGCGCAGCCGCAGCGCCAGGAAGCCGAGGCCGAGCCCCGTCAGGAGCAGCCCGGCCCCCAGCGGCAGGATGTTCACGACCCGCCCGCCGCCCGGCAGGACCGTCTGCCGCGCGGCGTTCGGCCGCTCGGTGCGCGGGGTGGGCGACGCGGGGGCGGTGGTCTCGGCGACGGCGGGCGGCGGGGGCAGCGCGTCCTCCGTGACGGCGGGCGAGGGCAGGGTGCGCCCCGGCGGTGTCCGGCCCACGCCCGCCCGGCTGCCCGCGAGCGAGCCGTGCGGGGAGGGCTCGGCGGCGTGCGCGACCCCCCGCCCGGCGGCGTACGCGGCCGGCGTTCCGGCCGCGGCCCACAGCGCGAGCAGCGCCGCCGCGACCGAGAGCCCGGCCACCCACCGAAGCCGCCGCATACCTGCCCCTTCCGCCCGCTGCCCCATGACGCGTACGGCAAGCCTCACATAAGGCAGTAAAAGGGGCACGCCGGATTTCGGGCCCCTTCAGCACGGTGGATCAGAGCAGAACGGGGGCACCACGGTGGTGTGACAGCTCGGTGCGAGAGAATGGCGGCATGGAGATGCCGAGGAACGAACGGTCGCCGGAGAACCCCCAGATCCTGGTCGTGGGCCAGGACGGAATGGCTCTGGGCGGCGGCGGAGACGACGAATCCCGCGAGGTCCCGGTGACGGAGATGGTGGAACAGCCGGCCAAGGTGATGCGCATCGGCAGCATGATCAAGCAGCTGCTGGAAGAAGTGCGCGTGGCCCCCCTGGACGAGGCGAGCCGGCAGCGGCTCAAGGAGATCCACGCCAGCTCGGTCAAGGAGCTCGAGGACGGCCTGGCGCCGGAGCTCGTCGAGGAACTGGAGCGGCTCTCCCTGCCCTTCACGGACGACGCGACCCCGACGGACGCGGAACTGCGCATCGCGCAGGCTCAGTTGGTGGGCTGGCTCGAGGGCCTGTTCCACGGGATCCAGACGACCCTGTTCGCGCAGCAGATGGCGGCGCGGGCCCAACTGGAGCAGATGCGCCGCGCGTTGCCGCCGGGCGTCGGCGGCGGCGAGGAGGACGAGGACCCGAGGACGGTCGGCCGCTCGGGCGGGCCGTACCTGTAAACCCGTAGAACCCACACCGTCACGGACGAACGAACTGGGCCCGGCCCGCGCGAAGAGCGCGGGCCGGGCCCAGTTCCATGTACCGGAGCGAGGGCTCAGGTCAGGACGGGTCGCCCGTCGAGACGCTCAGCTGGATGGTCACGTCGTCCGGGTCGATCTCCGTGTCGGCGGCCGGGCTCTGCGCCATGACCGTGCCCTCGCCGTACGTGTTCTCGTCCTGGTGCCTGAGATCGACCTTCCAGCCCGCGGCCCGGAAGCACGCCTTCACCGAGTCGATGTTCTTCAGGTAGAAGTCCGGGACCTTGATCTTGTTCTCGTCGTTGTAGCCGATGTCCGGGTCGGTGCACGCGTCCGTCTCGATGGTCTTCGTCAGATCCGGACCCTTGTGGCCGGCGACCGCCGACTTCGTCGGCTTGCCGTCGCCGCCGCCCTTGCTGTCGTCGCCGTTCATCGTCAGCGCCGTGATCAGGCCGCCGATGGCGATGAGCGCGACGACGACCGAGGCCACGATCACCATCGTGTTGCGCTTGCCGCCGCCGCCCGAGCCGCCCGGGCTCGACACCGTCTGGGGCGAGATCGTGTACGGCGGCGGGGTCTGCTGGCCCGCTTGCGCGTACGGGGCGGCCGGCGGCGGGGTCTGGTAGCCGGCCTGCTGCATGCCCTGCTGCGGGTAGCCGTACCCGGCCTGCGGCGGCGGGGTCTGCGCGCCGTACGGGTTCGGGGTCAGGTGCTGCGGCTGGTAGGGCGTCTGGACCGGGCCCGGCGTCGGCATGCCGTTCTGGTCGACCGGCGGGAAGACGGCCGAGCCGACACCGGCGCCGCTCGACGTCTGCGCGCCCGCCACGATGCTCGGCGCCGCCGGCGTGAGCGACTGGGCGACCCGCAGGCACTCGTCCCGCATCGCCTCGGCGCTCGGGAAACGCTCGTTCGGGTTCTTCTTCAGGGCGCGGGCCACGAGCGCGTCGACGGCCGGCGGCAGCGCGCGGTTGATCGAGGACGGAGCCACCGGCTCCTCCTGGACGTGCGCATACGCTATGGCCAGCGGCGAGTCCGCCTCGAACGGCAGCCGCCCGGTGACCAGCTGGAAGAGCATGATGCCGACGGAGTAGAGGTCGGAGCGGGCGTCCACGCCCCGGCCGAGCGCCTGTTCCGGCGACAGGTACTGCGGCGTTCCGACGACCATGCCGGTCTGCGTCATCGACGTGACGCCCGACTGCATGGCGCGCGCGATGCCGAAGTCCATGACCTTGACGACGTTGCGCTTCGTCATCATCACGTTGCCCGGCTTGATGTCCCGGTGGACCAGGCCCATCTCGTGGCTGATCTCAAGGGCCGCGAGCACATCGGCCGTGATCTTCAGGGCCTTGTCGGTGGGCATCGCGCCGTGGTGGCGTACGTCCTCGTCGAGCACGGAGCCGAGCGGGCGGCCCTCCACGTACTCCATGACGATGTACGGGGTGATGGTCCCGTCGAGATCGTCCTCGCCGGAGTCGAAGACCGAGACGATGTTCGTGTGCGTGAGCTTGGCCACCGACTGGGCCTCGCGCCGGAACCGCTCACGGAAGGCCTGCTCGCGGCCGAGTTCCGTGTGCAACGTCTTGATGGCGACCGGTCGGTCGAGCCGGGTGTCGTGCGCGAGGTGCACGGACGCCATGCCGCCCTCGCCGAGCAGGTCGTGCAGCCGGTACCGGTCGTTCGCCAGGGAACGCCCCGCGTACCGCCCGTTCTGCGCGCCGCCGGCGCTGGCCTCGGTCATGTTTCTGTGTCCCCCATAGGCGCCCCGACGTCGGCGCGGCCGGTGATCGAATTCAGCTATTCCCGGCCAAGTCTGCCCCAGGGCAGTGACACGTCAAGCTCGATGCCCGTTCCGTGACCGTACGGGCAAGAAGAGTCGCGCAAGTGTTACGGGAACGGTCATGGCTCCGGCACAGAAAACGCGCGCACGATTTGCAACCCGTGCACGGCAACGGGTTTGATGTCCGGTCCATCTCGGAACAGGGGCCTGGCTCAAGCCTGTAGCGTGGCCCGAGGGAGACCGTAATTTCACCACCGCGCGTCCTCCGATGCATGGATCCGGCAGCCCAGACAAGCATGGACAGAAACGACGGCGAGGACTGATGGCACAGCAGCAGCGCGCTCAGGGCCCGTCCGACCCCGAGGCGACTGGCGGCGGTATGTCAGATGCGCCGGAGATGTGGGGTAACGGCGGGCTCGTCGGGGACGGCCGGTACCGGCTGACGCACAGACTCGGCCGGGGCGGCATGGCCGAGGTCTTCGCGGCCGAGGACGTACGCCTCGGGCGCACCGTCGCCGTCAAGCTGCTCCGCTCCGACCTCGCCGAGGACCCGGTCTCCAAGGCCCGCTTCACGCGCGAGGCACAGTCGGTCGCCGGCCTGAACCATCACGCGGTCGTCGCGGTCTACGACTCCGGTGAGGACTACGTGAACGGTTCGACCGTTCCGTACATCGTCATGGAGCTCGTCGAGGGCCGCACCATCCGCGACCTGCTCCTGAACGCCGAGGCGCCGGGCCCCGAGCAGGCCCTGATCATCGTCTCCGGTGTCCTCGAAGCCCTCGCCTACTCGCACCAGCACGGCATCGTGCACCGCGACATCAAGCCCGCGAACGTCATCATCACCAACACCGGCGCGGTGAAGGTGATGGACTTCGGCATCGCGCGCGCCCTGCACGGCGCCCAGTCGACGATGACGCAGACCGGCATGGTCATGGGCACGCCCCAGTACCTGTCGCCCGAGCAGGCGCTCGGCAAGGCCGTCGACCACCGCTCCGACCTGTACGCCACCGGCTGCCTGCTGTACGAACTCCTCGCGCTGCGGCCCCCGTTCACCGGTGAGACACCGTTGTCGGTGGTCTACCAGCACGTCCAGGACATCCCCACGCCGCCCTCCGAGGCCTCGGACGCGACGCCGCCGGAGCTGGACGGCCTCGTCATGCGCTCCCTCGCCAAGGACCCGGACGACCGGTTCCAGACGGCCGAGGAGATGCGCGGACTCGTCCAGTACGCGCTCCAGATGCTGTACGAGCAGGGCGGCCACACCGGCACCTGGAACACCGGGCCCGTCGACATGCACGAGGGCGGGAACACCCCGGCCATGGGCATGGGGATGGCCGGTGCGGCCGCGCTCCAGCACCCCGGCGACGGCGGCACGGCCGCGCAGCCCATGCTGCGCCCGCCGGGCGGCGACGACGGCGGCTTCGACGGCAACGGAAACGGCGGTGGCGGCCGCGGCGGCCGCGGCAAGATGTGGATCCTCGCCGCGCTCGCCGTGATCGCGATCGCGGTGGGCGTCGCCTGGGCGCTCACCGGCAACGACGACAAGGGTCACGGGGGCGGCACCAAGCAGTCGCCGTCCGCCTCGCAGTCCGAGAAGACGGACGAGCCCAGCGAGTCGTCGGACGAGAACACGTCGCAGGGCGAGACCGAGGACCCGGGCACCGGCACCGGCGGTGAGACGGACTACTCGCCGTCGTACACGCCGAGCACGGGCGAGGCGACGCCGTCGGAGACGGAGACGCAGCCGTCGCACGAGCCGACGAAGCCGACGCCGTCGAAGACGCAGGAGCCCACCGACGAGCCGACGGACGAGCCGACGGACGAGCCCACCGGCGAGCCGACCGGGGACGGCGGCGCCACCGGCGACCCCGCGACCGCGGGCGGCGCCGACGGCGGCGCCAACTAGGGCCTCAGCCCCTGGGCGCTCTGTCCAGCGGAACCACCCGCGCCGACCCGCCCCGCAGTTCGTGCACCGTCATGAACTGCGGGGCGACGCGCAGGTACACCGGGTCGAAGAGGTCGCCGTCCGCGAAGTGCGGGGCGGGGCCGAAGAGTTCGAGTTCGGCGGTGGTCGGCTCGATCTGCTCGCAGGTGCCGACGCACTGCACGGACCACTGGCCGTCCGCCCCGGGGTCCTCGCCGCCCAGGTTGTCCGCGCCGTACGCGACGACGCTGCCGATGCAGGCCACGTGGTAGCCGTACCCCCGGTGCAGGCGCAGCAGGAGCCGGCCGTCGGCCACGATGTGGCGGGCGGAGGCGAGGAAGGGCAGCGCGCGCATGCTGGTGGCCACCCGCCCGTAGTTCACACGGGCGAGCAGTTCGAAGCCGCGCTGGAGGTCGTCCGGCTGCGTGTCGGAGGGCATGTCACCACTGTGCGATGCCGACGCGGTGCCGGGAAAGGGGACCCCGCCCCCAGCGCGGGGGACGTAGGTCCCGTGTCACCTGGCATACGGGTGAGGGGTCAGCGCTTCTCGGCCTGCATACGGGCCACGTACGCGGCGGCCTGCGAGCGGCGCTCCATGCCCAGCTTGGACAGCAGACTGGAGACATAGTTCTTGATCGTCTTCTCGGCGAGATGGAGGCGCTCGCCGATCGCGCGGTTGGTCATGCCCTCGCCGATCAGGTCGAGGATCTTGCGCTCCTGCTCGGTGAGACCGGAGAGCCGGTCGTCCTCCTTGCTGCGGCCGCCGTCGCGCAGCCGCTCCAGGACCCGGGCGGTGGCGACGGGGTCGAGCAGCGACTTGCCGGCCGCGACGTCCCGTACGGCCGTGAGCAGCTCATTGCCCCGGATCGCCTTCAGCACGTAGCCGGAGGCGCCGGCCATGATCGCGTCGAAGAGGGCCTCGTCGTCCGCGAAGGAGGTCAGCATCAGGCACTTGATGGACTCGTCCTGGGAGCGGATCTCGCGGCACACCTCGACGCCGCTGCCGTCCGGCAGACGCACGTCGAGTACGGCCACGTCGGGGCGGGTCGCGGGGATGCGGACCAGGGCGTCGGCGGCCGTACCGGCCTCGCCGACGACCTCGATGTCGTCCTCCACCGAGAGCAGCTCATGGACTCCGCGCCGGACCACTTCATGGTCGTCGAGGAGAAATACGTGAATTTTTCCGTCTTCGCGCACGGATTCAGTCTCACACACGAACTCTTGCCACGCCCTAGATGACCGACGGGTGAGCGGGATAACGTGCCGGTGTTCCGGCCCCCTGCCAGGCTGAGACCAAGTGCCGGTCGCACATGCTGTGACCTGCGACGCTCCGTCCCGCTCGCGATTACTAGGAAATCCAACCAACGAGTTACTTGGAAATCCAAGCAAAATCGCAGGTCAGATGGGGTTTCGCAGATGTGCGGCGCACTGGGTAACGTGCTGGGTGAAGGGTGCTTGCCGGGGCGCGAAAGTTGCAGTTCTTTCCGATCACGCCTGTACCCGGTACCAGCGCACCCACCCCGTGCGCGGACGGATCAGGCGAGCCGAGCCGACTGGCCATCCGGCAATCCCGGGGGCCGGACCGACGGAGGAGCACACGTGACCGTAGACAGTGCTGACAGCACTGCCGCTGCGCAGCAGGCACGGCCGCCGCGCAAGCGGGCCGCTGCGAAGAAGTCTTCCGGGACGACGGAGAAGTCCCCCGGCGGGCCGGAGCTGATCCAGCTCCTGACCCCCGAGGGCAAGCGCGTCAAGAACGCCACGTACGACCGCTACGTCGCCGACGTCACCGACGACGAGCTGCGCGGCCTGTACCGCGACATGGTGATGACCCGCCGGTTCGACGCCGAGGCCACCGCGCTTCAGCGCCAGGGCGAGCTGGGCCTGTGGGCGTCGCTGCTCGGCCAGGAGGCCGCCCAGATCGGCTCCGGGCGGGCCACCCGCGAGGACGACTACGTCTTCCCCACGTACCGCGAGCACGGCGTCGCCTGGTGCCGTGGCGTCGACCCGACGAACCTGCTCGGCATGTTCCGCGGGGTGAACCACGGCGGCTGGGACCCGAACAGCAACAACTTCCACCTGTACACGATCGTCATCGGCTCGCAGACGCTGCACGCCACCGGCTACGCGATGGGCGTCGCCAAGGACGGCGCGGACTCGGCCGTCATCGCGTACTTCGGCGACGGCGCGAGCAGCCAGGGCGACGTCCTGGAGGCCTTCAACTTCGGCGCGGTCTACAACGCCCCCGTCGTGTTCTTCTGCCAGAACAACCAGTGGGCGATCTCCGAGCCCACCGAGCGCCAGATGCGCGCCCCGCTCTACCAGCGCGCCCAGGGCTTCGGCTTCCCGGGCGTGCGCGTCGACGGCAACGACGTCCTCGCGTGCCTCGCGGTGACCCGCTGGGCCCTGGAGCGGGCCCGCAACGGCGAGGGCCCGACCCTCGTCGAGGCGTTCACGTACCGGATGGGCGCGCACACCACCTCCGACGACCCGACGAAGTACCGGGCCGACGAGGAGCGCCAGGCGTGGGAGGCCAAGGACCCGATCCTGCGCCTGCGCGCCTACCTGGAGTCGCGGACCGACACGGGCGAGGAGTTCTTCACGGACCTCGACGCCGAGAGCGAGGCGCTCGGCAAGCGGGTGCGCGAGGTCGTCCGGGCCATGCCGGACCCGGGCCACCTGGCCATCTTCGAGAACGTGTACGCGGACGGGCACGCGCTCGTCGACGAGGAGCGGGCCCAATTCGCCGCCTACCAGGCGTCGTTCGCAGACGGGGAGGCCTGACGGTCATGGCGGTACAGAAGCTTCCGATCGCCAAGGCGATCAACGAGTCCCTGCGCAAGGCGCTCGCGGACGACCCGAAGGTCCTCGTCATGGGCGAGGACGTCGGCAAGCTCGGCGGCGTCTTCCGTGTCACGGACGGGCTCCAGAAGGACTTCGGCGAGGAGCGGGTCATCGACACCCCCCTCGCGGAGTCCGGCATCGTCGGCACGGCGATCGGCCTCGCGCTGCGCGGCTACCGGCCGGTCGTGGAGATCCAGTTCGACGGGTTCGTCTTCCCCGCGTACGACCAGATCGTCACGCAGCTCGCGAAGATGCACGCCCGCGCGCTCGGCAAGATCAAGACGCCGGTCGTCATCCGTATCCCGTACGGCGGCGGCATCGGCGCGGTCGAGCACCACAGCGAGTCGCCGGAGGCGCTGTTCGCGCACGTCCCCGGTCTGAAGGTGGTCACGCCGTCGAACTCCAGCGACGCGTACTGGATGCTCCAGCAGGCCATCCAGAGCGACGACCCGGTGATCTTCTTCGAGCCGAAGCGGCGCTACTGGGACAAGGGCGAGGTCGACACCGAGGCCATCCCCGCGCAGCCGCACGGGGCGCGTGTGGCGCGTGAGGGCAGTGACCTCACGCTCGCCGCGTACGGGCCGATGGTGAAGGTCTGCCTGGAGGCGGCCGCGGCGGCGCAGGAGGAGGGCAAGTCCCTGGAGGTCATCGACCTGCGCTCGATCTCGCCGATGGACTTCGACTCCGTGCAGAAGTCGGTGGAGAAGACGCGGCGGCTCGTCGTCGTGCACGAGGCCCCCGTCTTCCTCGGGTCCGGCGCGGAGCTCGCGGCGCGGATCACCGAGCGGTGCTTCTACCACCTGGAGGCGCCCGTGCTGCGGGTCGGCGGGTACCACGCGCCGTATCCGCCGGCGCGCCTGGAGGACGAGTATCTGCCGGGCCTTGACCGGGTACTCGATGCCGTCGACCGCTCGCTGGCGTACTGAGAGGGGCCGAAGATCATGGCTCGTGAATTCAAGATGCCGGACGTCGGCGAAGGCCTGACCGAGGCCGAGATCCTCAAGTGGTACGTGCAGCCGGGCGACACCGTCGAGGACGGGCAGGTCGTCTGCGAGGTCGAGACGGCGAAGGCGGCCGTCGAGCTGCCGATCCCGTACGACGGTGTGGTGCGGGAGCTGCTGTTCCCCGAGGGCACGACCGTCGACGTCGGCCAGGTGATCATCTCGGTGGATGTGGCGGGGGACGCGCCCGCGCCCGCTCCTGAGCCCGAGCCCGAGCCGGTGGTGGCCGAGGCCGAGGCCGAGGAGGAGGCCGCGCCGAGCGGGCGGCAGCCCGTGCTCGTCGGCTACGGCGTCGCCGAGGCGTCGACGAAGCGGCGGGCCCGCAAGGGTGCCGCTCCCGAGGCCGCGGCCAACGGGACGCCCGCGCTGACCCGGCCGCTGGCCAAGCCGCCGGTGCGCAAGCTCGCCAAGGACCTCGGGGTCGACCTCGCCACCGTGATCCCGTCGAACCCGGACGGGATCATCACGCGCGAGGACGTGCACGCGGCGGTCGCGCCGCCTGCCGCTCCTGAGGTGCCTGCTCAGGCCCCCGCACCGGCACCGGCTCCGGCTCCGGCTGCGGCGCCCGCTGCCGCTCCCGCCGCGCCCGTCGCCTCGTACGACTCCGTGCGCGAGACGCGGATCCCGGTCAAGGGTGTCCGCAAGGCGACCGCGCAGGCGATGATCGGGTCCGCGTTCACCGCGCCGCACGTCACGGAGTTCGTGACGGTCGACGTGACCCGGACGATGAAGCTCGTCGAGGAGCTGAAGGCCGACAAGGACATGGCCGGGCTGCGGGTCAACCCGCTGCTGCTCATCTCCAAGGCGCTGCTCGTCGCGATCAAGCGGAACCCCGAGATCAGCGCGTCGTGGGACGAGGCCAACCAGGAGATCGTCCAGAAGCACTACGTGAACCTGGGCATCGCCGCGGCCACGCCGCGCGGTCTGATCGTGCCGAACATCAAGGACGCGCACGCCAAGACGCTGCCCGAACTGGCGTCCGCGCTCGGCGAGTTGGTGGCCACCGCGCGCGAGGGCAAGACGTCGCCCGCGGCCATGCAGGGCGGCACGGTGACGATCACGAACGTCGGTGTCTTCGGCGTCGACACGGGCACGCCGATCCTGAACCCGGGTGAGTCGGCGATCCTCGCCGTCGGGGCGATCAAGTTGCAGCCCTGGGTGCACAAGGGCAAGGTCAGGCCGCGTCAGGTGACGACGCTGGCGCTCTCCTTCGACCACCGTCTGGTGGACGGGGAGCTGGGGTCCAAGGTGCTCGCCGATGTGGCGGCGATCCTTGAGCGGCCCAAGCGCCTGATCACCTGGAGCTAGCCGAACGGAGAAGGGCGCCCACCCCGCCGGGAGGGCGCCCTTCGACGTACGCGAGGCCTACTTCTTGAA
The DNA here is from genome assembly GCF_040679615.1 of Streptomyces sp. NPDC052225. Classification (NCBI taxonomy): domain Bacteria; kingdom Bacillati; phylum Actinomycetota; class Actinomycetes; order Kitasatosporales; family Streptomycetaceae; genus Streptomyces; species Streptomyces sp. NPDC052225. Next base: position 258,033 of record NZ_JBFAVD010000001.1, on the reverse strand, counting down.
GCCGTAGTCCATCAGCTTCTTGGCGTCCGACGTGCGGGCGGAGACCGACGACGACTTCAGGACCGTGCCGATGACCGTCTTGCCGTTGCGGGTCGCGGCGAAGACCAGGCAGTAGCCGGCCTCCGGGCCCGAGCCCGTCTTCACGCCGAGCGCGCCGGAGTAGGTGCCGAGCAGCGTGTTCGTGTTGGACCAGGACATGTAGCGGTAGCCGCCGGACTTCGTGGTGACCTTCTGCTTCGTCGACTTGGTCTTGACGACCGCGCGGAAGGTCGAGTTCTTCATCGCCGACGACGCGATCTTCGTCAGGTCGCGGGGCGTCGAGTAGTTGGAGCCGTTGCCGATGCCGTCGAACGAGTCGAAGTGCGTGTTCTTCAGGCCCAGGTCGGTGGCGGCCTTGTTCATCTTGCCGATGAAGGACTTCACGCGGGCGGCGCGGGTGGTGCCGGAGCCGAACTTGTCGGCCAGCGCGTACGCGGCGTCGCAGCCCGACGGCAGCATCAGGCCGTACAGGAGCGAGCGCACGGAGACCTTGTCGCCGACGATGAGGCGGGCCGACGACGCGTTGTTCTTGACGATGTAGTCGCTGTACGCCTTGGAGATGGTGACCTTGGCGTCCAGGTTGAGGTTCTTCTGGGCCAGCACCACCTTGGCGGTCATGATCTTGGTGGTGGAGCCCGTGGACCGGCGCGTGTCCGCGGCCTTGGTGAACAGGGTCTTGCCCGTTCCGTTGTTCATCACGAACCCGCCCTTGGCGGCGATCGTGGGGGTGGCCAGGGTCGCGGCCTGTGCGGAGGTGGTCAGTGCTCCGCCGGTGAGCAGCGTTCCCGCGACGAGAACGGACATGCCCGCTATGCGAGTTTTCAACTTAAAGCTCCCAAATGCCCCTAGGGCGCGGGCTCTTGAGCGAGGCCGCGCGTTAGTGAGACATCTGGGACGGGTGAGAGGTTGCCCAGTCGGCGCACAGGTTCTGGCGTCCCGCATCGTGGACCGGGCCGGACTTGCGTACGTGTTGTATCTATGATGTGCGCATGCCCTTGACCGTCCCTGCGAAACAGGCCGCCGAGAAACGTCCGCCCGCCGCCGAGCGCGTCTACGACCACGTCAAGCGTGGTGTGCTCGAACGCCGATACGAGGGTGGGACGTTGCTCACCGAGGGCGAGCTCGCCGAGGCCGTCGGGGTGTCCCGCACGCCCGTGCGCGAGGCGCTGCTCAAGCTGGAGGTCGAAGGGCTGCTGCGGCTCTACCCGAAGAAGGGCGCCCTGGTGCTGCCCGTCTCCGCGCAGGAGATCGCGGACGTCGTGGAGACCCGGCTGCTCGTCGAGGAGCACGCGGTGCGCAAGGCCGTCCCCGCCTCGCCGGCGCTCCTGGAACGGCTCGCGGAACTCCTGGAGATCCAGCGCGGGCAGGCGGCCGCCGGGGAGTTCGCCGACGCCGCCGCCACCGACCGCTGCTTCCACGCGGAGATCGTCCGCAGCGGCGGCAACGCGATCCTGTCCCGCCTCTACGACCAGCTGCGCGACCGGCAGCTGAGGATGGGTGTCGCCGTGATGCACTCCCACCCGGACCGCATCGCCAAGACCCTCGCCGAGCACGGCGAGCTGCTCGACGCGCTGCGCGCCGGGGACACGGAGGCGGCCGTCGCCGTCGTCCACCGGCACGTCGGCTGGTTCCAGGGCCTGGCGCGGGGGGACGTGCGATGAGCGTGTCCTCGGGGGCCTCGGTGAAGCTGCCCGGCGATCCGCCCGGCGGCCGCAGGGCCGTCGCCGTGTGGTCGATCGGCGTCGCCGTCTACTTCGTCGCCGTCATCTTCCGCACGTCGCTCGGCGTCGCGGGCCTCGACGCCGTCGAGCGGTTCCACATCAACGCCTCGGCCCTGTCCACGTTCTCGATCCTCCAGCTGCTCGTCTACGCGGGCATGCAGATACCCGTCGGCCTGATGGTCGACCGGCTGGGCACGAAGAAGGTCCTCACGTTCGGCGTGGTCCTGTTCACCGTCGGACAGCTCGGCTTCGCGTTCTCGTCGTCGTACGGGATGGCGCTCGCCTCGCGCGCGCTGCTCGGCTGCGGTGACGCGATGACGTTCATCAGCGTGCTGCGGCTCGGCACGCGCTGGTTCCCGGCGCGGCGGGGTCCGCTGGTCGCGCAGCTGGCCGGGCTGGTCGGCATGGCAGGCAATCTGATCTCTACGTTGGTGCTCGCGCGGCTGCTGCACGGCGTCGGGTGGGAGGCGGCGTTCGCGGGCAGCGCGCTGCTCGGTGTGGTCGTCCTCGTGCTGATGCTGCTGTTCCTGAAGGACCATCCCGAGGGGTTCGAACCGGCGCCGGTGCCGTCCGCGCACAAGGGGGCCGCGTTCGTGCGCGGGCAGATCGCGGCGGCCTGGCGGGAGCCGGGGACGCGGCTCGGTCTGTGGGTGCACTTCACGACGCAGTTCCCGGCGATGGTGTTCCTGCTGCTGTGGGGGCTGCCGTTCCTGGTGGAGGCGCAGGGCCTGTCGCGCGGGACCGCCGGTGAGCTGCTGACCCTGGTGGTCCTCTCCAACATGGTCATCGGGCTCGTGTACGGGCAGATCGTGGCGCGGCACCACACGGCGCGGCTGCCGCTGGCGCTCGGCACGGTCGGGACGACGGCGGTGCTGTGGGCCGCGCCGATCGTGTGGCCGGGGCGGGCGCCGATGGGGCTGCTCGTGGTGATGTGCGTGGTGCTCGGGGCGTGCGGGCCCGCGTCGATGCTCGGGTTCGACTTCGCGCGGCCGGCGAATCCGCCGGAGCGGCAGGGGATCGCGTCCGGGTTCGTGAACGTCGGCGGGTTCACCGCGTCGATGACGATGCTGCTCGCGGTGGGGGTGCTGCTCGATGCGACCGGGGACGACTATCGCGTGGCGTTCTCGGCGGTGTTCGTGTTGCAGGCGCTCGGGGTGAGTCAGATTCTGCGGTTGCGGGGGCGGGCGGCTCGGGTGGAGCGGGAGCGGCTTGTCGCTTCGCGGGTGGCGTCTGTGCACGTGCCTGTGTGACAGGGACTGGGCCGGGCGTTGGTCGCTGGGCCGGGCCTTGGTGGCTGGGCCGGGCGTTGGTCGCTGGGCCGGGCTGGGGTGCGGGCCTGATGAGACGCGCGCCCGGCGCTGGGGGGCCGCCTTGCCCACCCTGCCGCCCCAGGCGGCAGATGGCCCAAGACGGCGGCTACGGGGTGATGGTCAGGGCGTTGAGGATGGCCGTGGCCAGGTCTGTGTCGCCCTCGATCTTGATGCGGTCCGCTACCGCCTCGGGGGTGACGCGGCCGCAGGAGAGACGGACGTAGGTCTCCCAGTCCGTGGCCAGCGTCGCCGCAGGGCCGAGCGAGGGGGCGCCGTCGATCGTGCCCTTGCCGTCCGCGTCGACGCGGACCGTGCGCAGGAACTCCAGGGGGCCGTGGATGTCGAAGACGACCGCCGAGTTCGCGGGGGCGCCCGCGTCCTTGGCGACGATCTTCGGGAGCTCCGCGAGCAGCCGGTCGCGGGTCACGTAGGCGCCCGGGGAGTCGAGGTTGCCCGGCTTGCCGAGGGCGCGGCGCAGGTCCTGCTCGTGCACCCAGATGTCGAACGCCCGCCTGTGCATGGCGAATTCGAGGGTCTCCTGGACGCCGCGCGGGCCGCGCACGAGGGTCGAGGGGTCGCGCGTCTCGTTCCGCAGCTGACGCGAGCGGCGGATGATCGTGTACTCCAGCTCGGAGACCATCTCCGGCGCCGTGTGGTGGCGGCGGACGTCGACCTGCATCTCCTGGTACCGCTGCGCCTCGGTCTTCACGTGGTACAGGTCGCGCGGCAGCGTGTGGATCGGGCGGGGGTCGCCGAGCATCTCGCAGTCCACGCCGATGACATGGGACACGATGTCGCGGACCGACCAGCCCGGGCACGGCGTCGCGCGGCTCCACTCACCCTCAGCGAGCGGCGTGACCAGCTCGGATATCGCTTCCACGGAGTGGGTCCAGGCGTCGGCGTAGGTCTGAAGGCTGGGGTGGAGACTCACGGAAGGGGACCCCTCGAGGAGCGGTGTGCGGGCAATGAAATGGGCGGCAGTGGCAATGGGTGGTTAAGAAGTTACGCTGCCTGAGGGCACCCCGGCAGTGCTTTCGTGTGACGATCGTAGGCCCGTGTTGACGGCTCGAATGCCAGGACGGTGGTAGTGTGCGCGCCTCCCTCATCCAGATCGCAGTAAACGAGGACGAATCGGTCAACGCGCGGCGTGACCGCGTGAGTTCACTGGTACGGGATCAGGCCGGGTCCGCCGACCTGGTCGTGCTGCCCGAGCTGTGGACGACGGGGGCGTTCGCGTACGAGCTGTTCGCGGCGGAGGCCGAGCCGCTGGAAGGGCCGACGTTCGAGGCGATGGCGAAGGCCGCGCGGGACGCCGGGGTGTGGCTGCACGCGGGGTCGATCCCCGAGCGGGACCCGGAAGGGCCGCTCTACAACACCGCGCTCGTCTTCTCGCCCTTGGGTGAACTCGCCGCCGCCTACCGGAAGATCCACCGGTTCGGCTTCGACAAGGGTGAGGCCGTGCTGATGAGCGCGGGGCAGGAACTGGTGACCGTACGGCTGCCGGAGACGGTGGTCGGGGTCAGTACCTGCTACGACCTGCGCTTTCCCGAGCTGTACCGGGGGCTTGTCGACCGCGGGGCCGAGACGCTGATCGTGTCCGCCGGGTGGCCGGAGCGGCGGCGGGCGCACTGGACGCTGCTCGCGCAGGCGCGGGCCGTCGAGAACCAGGCGTACGTGGTGGCGTGTGCGGGGGCCGGGACGCATGCGGGGGTGCCGCAGGCGGGGCACAGCATCGTGGTGGATCCGTGGGGTGAGGTGCTGGCCGAGGCGGGGGCCGGGGAAGAGGTGCTGCGGGTGTCGTTCGACCCGTCGCGGGTCGCGGTGACCCGGGAGCAGTTCCCCGCGCTGAAGGACCGGCTGCTGGGGCTGGATGTGCCGGGGCGTCCCTGACCGGCTCGGTGCTGTGGTGCGGGCCTGATGAAGCGCTTGCCCGGCGCTGGGGCCGCCTTGCCCACCCTGCCGCCCCAGGCGGCAGACCGCCCACGGCGGCGGCAAGGTGGGCCGGGGGCTTTTCGGCCGGGAGCGGGACTCAGTCGACCACCCCGCGCTCCTTCTCGGCCAGGTGGATCACGCACACCGCGACGGCGATGAGCAGCGCCGGGTCGGCGTCCTCGCGGACCACGTTCACGCCGTACGTGTCGCGCACCCGCAGCCAGCGCCGGGAGATCTCGGCGAGCAGCTCACCCTCGTACTCGACGGCGAACTCGCGGTCCAGGATCTTTCCGCTGACGTCCAACTCCGTGCTGCCGTCGGCCAGTTCGACCCGGTAGTGGTTGCGCAGGAGGGAGAGGCGTTTGCGTTTGACCTTGGCCAGCGGCTCGTCCCCGCGCTCGATCATCATCGTGTCGCGCAGGGCGAACATCTTCTGGTGGATGTCGATGAGGACGCGGCCGTCGGGCCCCTTCAGCTCGAAGGTGTCCCGCATCCGCATCGCCTTGCCGTCGACGAGGAACGCCTTGCGGCCGTTCTCGTCCTCGATCCAGTAGTCCTCGCCCACGGCGAAGAGGCGTTCTCGAACTTCGTAGCGCATACGTCGATGAGTGCCCGGAAGCCGCCTCCCGGACCCTGTTCGGGCCCGGGCGGGTGAATTCGGCGCGAAGGCGGTGCCGGTGCGCCCCGGCGGGTGAGTGGATGCGGAGAACCGTCACCCAGCGCGCCCGGAGGTAACGCCTCGTGAGACCCCGTCGTTCCCGTCAGCTCGTCGCCGCCGCCCTGGCCGTCGTCCCGCTGCTGCTCGGCGCGCAGCCCGCGGGCGCGGACGCCGGTCACCGCTACCACGAGTACGTCGCGCTCGGCGACTCGTGGAGCGCCGACGTCACGCCCGTCGGCATCCGGACGGACCAGGCGCCCAGCGGCTGCGCCCAGTCCGGCTGGAACTACCCGCGGCAGGTCGCAAAGGCCCTGAAGGTCGCCGTGTTCAAGGACGCCACCTGCGGTGCGGCGACCTCGGCGCACCTACGGGCCGCGCAGGACGTCACGTACGTACCGGGCCTGCTCGACGGGGTCAACAAGCCGCAGCTGGAGCGGGTCTCGAAGACCACCGACCTCGTCACCTTCGGGTTCGGCGGCAACGACATCGGGCTCGCGGGCGCCGCCGTCGGCTGTGTCGACCTGCTGCCGTCCCTGGAGCTGTCGCCCGGCCTGAAGCTGCCGGCGCCGCTCGGCGGGGACTGCAGGTCCGGCTGGGTGAAGCCCGACGGCACCGACCTGATGTCGCGGCGGATCGCGGAGGCCGAGCCGAAGCTCGTCCGGGCGGTCGAGGACGTGCGCGCCGCCGCGGCCCCCGACGCGACCGTGCTCGTCGTCGACTACCTGGCCGGGGTGCCCGTCGACCACGGCTGCTACCCGTACGTGCAGGCGCAGGACGGCGACCTGATGTGGCTCGGCGAGAAGCTCAAGGAGCTGAACGCGATGCTGGAGCGGGCGGCGAAGGAGGCGGGCGCCGGGTTCGTCGACACGTACAGCGGCAGCGTCGGCCACGACGTGTGCCAGGTGCCGGGCACCAAGTGGGTCGAGGGGTTCGTGCCGCTGAGCGCCGAGCCGCCGTTCCTCGCCGTGCCGCTGCACCCGAACCGGCGCGGCGCCGGCCACCAGGCGGCAGCCGTGCTCAACACCCTGAAGAAATAAGCCCGTTCGATGGGGCGTGCAACCGTTCGGGGAACTCGTGGGTCACATGAGGTGGACGTGAACTAACGACCGAAGGAACCCCCCATGTCACAGGCACGCACCCGGATCGCCGCGCCGCTGGCCGCCGCCGTCCTCATCGGCGGAGGCCTCACGGCCCTGTCGCTCGCGCCGGCCCAGGCCGCGACCGCGGGCAAGGCGGCCGCGGCCGACGACTTCAACGGCGACGGCTACGCCGACCTCGTCTCCGGCGCGCCCGGCGGCACCGTCTCCGGACAGGCGAACGCCGGCTATGTCGCGGTGACCTACGGTTCCGCGAAGGGCATCAGCGCCACGAACAAGAAGCTGCTGTCCCGCTCCACGACCGGCATCCCGGGCTCGGCCACCGCCAAGCAGTCGTTCGGCCAGTACGTCACCAAGGGCGACCTGGACGGCGACGGCTACAGCGACCTCGTCATCGGCTCCCGCGCCGCCGACGCCGGCAGCGTCATCGTGTGGGGCTCGGCGGCCGGCCTGACCGGCGGCACCGCGATCAACACGTACGGGCGCTCGCCGCAGACCGGTGACTTCGACGGCGACGGCAAGACGGACCTCGCGCTGTTCGCGGGGATCGCCGCGTACGGCGACGACCCGGTCGACCAGCGGGCCGCCCTGTTCAAGGGCCCGATCTCGCGCACCGGGGTGCCCGCCGCCAAGGGCGATTTCATCGACAAGTCCCAGTGGTGGGGGTACGGCGCCGAGGACGCCTCCTGCCAGGCCACCGACGAGTGCGTCGACGGCCCGCACTCCATCGCCGGGCCCGTCGTCGGCAAGTCGGTCGGCGACATCAACGGCGACGGCCGCGACGACATCGCCATCTACTCGTACGGCGGCGACGGCACGAACGCGAACTCCGTGCTCTACGGCGGCACTTCGGGCTTCAAGAAGGGCTGGGCGCCCGGCGCGCACGGCTCCCTCGCGGTCGGCGACGTGAACGGCGACGGCTACGCCGACGTCGTCAACGGTGACAGCGACGGCAGCAACGGCGACGAGTCGGGCGCCGTCCGGATCGCCTTCGGCAGCGCCGACGGCCTGTCCCGCGAGCACCTCCAGACCTTCGACCAGTCGCTGCCCGGCTTCTACGGCGCCCAGGAGGAGGGCGACCGGCTCGGCTCCTGCGCCGCCGTCGCCGACATCGACGGCGACGGAAAGGCGGAGGTCGCGCTCGGCATCGCGGGCGAGGACTTCGGCGGGAAGACCGACGCGGGCACGTTCGCGCTGCTGCACGGCACGGCGACCGGCGTCACCGGCACCGGCTCGCAGGTCCTCAGCCAGAACTCGGCGGACGTCCCGGGCGTCGCCGAGAGCGGTGACAAGTTCGGCGCGGACTGCGCGCTGCTCGACCTGAACGGCGACGGACGGCGCGACCTGGCCGTCTCCTCCACCGCGGAGAACGCGTCCGAGGGCGCCGTCTGGGCCTTCCCCGCGACCGCCACCGGCGTCACGGCCACCGGCTCGGTCGCCGTGAACCCGCACGACCTGGCGGCCCCGGCCACGAAGGCGCTGCTCGGCACCACCCTGCGCTAGGCCCGTTTGCAGTAGCCCGGCGCGCGGCGCGTGCCCGGCGGCCGTCTCCTGAGGGCATGACCCAGGACGACGACGCCGAACTTGCCGCGCTGCGCGCCCGGGTGAGCCAGTTGGAGGCCGAGGCCGCAGCCCCGCGCGCCCGCCGGCATCCGCGCTGGAAGACGGCGCTGGCGGTCGTCCTCATCGTGTTCGCGGCCGTGCTCACCCCGCTGAGCGCCGTCGCCGTGTGGGCCGACTCGATGATCGGCGACACGAACCGGTACGTCGCCACGATGGCGCCCCTCGCCTCCGACCCGGACGTGCAGGACGCCGTCGCGAACCGGGTCACCACCGCCGTCATGCAGCAGATCGACGTCGAGGACCTGCTCAGCGGGGCCGCGCCCGCCGACCGCCCGCGCCTGGAGAAGGCGATCGGCCCGGCCGGCGGCGCGATCACCAGCGGCCTCACCTCGCTCGTGCACACCACGGCCGAGAAGTTCGTGCAGTCCAGCGCCTTCGCCACCGTGTGGAAGCAGCTCAACCGCACCGCGCACGCCGCCGTCGACAAGGCGCTCACCGGCAACGGCGACGGCGCCGTCCAGGTCGAGGACGGCGAGGTCACCCTCGATCTCGCCCCGGTCGTCGACCGGGTCAAGCAGGCCCTCGTCGACAACGGCCTGACCGTCGCGGGCAAGATCCCCGAGGTCCACACCCAGATCACCCTCATGCAGTCCACGGGCACCCTCGCCAAGGCGAAGAAGGGCTTCCGCCTCCTCCAACTCCTGTCCTGGGTCCTGCCGTTGATCGTCGTCCTGCTCGTCGTCGGCGCCGTGCTGCTGGCCGGACGCAGGCGCCGGGCCCTGATCGGGGCGGCCCTCGCGGTCGCGGTCGGCGCGCTCGTCCTCGGCCTCGCGCTCTGGCTCGGCCGCTCCTTCTACCTCGACGCGCTGCCGCCCGACGTCTCGCGGCCCGCGGCCGGCGCGGTCTACGACACCCTCGTCCGCTTCCTGCGCACCGGCGTCCGCGTCATCGCCGTCCTCGGCGTCGTCGTCGCCCTCGCCGCCTGGCTGAGCGGCCCCGGCCGCTGGGCGCAGGCGGTGCGCGGCGGCTGGCGGGGTGCGATCGGCTCCGTACGGCAGGCGACCGGGGTGGGCACGATGGGGCCCGTCGGGCCGTGGGTGCACCGGATGCGGACGTGGCTGAACTGGACGGTCGTCGCGGTCGCCGCGGCGGTGCTGCTGGTCTGGAGCTATCCGACCGGCGCGGTCGTCGCGTGGATCGCGGTCTGCGCGGTGCTCGCGCTCGCGGTGGTCGAGTTCCTGGACGCCCCGGAGGTACCGGACCCGACGCCGCCGGTGGGCGACGCCGGGCCGCTGGGGGATGTCAGCCCGTAGCCGCCGAGGAGCTGACGCCGAACCTCCTGCGGTACGCCGAAGGGCTCAGGCCCGTCTCGCGCTTGAGGCGTGCCCGGAGGTTGGCCGCGGTGCCCAGGCCGCTGAGGCGGGCCACGACGTCGAGCCGTTCCTCGCCGCGCTCGATCAGCCGGCACGCGAGCGCCACCCGCTCCCCGAGCAGCCAGGCCAGCGGTGTCGTGCCCAGTTCGGCGCGGAAACGGCGGTGCAGGGTGGCGGGGCTGACCGCCGCGCGGGCGGCCAGGTCGGCGACGGTGACGGGCTCGCCGAGCCGCTCCTGCGCCCACGCGAGCACCGGGGCGAGCGAGGCGTCCGGCACGTGGGGCACCGGCCGCTCCACGAACTGCCGCTGCCCGCCGTCCCGGTGGGCGGCGAAGACGAGCCGCCGGGAGACGGAGTTGGCGATCTCGGCCCCGTGGTCCCGGCGGACGAGGTACAGGCCGAGGTCGATCGCGGCGGCGCTGCCTGCGGCGGTCAGGACGTCGCCCTCGTCCACGTACAGGACGTCGGGTTCGAGCAGTACCCGCGGATGCAGCGCGCGGAAGGAGTCCGCCCAGCGCCAGTGCGTGGTGGCCCGCCGGCCGTCGAGCAGCCCGGCCTCGGCGAGGGCGAACGCGCCGGTGCAGAAGCTGGCGACGCGGGCGCCGCGGGCATGGGCGCGGCGGATCGCGTCGAGGACGGGGTCGGCGCGGGGCACGACGTTGTCGGGGCGGCCCGGCACGATGAGGGTGTCCGCGGCGTCGCACGCGTCGAGGCCCGCGGCGCCGGAGAGCGTGAAGAACCCCTGGTTGAGCCGGATCCCGGGGACGGGTGCGCACACCGTCAGCTCGTACAGGGGCCTGCCGAGGCCGAGTTCGGGCCGCGGCAGGCCGAACACCTCGGTGGCGACGCCCACTTCGAAGGGGTTGACGCCTTCGTCGACGAGGACGACGACATGGTGCGAGGATCCTTGCGGCATACGCGATTTCTAGCACTCGTACGGGACCGCGCGCCATCGCAGGATGGGCCGCATGGAACCTGTAGCGCTGGACGCGGCCCTGAAGACCTTCGACGCGGTGTGGAGCCCCCGCATCGTCACCACCGTCAACGACTACGACGTCCGCCTCGCCAAGGCGGAGGGCGAGCACGTCTGGCACGTGCACGAGGACACCGACGAGTTCTTCCTCGTCGTCGAGGGCGAGCTGACGATCGGCCTGCGCGAAGCGGCCGGGGAGCGTGAGGTGGTGCTGCCCCGCGGCTCCGTCTTCACCGTCCCGCGCGGCACCTGGCACAAGCCGCACGCGGCTCCCGGCACGGCGATCCTGCTCCTGGAGCCGTCCGGTACGTCGTCGACGGGCGATGCCCACGACCCCGTACCGGACCATGTCGACTCGACGACGGGCCACGCGTGGCAGGGCTGATCAATTGGCGTACGGCATCCGGGGGTTCCAGGACAGGACCTCGATGCCGTCCGCACGCTTGCCCGCGTACTCGACCTCGCCCGGCGTCTTCAGCGTGACGAACGCGGACGAGGCGTCGGAGTCGTTCATGACCAGGGACAGGCGCAGGGACGTGAAGTAGTCGTCCTCGGCCTTGACCTCCTGGTAGACGGGGAGCGCCGAGTAGACGGTGCCGCCGGCCGGGACGAGCAGCGGCTGGGCGGGCTGGACGTCGTCCTTGGCGACCGGCACGTCGCCGTTGGCGTCGCCCGGGGTGACGACCGGGAACTTCTGCACGGTGCAGGCGGCGCCGGACGTGTTGACCGCCTTGATCAGCAGGTGGTCGCCCTGCTGCTCGGGGTTCTTGCGCTCCAGGGTGTAGCGCAGGGAGGTGACCTTGCACTCGGGGGAGGACTTGGCGGCGGTGCCGGTGCCGGTGCCCTTGTTCTTGGCGGAGCCGGAGCCGGAGCCGGAGCCGGAGCCGGAGTCGGAGGCGGGGGACGCGTTGCTGCCACCGGCGTTGTCACCGGCGCTTTCGCCGGAGCCGGTGCCCGAGCCGGTGCTCGCGCTCGCGCTCGACGACGGGGAGGCGGCGCCCTCGTCCTTGGTGCCGCCGCTGCCGGTGTCGCCGCTGTTGCAGGCGGTCAGGGACAGGGCGGTCGCGAGGCCGAGCGCGGCGAGGACGGCGGTACGGGTACGGGTGCGGTTCATGGTGGTACTCCCCCGGTTCGTGATGCGTGGTGCGGGCTGCATGTCTTCGTGTGACCACAGCCGCGGGTCGGGCGGCTGCTGTGGTCACTACAGTGCCCGTCGCCGTCGCCGTCCCGTCGTTCCCGCGCTAACGCCCCGTCGCCGTTCCGCTGTCGCCCCGCGCGAGCTGGGCTTTTGCCGCGCGCACCCCCGGTTCGAACCCCCGCTCCAGGGCGTCCTCGTAGGCCTGCCGCAGACACGCGCGGGCCGCTTCGGTGTCGCCGAGCGCGTCGAGGGCGGCGCCCCGCGCGACGCGCAGCAGGATCTGGCGCTGCGGGGCGAGGCCTTCGTCGGCGGCCGCTCCGGGCAGCGCGAGCCCCCGTTCCGTACAGGCGAGGACGCCGTGGTGGTCGGCGCGGGCGGCGAGCTGGCGGGCCTGGTGCTCCAGGGCCAGGAGTTCGGTCAGTACGTCGCCGCCGGCGCGGGCGAGCGCGGCGGCGCGCGCCACATGGGCCAGGGACTCGGTGCCGTACGTGCCGCCGCGGTCCATGGCGATGGCGAGGTTGACCAGGGCGGTGGCCTCGCTGGACGGGTCGCCCGCGCGGGCGGCGAGTGAGGGGGCGCGTTCGAGGTGCTCCAGGGCCTCGGCGATCCTGCCCTCCTCGGTGAGGACCCAGCCGTACAGGGCGCGCACCCGGGACTCCGCGTCCGGGTCGCCGATCCGCACGGCGGCCGCGAGCCCCGTGGCGAGGAGCGGGGCCCAGCCGTCGCGCACGTATCCGACGATGTACGGCCACTGGAGCACCACGAGCCGCCAGGCGCGGTCGTCGAGTCCTGCGGCGCGGGCGGCGACGGCGGCCGCCGCGAGGTTCTCGCGTTCGGCGGCGAACCAGGCCAGGGCGGCCGCGCGGTCTGCCGGCGCGGGCCCGCCGAGGTCGGGGCGCGCGTCGGACGGCGGCACACAGCAGGGCCGGTCGTCGGGTTCGGCCGCGGCGGCGGCCCGCAGCGCGGTGTGGACGTAGTGGTCGAGGAGGCGGACCAGGGGTTCGGACGGGCCGGTGCCGGCGGTGGTCAGGCCGCGGGCGTGGAGCCGTACGAGATCGTGCATCGCGTACCGGCCCGGGGTCCGCTCGGTGACGAGGTGGGCGTCCGCGAGCCGGGCCAGCGCGCCGGCCGCGTCGGCGGGGGACGTGCCGGCGAGGGCGGCGGCCGCGTACCGGTCGAGTTCGGGTCCGGGCAGGGCGCCGAGCCGCTCGAAGAGGTGGCGGGCGTCGGCGGGCAGGGCGCGCAGGGTGAGCGCGAGGGCGGCGGCGACGCCGGTGTCCCCGACGTCGAGGAGCGCGAGCCGGTGCTGTTCGTCGGCGAGTTCGTCGGCCTGGTCGGCCAGCGGGCGGTCGGGCCTGGCGTTGATCCGGGCGGCGACGACGCGCAGCGCGAGCGGCAGCCCGTCGCAGAGCTCGGTGAGCCGGGCCGCGGCGTCCGGTTCGGCGGCGAGCCGGTCCCCGGCGCCGGTGGCGGCGGCGAGCAGGGCGGCGGACGCGGCGCCGTCGAGGACGTCGAGGCGGACGGTGCGGGCGAGTTCGCTGACCGCGAGCCCGTCCAGGCGCAGCCGCGAGGTGACCAGGGCGGCGCTGCCGGTCCCGGCGGGGAGCAGGGGACGGACCTGGGCGGCGGTGCGGGCGTTGTCGAGGACGACGAGGTGGGCGCGGTGCTCGGTGCGCGCGCGGTAGGCGGCGGCCAGCGCCCCTGGCGTCTCGGGCAGTTCGCGGGCCGGTACGCCGAGCGCGATGAGGAACTCCCGCAGCACGTCGGCGCTCTCCGCGCCGTCCTCCTCGCCGCTGTCCGCGCTGAAGCCGTGGAGGTCGGCGAAGAGGACGCCGTCGTAGCGGTCCTGGACGGTGTGCGCCCAGTGCAGCGCGGCGGCGGTCTTGCCGACCCCGGCGGGTCCGGTGAGGACGACGACGGCCTGTTCCCGCCGCGCGGCCGCCTCGACCGCGGCCAGCTCCTCGACCCGGCCCACGAACCCGCGTGGGGCGCGGGGGAGCAGATCGGGGCGGCCGGTGGCGGCGTACGCGCCGGGGACGGCGATCGCCGTCGAGGCCCCGCCGCCCTCACCGTCGGCGCCCTCGGCACCGCCGGCCGCGTCCTCGCCCGCCAGGATCTCCGCGTACGCCTCCCGCAGGGCGGGCCCCGGGTCGACGCCGAGTTCGTCCGCGAGGAGGGTGCGCGTGCGGTGGTACTGGTCGATGGCGTCGGACTGCCGGCCCGAGCGGTACAGCGCCCGGATCAGCGCCGCGGCGAGGGACTCCCGCATCGGATGGGCGACGGCCTCGGCGTGCAGCAGCGCGGCGGCCCGTACGTGGCTGCCGAACTCCCCGTACGCGCGCGCCAGTTGCTCCACCGCCGACAGGCGCGCCTCCTCCAGACCGGCCGCGGCGACCCGCAGCGGCCCGGCGGTGGCGACGCCGACGAGCGCGGGCCCGCGCCACAGCGCGAGCGCCTCGCGCAGCAGGGCCGCCGCGTCGTCGGGGGAACGCTGGTCGTGGGCGAGCCGGACGAGCTCCTCGAAGCGGTGGGCGTCGAGCAGCGACTCGGGCATCTCCAGGACGTACGCGTCGCCGCGGGTCACGAGCCGTACGTCCCACTCGTCGGCGCCGCCCTGAGCGAGCAGCGCCCGCAGCCGCGACACATGTCCCTGCGCCACGGTCCTGGCCCGCGCGGGCGGGCCCTCCGGCCACAGCGCGTCGATCAACTGGTCCAGGGGGACGGCGGTGTTGGGCCGCAGCAGCAGCGCGGCGAGCAGGCTGCGCCGCTTGGCTGGGCCGAGCGGGAGCTCCCCGCTCTCCGTCGCGACACCGACCGTGCCGAGCAGCCGGAACTCCACGACAGCGCCCCCCTCACCATGAACCCCAAAAGATCAGGGTACGTGGCGGTGCTCCGTCAGAAACGGCGGTCCCGTTCGTCCTCCACGACGGTCGTCTGCGCCGGCGGTACGACGGTGCGCCGCCGCCGTCCGATGCTGCGGAACACGAAGATCCCGATCAGGCCGACGATCATGAAGATCCAGCCGACCAGGTCGAGGTTCACGCTCTGCATGTGCCAGTCGGTCGCGAACGCCAGGATCGCCCCGACGGCGACCAGGATGATGCAACCCCCCAAGCTCATGAGGTCCGCCTCCCAGACTCTGTGTGACGTACGGCCATGCCGTACGGATAGGTGAAGGCCCCGGGTACCCGGGGCCTTCGACGTCACACAGCCGGGCGGCGAGTTGCCGGAACTCAGCCCTCCAGGAACGCGGTCAGCGCGTTCGCCAGGAGGAACGGGTCGTCCGCGCCGCACAGTTCGCGCACGCTGTGCATGGAGAGGATCGCCGCGCCGATGTCGACCGTCTTGATGCCGTGCCGGGCGGCGGTGATCGGGCCGATCGTCGTGCCGCACGGCATCGCGTTGTTCGACACGAACGACTGGAACGGCACGCCGGCCTTCTCGCACGCCGCCGCGAAGACGGCCCGGCCCGAACCGTCCGTCGCGTAGCGGTTGTTGACGTTCACCTTGAGGATCGGGCCGCCGTTGGCACGCGGGTGGTGCGTGGGGTCGTGCCGCTCGGCGTAGTTGGGGTGCACGGCGTGGCCGGTGTCCGACGACAGGCAGACCGTCCCGGCGAAGGCGCGGGCCTTGTCCTCGTAACCGCCGCCGCGTGCGAACACCGAACGCTCCAGGACGCTGCCGAGCAGCGGCCCGTCGGCGCCGGTGTCGGACTGCGACCCGTTCTCCTCGTGGTCGAAGGCGGCGAGCACGGGGATGTACGGCAGGGGATCGTCGTCGCTCCCCTTCTCCTTGCTCACCTCGGCGAGCGCGGCCGTACAGGCGTGCACCGACAGCAGGTTGTCCATCCGCGGCCCGGCCACGAGTTCCTGGTCGCGGCCCAGGTACGCCGGTGCCTCGATGGCGTACGTCATCAGGTCCCAGCCGGTGATGTCCCCGCGGCCGAGCCCGTACTCGTCCTCCAGGAAGCCGAGCAGATCGCCCTCGTGGACGTCGCTGCCCAGGCCCCAGATGGGCTGCATGTGGCGCTGCTTGTCGAGCTTGAGCCCGTCGACGTTCACGGAACGGTCCAGGTGGACGGCGAGCTGCGGGACGCGCAGCAGGGCCCGGTCGATGTTCACGAGGCGCTCGCCGCCGTCGCGCAGCGAGATCCGCCCGGCGAGCCCGAGGTCCCGGTCGAGCCAGGAGTTCAGGAGCGGGCCGCCGTAGATCTCGACGGCGACCTGCCGCCAGCCGTTGCTCCCCATGTCGGGCTGCGGCTTGACCCGCAGGTTCGGGGAGTCGGTGTGCGCGCCGACGATCCGGAACGGGGTGTGGGCCCGCGCCCCCTCCGGCACGAACCAGGCGATGATCGCGCCGCCGCGCGTCACGAACTTCCCGCCGGTCGTCCCGTCCCAGGCGTCCGTCTCCGCGACCTGCTTGAACCCCGCCTTCTCCAGGCGCGCCGCCACGTTCGCCACGGCGTGGTACGGCGTGGGGCTCGCGGCGAGGAAGGTCATCAGGTCGTCGGTGTGCCCACGATCGAAGGGGCGGGAGGGTGTGCGCATGCGGCCAGGGTAGTGCGGGTTGCAGGGGGCCTGCCTTCGGCGGCCCGGCGCCTCTTCGTCCGCCGGGTGCGGCGCCCTCGCGGGTGCGGGTTGAGTGTGGCGG
Organism: Streptomyces sp. NPDC052225; assembly: GCF_040679615.1. Taxonomy (NCBI): domain Bacteria; kingdom Bacillati; phylum Actinomycetota; class Actinomycetes; order Kitasatosporales; family Streptomycetaceae; genus Streptomyces; species Streptomyces sp. NPDC052225. The sequence continues at coordinate 241,579 of NZ_JBFAVD010000001.1, read as the reverse complement.
GTCGCGCAGTTCCCCGCGCCCCTGGGATGCGCACCTTCGGTGCGGCATCTCCCCGATGGCCTCAGCCCTGATCGGGGAAATGCGACGCGAAGCGTCTGCATTTCAGGGGCGCGGGGAACTGCGCGACCAGCCACGACGGCGCCGCACACGACGACAACGAGGCCCGTCGTCCCTCAACAGAGACGACGGGCCCCGGGGCAGATTCCAGCTCGGCGGAGCCTAGAACGCCGCCTCGTCCAGGTCCATGACGTCCAGGCCGGAGGCGCTGGTGCCCTGCGCCAGCTTCCGCTCACCCGTCACACCCGGCAGGACATTCGCCGCGAAGAACTTCGCCGCGGCGATCTTGCCCTGGTAGAAGGGGACGTCCTTGCCGGACGCGCCCGCCGCCAGCTTCTCGGCGGCCACGGCGGCGCCGCGCAGCAGCAGGTAGCCGACGACGACGTCGCCCGACGCCATCAGCAGACGGGTCGTGTTCAGGCCCACCTTGTAGATGTTCTTGGGGTCCTGCTCCGTGGCGGCCAGGTCCGTCAGCATGATGCCGACGATGGCCTCCAGCTCGACGGCCGCCTTGGCGAGCGACTCGCGGGCGCCGGCCAGCTCCTCGCCGCCGGTCTCCACCGCGAGGAACTTCTTGATCTCCTCGGCCAGGCCGTTCAGCGCGGCGCCCTGGTTGCGGACGATCTTCCGGAAGAAGAAGTCCTGGCCCTGGATCGCCGTCGTGCCCTCGTAGAGCGTGTCGATCTTCGAGTCACGGATGTACTGCTCGATCGGGTACTCCTGGAGGAACCCGGAGCCGCCGAACGTCTGGAGCGACTGCGCCAGCTGCTCGTAGCCCTTCTCCGAGCCGTAGCCCTTCACGATCGGCAGGAGCAGGTCGTTCAGCGCGTGCTCGGCGCTCGCGTCCTCGCCCGCCGCTTCCTTGACCTGGATCGCGTCCTGGACCGACGCGGTGTGCAGGACGAGGGCGCGCATGCCCTCCGCGTACGCCTTCTGCGTCAGCAGCGAGCGGCGCACGTCCGGGTGGTGCGTGATGGTGACCTTCGGCGCGGCCTTGTCCATGAACTGGGCGAGGTCCGGGCCCTGCACGCGCTCCTTGGCGTACTCCAGGGCGTTCAGGTAACCGGTCGACAGCGTCGAGATCGCCTTCGTGCCGACCATCATGCGGGCGAACTCGATGATGCGGAACATCTGGCGGATACCGTCGTGCTTGTCGCCGATCAGCCAGCCCTTGGCGGGGTGCTTGTCGCCGAACGTCATCTCGCACGTGTTGGACGCCTTGAGGCCCATCTTGTGCTCGACGTTGGTCGCGTACACGCCGTTGCGCTCGCCCAGCTCGCCGGTCTCCCAGTCGAACTCGAACTTCGGGACCAGGAAGAGGGAGAGGCCCTTCGTGCCGGGGCCGTGGCCCTCGGGGCGGGCGAGGACGTAGTGGAGGATGTTCTCCGACATGTCGTGCTCACCGGACGTGATGAACCGCTTCACGCCCTCGATGTGCCAGGAGCCGTCCTCCTGCTGCACGGCCTTGGTGCGGCCGGCGCCCACGTCCGAACCGGCGTCCGGCTCGGTCAGCACCATCGTCGAGCCCCACTGCTTCTCGACGGCGATCTCGGCGACCTTCTTCTGCGCCTCGTTGCCCTCCTCGAAGAGGATGCCGGCGAACGCGGGGCCGGAGGAGTACATCCACACCGCCGGGTTCGCGCCCAGGATCAGCTCGGCGTGGGCCCAGATCAGGGAGCGCGGCGCGGTGGTGCCGCCGATCTCCTCGGGCAGGCCGAGGCGCCAGTACTCGGCGTCCATGAAGGCCTGGTAGCTCTTCTTGAACGAGGCCGGGACCGGTGCCGTGTTCGTCTCCGGGTCGAAGACCGGCGGGTTGCGGTCGGCGTCCGCGAAGGACTCGGCCAGGTCGTTCTCGGAGAGGCGGGCGACCTCTTCGAGGATGCTCTTGGCGGTGTCGACGTCCATCTCCCCGAACGGGCCGGTGCCGTACAGCTTGTCGCGGCCGAGCACCTCGAAGAGGTTGAACTCGATGTCGCGGAGATTCGACTTGTAGTGCCCCATGGCGACGGCTCCGTAATGGCTTGGGAGGCGGATCGTCCTCGTACGCGTACCAACTAGTAACAACAGGATGCTACCCGCCGGTAATAAGAAGCAACCCCCGCAGGGCCAACTGTGACGAACACGGTGCCTCCCGGCGCACCTCAACCGTGCCTCACGCCCCTGTCTCCTTCAAGAAGTCCAGCAACAACTTGCCCCACACGTCCGGGAGTTCGGCGAAGGGGAGGTGGCCCGTCGGGATCTCCGCCAGACGGGCCCCGGGTATCGCCCCGGCCAGGGCCCGGTGCAGTGCCGGGGGGACCAGGCGGTCGCCGGTCGTCGTGATGACCAGGGTCGGAGCCGTGATCCGGGGCAGGTCCGCGCGCACGTCCACCCGCGTGACCAGGTCGGCGTGGTCCGCCGTGCCGGGCGGGGCCGTCGCGCCGACGTCCTCCAGGAGCGCCGCGAGATCCTCGTCCCCCACGGAGTGCAGCGCCTGCTCGCTCAGTGCGCGCGGGACGATGAAGCGGGCCAGCGGGCCGGGGTCGCCGGACCGGGCGAGGGTGCGCCACAGCTCGGCGTCGAGCCGCAGGCCGTGGTCGGGGTGGGCGAAGGCGGCGGTGAGGAGGAGCGCCGTGACGCGCTCGGGGTACCGGGCGGCGATGCGGACGGCCACGGCCCCGCCGAGCGAGTACCCGGACACGGCGAACCGGTCGAGGCCCTCGGCGTCGGCCGCCGCCACCAGCCGGTCCGCCAGGTCGTCGAGCCGGAGCGGGGATGTCGCGCGCGGTGTCGCGCCCGTGCCCGGGTAGTCGACCCCGACCACCCGGTGCCCGGCGGTCAGCGCATCGAGCACCGGGCCGTAGTTGGCCTCGATGGAGCCCCCCGCGCCGTGCGCCAGGAGCAGCCCCGGCCCGGCCCCGCGCACCGTCGTCGTCTCGTCAGGCATGGCATTCCCCCGTGTTTCCGTATCGGCGTCATTTCTGTATCGACAGCTACAGAAATACCGTACCAGCACCCTCGCCCCTTTATCTAGTCCTCGATACAGAAATCCGTCCCCCGCCCACGGCCCCGCCCGCCCTCGGTACTCTTGCCCCCATGTACGGATACGAGCAGCACGGCGGAGGGGCCGCTGCCGGGCAGCAGTACGCGCCGCCGCAGCAGGGGATGCAGGGCGGGTACGGGCAGCAGGCGCCGCCGCTGTATCCGGAGCCGTCGCCTCCGTCGCTCGCCGACGCGGTCCGCGCGTTCACCACGGGCTCGATGTCCGCCGAGGACTTCCAGCAGATCTTCGCGTCGTCGAAGGTCTACTGCCCGCGCGGCGACAATCCGGGCTTCCTCGCGCTGCACAACACCCAGCAGCCGGTGATCCCGATGTTCACCACGCTCAAGGAGCTGCGGCGGTACGCGGGCAAGGAGTCCAAGTACTTCGTCATCACCGGCGCCGAGGTCATCGACCTGCTGCCCACCGGGTACGGCTTCGTCCTCGACATGGAGGGCGAGCACCGGATGGTCTTCGACGCGAAGGCCGTCGAGCAGATGGTCGACTTCGCCATGCGCCGCATGTACGGCTGACCCACCCGTCCCGGGTCATTGCGCATAGCCGTACGGACATCCGGGCGGCTCACTCGGCGTGCACGGAACAGCTCTGGGCGGAAGCTCTCGTTCGTCACCGTCGTCACCGTCGTCACCGTCGTCATCAAGGACGGGGCCGGCCCCGCGGCCGGCGATCCGCTGACGCCGACCGTGAACGTCGCCCGGGACGCGCCCGTGACGCTGCCGGACAATGCCGCGGAGATGGCCTGCCGCGGCGGCCGCTCGGCCAGGGTTCACGTCCACGTAGGAGAAGGTCACCAACGACGCCCGGAGGGAATGCCCTCCGGGCGTCGGGCGTTCCGGGTGGCAGAAAGTTCTACGTTCAACTAAAGTTGAGGCACGAGGACGCCAAGGAGGTCCCCAAAATGCCCGCTGTGACCGTCGAGAACCCGCTGACCCTGCCCCGAGTGGCGGCGCCCGCGGACGCCGTCGCACGCCCCGTGCTCGCCGTGACGACCGCGCCCAGCGGCTTCGAAGGGGAGGGATTCCCGGTGCGCCGCGCGTTCGCCGGGATCAACTACAAGTACCTCGACCCGTTCATCATGATGGACCAGATGGGTGAGGTGGAGTACGCGCCCGGAGAGCCCAAGGGCACGCCCTGGCACCCGCACCGCGGCTTCGAGACCGTCACGTACATCATCGACGGGACCTTCATCCACCAGGACAGCCACGGTGGCGGCGGCACCATCACCAACGGCGACACCCAGTGGATGACCGCCGGCAGCGGCCTGCTGCACATCGAGGCCCCGCCGGAGTCCCTCGTCATGTCCGGCGGCCTCTTCCACGGCCTCCAGCTGTGGGTGAACCTGCCCGCCAAGGACAAGATGCAGGACCCCCGCTACCAGGACATCCGCGGCGGCCAGGTCAAGCTGCTCACCACCGAGGACGGCGGCGCGCTGCTGCGCGTCATCGCCGGTGAGTTCGACGGCCACGAGGGCCCCGGCATCACGCACACGCCGATCACGATGGTGCACGCCACCGTCCGCCCCGGCGCCGAGGCGACGCTGCCCTGGCGCGAGGACTACAACGGGCTCGTGTACGTGCTCGCCGGCAAGGGCACGGTCGGCGCCGACCGGCGGCCGATCCGCATGGGCCAGACCGCCGTGTTCGGCGCGGGCTCGTCCCTCACCGTGCGCGCCGACGAGTCCCAGGACTCGCACACCCCCGACCTCGAAGTGGTCATCCTCGGCGGGCAGCCGATCCGTGAGCCCATGGCCCACTACGGTCCCTTCGTGATGAACACCCAGGCCGAACTCCAGCAGGCCTTCGACGACTTCCAGGCAGGACGCCTGGGCGTCGTCCCCTCCGCGGAGCGTCTGCCGCACACGTGATGCGGCCCGGTCCCGCCGGGAAGTGACGGACCGTCGTTCTGTGACGGCCCGTCACCCGGCCGGACCCGCCCGGCGGGTGGCCCGCTGTACGTCCATGATCGGATGGCAGCGTGCAGCCTCGCCCTCCGCTCCTCCCCGAACCCGCCCGCCGCGTCGCCGCCTGGAGCGCGCTGGCACTCCTGGTCACGGCCGTGGCCGCCGTCGCGATCGCGCTGGTCATCATCTTCCAGTCGGCCGTCACGCCCGTGCTGCTCGCGTTGCTCGGCAGCGCGCTGCTCGCCCCGGTCTTCGACTGGCTCAACGACAAGATGAAGCTGCCCCGGGCGCTCGCCGCGGCGCTCACCTGCATCGCGCTGATCGCCGTCGTCGGCGGCGCCGGGTACATCGTGGTGGTCGCGCTGATCGACACCGGGGACCAGATCGTCGAATCCCTGCGGCAGGCCGGGGACTGGATCAGGGAGCACATCGGTATCACCGGTGCCGATGACCTCGGCGACGCCGCCGACAACGCCAAGAACCTCGTCAGCAAGTGGGGCGACAACCTGGCCAGCGGGGTGCTCGCCGGGCTCTCCGTGCTCGGCTCGCTGCTCGCAACCAGCGTGCTCACGCTGCTGCTCACCTTCTTCTTCCTCAAGGACTCCGACCGGGCCGTCGGCCTCGCGCACACCGTCGCGCCGCGCCACGCGGAGGTTCTGGAGGCCATGGGCCGCCGGGCCTTCGAGGCCATCTCGGGGTTCATGCGCGGGACCACGTTCATCGCGCTCATCGACGCCCTGTGCATCACCGTCGGGCTGCTGATCCTCCAGGTGCCCGGCGCGGTGGGCCTCGGCGCGCTCGTGTTCGTCGGCGCGTACATCCCCTACCTCGGCGCGACCATCTCCGGTGCCGTCGCCGTCCTCGTCGCGCTCGCCGACCGGGGACTGGTGATCGCCCTGTGGACGCTCGGCGTGATCCTCGCCGTGCAGCAGCTGGAGGGCCACATCCTCCAGCCGATGATCCAGTCCCGCACGGTCCAGATGCATCCGGCGATGGTCATGCTGGCGATCACCGCGGGCGCCTCCGTCGCGGGCATCCTCGGCATGCTGCTCGCGGTCCCGCTGGTCGCGGCGGCGTTCGGCATCCTGGGGGAGCTCAGGAAGCGGTACGCGAGCGAAGACCCCGGCCCGGTTGTTTCACGTGAAACAGGGGTGTGAGGGTGGTTGACGGCCGGGGGTCCGGGGGTTGTCCCCCGGGGGGTGCGGTACGTGAAACAGGGGTGTGAGGGCGGTTGGCGGCCGGGGTCCGGGGGTTGTCCCCCGGGGGTTGCAGCACGTGAAACAGGGGTGTGAGGGTGGTTGGCAGCCGGGGTCCGGGGATTGTCCCCGGGGGATGCAGCACATGAAGCAGGGGCCGAGAGCTCTCAGGCCTCCACGGGCTTCGGCTCGTCCAGTTCGAACCAGATGCTCTTGCCCTCGCCCTGCGGGTCGACGCCCCAGCGCTGGGCGAGGAGCTCCATGAGGACCAACCCGCGCCCGGACGAAGCCAGTTCGCCGGGGCGGCGCTTGTGCGGGAGGTCGTCGGAGGCGTCCGAGACCTGAACGCGCAGCCGGCGCGGGGCGTCCGCGCTGACCTCGGTGACCTCGGTGACCAGGAGGGCGTCGCCGTCGGTGTGCACCAGGACGTTCGTGACCATCTCGGAGACGAGCAGCACCGCCGAGTCGACCTGGTCCTCGTCGGCCCAGTCGTGCAGCAGCTCGCGCAACTGCTGGCGGGCGGCGGCGATCCGCTCGGGCTCGGCCTGCGCGATCGTCATCGCCGAGCGGCGCACGGGCGGAGCGGGGGTCAGGCCGCCGTCGCAGCCGAAGCCCGGGCCCGTACGGCAGAGCAGGACGACCGCGATGTCGTCCTCGCGGCGGTCGGCGAGCGGGCCGGTTGCGTGGTGCGAGGAGGGGCCGTGGACGCCCTGCACCAGGGCGTCGGCGAGGTCCTCCAGGTTGTCGCCGCGATACTCCTCCAGGATCTTCCGCAGCCGGGCCCAGCCGGTGTCGAGGTCGTGCCCGCCGGTCTCTATCAGCCCGTCGGTGCACAGCAGCAGCGTCTCGCCGGGCTCCAGGACGAGCCGGGTCGTCGGGTAGTCCGCGTCGGGGTCGATGCCCAGCGGCAGCCCGCCGGCCGTGGGCCGCATCAGGACGGTGCCGTCGGGCATGCGTATCGCGGGGTCGGGGTGGCCCGCGCGGGCGATCTCCAGGACGCCGGTGACCGGGTCGGCCTCGACGTACAGGCAGGTCGCGAAGCGCGGGTCCGTGCCGGGCTCGCCGACGCCGTAGAGGAAGCGGGAGGCGCGGGAGAGGACCGCGTCCGGGCGGTGCCCCTCGGAGGCGTACGCGCGCAGGGCGATCCGCAGCTGCCCCATCAGGCCCGCCGCGCGCACGTCGTGGCCCTGGACGTCGCCGATGACGAGCGCGATCCGGCCTCCCCCGGACGCCGTCCGGGAGGTGCCCCCCGGCAGCGGGATCATGTCGTACCAGTCGCCGCCGACCTGGAGGCCGCCGCCGGTCGGCACGTAGCGGGCGGCGAGGTTCATGCCGGGGATCTGCGGGCCGAGGCTGGGCAGCATCGACTTCTGGAGGCCGTCGGTGAGCTCCCGTTCGGACTCGGCGACCCCGGCCCGGGACAGGGCCTGCGCCAGCATCCGGGCGACCGTCGTCAGGACCGAGCGCTCGTCCGGCGAGAACGTCACCGGGTAGTCGAAGCCCGCCATCCACGCGCCGATCGTGCGGCCCGCGACGATCAGCGGCAGGAACGCCCACGACTGCCGCGCGAAGCGGGACGCGAGCGGCCAGGCCGCCGGGTAGCGGCGCCGGTACTCGTCCGGCGACGACAGATACACCGCGCGCCCGGTGCGGCAGACCTCCGCCGCCGGATAGTCGGTGGCCAGGTCCATGTCGGTGAAGGGGCCCTCGTCGCCGGGCTGCTGCCCGTGGTGCCCGATGACGGTGAGCCGGTCGCCCGCGACGCCGAAGACCGCGAGGCCGCTCGGCGAGAACCCGGGCATCGACAGGCCCGCGGCGACGCGCAGCACCTCGGCGGTCGAGAGGGCTTCCGCGAGCGCCCGGCCGGCGTCCAGCAGGAACGCCTCGCGCGAGCGCCGCCAGTCGCCGGTCACCGGGGTGCGGGAGGCGGCCTCCGGCGGCAGTTCGGTGACTTCCTGGAGCGTGCCGATCAGCTCGTACGAGTCGGGGGCGTCGCCGTGGACCACCGGCTTGGAGCGGCTGCGCACGATGCGCAGGACGCGGCCCTGCTCGTCCATGATGCGCAGCCGGGCCTCGGCGAGGGTGCCCTCGGCGACGGCCAGGCGTACGACGCCGTCGATCTCGTTCCAGTCGACCGGGTGGAAACGGGCCCGCGCCCCGGCCTCCGTCAGGGTGACAGGGCCGCCGTCGGGCGAGGGCAGACCGATGAGCCGGGCGGCCTCGGCGTCGAAGGTGACGAGGCCCGCCCGGTTGTCCCAGCGCCACAGGCCGGTCGCGAGAGCGGCGAGGACGTCCTCCACCGGAGGGAGGGGCTCACCGGTGTGCATGGCCCCACTGTAGGAAGAGGTGATCGCGTACTGCCACCGAGAGTCCCCGGGGCCCGGGGCCGCGGAACTATTCGCAGAGCGATCCTGGGGCGGCCGGTACCCTTGGGGAGATCCGGGTTGTCTCCCCGGGTACCCCAAAAGCAAAGGCTGGATGAACGACGATGCATCGGTACAGGTCCCACACCTGCGGCGAGCTCCGCGCCTCTGACGTCGGCACCGACGTCCGGCTGAGCGGCTGGCTGCACAATCGCCGAGACCTGGGCGGCATCCTCTTCATCGATCTGCGCGACCACTACGGCATCACGCAGCTCGTCGCCCGCCCGGGCACGAAGGCCGCCGAGGTCCTCGACAAGCTCACCAAGGAGACCGTCGTCCGTGTGGACGGCAAGGTCGTCTCCCGCGGCGCGGACAACGTGAACTCGGAGCTGCCCACCGGCGAGATCGAGATCGAGGCCGCCGAGGTCGAGGTGCTCGGTGCCGCGCAGCAGCTGCCGTTCCAGATCAACCAGGACGACGGGGTGGGCGAGGAGCGCCGCCTGGAGTACCGCTTCCTGGACCTGCGCCGCGAGCGCATGCACCGCAACATCATGCTGCGCTCGTCCGTGATCGCCTCGATCCGCTCGAAGATGGTCGCCCTCGGCTTCAACGAGATGGCGACGCCGATCCTCACCGCGACCTCCCCCGAGGGCGCCCGTGACTTCGTCGTCCCGTCCCGTCTGAACCCGGGCAAGTTCTACGCCCTCCCCCAGGCGCCGCAGCAGTTCAAGCAGCTGCTGATGATCTCCGGCTTCGACCGCTACTTCCAGATCGCGCCCTGCTTCCGCGACGAGGACGCGCGCGCGGACCGCTCGCCGGGCGAGTTCTACCAGCTCGACATCGAGATGAGCTTCGTCGAGCAGGAAGACGTCTTCCAGCCGATCGAGAAGCTCATGACGGAGCTGTTCACGGAGTACGGCGGCGGCCGCGAGGTCACCAGCCCGTTCCCGCGGATCCCGTTCCGCGAGTCGATGCTGAAGTACGGCAACGACAAGCCGGACCTGCGCGCCAAGCTCGAACTCGTCGACATCACCGACGTGTTCGAGGGCTCCGAGTTCAAGGCGTTCGCCGGCAAGCACGTGCGCGCGCTGCCCGTCCCGGACACCGCCGGTCAGTCCCGCAAGTTCTTCGACGGCCTCGGTGACTACGCGGTCGAGCAGGGCGCCAAGGGCCTGGCCTGGATCCGCGTCGGCGAGGACGGCACGTTCGCGGGCCCGATCGCGAAGTTCCTCACCGAGGAGAACGTCAAGGTCCTCACCGAGCGCCTCGGCCTGGCAGCTGGGCACGCCGTGTTCTTCGGCGCGGGCGAGTTCGACGAGGTCTCCAAGATCATGGGCGCGGTCCGCGTCGAGGCCGCCAAGCGCGCCGGCCAGTTCGAGGAGAACGTCTTCCGGTTCTGCTGGATCGTCGACTTCCCGATGTACGAGAAGGACGAGGAGACCGGCAAGATCGACTTCTCCCACAACCCGTTCTCCATGCCGCAGGGCGGCATGAAGGACTTGGAGGAGAAGGACCCGCTGGACATCCTGGCGTGGCAGTACGACATCGTCTGCAACGGCATCGAGCTGTCCTCCGGCGCCATCCGGAACCACGAGCCCGACATCATGCTCAAGGCCTTCGAGATCGCGGGCTACGACCGTGACACCGTCGAGCACGAGTTCGCGGGCATGCTGCGCGCATTCCGCTTCGGCGCCCCGCCGCACGGCGGGATCGCCCCGGGCGTCGACCGCATGGTCATGCTCCTCGCCGACGAGCCGAACATCCGGGAGACCATCGGCTTCCCGCTGAACGGCAACGCGCAGGACCTGATGATGGGCGCGCCCACCGAGCTGGACGAGTCGCGCCTGCGCGAGCTCAACATCCAGCTGCGCAAGCCGGTCGAGAAGAAGTGACGTCCGCGCCCACGTGAGCGTGGGTGTCCCCGTCTGCCCCGCCGTCCATGGACGGCGGGGCGTCGGGTGGCTTCCTGCTCAGTGAGCGCTGCCCGGGCGTTCAGGTTCTCCGCATGGACCGCTTGGCTTTCGCGGACGACGCGGGTGCCGTTCTCCGAGGCGAAGACGTTGCTGTCAGCCCGACCGCGGCACGACCAGGCCCGACTCGTACGCCGCCACCACCGCCTGCGCCCGGTCCCGGACGCCCAGTTTGGCGAGGACGCGGCTGACATGCGTCTTCACCGTCTCGCCGCCGACGACGAGCCGGGCCGCGATCTCCTGGTTCGACAGGCCCTCCGCGATCAGCCGGAGCACCTCCGCCTCGCGCGGGGTCAACGTCTGCACGGCGCGGGCCTGTTCGGGCACCGCGCGCGGCCGCAGCCGGGCGAACTCGGCGATCAGCCGGCGGGTGACCGTCGGTGCGAGCAGTGCCTCGCCCGCCGCGACGATCCGGACCGCCTCGAAGAGCCGCTCGGCGAGCATGTCCTTGAGCAGGAAGCCGCTGGCTCCGGCGGCGAGGGCGTCGTACACGTACTCGTCGAGGTCGAACGTCGTCAGCATCACGACGCGGGTGTCCGGCAGCTCGCCGGTGATGCGACGGGTGGCCTCGATGCCGTCCGTGCCGGGCATCCGTACGTCCATGAGGACCAGGTCGGGGCGGGTCGCGCGGCAGACGCGGACCGCTTCGGCGCCGCCGCTCGCGCTGCCGACGACCGTGAAGTCCGGCCGGCTGTCGAGGAGGGCGCCGAAGCCGGCCCGTACGACGTCCTGGTCGTCGGCGACCACGATGCGGATGGGGTGGTCCGTGGGGTTGGTCACGGGGTGGTGCTCCCTGTCGGCAGAGACGCCTCTACGAGGAAGCCGCCCGCCGGGGCCGGGCCCGCGTGCAGGGTGCCGCCGGCCATCGCGGTGCGTTCGCGCATGCCGAGCAGGCCGTGGCCCGGGGCGCCGGAGGAGGGTGCGGTCGTGCCCGGGCCGCAGTCCCGTACGCGTATCGCCAACTCTGTCTCCCTGTAGTGGAGTTCCACGTCCACGGCCACGCCCGGGGCGTGCCTGCGGGCGTTGGTGAGGGCTTCCTGGACGATGCGGTACGCGGTGAGTTCCAGGCCCGGGTCGAGGGTGGGGACGCGGCCGCGGACGATGAGGCGCACGGCGGTGCCGGTCGCCGCGCGGGCCTCGTCGACGAGGGTGACGAGCTGGTCGAGGCCCGGCTGCGGGGTGCGGGGCGCGGGTGCGGCGGGTGCTTCGGCCGGGGCTTCCTCGCGCAGCACGCCGAGCAGGCGGCGCATCTCGGTGAGGGCGAGGCGGGCGGTGTCGCCGATCGCGAGGAAACGCTCGGCGCCCTCCGGGGACAGGCCGGGCGTCGTGAAGCGGGCCGTCTCCGCCTGGACCGAGATCGTCGAGATGTGGTGGGCCACGATGTCATGCAACTCCCGTGCGATACGCGCCCGTTCGCCGAGGGCGGCGTGGGCGAGGGCCGTGTCCGCGTACGCCCAGTCGGCGGCGGTGCGGCGGGCCGCCTCGGCCTGGGCGCGCCGGGCGTTGCCCGCGCCGATCGCGGCGGCGGCGCAGGCGAGGAGGGCGACGCCGTAGGGCCCCGCGTCGTCCGTGAGCGCGTAGGCCGTGAACGGGATCGTGAAGAGGACGGCGGTGCGTCCGGGGCTGCGCCGGCCCACCGCGTAGAGGGCCGCGGCGAGGGCCGGCAGGGCCGCGTACAGGGTCTGGCCGTAGGTGACCGGGGCGAGCAGCGCGGCTGTGGTGAGGGTGGTGGCGGTGAGGAGCAGGTGGGCGCGGACGAAGGCGAGGGGGAGCGTTGCGCCGAGGGCCAGGGCGAGGAGGCCGGGGAACTGGGTCGCGGGGTCGTGGCCGCGGCCCGTGATCTCGCCCAGGGCGACGAGGGTCAGCGCCGTCGCGGTGAGCAGGGGGAGGTCCCGGGCGGTCGTGATGCGGTGGGCCTGGGCTCTCAGCTGGGCCGGGGTGCTGGGGGTGGGCCAGGTCCGGGTCATGGGGGGATTATCGGCGGGGGTGGGGTTCGGGGGCGTCACCCTGCGGGGGGAGGGGGAGCCGGCAACTCGCCGTTGGGGGGGGGGCATGCGTCGGGTGCGGGTTCGTCGTGGTTGCTCGCGCCCCGCGGCGCAGCCGCCGATCGATACAGCCCCGCGCCCCTGAAGGGGCGCATTTCCCCGGCCCAGATGTAAGGAGTCCCCCGGGCGGGGGACCTCGGCCCCCGACTGACCACGCTCCGGCGTGACGACCCGGCCCGGGTTCCTTCCCTACCGTCGGCTTTCATGACCGACATGACGATCGAGGCCCGTGGGCTGTGCAAGCGGTACGGGGCCACCGTGGCCGTGGACGAGCTGAGTTTCACCGTCGAGGCCGGGCGGGTGACCGGGTTCGTCGGGCCCAACGGGGCCGGGAAGTCGACGACGTTGCGGATGATGCTGGGGCTCGACCGGCCCGACAGCGGCGTCGCGCTCATCGGCGGGCAGCAGTACGCGCACCTCGCCGACCCGCTGTCCGCCGTCGGCGCGCTGCTCGACTGCGAGGCGCTGCACCCGGGGCGCCGGGCCCGGGACCATCTCCTGTGGCTCGCCCACTACAACGGGCTGCCGAGCCGCCGCGTCGACCTCGTCCTCGACCAGGTCGGCCTCGCCTCCGCCGCGAAGAAGCGCGCCGGGGGTTTCTCGCTCGGGATGCGGCAGCGGCTCGGGATCGCCGCCGCGCTGCTGGGCGATCCGCCCGTGCTGATCCTCGACGAGCCGGTCAACGGCCTCGATCCCGAGGGCATCCAGTGGATCAGGAAGTTCCTCAAGTCCCTTGCCGCGGAAGGGCGTACGGTGCTGATCTCGTCGCACCTGATGAGCGAGTTGCAGGACACCGCCGACCACCTCGTCGTCATCGGGCGGGGGCGGCTGCTCGCGGACACGGACGTGGCCGCGCTGCTCGACGAGGCGTCCGGGGAGCGGATGGCCCTGCGGACCAGCCGCCGCGCGGAGGCCCTCGCGGTGCTCGCGGGCGCCGATGCCACCGTCGCCGTGACCGGGCCGGACGCGCTCACCGTCACGGGCCTGACCGCCGAGGACGTCGTCGCCCGGCTCACCGCGCACGGCATCCCGTTCTCCGAACTGGCCCGGCACCGGGCCACGTTGGAGGAGGCCTACATGGAACTCACCGGCGCGGCGGCGGAGTTCAGCGCCCAGGAGGCATCGTGAAGTCGCCCATGGCGCGTGCCCTGCGCGCCGAGTGGACCAAGCTCCGCAGCGTCCGCAGCACGTCCGTCGCCCTGTTCGCGCTGCTCGCCCTGAGCCTGCTGCTCACCGTCGCGTCGTCGAACGGCAACCACTACGGCTACGGCGGCCCGTCGACGTACGACAGCTCCAGCTTCGTGCACCGGCCGACCGCGGGCGACGGCACGTTCACCGTGCGCGTCGCCTCGCAGAAGCACAGCGCCCCCTGGGCCAAGGCGGGGCTGCTGCTCAAGGACGGGACGGCGAGCGGATCCTCGTACGCCGCCCTGATGGTGACGCCCGGGCACGGCGTGCGGATGATGGCCGACGGGAAGCACGAGCTGACCGGGTCCGGGAGCGCGGGCACGCCGCGCTGGCTGCGGCTCGTGCGCGCCGGCGACCGGGCCACCGGCTACGACTCCGCCGACGGCCGCACCTGGCACAGGATCGGCACGCTCACCGTCACCGGGCTGCCGGCGACCGCCGAGGCGGGCCTCTTCGTGACGTCGCCGCCGACCGGGACGGAGCAGCGCACCGGACCGAGCCAGGTGAGCATGCACCCGGTGGCCACCGTCGGCCGGGCCGTCTTCGACCACGTCGACTTCCCCGCGTCCCCCGGCACCGGCGGCTGGCGACAGGCGGACATCGCGCAGGCGGTGAAGAAGGGCGAGATGCCCGACCCCACCGCCGACCCGAGCCCCTACCGCGAGCGGGACGGCGTCTTCACGGTCACCGGCAGCGGCGACCTGGGCGGCCTCGGCATGGGTGGCGTCGGGCAGTTGGGCGGGCAGCCCGACCTGGTGAAGATGACGCTCGACGACGGCATCCAGATCGCGACGATCGCCGTGATCGCGCTCGGCGTCCTGTCCGTCACGTCCGAGTACAGGACGGGGACGGCGCGCACCACGTTCACCGCGAGCCCGCGCCGCGACCGGGTCCTCGCCGCGAAGGCGCTGGTGCTCGGCGCGGTGGTCTTCGCCGTCGGCCTGGCCGCGAGCGTCGCCGAGTTCTACGTGGCCCTGCCCGCCCTGCGCGACAACGGCTTCGCCCCGCCGCTCTTCCCCGAGCCGTCCCTCACCGACCCGTCGACGGTCCGCGCGGTCGTCGGCAGCGCGGCGTTCCTCGCGCTGGTCGCCGTGCTCGGCATGGGAGTCGGGGCGCTGCTGCGGCGCGCGGTGCCGGCCGTCGTCCTGATGATCGTCACGTTCATCGTGCTGCCGATCGTCGCGCAGTCCACGTCCATCGGGTTCAGCGACTTCGTCGGCAGCGCGACCCCGACCGCCGGCCTCGCCATCCAGCAGACGCGGCAGCTCATCGACACCGTGATGACACCCTGGGCGGGCTTCGGCGTGCTCTGTCTCTACGTGGCGGTCGTGCTCGGCGCGGCACGGTGGCGGCTGACCGGGCGGGACGTATGACGGCGGCCACGGGCGTGCGGCGGGCGTTCCACGGGGAGTGGACCAAACTCCGTACCGTTCCCGGGCAGGTGTGGACGGTGGTGTCCCTGGCCGGCGCGATGGTCGCCTTCACGGCGCTGATCGCGGCGAGCGCGGGCGAGGGCGAGGAGGGGGTCCTCGCCCCGACGGCCCTGTCCCTGTCCGGGGTGTACCTGGCGCAGACGGCGGCGGCCCTCGTCGCGGTCGCCGTGGTCTGCTCCGAGTACCCGCGCATGATGGCCACGACGCTGGCCGCGAACCCGCGGCGCACCACGGTCTTCCTCGCGAAGGCCGCGGTGGTCGCGGCGACGGTGTCGGCCGCGGCGCTCCCCGCGGTCGCGGGTTCGGTGGCGGCGGGCCGCGCGGTCATGGCAGCCGACTCGGGCGACTCGGCGGCTTTCGCCCAACTCCCGTACAGCTCCCACGTGTTGTGGCGGGCGGCGGGCGGCACGGTCGTCTATCTGCTGCTCGTCGCGCTGCTGAGCATCGGGGTGGCGCTGGTCGTGCGGCAGGCGGCGTCGGCGGCCGGGGCGGTGATGGCGCTGCTCTACGGCCCGTACCTCGCGACCCTGATCATCGACATGCCGGACCACGTCCTGGCCCGCGTGCGGCAACTCTCCCCGATGACGGCGGGCCTCGCCGTCCAGACGACGACCGGAACCGGAACGGCCCCGCTCGCCCCCTGGACGGGCATCGGTGTCCTCGCCGCCTATGCGGGCGGGGCGCTCGTCCTCGGGTGGACGGCGCTGAGGTGGCGCGACGCCTGAAGCCTCAGGCGGCGGGCTCGCCGCCGAAGCGCTCCTTGTACGACTCCAGGTCCTCGTCGGTGATCTTCGCGAAGAGGACCGGGGGGACCGTGAACGGGGTGCCGGCCGGGACCGTGTCCAGGGACGTGGCCTGCTCGGCGGTGACCCACGTGGCGTCGTCGCCCGCCAGGTCGAACGCGGCGCGCATCGCGGCGGAGGAGGACGGGATGAACGGCTCGGAGACCACCGAGTAGAGGTGGATGAGGTTCATCGCCGTGCGGAGGGTGAGCGCGGCGCCCTCCTGGTTCGTCTTGATCTCCAGCCAGGGGGCCTTCTCCTCCAGGTAGGAGTTGCCCGCCGACCACAGGGCGCGCAGCGCCGCCGCGGCCTTGCGGAACTGGAGGGCCTCCATCTGCTCCTCGTACTCGGCGAGGAGGCGGGAGATCTCCGCGCCCAGCTTCCGCTCGGCCTCGCCCGGCTCGCCGCCCGCGGGGACGTCGTCGCCGAAGCGCTTGCGCGAGAAGGACAGGACGCGGTTGACGAAGTTGCCGAGGGTGTCGGCCAGGTCCTTGTTCACCGTCGCGGTGAAGTGCTCCCACGTGAAGGAGGAGTCGTCGGACTCCGGCGCGTTCGCGATGAGGAAGTAGCGCCAGTAGTCGGCCGGGAGGATGTCCAGGGCCTGGTCGGTGAAGACGCCGCGCTTCTGCGACGTGGAGAACTTGCCGCCGTAGTACGTCAGCCAGTTGAAGGCCTTCAGGTAGTCGACCTTCTTCCACGGCTCGCGGACGCCCATCTGCGTCGCCGGGAACATCACGGAGTGGAACGGGACGTTGTCCTTCGCCATGAACTCCGTGTAGCGCACGTCGGTGGCGCCCTCGGGCTCGTACCACCACGACTTCCAGTCGCGGACCTCGCCGTCGGGGGCCTGGTCCGCCCACTCCTTCGTCGACCCGATGTACTCGATCGGGGCGTCGAACCATACGTAGAAGACCTTGCCGTCGGCCGCGAGCTCCGGCCACGTGTCGGCCGGGACGGGGACGCCCCAGTCCAGGTCACGGGTGATCGCGCGGTCGTTCAGGCCCTCGGTCAGCCACTTGCGGGCGATGGAGGAGGCCAGCTGCGGCCACTCGCCGGCGACCTCGTCGATCCACGCCTCGACCTCGACCTGGAGCTTCGACTGGAGCAGGAACAGGTGCTTGGTCTCGCGGACCTCG
Source organism: Streptomyces sp. NPDC052225 (assembly GCF_040679615.1). Taxonomy (NCBI): domain Bacteria; kingdom Bacillati; phylum Actinomycetota; class Actinomycetes; order Kitasatosporales; family Streptomycetaceae; genus Streptomyces; species Streptomyces sp. NPDC052225. Next base: position 224,469 of record NZ_JBFAVD010000001.1, on the reverse strand, counting down.
AGCTCGGTGGAGCCGGAGATCGCGGAGCGCGGGTTGATCAGGTCGGTCGGGTCGAGGACGCGCGTGCAGTTCTCGCACTGGTCGCCGCGGGCCTTGTCGTAGCCGCAGTGCGGGCAGGTGCCCTCGACGTAGCGGTCCGGCAGGAAGCGGCCGTCGGCAGGCGAGTACACCTGACGGATCGCGCGCTCCTCGATGAACCCGTTCTCGTTCAGCTTGCGGGCGAAGTGCTGGGTGATCTCCGCGTTCTGCGGCGACGAGGAGCGGCCGAAGTGGTCGAAGGCGAGCGCGAACCCGTCGTAGACCGACTTCTGCGCGTCGTGCGCCTGCGCGCAGAACTCGGCGACCGGGATGCCCCGCTCCTTCGCGGCGAGCTCGGCGGGGGTGCCGTGCTCGTCGGTCGCGCAGATGTAGAGCACGTCGTGGCCGCGCTGGCGCAGGTACCGCGCGTACACGTCCGCCGGGAGCATGGACCCCACCATGTTGCCCAGGTGCTTGATCCCGTTGATGTACGGAAGGGCGCTGGTGATGAGGTGTCGAGCCATCGGGGGCTGCTCCCGGGTTGTGACGTTCGGCGGCGGGTGGTTTCTCGGCGCCGGTGGAATCCAGAAATCGTATCCGACATGGGTGGGCCGCCCGCGCGGTGTTTTACAGCGCGGACGGCCAGGGGTGTCCGTGGGGGTGCGGAGGGCTTACGGGCGCCAGGCCGCGAGGATCCCCTCGTAGACCTCGGCGTCGGTCAGCTCGCGCGGGGTCGGGCCCGCATGGAAGAACGCGGCGTTGTCGGCCTTGAGCTTGCGCAGGTAGTCGAAGCCCTTCGCGTCGTGCTCGCCGAACGCGACGAACTGGAAGAACAGCGGGTGCTTCGCGGCCTCGGCGAGCGCCTCGTTCGCGGGGCGCTGCACGTCCGGCGGGCCGTCCGTCTGGAAGATCACCAGGGCCGGGACCTGGGGGTCGGCGCTCTTCTCGTGGTGGGCGACGACCTCCTCGATCGCCCGGTGGTAGCTGGTGCGGCCCATCCGCCCTGCCGCCGCGTGCCACGCGTCGATCCTGCCCTCGTACGCGTCCAGGGTCAGGTCGCCGGTGGCGTCGATGTCCGTCGAGAAGAAGACGGTGTGGACCGTGGCGTCCGCGTCGAGGTGCGCGGCCAGCGCGAGGGTCTGCTCGGCGAGCGCCTCGGCGGAACCGTCCTTGTAGTACGGGCGCATCGACCCGGACCGGTCGAGTACGAGGTACACGGAGGCCCGCGCCCCGTCGATCCCCCGCGCCTTGAGCGCGGCCCCGGCGGCCTTGTGCGCGGCGACGAGGCCGGGGGCGCGGGACTTGAGCTTGGCGGGGGTGACGGTGCCGGTGCCGGTGGAAGCGGCGGTGGCGGCGACGGGCTCGCCCTTGGGCTCGGCCTTCGTCGCGGCCTTCGTCTCGGGCTCGGCCTTCGGCGCGGGCTTGGCCTTGGCGGCGGCCTTCTTGGCGGGGGCCTTCTTCGCGGCGGTCTTCTTGGCGGCCTTGGGCGCGGGGGCTTCGGCCTGCGGCTCGGGCTCGGCTGCGGCGGCGGGCGCTGCTTCCGGCTCGGGTTCCGCGTCCGGCTTGGCCTGCGGCTCGGGCGCGACGCCCGCCTGCGGGGTGGCTCCGGCGACGGGCTCCGCCTCGGCTGCGGCTTCCGGCTCGGGCCCGGTGACGGGCGCGGCTTCCGGCTCGGCGTCGTCCTTCGCCTCGGTCGCGGTCGCGGTCGCGGCGGACTTGGGCTCGGCTTCCGGTTCGGCGTCGGCCTTCGGCTCGGCAGCGGTGGTCGGGGCAGTGGTCTCGGCGTCAGCCGCCGGGGCGGGGGCAGCGGCCTCCACCTCGACCTCGGGGGTCGGCTGCGGCTCGGGTTCGGCCTTCGGGGCAGTGGCCTCCGCCTCGGGCTCCGGCTCGGCCTCGGCAACCGTGGCTTCCGGCTCGGGCTTGGCCTCGGGTGCCTGGGCCTCGGGGGCTGCCTCCGGCTCGGCTTCGGGCTCCGGGGCGGCAGCCTCCACCTCGGGCTCGGGGGCGACGGCCTCCGGCTCGGCGGCAGCCACGTGTTCCGAGCCGATCGGGCGGGACGGCTTCGGGACCGTCACGTTGTCGAAGGCCGCTGCCACCAGGTCGTCCGCCTCGCCCTTCGACGGTGCGGGCACCGTCGGCTTCTCGGCTGTGGACGGCGGCGCCGGCGACGCCGGAGTCTCCGCGGAAGCGGACGGTTCCGGCGCGGTGGCGGTCTCGTCCTTCTTGCGGGACCGCCCGAACGCGTTCCGCAGCAGATCCAGAATGCCCATGTGCGCAACCTTCCGCATGAGTTCGTCCCCAAGATCCCTGGAACCCCTGGCCAGGGCGGACACGTAAGGTTAGCCGCCGCCGGGGACGATCTTGGGAAGGGTCGGACCGATCGGCCGAGCGCACGGGAGCAACACGGCGCCAATGCCTGCGCGCGTAGCGGTACTTATGCGCGTACGACGGTCAGGGCGACCCCCGAGGGCGCCCCAACCGTCGTATCGGAACGGCGAGTTGTGTCAGCTGTTCTGCTTGCGGCGGTAGACCGAGAAGCCCAGGCCGGCCGCGCCGAGCGCAGCGGCACCCGCGCCCGCCGCGACGAGCAGGGTCGTGTCGGAGCCGGTCGAGGTGTGCGCGGCGACGTTCTCCGCGCCGGCCTTCACGCCGCCCTGCGGCAGCGTGCGGCTCCCGGAGCCGGAGCCGGTGCCAGTGCCGGACCCCGTGCCCGTGCCCGTACCGGTGGCGGACCCGTGCTTGCCCGAGCCGTGCTTGCCCGAGCCGTCCAGCCACGACGTGACCGCGCCGTTGGACTTCAGGGCGACGTGCAGGCCGTTGTGCTGGCCGTACGCCGTCTTGCCGTGGGCGTCGAGGGTGTCGAGCTTCTTGCCGTGGGCGTAGATGTCGGCCTGGTAGTGGCAGGTGTCCAGCTTGTAGACCTTGGCGGTGGAGACGCCGTCGGCGAGCTTGACCGTCTTCACGTAGCGGCGCTGGTGGTCCGGCACCGGCTTCGGCGTCGCGGACTTCTTGGCGGTGATCGTGCCGTCGCTGGTCAGCGTGAAGGTGTAGTTGTCGAGCTTCGTGGACTTGCTGCCGTTGTAGGCGGTGAGGTGGCCCCTGACGGTGCCGTGGTGCGAGATGTCGGCCTTGGCGGTGCGGGCGGAGGCGTTCACCTGGACCTTCGCGGACCAGCCGTCGCCGAACTTCTTGACGCCCTTGGACTCCCAGCCGCCGACGACCGGGTCCTTGGCGTCCTTCTTCGAGGTGATCGTGCCGTCGCTGGTCAGCGTGAAGGTGCGGTCGCCGATCTTCGTGGACTTGGCTCCGTCGTACGCCTCCAGCTTCCCCTTCGCCGTGCCGTTCTGGGATATCTCCGCGCGGGCCGACCGCGCCGAGGCGTTGACGTCGACCTTCGCGGACCAGCCGTCGCCGAGGTTCGTCGTGCCCTTGGACTCCCAGCCACCGGGGACCGGCGGGTCGGTCTTGTCGCCGCTGGAGTCCTGGTCGGCGGTGAGTTGGCCGCTCGGGCTGAGCTGGAAGACGTAACCGCCGGTGGTGGTCTTCGCTGTGGAGCCGTTCGCCTTCAGGGTGGTGACGAGGGCGCCGTCCTTGAAGATGTCGGCCTCGGCGCCGTTGCTGCCGACGGTGTAGACCTTGGCGGAGAAGCCCTCGGCGAGGGTGGGCGAGCTGATCAGCTGCCGGGCGTTCTGATCGTCCTGGTCCTGCTTCTGCCCCTGGTCCTGCCCCTGGTTCTGGTCGTCCTGGCCCTGGCCCTGGTCGCCCTGGTTCTGGTCCTGACCCTGGTCGTCCGCGCCGGTCGACGACTGGGGCGCGGGCGTGGTGTCCGCGAAGGCGGCGGTGGCCGGGACGGCCAGGGCGGCGATGGCGCCGGTGGCGATGGCGGCGGTGCGGAAGGTGGCTCGGGTGGCTCGCATCGTGGTGCTTCCCTCGTGGCTCGGGCCGGCCGTAGACCGGCCAGTCGGGGTGGTGGGTTTTTCCCGGTGTGCCCCGTTTGCGGTGGCGACGAGTAAGAAGTTAGGCCTGCGATGTGTGCGTCATCCGTACGTCGTGTAACAGCCGTGCCCACACCCGGACGCGCTCGTGCAACAGGAGCAAAAGACCAGGTCAGAGGCTGTTTTGACCTTGGTCCTCAATCGAGCGGGACCAAGGTCCGGCTACCGCGGCGCCGCGATCGCCCGCGCCGCCGCCACCTCCTGCCGTACGTGCTCCAGGACCCCGTCCCGCGCCCCGCCCGTACCGAAGTCCGCCCGCACCTCCTCCAGGACCTCCGAGGCCCGCAGCCCGTCCGCCAACTCCCGCAGCTGACCGGCGACCTGGGCCACCTCGGCCGAGCCGGGCGCCGCCGCCCCGTGCCGCACCCGCACCCGCGCCGCCGTCGTCGCGTCCACGATCCGCTCCACCGCGACGACCAGCGGCCACCACGCCGCCGCCCGCTTCCCCGTGGGCGGCGGCTCGGTCAGCGCCCGCTGGAACTCGGTGCGGATGACGGACAGGTCCCGGTACAGGCGGCGCCGCATCCGGGCCCGCGCCGCCGGGTCCTCCGGGGCGCCGAACGCGCACTCCACGTATCCCGCCGTGTCGGCGACCGCGTCGGCGAGCCGGTCGCCGATCCGGGTGTGCCAGCTCTCCGGCCACAGCAGGTACCCCGCTACGAGGGCGATGGCGCACCCCATCAGGCTGTCCAGGAGCCGGGGCCACAGCAGGGCCGTGCCCTGGTGGTTGAGGACGTCGGACAGGAGCAGGATCACCGGCGTGATGGCCGCCGTCTGGAAGCCGTAGCCGCGGGGTGTGAGCGCGGGGATGAGCGGGGCGAGCAGCATCATGACCGGCACGTCCCACCAGCCCATCGGCACCTCGGCGAGCACGGCGGCGGCCACGACGAGGCCCACCGCGGTGCCGAGCGCGCGCAGCACGGCCCGCGAGAACACCGAGCCGAAGTCGGGCTTCATGACGAACGTGATGGTCAGCGCCACCCAGTACGAACGCGGCACCGGCACGATCGAGACCAGCGCCTGCGCGATGCCGATGCACAGCGCGAGGCGCAGCCCGTAGCGCCAGGAGGCGCTGGAGAGCAGGACGTTGCGGGCGCCGCGCCGGGCCCGTACGCGCAGCGCCGCGGGGCGGCCGAGCCGGTCGTCGACGTTCGTGAAGTCGGCGTCCCCGCGCCGGGACGCGACCTCGGCGGCGTGCCGCAGCGCGTGGTCGACCGCCCGCGATGCGGGGTCCCGGGCCTCGGGCAGATCGAGCGCGAGCTCCTGCGGCACCCGCCCCGAGGCGATCGTGCCGGCGAGCCGGCGGACGGCTTCGGGCACGCGCGGCGGCAGCGGGACCCCCGCGTGGTGGGCGGCGGGGGCGGCCTCCACGATGGGTGTGACGGCGTTCAACTGGCTCACCAGGCGCACCAGTTCGGGGTTGCGGCCGTGTGCGAGGGTGCGCCGGGCGAGCACGAGGTCGTAGGCCTGGTTGAGGGACTGGGTGACGGCGAGGCGGGTCTCCGCGTACGTGAGGGCGTCGGTGCCCGCCGCCTCCAGGAGGTTGGCGACGGCGCGGTACGTCGCCGCGACGGCCGCCCGCTCCGGCACACCCGACCGCAGCGGCCACGCGAGCAGCGCGAGGAGCAGGACGAGCAGGCCGCCGCTCGTCATCAGGAGCGGCGCGAGCCACCAGTCGCCGGGCATCGGCAGGCCCGCGCCCACCACGCAGTTGAGCAGGAGCAGCAGCCCGGAGACGGACGCGACCGCGCCGATCGTCGAGATCATCCCGGAGACGAGCGCGACCGCCGTCACGACGGCCACCGCCGGCCAGCCCTGCCCGAACACCAGCGAGCCGACGGTCACCCCGAGGGCGCCGAACAGCTGCGGCACCGCGATGTTGAAGACCCGCATCCGGTAGGCGTCGGCCGTGTCGCCGATGACGCCGGACAGGGCGCCCATCGAGGCGAGCGCCCCGTACGTGAAGTGGCCGGTCGCGAGGCCCACGGCCAGCGGGGCGGCCATGGCGAGCGACGCGCGGGTCACCGCCGCCCACGGGACACCGGCGGCCCGCTGCGGCCTGAGGGTTCTGACCAGCCAGTCCGGGGGTGTCAGGTGGGGCGGCATGAGCCCAGTATGCGATCTTCGCGCGGCCTCAGGACGACGTGGGCGGCGTCTTGTGCAGCGTCAGATCCACGAGCACCGCCCGGTGGTCGGTGTCCGCCAGCGTCAGGAACCGTACGTCCTGCGCCGAGAACGCCTCGCTCACCAGCACGTGGTCGATCTGCGTGCCAAGCTGCCGCGGCGCCGTCGACGGCCAGCTCGCCCTGCGGCTGTCCCCCGTCAGCCGGCTGGCGTCCCGCAGGGACCCCGCGTCGAGGATGCGGCGGAACGCGGCGTGGTCCTGCGTCGCGTTGAAGTCGCCGGCCACGATGGTCGGCCCGTCCCCCGCGCCCGCGAAGTCCGCGAGCCGCCCCAGCTCGCGCCGCCAGACCCCGAGCTGCTGCGGCAACGGCGGCATGGGGTGCGCCAGTTGGAGCCGTACGGACTGCCCGCGCACGTCCGCCGTCGCGCCCGGCATGCCCATCGTCCCCGCCACGCCCGGCGCGGCCTTCAGCGGAAACCTGCTGAGGATCTCCGATCCTTCCGAGCCGCCCGCGCGCACGGCCTGCCGGTACGGGTACGCGGTCTCCAGCGAGTTGCGGGCGAGGGCGTCCTGGCATCCGTCATCGCACTCCTCGACGAAGACGATGCCGGGGTCGTGCGCGGTGATCGCGTCGATCAGTGCGTCGGTCCCCCGCCCGAACTGCACGTTCGACGCCAGCACGCGGATGCCGGAGACGGGCGGCCCGCTCGGCTCGTGGTCCGTGCCGTACGGCTGGATGCACCAGGCGAGGGCGCCGAGCGCGGCGACGCCCCACACCAGGCCGGTGCGCCAGCGCGCGAGGAGCGCGATCAGGAGCGCCGCCGCGGTCGGGGCGACCAGCCACGGCAGGAACGCGAGGAGCTGCGGTACAGGCGTGAACCCGTCGCTGTCCGCGAGCCGGCAGCCCACGACGACGCTGACCCCGGCGAGCAGCAGCCCGGCCGCCCACCCTCCGACTCTGTTCACGCGACGGCGCCCGGCGCCATGCGGTTCGTCCCGCACGGCGCCGGGCGCCTCGTCGGTGATGTGCCCCTGGTCCAAGGCCCGGCCTCCCGTGGTGGGTTGTTCCGGTGGGTCCCGTCTTTCCGGGAATCCTCCCGGAAAGACGGGGTGCGGGACCAGACGGTTGCCGTCAGACCGCCTTGGCCTTCGTCCTGGGCGGGGTGGGCTTCGTCGGCGAGCCCGGCTGCGTCACCAGGGCCCAGATGACGAAGACGGCCAGGCCGATCGCGATGACCGACCAGACGGGCGCGTACGGCAGGAACATGAAGTACTCGACGATGGTCAGCGCCGCCAGGCCGATGCCCGCGCCGCGCGCCCAGTCCGAGCCCTTGAGGATGCCCCAGCCGGTCAGCGCCACGAGGACGCCGATGACCAGGTGGATCCAGCCCCATGTGGTGAGGTCGAAGGCGTAGACGTAGTTGCCGATCCGGCCGTACACGTCGTCCTTGGCGATGCCCGCGATGCCGTTGAGGACACCGACGACGCCGGTGACCATCATCAGGACACCGGCGAACACGGTGCCGCCCTCGGCCCACGCGTTGCCGCTGCCGTCGCCGCGGAAGGGGTCGGGCTCGCGGGGCGGAGGCGGCGGGGTGTTCGGCGTTCCGGGCGGGGCGGTCGGGGTCTCGCTCATGGTGGGTGCCTCCCTGCGTCACTACGGTCGCGTCAGGGGAATGCTCGTCCGGGCGCCGCCTCGCGGCATTCGGTGCGCGGCTGAACGGGTGGCTGCCCGGCGGCAGATCCGGCGCGTCCCGAGAGCCGGTCCGCGAACCCGTACCGCCCGTTCAGCCACGCCCCCGCCGCCACGATCAGGCCGAGCCCCACGATCACCCACGACACCGTCCGCATCGACGAGGTCAGCGCGTCGTACACCGCGCCGGCCGCCGCCTTGTCGGCGTCGTTCGCGAGGTCGCCGAGGGTCAGGGAGCGGGCGATGGTGAGGGCGATCAGGAGCGCCGCGGCGCCGAGCGCCATGCCGAGCCCGGTCGCCCCGAGCGCGCGGCCCCGGCGCACGGCGAGCAGCAGGCCCGCGACCGTGAACACGAGGGCGGCGAGCGGCAGCCAGAGGCCCGCGACCTGAAGCATGTGGAACCCCTTGCGCAGCTGGTCGAGGTCGCCGGCGGACAGGATCGTGATCTCCGTGTGGGAGACGGGGATCTGCGCGGCGAACGGCACGTTGTCGGACTCCAGCTGCCGTTTGACCTGCTCGGTCACGGGCGCCAGGTCGAGCGTCACGTCGCCGGTGCTGCCGTCGTCCAGGGCCTGTTGCACGGCGTCGTGGGCGGCCCGGTTCGCGGTGTCCCAGGCCTTCTTGAAGGCGGCGGTGCCCGTGAACGAGACGACCGCGTCGTGCAGGTACTGCTCCACGGTCGACTGGAGCGGGCCGACCTGGATCTGCTCCATGATCCCGGTGGTCACCGCGTCCGCGACGGCGTTCTGCACGGCCGGTTCCGTGGCGAGCGGCGCCATCGTGTCGACGTACCGGTCGCTGTTCCCGATCTCGTACTTCGCCCAGGTGGAGAGCGTGCCGAGGGGGACGAGCAGACAGGCGACGACGAGCAGGACGGCGGCGGCGGTTCTTCGGATCACCGTTCCAGGCAAGGCCCCGGCCGCGCGCCGCGCGACCGGGGAGCCTGCATACGGCCTACGTACGGACTACGTACGGTCCTGAGGAGACGTCACTTGCGGTTGTACAGACGCATCGTCACCGGCCCGAACACGGCGACGAGGACCGCCGCCCAGCCGAGCGACCACAGCACCTCGCCGACCGGCCAGTCGCCCTCCATCAGGCCGCGCACGGCGGACGCGACATGGGTCACCGGGTTGTTGTTGACGAAGGCCTGGAGCCAGCCCGGCATCGTCTCGGGCTTGACGAAGATGTCGCTGAGGAACGTCAGCGGGAAGATCACCATCATGCTGACGCCCATCACGGACTTCTCGGTGCGCAGCAGCAGCCCGAACATCGTCCAGATCCACGAGAACGCGAACGCGAAGACGAGCAGCAGGGCCACCCCTGCGACGACGCCGGGCACGCCGCCGTCCGGCCGGAAGCCCATGATCAGGCCGACGGCGAGCATCACGACGGACGCGATCGTGTACCGCAGGGCGTCGCCGAGGAGATAGCCGACCATGACCGCCGGGCGCCAGATCGGCAGCGTACGGAAGCGGTCGAAGACGCCCTTCTCGATGTCCGTGTTGACCGAGACACCGGTGTACATCGTGATCATCACGACGGACATCACGAGGATGCCGGGCAGCAGGTACTGGATGTAGCGGCTCGGGGAGCCGGCGAGCGCGCCCCCGAACAGGTACGTGTACATCAGCACCATCATGATCGGGAACGCCGTGACGTCGAAGAGCTGCTCCGGCACGTGCTTGATGCGCAGCACCGCGCGCCAGCCGAACGTGAGCGACGTGGACACGGCGCCGGGCCGCGGCGGCCGCTCGGTGGCGACGAGCAGCTCGGCCAGCGACTCGGTGCTGACCGGCGTGAGCTCCTGCGCGTCGGTGGGGGTGGTCGCGGTGCTCATGCCGTCGCCTCCTCGAAGGACTGGGCGGGCTTGTCGGTGAGGGCCAGGAACACCTCGTCGAGGCTGGGCTGGCCCAGGGAGAAGTTGTCGACGGTGATCCCGGCGGCGGCCAGTTCGGCCAGGGCCCGCGAGGCCTGCTCGGCGGCGCCCCGGTCACTGGCGGCGACGCGCGCGGTCAGCGCCACCGGATCGGGCTCCAGCTGCACCTGTGCGTCGAGCACGGTCGTCAACAGCCGCTCCGCGTCCGGGCGCCGGTGCGCTTCACGCAGCCGTACGTGGATGGCGCCGGCGCCGACCGACGCCTTCAGCTCGCCCTTGGTGCCCTCGGCGATGACCCGGCCCTTGTCGATGACGGCGATCCGGCCCGCCAACTGATCGGCCTCGTCCAGGTATTGGGTGGTGAGCAGCACCGTGGTGCCCTGCGCGACGACGGCGCGGACGATCTCCCACACCTGGTTGCGGCTGCGCGGGTCGAGGCCGGTGGTCGGCTCGTCGAGGAAGAGCAGGTCCGGGGTGTTGAGGATGGACGCGGCGATGTCGATACGGCGCCGCATGCCGCCCGAGTAGTTCTTCACCTGACGCCCCGCCGCCTCCGACAGGCCGAAGGCGGCGAGGAGTTGGTCGGCGCGGGCCGCCGCGGGCTTCTTGCCGTGGCCGGTGAGCCGGGCGAGCAGCACCAGGTTCTCGTGGCCGGTCAGGTCCTCGTCCACGGACGCGTACTGCCCGGTGAGGCTGACGCGCGAGCGGACCGCGTCGGCCTCGCGCACCACGTCGCGCCCGAAGACGTGCGCCTCGCCCGCGTCGGGCCGCAGCAGGGTCGCGAGCATCTTGACGGTGGTGGTCTTGCCCGCGCCGTTCGGCCCGAGCACGCCGTAGACCGTGCCGGCCGGGACGGTCAGGTCCACCCCGTCGACGGCGCGGTTGTCGCCGAAGGTCTTGACGAGCCCCGCTGTCTCGATGGCCAGGCCGTGGTTTCCCGTGTCGCTCATGGTCGGTGCCCCTCTCGGTACGTCACAGATGCAGACCGGTGGCGTACGGAGAACTCATCGGCGCCCGGGCCCTCGGGTGGAGCACTGGGCCGAACGGGTGTTTCCTGGATGAGGGAGCTAGGAGGCCGATCATGCGCCGGACCAGCCGATTCACCAGCCGCAAGGCCCCGGTGGCCGTTGCCGCGGCGACTCTCCTCACGGGCGGTGTGCTCGCCGTGGCGGCCGCCGCGCCCGCGAGTGCGAACAGCGGCGGCGGGGACGTCGTCTGGGGGACGGTCGTCTCCCGCGGCGACCTCAACCTCCGCTCGGGGCCCAGCACTTCGGACTCCGTCGTCTACCGGATGGCGCCGGGCAGCGTGGACCGTATCGAGTGCGCGACCGGCGGCTCGTACGTCAACGGGAACCCGACCTGGTACTGGTTCACGGGCGCGCACGGCTGGGCCAGCGCCGCCTACGTGGACACCGGCGGTCGCTCCGTGCCGAGCTGCGACGGCTCGTCCGTGCCGTGCCCGCCCGACCGGCAGCCGGGCAGCCCGAGCGGCTGGTGGTTCCGCTCGGACTACCGGGTGGAGTTCGGGGTCACGTACTAGAGCCGTACGTACGCGGGCTACACGTACTCGCTCGCCGAGTAGTAGCGGTAGTAGACGGCCACGAACGAGGACGCCGCGACGACCCCGCCGAGCACCACGGACCACAGGATCGCGCCGTCGGCGAGGCTGTGCAGGAAGCCGACGGCGATGCCCGCGAAGGCCGCCCACGTCCCGGCCCGCGCGAGGAAGTGCCGCCCCGCCCGCTGCTTCGACCAGTGGTGGATGCCGAAGCAGAGCGCCGCGACGAGGATGCCGGTGACGAGGCCGAGGGCGATGTTGCCGCCGGTGATCTCACCGCCGTAGCGCTGCACGGTCGCCGCCCAGAAGCCGTACGCGATGCCGGTCAAGGCCGGCAGGACGACGGCCGCGCCGGTCGGTGAGAGGGCCGCGCCGCCGGTGCGGCGGCGGTGTGCGGGTGCCGCGTGCTGAGCCATGACGGCTCCTTTCTCCGACCCCCCTCGATGCCCCCGCCCCGTCTTCCATTGACCGCTCACGGCGCGTGTTCCGCAACATGCGGGGTGTGGGCCCGCGTGTTTCGCTGAGGCCATGAACATCCTGCTCTTCGGCGCCACCGGCATGGTCGGCAGCCGTATCGCCGCCGAGGCCCTGGCCCGTGGCCACCAGGTCACCGCCGTCAGCCGCTCCGGGGCCGTGCCCGCGCCGGGCGCCACGCCCGTCACCGCGGAGATCAACGACCCGCTGAAGGTCGCGGAACTGGTCACCGGGCACGACGCCGTGGGCTCGGCCGTCGCCCCGCCGCGCGACGGCTCGGACCCGCAGGCCCCGTTCCTCGCGCTCAACGAGATCCTGGTCGACGGGGTGCGCAGGTCGGCGGTGTCCCGGCTGGTCGTCGTGGGCGGCGCGGGCAGCCTGGAGGTCGCCCCCGGACAGGCCCTCGCCGACCAGCCCGGCTTCCCGGACGCCTATCTCGGCGAGGCGCTCGCGCACCGCGACGTGCTCGCGTATCTGCGCACGGTCGACGACCTGGACTGGACGTACATCTCCCCGGCGGCCGAGATCGCGCCGGGCGCGCGCACCGGCGACTTCCGCATCGGCGGCGACCGCCTCATGACGGACGCGGACGGCAACAGCCGGATCAGCGCCGAGGACTACGCGGTCGCCTTCGTCGACGAGATCGAGCGGGACGCCCACTCCAGAGGGCGCATGTCGGTCGCGTACTGAGCCTGCGCCGGCACGTCGCGCGGCCCCTCGTACAGCGCCGCGTCCTCGGTGCCCACGAACGCTTTCGTGGGCGTCTGCGTCCGGCGGATCACGGTGATCGCCGCGTCGTCGGCGGGCGGCCCGTGCCGGTGCGCGTGCAGGTCCTCGGCGAGCAGCCGGAGGAGTTCGCCGGGCGGCGCCTGCGCCGTGTCCGCCGTGACCAGGCGCGCCATCCGTTCCCGTACGGGGTAGAACACGCCGTCCGCGTCCCGGCACTCGGTGACGCCGTCGGTGAAGAGCACCAGTGTGTCGCCGGGCCGCAGTGCGAGCCGTGTCGCCGCGGGCGCGTCGACGCCGAGGGGCCCCATGCCGAGCGGCAGCCCGGCCGACAGGTCGGGCGTGTGCACCAGGCCGTCGGGGGAGATGACGAGCGGCGGCTCGTGCCCGAAGTCGACGATGTCGACGTACTCGGCGGCCGGGTCCGTCGGGAAGTGGAGCAGCAGCGCCGTGGAGAAGGCGTCGGTGCGGTCGCTGTCCTGGGTCATCCGGGTCCACGCGTTGTAGCGCTGCATGGCGATCTCCAGGCGGCGGGCCACCTCCGGCAGCGGCGCCTCGTGGTAGGCGGCCTCCCGGAACGCGGCGAGCAGCGCCGACGACGCCGAGACCGCGGCAAGACCCTTGCCGCTGACGTCGCCGAGGACGGCGCGCAGTCCGTGCGGCGAGGGCTGGAAGTCGTACCAGTCGCCGCCGACCCGCGCCGAACGGGCGGCGGGCTGGTAGAAGTCGGCGATGTGCACGTTCTCGATGCGCTCGGGAAGGACCCGCATCACCGCGCGCTGGGTGGCCTCGGCGATGTCGGTGACGATGCGCAGCCTGTTGTGCTGTTCCTCCCTGCGGCGCGAGATGAGGACGCCGAGCAGACCGCCGGTTCCGATCATCAGCGGGCCGAGCACGGCGATCCCGCCCGAGGGGGTGGGCTGCCAGGCGGTCAGGCCGATGTACGTGGCCAGGAGCAGACCGGTGATCGTCGCCGTCGCGACGACGGGCGCGAGCATCCCCACGACGATCGGTACGAGACCGAGCAGGGCGCGGGCCCGGAAGTCCTGCGGCGTCGCGAGGTCGAGGGAGACGACGCCGACGACCATGAAAGCGACGATCAGACCGACGGCAGGCCAGCCGCCCGTGGGACGCGCGGCGCTCTGCCGCCCGTCACGGGGCGTCGGCTGGTAGTAGCTGCTGGAGCTGCGAAAAGGCATGACATAAGCAGAGTGCGGGGCATTCGGCGTCCCGGAGTAGGGCCTAAGGTCCGTGCCCGCGCCGACCCGGGTGAGATACGCGTCTCAGTCGTACGAAGTTCAACGGTTCTCCGGGTGGATCAGTGCGCCGGCACGCTCACGAACCGTGACGTCACGTGCAGCTCGGCCTCGATCCGCGCCCCGGCCGCCCGCAGCGCCTCCCGCCACGCGCCGTCCTCGCCGCGCCCCTGGTGGGCGGTCACGTCGAGGGCGGAGACGACCCGTCCGGCCCGGTCGCGCAGCGGCACGGCCATGGACCGCAGCCCGGCCTCGGGCCCGTCGACGACGGCCTCGGCTCCCCCGTCCCGCAGCACGTGCCCGGCGGCCGTGCGCGCGGCGGGCAGCCGGGACCCGACACCGATGTCGACGCTCATCACCCGGCGCGGAGCGACCCGCGCGGTGCACCGGACGGCGTCCCCCTCGCGCACGGACAGACCGACCGACTCCCCGAGCAGCCCGGACAGTGCGGTGAGGTGGGGCGCGGCGATGCGCGGCAGTGTCGTACGGGACAAGGGGGCGCAGCCCAGGCCGAGGACGTGCGGGGTGAGCCGGTACAGGGCGTCCCCGCGGGTCACGTAGCCGAGGTGCTCGTACGTGAGCAGGGCGCGGCGGGCCGTCGCGCGGGGCAGGCCCGTGGCGTCGGCGATGCGGCTCAGGGGCAGCGCCGGGTGGGCGGCGTCGAACGCGGTGAGGACGGTCAGGCCGCGGGCGAGCGAGACGACGGGCGCGTCTTCCGGGGGAGCGGTGCCGGTCTCCGTCGTCCCGGCGGCGGGTCCGGGACGGGCCAGGACCCGCTCCATCTCGCGTACGCATGCCTCCAGCGGTCCGCGCACCGTCTCGCCGAGCCCTTGCGCGGTGTGCCGGCTGGTGTGGCTGACGACGCTCACGGCGCAGACCACGGCGCCGTCGGGCCCGTGCACCGGCGCCGCGACCGCGATCAGCCCGCGCTCCACCAGCTGGTCGTCGACCGCCCACGGGACCCCGCGCCCGAAGACCAGGCCCGGCGCGGACCGCTCGCCCGGCAGCAGATCGCCCACGCGGAAGCTGATGGACAGGGCGCGGCGGCGCAGCACCTGGTGCACGAACCGGATGTCGGGCCCGTCGGGGACGGCGATCGACACCGACTCGTCGAGTTCGTCCGCGAGCCGGTCGGCGAGCGGGCCGAGCGGCCCGGGGATCCGCAGCGCGTCCAGGCAGGCGTTGGCGACGGCCATCAGCGGCGGGGCGAGGGACGCGTCGCGCCCGTCGAGGCGTACGTACCCGAGGTGGGCCAGCGTCGCGCAGATCCGGTCGACCGTGGAACGGGCCAGGCCGGTGGCGCGGGCGAGCTCGGCGAGGGCGAGGGTGCCCTCCGCGTCCGTGAGGCGCCGCAGGACGTCGAGGCCGCGCATCAGCGGGGCGACGGCCTCGGCGGGCGGCGGGGTCACGGACACGGACGACACTTCGAGCACGGGGCCACGGTAAGCGACTACCGGCTGAGCAGTTCCACGACGCGGTCGAGGGCCGCGGGGGCGAGGTGGCGGCGCAGGGCCTCGACCACGTCCTCGGGGGTGCCCCGGCTGTCGATCCTGATTACGCCGTAATCACGGCCGCGCTTCTCCTTGCGGGCGGAGGGGACCGTCGCGGCGCCCTGCTCGCCGGGGAGCGCCTGCTCCTCCTGGGGCAGGCGGGCGATGCGCCGGGCGTCCTCGACGGAGACACGGCCGTCGGCGAGCGCCTCCTGGAGGTCGTCGCGGAGCTTCATCAGGGACAGGCGCTGCGAGACGAACCCCTGGGTCTTGCCGATCCGGGCCGCGACCTGCCGCTGCGAGTAGCCGTGCGCGGTGATGAGGCCCTGGATGGCCTGGGCCTGCTCCAGTTCGGTGAGGTCGTCGCGCTGGACGTTCTCGATGAGCGCGTCCTCGTCGGAGCGCGTCGCGTCCTGCCGCACGAGCACCGGCACCTCGTCCAGGCCCGCCATCCTCGCGGCGGCGAGCCGCCGGTGGCCGTGCAGCACCACGTACGGGGCCTTGCCGACGGCCTTCTCGTGGTGCGGGTACGCGGCGAGGAACACGGCGGCGGGGACGACCCCGAGGGCCTGGAGCACCCCGCGCTCCCGGACCGTCTCGGCGAGCCCGTCGAGGTCGCGCAGTTCATGGCGCGGGTTGTCGGGGTTCTCGGTGAGGTCCCCGACGGGGACGGTCAGCGGTGCGCTGTCGCGCGCCTTGCGCGGGGCGGGCGCGGTCTCCTCGGGGGACGACAGGAGAGAGGACAGATCGGTACGGCGGCCCATCAGACGGTCACCTTCCTGCTCCCGGAGGACTTGCTCCCTGAGGACTTCTTGGCCTCTGTCTTCTTGACCGCTGCCTTCGTGGCCTCTGTCTTCTTGGCCGTACGGGGCTTGCGCGCGGGCTTCGGGATCGCCGCGAGCCCGACCTCCAGGGCGAGCCGGAAGAAGTCCTCGCGGGCCTGGAGGGCGACCTTGTTGGCGCCGTACTGGGTGACGACGAGGCCGTCGGCGCTGGCCCGGGTGTGGAGCTTGTAGTGACGTACGACGGTGCGCGCGAGGGGCCAGCCCTGGCCCTCGACGAACGCCCGGGTCTGCTCCAGGTCGGCCTTGCCGTCGCGCGGGTCCCAGTTGTTGATGACGACGCGGAAGGGCAGTCCGCGCGGCTTCACGACCCGCTCGACCGTGCGCTGCGTCGGCTGGAAGCCGAGCGGCTCGGGCTCGACGGGGACGATGACGTCGGTGGCGTTGGACAGGACCGCGCGCAGGGCGTCGGCCGCCGCGCCCTTGCCGAGCGGGTCGGCGCCGTCGTCCTCGGCGAGGTCGAGCCAGCCCGGGGTGTCGACGAAGACGTGCTGCGCGGACGGGATGCGGGACAGCGCGGCGAGGCCCGCGAGGTCGTCGTGGGCCTGCACGAAGTCGAACGGCAGGCCGTCGCCGACCCGCTCGGACCACCACACGGCGGAGCCCTGCGGGTCGATGGAGACGGCGACGACGGGCGGCTGTCCGTCCGGGGCGGGACCGCCGAGGACGTCCGCGGTGACGGCGGCGAGGTTCACGGCGAGCGTGGACTTTCCCACGCCGCCCTTCTGATTGAGGATCACGTGTACGTGTGCCACGAATGCTCCCTGATAGGACCTTTGACACCCTGACAGGGGTAAAGGGGTTATTTGGGGCGTGTGTTCGTGGTCACTGTGGCAGCGCGGCCGGGGCGGAGCGGGGTGTACACGCCGTCATCGCTCCTACGTGGCCGGGGAGACTCCCCAGATGTCCGGCGGGACGAAGCGCTCGCGCAGCCCGATGGTGGGAGAGCGGGCGGGGCTGGACACGCTCCCCGTCCGAGAAGCCCGTATCAGGTCAACGCGTGGACCAGAAAGCCGAGTTGACGGGGGCGCCGCCGTCGTCGCGCATCGCGCTCCCCGCCCACCCCACGAGGCCGAGCACGAGGAACGCGCCGACCAGGATCTTCCCGCTGCCCCCGACGAACAGCGGCCGGGTCGCGGAGGAGCCGCTCACGGTGCCGAGGACCGCGTCCGGGGCGGCCTGGTCGCCGAAGAGGCGCTTGGGGTACGAGGACGTCAGGAGCAGCACGTACGCCGCGACCCGCATCCGGTAGCGCAGGACCGCCGCCGTCGCCTCGAACAGGGGCTGCGGCATCCGGCCGAGGACGAGCACGACCAGCCACGACACGACCGCGACCGCCCACCAGCCGGCGAGGGCGAGCGCGCCGAGGATCAGGGCGGGCAGCGCGAGCGGCAGCCGGAACAGGACGGCGAGCCGGTTCTGCGCGGTGGAGCGGAGCCGCACCTGCGCCGGGTAGCCGGGCACCGCCGTCAGCTGGAACGGCGGGTAGCGGTCGGTCAGGAGCATCGCCGCGGCGTTGACCCGTGTCTCGTATCCGAGGTACTCGGCGAGCAGCCGCTCCAGCGGATCGGGGACCCGGCCGAACAGCAGCGTCGTGCACCAGGCGGCCGCCGTCACGAAGAGCATCGCGGCGGACAGCAGCGCGAGGATCACGGCGTGCGGAAGCAGCAGGAGCAGCCGGGGCAGCACCGTGAGCCGGCTCTGCCGTCCGGGCGGCGGGACATCGAGCTCGGGCAGCGGTTCGGCGCCGGGAACCAGGGGGACGGCGCCGTAGTGGGGGGAGGGGGCGGCCATGCCGTCACTCTGCACAGGGGGACGGCGCCGGGCATCCGCTGGGGACCGTTCAGGTGGCGGGGAGTTGGGGCACGGGCAGCGGGGCCGGGCGGCGCAGCGGAAGGAGCAGCAGCGGTGTCGCCAGGAGCAGCAGCCCCGCCGCGCCGATCGCCTCGCGCGTACCGATGAGCACACCGACCGCGCCCCACAGCGCCGTCATCAAGGCGGTCACCGCGCTGTTCGTGACCGACCACGCCGACAGCATCCGGGCCACCCGCTCCGGCTCGGTGCGGCGCAGCCGGTACGTCGCGAAGACCGGGTTGAACAGCCCGCAGCAGGTCACGAGCCCGAACTCGACGAGCACGGCGAGCGTGAGCCCCGCCGTGCCGGGCCCGATGAAGGCGAGGCCGACCGGCCAGACGGCGCGTGCCGCACCGGACGCCACGATCAGGCGCCGCTCGCCGAAGCGCGCGGCCAGCGGCCGGGACAGACGGGCGCCGACCAGGCCGCCCAGGCAGGGGATGCCGCCGAAGGCGAGCCCGTACTGCCACGGCGCGAACCCGAGGTCGCCGACGAGCAGCACGGTGAGCAGCGGCGCGCCCGCCATCACGAGGCTGTTGAACAGCACCGTGTTGAGGAAGAGCCCGCGCAGCCGCGGATCGCCCCAGATGCGGCGCCAGCCCTCGGCGATGCCCGCGAGGCCGACCCCGGTCCGCGCCCGCCGGGGCGGCTGCGGCTCGGGCGTACGAATGGCGCGGACGCCGACCGCGGAAAGCAGATAACTGACCGCGTCCGCGACGACCGTCGTCAGCGGTCCGAAGACGCCGATCGCCGCGCCGCCGAGCGGCGGGCCGAGCGCGGTGGCCGTCCACATGGTGCTCTCGAAGCGGGAGTTGGCGGTCATCAGCCGGTCCGCGGGGACGAGCCCCTTCAGATGCGCGCCGCTCGCCGCCTTGAAGACGATGTCGGCGCCCGCGACCACCACCGAGACGAGCACGAGCTGAGTGAAGGTGAGCGCGTCGAGCGCGTACGCGGCCGGGAGGCTGAGCAGCGCCGCGCACCGCGCCAGATCCGCCCCGATCATCACCGGCCGCTTGTGCCGGAACTCCACCCACGGCCCGAGCGGCACCGCCGCCACCGCGCCCACCGCGAGCCCGGCCGCCGCGAGGAACGACACCTGCGCGGGCGAGCTGTCGAGCGCGATCACCGCGATCAGCTGGAACGCGCCGAGCGCCAGCGCGGACCCGGCGGCGCTCGCCGCGTACGCGCCCCACAGCCACCCGAAGTCCCGCCCCAGCCTGTTGTCTCTCGCACCCCTCATGACCTGCGATCCAACCGGTCGGGTCGGGGCCGGATCAAACAACCGACGCGCCCTCCCCGTACAACCCGTGGTTGTATGGCGAGGTGGATGTCGAGGCCGTACGCACCTTCGTCGCCGTCGCCGACCAGGGGCAGATCCAGATCGCCGCACAGGAACTCGGCGTGAGCCAGCAGGCCGCCTCCAAGCGGATCGCCGCCCTGGAGCGGCAGCTCGGGGTACGCCTTTTCACCCGGACCCCGCGCGGCGCCAGGCTCACGCTCGACGGGCGGGCGTTCCTGCCGCACGCCAGGACGGTACTGAAGGCCGTCGACAAGGCCGCCGCGTCCGTGCGCCCCGGCCGGCGGCCCCTGCGCGTGGACGTGATGGGCACCCGGGTGAGCGTCGCGGGCCTCGTCCAGGACTTCCACCGGGAGCGGCCGGAGATCCCGCTCGACGTGGTGGCGACCAAGAGCGACGGGCGGGCCGTGCTCGCCGCCGTACGGGAGGGCGGCGTCGACGCCGGGTTCTGGGCCCAGCGGATGCCCGCGGACCGGCTGCCGCCCGGCGTGCGCAGCACCCGCGTCTACGACGAGCCGATGCTCCTCGTCACCGGGGCCGCGCATCCCCTGGCCGGCGCGGAGCAGGTCACCCCGGCGGAGCTCGCCGGGCACCGCATCCTCATGCCGGGTCTCGCCGAGGGCAGCGAATGGGCCGCGTACTACGCCGAGTTGGCGCGGGAGTTCCGCCTCGACATCGACACCTCGGGGCCGTCGTTCGGCGCGGACTACCTGTTGCAGACGGTGTCGGGATCGGCGACGGCGGCCACGTTCATGGGCCCGCGCACCCCGCTCGCGTACCCGGCGGGCCTGGACCTGCGCACGATCCCCGTCCACTCCCCGACGCCGGTGTACCCGCACTCCCTGCTGTGGCGCGACGACAACCCGCACCCGGGCCTGACGGCGCTGCGCGACCACCTGGTACGCGCCTACGCCGCCCCGCGCCCCGGGGAGCACTGGACGCCCGACTGGTCGTAGCCCGCAAGGCCCGCCCCCACATGCGTGACGCCGCTCCCGCCCGCACGCTCGAACCATGCGCATCCGTACACCGCTCGTCGCCGCGACCCTCGCCACCCTCCTCCTCGCCACCGCCTGCGGGGACGACAGCAAGCCCGACCCCATGCGGGACGACCAATGGGCGCTGGACGCGATCAAGCTGCCGGACGCGTGGGACACGTCCAAGGGCGAGGACACGGTCATCGCGGTCGTCGACACCGGTGCCGACCTCGACCACCCGGACCTCAAGGGCCGCCTGGTCGACGGCTACGACTTCGTCGACAACGACGACGAGCCCAAGGACCTCAACGGCCACGGCACGCACGTCTCCGGCATCGCCGCCGCCCACACCGACAACGGCATCGGCATCGCGGGCGGCGCCCCCGACGCGAAGATCATGCCGGTGCGGGTCCTCGGCGCCGACGGCTCGGGCTCCAACGGCAACATCACCAAGGGCATCGTCTGGGCCGCCGACCACGGCGCCGACGTCATCAACCTCTCCCTCGGCGAGGGCCAGTTGATGACCAAGCTGCTCCAGGGGGGCATCCTCAACCGGGCCATCCAGCACGCCCACGACAAGGGCGCGGTCGTCGTCGCCGCGGCCGGCAACGACGGCGCCGACACCCAGCCGTACAAGGTGGAGACCCCGGTCCTGGTGGTCGGCGCGAGCACCGAGGCGGGCGTCGCGGCGAACTACTCCAACTTCGGCGCGGAGCAGGCCGTCTCGGCCCCCGGCGACAAGATCCTGTCCACGCTGCCCACGTACCGGACGAAGGAGACGCTGACGGACACCTCCGGGTACGGGGAGCTGTCCGGCACGTCGATGGCCGCGCCCTACGTGTCCGCGCTCGCCGCGCTCCTGCACGACGAGGGCCTGAAGCCGGACGACATCATGTCGACGATCCGCGAGACGGCCACCAACCCGAAGAACCTGCCCAAGCTGGGCCTGGGCATCGTGGACGCGCAGGCGGCGGTGAAGAAGGCGGACGACAAGGACTGAGGCGCGGGAGGACCGGGCTCACTCCTGCGGAGGCTGCTGCGGGGGCCGCCGCCGGCGCACGCGCCGCATCCGGAACGCCGCCGCCAGCACGATCAGCACGACCCCGGCCGCCACCACCGCGATCGCCCCGGACGACACCGACGTGACGTCGACGTCGAACGTCATCGGGTCGCCCCACGGCTTCCCGTCGCTCGTCGTGTAGAGCTGCGCCGTCAGCGTCGCCTTGCCGTTGGCCCGCGCGGTGACGCGGATGGGGGCGGTGTGGCTCGCGGAGCCCGCGGCCTCCACGGCGAGCTTCGGGTCGTTGACCTCCAGGCGCTCCGAGTCGCTGGAGGTGACCCGCAGTTCGAGTCCCGCGACCGGCTGCTGGAGGCCGTTGTCGACGGTCACCGGGATCGTCGCGTCGCCCGAGGTCAGGGTGACGGTGGTCTTCGGGACGAGCCGCAGCGACGCCATGGACGTGGACAGGAAGTCGGTCGTGCGCTGCTGGAACGACTCCTGAGCGGCGTCTTCCTCGGCCCGCCAGGCCGTGGAGAGGGCGCGGGCCATCGCCGCGTGCACGGACGCCGTGGTCGCCTTCGGGTCGGCGAGCACCTTCGAGAGCGTCGCGAGCCCGTCGAGACTGCCGGCCACGTCCGTGAGCTGGGCCGACGTCAGCTCGGTGGACCGCAGCCGCGCCGGATGGGCCGCACTCGCGCCGGCCCGACCGGCCACCGGGTCGTTGTCGGAGGTCCTGATGCCCTGGAGGTCGAGCCAGCCCTCCTCGGTGCCCGAGTCGAGGGCGGCGCCGAGCGCGTTCGCCGCGGTGCCGGACAGGTCGCGGGGCGGTACGAGGACGGGGCGGGTGTCGCCCTTGAGGAGGGTGGCGAGCCGGGTGACGGTGGCGGGGTCGGGGGTGTCGTCGCTGTCGGCGGTGCCGGAGCCGCTGGGGGACGGGGACGGGGACGCGGAGGCCGAACCCGAGGGCGAGGCGCTCTCGTCCGGGTCCTCCGTGCCCGCCGGGTCCGCCGGGTCCGTGATCCGGGCCAGCGCCGTCGTCAGGTTCGCGTCGTAGGGCAACGCCGTCAGGGGCGCGTCGTCGCTGCCCAGCGTCACCGGGTCGGCGCCGTCCGGGGTGAGCCCGGAGCCCGACGCGAGCACCCGCGTCATCCCCAACTTCATGCCCAGCGAGGTCACTTGGGAGTCGAGCGCCCCGTCGGCGGGCCAGCCGAGGCCGGCCCGGGTGCCGGTGCCGAGGATCCGGTCGACCCGCTCCTTCGCCCCGTCCGCGAGCCCCGCGACGACCTCCGTCAGATCGTCGGTGTCGGCGGAGGGGTGGTGGGCGAGCGAGGCGATGTCCGCGTCCGCGTACGGCAGCAGCCATACGTCACGGCCCTTGACGGCGTCCTTCAGAGCGGCCAGCCACGACTTCGCCGCGTTCTGCCCGGTGCCCTGGGTGCTGTCCTGCGGGTTGCTGGAACCGTCGCTGCCGGCCACCCGGTAGCCGTTCGCCATGGCCTGCGCGGCGATCACCAGATCCGGGTCGACGACCCAGCTGACCTCGCGGTCCCTGCCCGCGTCCACGACCTCGCGCAGCCGCCCGCCCGCCGCGAACAGATCGGCGAGCGCGTCGTCGTCGAGGACCGCCTGCGCCCCCGAGCCGGAGCCGAGCGCCGCCGCCGTCAGATGCGGGGTCGCCGTCACCGGCCACACGACGGCCGCGTGCACGGTGTCCCCGTCCGCGGCCCGCGCCGCCCCCGGCAGCGCCGACGCCCCCAGCACCACGGCGGACACGACCCAGGCCCGCGCCGCCCCGTATCCCGTCATGTCGTCCCGTACCTTCCGCTCCGCTCGGTGTCACCCGCCTCGGTGCCACCCCGCCTTTGAGGTAACACCGTGGAGGCGGCCGCCGAGGGGACCGGACGGCCGGGCGGCGCGTCGCTACCGGCGCTCAAGGGGCGTCAGCGGGGGCGCGGATGTCGCCCGATAGAGTGCGGCTCCGTTGACTTCACGTCATCCTCCCGAGCACGACGCACCACGTACGAGGTACCAGGCAGTGACTCCCGTGAACGCGCCCGAGAACCCCGTGACCGTCGTCGGGATCGGCGCGGACGGCTGGCCGGGGCTCCCCGACTCCTCCCGTACGGCACTGCTCGCGGCGGACGTCGTCCTCGGCGGCCCGCGCCAGCTGGCCCTGCTGCCCGCGGACTGCGCGGCCGACCGCGTCCCGTGGCCGTCCCCCCTCCGCCCCGCGGTCCCCGGCCTCGTCGCCGAACACGCGGGACGCCGGATCGCGGTCCTGGCCAGCGGTGACCCGATGTTCTACGGGATCGGCCGCACCCTCACCGAGACGCTGGGCGCGGCGGCGGTCCACGTCCTGCCGCACCCCTCCTCCGTCTCCTACGCCTGCGCCCGCCTCGGCTGGCCCGTGGAGGACACCGAGGTCGTCACGGCGGTCGGCCGTCCCGTCGAGCGGCTCGCCGCCGCGCTGCACGACGGCCGCCGGATCCTCGTCCTGTCGGCGGGCGCGGACACCCCCGCCGAGGTCGCGGCACTCCTCACCGAACGCGGCTTCGGACCCAGCCGCATGACGGTCCTGGAACAACTGGGCGCGGAGACCGAGTCCTCGTACGAGGATGTGGCGCGCGACTGGAGGACCGGCCCCGGCGACCCCCTGAACGTCGTCGCGATCATTTGCGTACGGGACGCGGACGCCCTGCGCCTCGGCGCGGTCCCCGGCCTGCCCGACGCCGCGTACGAGCACGACGGCCAGCTCACCAAACGCCACATCCGCGCCGCGACCCTGGCCGCGCTCGCGCCCGCCCCCGGCGAACTCCTGTGGGACGTCGGCGGCGGCTCGGGCTCGATCGGCGTGGAGTGGATGCGCACGCACCCGACCTGCCGGGCGTACGCGGTGGAACGGGACGCGGAGCGGGCGGCGCGCATCGAGCGCAACGCGGCGCGCCTGGGAGTGCCCGGCCTGACGGTGGTGACGGGAGCGGCTCCCGCAGCCTTGGCCCAACTCCCCTCTCCAGACGCGGTGTTCATAGGCGGCGGCCTCACGGCACCGGGCCTCTTGGACACCTGCTGGAACGCACTGGAACCGGGCGGCCGCCTGGTCGCCAACACCGTCACGCTCGAATCCGAGGCGCTGCTCACGACGTGGTACCGCCGCCACGGCGGCGACCTGACGAAACTCTCCGTCGCGCACGCCGTGCCGGTCGGCGGCTTCACGGGGTGGCGGCAGGCGATGCCGGTAACGCAATGGTCCGTGACGAAGCCCCGTAACGAAGCCCCTCTCGAAAACCGAGGTTGATAAGTCATGACCGTCCACTTCATCGGAGCGGGCCCCGGAGCCGCCGACCTGATCACGGTGCGCGGCGCACGCACCCTCGCCTCGTGCCAGGTGTGCCTGTACGCGGGTTCACTCGTCCCCCGCGAACTCCTCGCCGAGTGCCCGCCGGACGCGAAGCTCGTCGACACGGCGGACCTGGACCTGGACGCCATCGAGGCGGAGCTCCTCGCGGCGCACGAGGCGGGCCTGGACGTGGCCCGGCTCCACTCCGGCGACCCGTCGGTCTTCTCGGCGGTGGCGGAACAGATGCGCCGCCTCGACGCGCACGGCATCCCGTACGAGGTCGTCCCGGGCGTCCCGGCGTTCGCGGCGGCGGCAGCGGCCCTCAAGCGCGAACTGACGGTCCCCACGGTCGGCCAGACCGTCATCCTGACCCGTATCGCACAACAGGCGACGCCGATGCCCCCCGGCGAGGACCTCGCGACGCTGGGCGCGTCCGGCGCCCTCCTGGTCCTGCACCTCGGCGCCCGCTACGTCGACCGCATCGTCGCGGAACTCACCCCCCACTACGGCGCGGACTGCCCCGCAGCCGTCGTCGCCTACGCCAGCCGCCCCGACGAACTCGTCCTGCGCGGCACGCTCGCCGACATCGCGGACCAGGTGAAGTCGGCGGGCGTGCTCCGCACGGCGGTCATCCTGGTGGGCCGCACCCTGGCCGCATCCCAGTTCAGGGACAGCCACCTGTACTCGACGGAGCGGGAACGGCACGTGGGCTGCTGACAACGGCCCGTTCCGGCTCGCTTCGCAGGACGCAGAACCCGTTGCCCTCCGGGTCCTCCCTGACCCACGGGACGAACGCCACCGTTCGCTGTCGGACCCCCGATGCAGCGTCCGGCTCGGAGGTGGCGGATGTGGAACGCGCAGCGCTGAAAGGCGCCTTGGACGGACAGCGGGCTCATGTTCGCCGGGGTGGTCGCGGGCGAGCCCGACGTGGCCGGACGGCCCGTCGCGCGGGCCGACGCCGTACTGGCCGCCGTCACGCCCGAACAGGAACCGGCCGTCTGGCCGGTGGAGATCTGGCCGGACTGGCGGCTGCCCGACGTACGGCACGTGACGGCACGACCTGGCTCGGTGGCAGTCCCTGCGCCGGCTGAGGCGCCCGGGCCGGTCGTCCGGAAAGCCGCGGGTCAGCGGACCGCGCTGCGCCCCACCACGTTCCCCGCCCGGTCGATGCAGATCACGTCCACGGCCACCGGTGCCCCGCGCAGGACCTGGAGGGCCTGGTCGCGGGCCTCTACGGCCACCAGGTCGCCCAGGGGGACGCCTGCCGCCGTGCACAACTGGAGTGCTGCCAGGCCTGTGTTGGCCGTCTCGACCTCGGCTGCCAGAGAGTCGGATGCGCCGCCGCGGCGGGCCAGGGTCGCCAGGAACTCTTTGTCCACCTGGGAGCGGCCCGAGTGGAGGTCCAGGTGGCCGGCCGCCAGTTTGGAGAGTTTGGCGAAGCCGCCGCAGATCGTGAGGCGGTCGACCGGGTGGCGGCGGATGTACTTGAGGACGGCGCCCGCGAAGTCGCCCATGTCGAGCAACGCGTCCTCGGGGAGGGCGTGTTCGCGGATGACTGTCTTCTCGGACGTCGAGCCCGTGCAGCCTGCTACGTGCGTGCGGCCTGCCGCTCGGGCCACGTCCACGCCCCTGCGGATCGAGTCGATCCACGCCGAGCAGGAGTAGGGGACGACGATGCCCGTCGTGCCGAGGACGGAGAGGCCGCCGAGGATGCCCAGGCGGGGGTTCCAGGTGGAGCGGGCGATCTCCTCGCCGTGGTCGATGGAGATCGTGACCTCTACGTCCCCGGGGGCGCCGTGCGCCGTCGCGAGCTCCGCGATGTGCGTGCGGATCATTTCGCGCGGGACCGGGTTGATCGCCGGTTCGCCGACGGGCAGCGGCAGGCCGGGGCGGGTGATCGTGCCCACGCCGGGGCCCGCCCGGAAGACCACCCCGGAGCCGGGGGGCAGCGCGCGGACCGTGGAGCGTACGAGGGCGCCGTGCGTGACGTCCGGGTCGTCGCCCGCGTCCTTGACCACCCCGGCCGTCGCCGAGTCGCCGTCCCGTGACTCGACCGCCAGCGCGAACGACGGGGTCTGGCCCTTCGGCAGCGTGATCGTCACCGGGTCCGGGAAGTCGCCGGTCAGGAGCGCCGTGTACGCGGCCGTCGTCGCCGCTGTCGCGCAGGCACCGGTCGTCCAGCCGGGGCGCAGGCCCGTGTGTTTGAGTTGGGCGTCGCGACCGCCGCCTCCGCCGCCTGCCGGTTCAGTCATGGAGTTCACCGTTGCCCGTACCGCCTGTCACGCCCGTACCGCATGTTCTCGTTCTCGGGGGGACCACCGAGGCCCGTCGTCTTGCCGAAGTGCTGCATCCGCGCGTCCGGGTGACCAGTTCGCTCGCGGGCCGGGTGGCGGCGCCGCGGCTGCCGCCCGGTGACGTGCGGATCGGCGGGTTCGGCGGGGCCGACGGGATGGCGGCCTGGGTGCGCGAGCACGCCGTGGACGCGGTCATCGATGCCACCCATCCCTTCGCGGAGACGATCAGTTTCAACGCGGCGCGGGCCGCCGCCACCGCCCATGTTCCCCTGCTCGCGCTGCGCCGGCCCGGCTGGGTGCCGGGGGAGGGTGACGACTGGCGGGAGGTCGCGACGCTGGGGGAGGCGGCGCGGGCCGTGGCCGGGGCCGGGCGGGTGTTCCTGACGACCGGGCGGATGGGGCTCGCCGCGTTCGCCGGGGTCGACGACGCGTTCTTCCTCGTACGGTCCGTGGACGCGCCGGAGCCGCCGTTTCCGCCGCGTATGGAGGTGCTTCTCGATCGGGGGCCGTTCACGTTGGAGGGGGAGCGGGAGATTCTTGCGCGGTATCGGATCGATGTGGTGGTGACGAAGGACAGTGGGGGTGCCGCCACCGCGCCGAAGCTTGTTGCTGCGCGGGAGGCGGGGGTTCCGGTGGTTGTGGTGCGGAGGCCTGCCGTGCCGGAGGGGGTGCCGGTGGCCGCCACCGTGGAGGCGGCGGTCACCTGGCTGGAGGCCGCGGGGCTCTGCCCCGGACCCCGCTCCTCAATCGCCGGAGGGGCTTGAATGTGCGCCGGAGGGGCTTGAATGTGCGCCGGAGGGGCTTGAAGCGGGCTCCGGGTAGCGGCGTGGGGTCCATGTCACCGTTCGTCCGTCGCCCCGCACCACCGCCTGCGTCTGTGACGACCCCACGATCAGGAGCGTCCGCATGTCGACGACGGCCGGGTCGAGGTCGGCCAGTTCGACGACGCGGATGGATTCCTCGGGGCCGCCGACGTCGCGGGCCAGGACGACCGGGGTGTCCGGGAGGCGGAGTTCGAGCAGCAGTTCGCGCGCCTTGCCGACCTGCCAGGTGCGGCTGCGTGAGCCGGGGTTGTAGAGCGCCAGGACCAGGTCGGCGGCGGCCGCCGTCCGCAGGCGTTCCGCGATGACCTCCCACGGCTTGAGGCGGTCGGAGAGGGAGATCGTCGCGTAGTCGTGGCCGAGCGGGGCGCCCGCCTTCGCCGCCGCCGCGTTGGCCGCGGTCACGCCCGGCAGGACCCGTACGGGGATGTCCGTGTAGCGGTCCTCGGAGGCCACTTCGAGGACCGCCGTCGCCATCGCGAAGACGCCCGGGTCGCCGCCCGAGACCACCGCGACGCGGTGCCCGCGCCGTGCCAGGTCGAGGGCGAACTCGGCGCGCTCCGACTCGACCTTGTTGTCCGAGCCGTGCCGCCGCTGCCACGGGCGGGACGGGACCCGGTCCAGGTAGGTCGTGTAGCCGACCAGGTCGTCGGCGTTCGCGAGAGCGCCGCGCGACTCCGGTGTCAGCCAGGGCGCGCCCGCCGGGCCGGTGCCGACCACCACGACCTCACCCCGGCCGGGTGACTCCGCCGGCGTCGCGTCGATACGGGACGGCAGCACCGCCACCGAGAAGTACGGGACGGAGGACGGGTCGATGTCCGCCAGCGCGCCCGTGCGCTCGCCGTCCATGAAGGCTCGTTCCACGTACCGGGCGTCTTCCAGGCGACCCGAACTCTCCAGCGCCGCACGCACCTTGGGGAACGTACGGCCCATCTTCATGACGACCGCCGAGTCCGCCGCCGCGATCCGCGCCGTCAGCTCGTCCTCGGGCAGCGTGCCCGGGATGATCGTCAGCGTCTCCTTGTCCTCGCAGAGCGGTTCGCCGAGGCGGGCCGCCGCCGCGCTGATGGACGTCACGCCCGGGATGACCGTCGTGTCGTAGCGGTCGGCGAGGCGCTTGTGCATGTGCTGGTACGAGCCGTAGAAGAGCGGGTCGCCCTCGGCGAGGATGGCGACCGTGCGGCCCGCGTCGAGGTGCGTGGCGAGCGTCGCCGCGGCCTCGGCGTAGAAGTCGTCGAGCGCGCCCCGGTAGCCGCCGGGGTGGTCCGTCGTCTCGACGGTGAGCGGGTACATGAGCCGCTCCTCGATCTGGTCCTCGCGGATGTGCTCCGCGGCGATCGAGCGGGCGATGGAACGGCCGTGGCGCGCGCAGTGGTACGCGATCACGTCCGCCCCGGCGATGGCCTTCACGGCCGCCACCGTCATCAACTCCGGGTCGCCCGGGCCGAGTCCGACCCCGTACAGCTTGCCGCTCATGCGCGGTCCTCCATGATCTCGGCCTCGGTGGCCATCGCGTTGAGGGCGGCGGCCGTGATGGCGCTTCCGCCGCGCCTGCCCCGTACGACGAGGTACTCCAGGCCCAGGTCGTTCGCCGCGAGGGCGTCCTTGGACTCGGCGGCGCCGACGAAGCCGACGGGGATGCCGAGGACCGCCGCCGGGCGCGGGGCGCCCTTCGCGATCATCTCCAGGAGGTGGAAGAGGGCGGTGGGGGCGTTGCCGATGGCGACGACGGAGCCTTCGAGGAGACCGCGGTCGCGCCAGAGTTCGAGAGCCGCCGCGCTGCGCGTCGTCCCCAACTCGGCTGCGAGGGACGCCACTTCGGCGTCGCGAAGGGTGCAGACGACGTCGTTGTCGGCGGGCAGGCGCTTGCGGGTGACGCCGCTCGCGACCATGTGCGCGTCGCAGAGGATGGGGGCCCCGGCGCGGAGGGCGGCGCGGGCCTGCGCCACGACGCCGGTCGAGTAGCCGATGTCCTGGACGAGATCCACCTGGCCGCAGGCGTGGATCATGCGGACCGCGACCTGCGCGACGTCGGCGGGCAGAGCGGCGAGGCCGTCCGCCGCCTCGGCGCGGATGGTGGCAAAGGACTCGCGGTAGATCGCCGCGCCGTCCTTCTCGTATTCATACACGGGGATCGGCTCTCTCAAGGGATGACGAGGGTTGGCGGGGGGTTCGGTATGGCTCAACGGCTCAGGTGTGCACGTCAGTCGGTGGTGCCCGGCGGCGTCACGTCGTACGTTCCGTCCTCCCGCGCCACCACGTCGGTGTGCGGGCCTTTCGGGCGGCCGCAGCGGCGTTCGCAGCCCGACCAGTGCCAGGGGTGTCCGGCCGCCGCGAGGTCGCCGGAGCGGACGGTTTCGGCGGCGTCGGCGCGTACGTCCGTACGGGACTTCGCGCACCCCGGGCTGCCGACGCAGGCGCTCACCCGCGTCCACGGGGAGCCGGGTTCGGTGACGAGGTCCGCGTTCTCGGGGCGGTGCGCGCCGGGCAGGACGACGCCGCGCCACGGGGTGAGGCGGATCTCCGGGCCGGCCGCGTCGAGCAGGGCCGTCCACGCGTCGGCGGTGACCGCGCCGAAGGGGACGAGGACGGACCGGGCGCGCACGGTGCCGCGGGCATCGGTGACGGTGCCGAGCGGGGTGGGGCCGGCGGTGGTGCGTTCGCGGACGGGTTCGGGGGCGGTGCCGAGGCGCTCGCCCACCCGGCGCGTCAACTCGCCCGCGCGCAAGGCGAGTTCGGCCACGCGCCAGCCCCGGCCGGTGTCGTCCTTCGCCGCCGCGACGAACTCCTCCGCCGCGCAGACCGCGGCCCGCGCGGCCTCCTCGTACGCGATCCGCAGTTCGTACGGTTCGGCGCCGAGCCGCAGGACGGCCGAGCCGTCGGGTTCGCCGCGCAGCAGGACGTCGGCGCCGAGGGGTGCGACATCGCCCCGGCCGTCGTCGAGCGCGAAGAGGAACTTGCCGCTGAGGGCCGGCGTGCGCGTGCTCGCGCAGAGCAGGTCGTCGAGGCCGAGGAGCCAGTCGCGTACGTCGACGAAGCCCTGGTCGTCGAGGCCGGACAGCGGCGACGCGAGGATGTTGCGGACGCGTTCGTGCGCGGCCGAGGGGAGGAGTCCCGCCTCCTGGAGCGCGGTCGCGAACTCGCCGCCGCACGCGGGGTCGAGGCCGCGGACCTCCACGTTCCCGCGCGACGTGATCCGCACCACGCCGTCCCCGAACCGCCGGGCCGCGTCCCCGAGGGCCCGCGCCCGCCCCACCGGAAGCACCCCGCCGGGAACCCGGATCCGGGCAAGCCCCCCGTCGTCGGCGGCGTGCAGCCGCAGCGCACCGGGGCAGGCGTCGCCGGAGGCGGCCGGACCTGGGGATTGGGTGGATATGGGGGCGGGGGACATGCCGGGGAGCATACCCATGGGCACCACCGCGGCCTCCGTGACGGAGGCCACCATCACGTACCGCCCCGCGGACCGGCCCCGTACGATGACCGTGACGGTCCGAGCCCGGGCCGTCACATCGCCAGCGACGGCGACAGGGGAGGAAGCCGGTGCGAATCCGGCGCGGTCCCGCCACTGTGAACTCCGTGGACGCCACCACGGGGTGAGTCAGGAACTCCTGCCGTCCAGACCACCCGGGGCGCGGACACCCCGAGGAAGGCCAGACGACGCATGCCCGAGCAGCCCCAGCAGTCGCAGCCCACGCCCCACGGTGAGCTCCTGCTCCTGTCGACCTCCGACACCGACCTGCTGAGCGCCCGCGCCGCGAACGCCGCGGGCGCCCCGGTCGGTTACCGCTTCGCGAACCCCTCCCGGATCGACGTCGACACCGAACTGCCCGCGCTGCTCGACGGCGTCGCCCTCGTCGTCGTACGCCTCCTCGGTGGCGTCCGCGCCTGGCAGGACGGCATCGACCGGCTCACCGCCGCGGGCGTCCCGCTCGTCGTCCTCACCGGTGAACAGGCCCCGGACGCCCAGCTCATGGCGACGTCGACCGTGCCCATCGGCATCGCCGCCGAAGCGCACGCCTACCTCGCGCACGGCGGCCCCGCCAACCTCGACCAGCTCGCCCGCTTCCTCTCCGACACCGTGCTGCTCACCGGCCACGGCTTCGAACCGCCGGAGCCCGCGCCGACCTGGGGCGCCCTGGAGCGCCCGGCCGCTGCGGAGCACCACGGCCCGACCGTCGCCGTGCTCTACTACCGCGCCCACCACATGAGCGGCAACACCGCCTTCGTGCACACCCTGTGCGACGAGATCGAGCGCGCGGGGGCCCGTCCGCTTCCGCTGTACGTGGCCTCGCTGCGGCCGCCCGAGCCCGAGCTGATCGACGCGCTGCGGCCCGTCGACGCCATCGTGACCACCGTCCTCGCGGCCGGCGGCACGCGCCCCGCCGAGGCCTCGGCCGGCGGTGACGACGAGTCGTGGGACGCCGGCGCGCTCACCCAGCTCGACGTGCCGATCCTCCAGGCCCTGTGCCTGACCTCCTCGCGGGCCGACTGGGAGGAGAACGACGAGGGCGTGTCGCCGCTGGACGCCGCGAGCCAGATCGCGGTGCCCGAGTTCGACGGACGGCTCATCACCGTCCCGTTCTCCTTCAAGGAGATCGACGAGGACGGCCTTCCCGCGTACGCCGCCGACCCCGAGCGCGCCGCCCGCGTGGCCGGAATCGCCGTACGCCACGCGCGACTTCGGCACATTCCGGCCGCCGGGAAGAAGCTCGCGCTCGTGCTGTCCGCGTACCCGACGAAGCACTCCCGGATCGGCAACGCGGTCGGGCTCGACACCCCCGCGTCCGCCGTCAGGCTGATCGACCGGCTCATCGAGGAGGGGTACGACTTCGGCGCGCGGGCCGAGATCCCGGGCCTTGTCTCCGGTGACGGCGACGAGCTGATCCGCGCCCTCATCGAGGCCGGCGGCCACGACCAGGAGTGGCTGACGGAGGAGCAGCTCGCCAAGAATCCCGTGCGGATTCCGGCCGCCGACTACCGGCGCTGGTTCGCGACCCTGCCCCAGGAGCTGCGCGAGAGCGTCGAGCGGCACTGGGGGCCGCCGCCCGGCGAGATGTTCGTCGACCGGTCCCGCAACCCGGAGGGCGACATCGTGCTCGCCGCCCTGCGCCGCGGCAACCTCCTCATCCTCATCCAGCCGCCGCGCGGTTTCGGCGAGAACCCGATCGCGATCTACCACGACCCCGATCTCCCGCCGTCCCACCACTACTTGGCGGCCTACCGCTGGATCGCGGCGTCCGCCGACGACGGTGGATTCGGCGCCGACGCGATGATCCACCTCGGCAAGCACGGCAACCTGGAGTGGCTGCCGGGCAAGAACGCCGGGCTGTCGGCCGCCTGCGCGCCGGATGCCGCTCTGGGCGACCTGCCGCTGATCTACCCCTTCCTGGTCAACGACCCCGGCGAGGGCACCCAGGCCAAGCGGCGCGTGCACGCCACGCTCATCGACCACCTCGTGCCGCCGATGGCGCGCGCGGAGTCGTACGGGGACATCGCCCGGCTTGAGCAACTTCTTGATGAGTACGCGCAGATCGCGTCCATGGACCCGGCGAAGCTGCCCGCCATCCGCGCGCAGATCTGGACGCTCATCCAGGCCGCCAAGCTCGACCACGACCTGGGGCTCGACGACCGGCCGGACGACGACGGGTTCGACGACTTCCTGCTGCACGTCGACGGGTGGCTGTGCGAGGTCAAGGACGCGCAGATCCGGGACGGGCTGCACGTTCTCGGGCAGGCGCCCGCTGGTGGCGACCGGGTCAATCTCGTACTGGCGATTTTGCGGGCCCGGCAGATCTGGGGCGGGAATCAGGCGTTGCCCGGGTTGCGGGAGGCGCTGGGGTTGGACGAGTCCGCGGCGACCCGTACGGATGCGGACGCGGCGGAGTCGGCCGCGCGGGCGCTCGTCGAGGCGATGGAGGCCGTTGACTGGGCGCCGGACGCGGTGCGGGGGGTCGTGAGCTCCACGTTGCGGGGCTCTGCCCCGGACCCCGCTCCTCAATCTCTCCCAGACTTCGTCCGGGAGGTGTCCCCTGAGGGGCTTGATTCGGTCGCCGCCATTCTTGAGTTCGCCGCTCGGGAAGTCGTGCCCCGGCTCGATGGGACCAGTGCCGAACTCACCAATGCCGTAAGGGCGTTGGAAGGGCGCTTCGTGCCTGCCGGGCCGTCCGGGTCTCCCCTGCGTGGGCTCGTCAACGTGCTGCCGACCGGGCGGAACTTCTACTCCGTCGACCCGAAGGCCGTTCCGTCGCGGCTCGCCTGGGAGACCGGGCAGGCCCTCGCCGAGTCCCTGCTGACCCGCTACAAGGACGACAACGGGGAGTACCCGACCTCCGTCGGCCTGTCCCTGTGGGGCACAAGCGCCATGCGGACGGCGGGGGACGACGTCGCCGAGGCGCTCGCGCTGCTCGGCATCCGGCCCGTCTGGGACGACGCCTCGCGCCGCGTCACCGGCCTGGAGCCGATCCCGTACGAGGAGCTGGGGCGGCCGCGCATCGACGTGACGCTGCGCATCTCCGGGTTCTTCCGCGACGCGTTCCCGCACACCATCGGGCTGCTCGACGACGCCGTCCGGCTCGCCGCGTCGCTCGACGAGCCCGCCGACGTCAATCACGTACGGGCCCACGCCCAGGCCGACCTCGCCGAGCACGGCGACGAACGCCGGGCCACCACCCGCATCTTCGGGTCGCGTCCGGGCACGTACGGCGCGGGCCTGCTCCAGCTGATCGACTCCAAGGACTGGCGCACCGACGCCGACCTCGCCGAGGTGTACACGGTGTGGGGCGGTTACGCGTACGGGCGCGGTCTGGACGGGCGGCAGGCCCGTACGGAGATGGAGACCGCCTACAAGCGGATCGCGGTCGCCGCCAAGAACACCGACACCCGCGAGCACGACATCGCGGACTCGGACGACTACTTCCAGTACCACGGCGGCATGGTCGCGACCGTACGCGCCCTGCGGGGCACTGCCCCGGAGGCGTACATCGGCGACTCCACGAGGCCGGAGACGGTCCGTACGCGCACGCTCGTCGAGGAGACGTCCCGTGTCTTCCGCGCCCGCGTCGTGAACCCCAAGTGGATCGAGGCGATGCGCCGCCACGGCTACAAGGGCGCCTTCGAACTCGCCGCCACCGTGGACTACTTGTTCGGCTACGACGCGACGACCGGGGTCATCGCCGACTGGATGTACGACAAGCTGACCGAGACGTACGTACTCGACCCGACGAACCGGCAGTTCCTCAGCGAGAACAACCCGTGGGCCCTGCACGGCATCGCGGAGCGGCTGCTCGAAGCCGAGTCGCGCGGCATGTGGGAGAAGCCCGACCCGCAGGTCCTCGAAGCCCTGCGCCAGGTGTACCTGGAGACCGAGGGCGACCTGGAGGACGAGGCCTAGGCCTCAGGTAGGTACACCTAGGCGGGGCGCCCGGCGGATTTAGGTGTGCCGCATAGGTGAACGTGCCGATGGCGGGGGACGCGGCGGCCGGAACACTCGGGGGTCATGAACGCGATCCTGTCCGGCCGCCCCACCGAAGCGCTGGTCGGTCGTGCGGACGAGGGCGCCGCGCTCGCCGGTGAGCTGGGCGACGCCCGCCTCGTCACCGTCCGCGGCGCCGCGGGGATCGGCAAGAGCGCGCTCGCCGCGGCCGCCGCGGCCGGCGCCGACCGGCCCGTGCGCCGGGTGGACCTGGCCGGGCTGCGGGAACCCGCGCTGGTGCCGCACGCCCTGGCTCGCGCCCTGCGGGTCGCCGACGAACCGGACCGCGACATGCTGGACGCCGTCGCGCGGGCCGTCGGCCGGCGGGCGGTCCTGCTGCTCGTCGACACGTGCGAGCACCTCGTCGACGCCGTGGCGGCCTGCGCGCAACGGCTCCTCGCGGACTGCCCCCGGCTGTGCCTCCTCACGACCAGCCGTGCGGCGCTCGGCGTCGGCGGCGAGCGGGTGATCCCGCTCGAACCGCTCACCGAGGCCGGGTCACAGGCGCTGCTCGTCGCGCGGGCGCCGTTCATGAGCGGCGCGTCGGGCCGTACCCGCAGACTGCTGGGCGAGCGGCTCGGCGGACTGCCCCTCGCCGTCGAACTGGCGGCGCGGCAGCTGCGCCGGCACACCACCGGGGAAGTCCTCGGCGCGCTCGCCGCCCCCGGCGGACTGCTCGGCCTCGCCGACGAGACGACGCGGCGCAGACCGGTGCGGCACCGGTCGATGCGGGCCGCCGTCGGCTGGAGCCACGCGCTGTGCGACCCGCAGGAGCGGCTGCTGTGGGCGCGGCTCGCGGTGTTCCCCGGACCGTTCACGGCGCGGCGGGCGGCGGAGGTGTGCGCGGACCGGCTGCTCCCGGAGCGGGACGTGCCCGTGGCGCTCGGCGGGCTCGTCCGCGCCTCGGTGGTGCGCCGGGCGCCCGACGCTTTCGAACTGGGCCCGGCGGAAGCCCAGTTCGGCCTGGAGAGCCTGCGCTCCGTGCCCGGTCAGGAGACGGTGATGCGGCGCAGGGAGCGCAACCACTGACGGTGCCCGCAGGCTCCGCCATCCGGCCGGGTGACCAGGACGGGTGGTTTCCGGCGCATCCGCCGGTGCGTGCTCCCGCGCTTCGCTACGCTCGCCCGCGTTCCCGCGCACGGGCAGCACGGGGCGGCACCACCAGGGAGGCGAGGGCTGTGCAACTCCCTCGGAGCCAGGACCGACAGGACCACCGGGACGGACAGGACCACCGGGACGGACACGAACGCCGGTACTACACCACGGGCCGCCCGCCGCCGCCCTGTCCCGGACTGAGTATCGACGTGTACGCGCGGGCAAGTTCGGGGGAGGCCGACGGGCTGCCCTGCGGGGACTTCTGGGACGTCGTGACGATCCCGGCGGGGGTCCGCATGATCGTGGGCGATGTGCGGGGCAGCGGTCCCGCGGCCGCCCGTACCGCCCAGCGCGTGATCGACGACTGGCGGCAGCTGTGCCCGCGCGAGCCGACGCTGCGCGGGATCGCCCTGCGCCTCGACAGCCGGATCGACGACCTGGCCACCGCCGAGGACCCCGAACTCTTCGTCTCCGCGATACTCCTGACGTTCTTCGAGGGACGCGGCTGCGAGATCGTGCGCTGCGGCCACCCGCCGGCGCTCGTGATCGGCGCGGGCCGCGCGGCATGGGCGGACGCGATGCCGCCCGAACCGCCGCTCGGCCTCGCCCGGGTCGCCGGAACCTGGGCGGAGACGACGTACCTGCCGTTCGCGCCGGGCGGCCGCATCCTGCTGATGACCGACGGGGCCACCGAATGCCGGGACCCGAAGGGCCGCTTCTTCCCGGTGGCGGACGCGGCGGCGGACCTCTCCGGCCGGGGCGGCGCCGAACTCGTCGGGGAACTGGGGAGCCGGCTGCGGGAGCACCGGGCCGGGGAAGCGGCGGACGACACGCTGTTGGTGCTGGTGGGGCGGCCGCCGGAGTGACGTGGACACTGGCTGCGTGAGCGACCAGAGCCATCAGGATGATCCGGACAGCCCGGGCAAGCGGAGCGGGCAGAGCGGCCAGGCCGACCGGAAAGGCGGGCCCGGGCACACCGTGCTGCTCGCGCTCGCGCTGGCCGTGCCCGTCGCGAAGGTCGCCTACACCGTCGGCGGCGGTGAAGCCGTGCGCGACGTGTTCTTCGGGATGGAGCCGTCGAACTGGCCGGACGTCCTGCTCGGCATGGTTCTCTCCGACCCGCTGCTCGGCTGCGTCCTCGGCGTCGTCG
Organism: Streptomyces sp. NPDC052225; assembly: GCF_040679615.1. NCBI lineage: Bacteria > Bacillati > Actinomycetota > Actinomycetes > Kitasatosporales > Streptomycetaceae > Streptomyces > Streptomyces sp. NPDC052225. The sequence goes on along the minus strand of NZ_JBFAVD010000001.1, from coordinate 187,120 downwards.
TCTCGCGCGTCGTGTTCGCGCTGTTCGCGGCGCGCGGCGCGGTGCCGTCGGGCGGTGGCTGGAAGGGGGCGGCCCGGCGGCTCGCACTGACCGTCGCCAACCCGCTCGCGGTCGGCCTGATCGCGTTGTGCGTGTACGGGCCGTGGTGGGGCCTGGCCACCGCGCTCGTGGCGTACGGGCTGCGGCAGGGCGTCGTCGTCGAGTACCGCACCGGTCGCCGCGGGCACCACCGGGGCGGCGGGCACCACGACGGGCCGCACCACGACGAGGGCTACCGGCCGCCCGCCTGGCTGCGCCGGGCCGCCGCCGCCGAGCAGTGGGTGGCGCTCGCGCTGACGGTCGTCGCGCTCCCGCTCCTCGCCGCGGCCTCCGCGCTCGACGGCACGGCGTGGACGACGGTCCTCGACTGCCAGGTGCAGAACGGCACGCGGGTCTCCGCGCAGCGCCTCATCGAACTCGGCCGCAAGGGCAACGGTGTCGTCGGCTGGAACCTGGACACCGAGGAGATCTCCAACGGAGCCGGCTGCACGGACACCGGGACCCTACGGGTGCGTGCCGCCTGGTGGGAGTGACCTGTCAGAGGAGAGCGCAGAGGCTACCTCAGGGTGACGAGGTGGCTGCGCCCGTAGCCGTGGCGTGTCACGGCCTCGATCCGCGTCCCGCCGGGGACGGCGCTCACCCGCACCGTGTCGTCCCCTGACACCTTCCGCAGCGCCCGCCCGTGCAGCACGACGGAGACGGTGTCCCGTCCGGTCGTCGGATCGGAGACGGCGACGGAGGTCTCCCCGCCCTCCTTGCGTACGAGGACGGACGCGGGTCCGTCGACGGTGAGGCCCGCGGTGCGGTGGGCGCCGGGCGTGAAGGTGTTCAGCGCGGTCAGGCCGAGGCCGTCGTGGCGTACGGCCTGGAGGCGCGGGGTGTTGGCGAGGACGCGTACGGCGGACGGGGCACGTACGGCGGACGCGGTCGCGTGCGGCATCAACACCCAGGCGAACGCGTCGAGTTCGGCCCCGGCCGCCTGCTCGATGCTCACCGAGAAGACCTGCTTGGTCACCGCCGTGTCGGGGTTCGCGGTGCGGACGGAGCGGCGGCTGCGGGTGACCGTGTCGAGGCGCACCTTCGGCGCGGGCCCGTCGAGCCGTACGTATCCGACGGCGGCGCCGCGCGTGACGTTCGCGTACCGCACCCATCCCTCGCCCTCGGTGACGTCGACCCGGTCGCCCGCGGCGGCGATCCGCGCGTCCACCGTCGTCGTCACGGCCCGCCCGCCGCCCGGCGCGTCCCCGACCCCGGCCGAGAGCACCGCGATCTCGTCGTCGAGCAGGAACCACGACCGGGTGGCGCGGGCGCCGCGGTACGCGACGAAGTCGTCCGGCAGGACGCCCGCCTGCTTGTCCCGCCACGGCACGTCGTCGGAGGCGACCCAGCCCACGGCCCCGTAGGCGCCGAGCACGGCGCCGCCCGAGTAGGCCTGGGTGGCGGTCGGGAAGTAGACGTACGTGTTCTGCGACTCGGAGGACGCGGTGAAGTTGAGGGGGTGGGAGGGGTTGTCGTAGTAAGGAAGGCCGTACAGCTCCGGGACGGTGCGGCGCGGTTCGACGGGGGCGGTGACTCCGGCGAGTCCGTACGGCGACACGGTGGTGAAGTAGTCGACGCCGAACGCCTGCGTCTGGTCCTGGCCCGAGAGGTAGAGGTAGTGCGCGCCGTCGCCCTGGAACCAGGGGCGCAGGTTCTCGCCGCTCATGTACTCGTACTTGCTGATCCGCCGCGAACTGCGGGACAGGGCGAACGCGTAGCCGGGGCGGCGGTGCACGGTGCGTTCCATCGCGTTGAAGGCGACGGAGCGGGCGGGCGGGTTGAGGTCGGCGGCCGGGACGGTGGCGTCGGCGAGGATGTCGGCGTAGCGGACGATGCTGACGGGCGACACGAAGGCGGCGGTGTCGAGATCGGCCCGCGACGTCGAACGCACGTATTTCACATAGGACTTGAGGGCGGCGGCCCGCTCGCCCTCGGCCAGTGAGGCGAGATCGACGACGGCCTCGACGACCACGGCGACATCGTCGTAACCCGAGCCGGTGCGCGATACGGCCCGGCCCTTCACCGCCTCCATCATCCAGCCCTCGAAGATCAGCGGCGCGAACCCGTCCCGCACCCACCCGAACACGGTCGGCACCAGCTCGTCGCCGTGCGCGAACCCGGTCCCGTCCAGGATCTTGAGCGTCTGCACGACCCGCGTGAGCAGCCCCTTCCCGTACGAGCCCGTGTACGCGACGGACGCGTGCTGGATGAAGGATCCGTCGGCGTAGTACCCGTCCGTCACACCGTGGTCGAGGGCGTACGGGTCGATGGTCGTGAAGACGGTCAGCTGGTCGGTGAGCGCCTTGCGGATGCGCGCCTCGTCGGCGGTCAGGGCGCCTTGGAGGATGCGGTTCGTGGTGATGTCGGCGAGGTTGGCGCCGGTGTGGAAGCGGGAGTCGAGGTCGACGTCGCCGTCCTTGCCGTTGCGCAGATACGCGTCCATGGAGGCGATGTACGTGGCGGTCAGCTCGGCGGGCGCCCGCTCGGCCAGCAGCACGAGCGTCTTGCTGACGTGCTGCGATATCCCGATCTCCCAGAAGAACCAGTTGCCGTAGTACCCCTTCGACTGGTCCCCGTAGAAGCGGGTGTGCAGCCACGCGAGCCCGTCGAGGACGCGGTCCTGCACGGCCGGACTCCCGTACAGGTCGGGGGGGATGCCGGGGGTGCGCGTCGCGAGCGCGATCTCGTAGAGCCGCTGGAAGGAGCTGTTGAGGTTCGGGTCGCTGGTGCCGAGCGGGAGCCCGGCGAACAGTTCGCCGTCGCCGCTCGCGGCGTCCAGCGCGGCGAGGTTCGTGCGGGCCGTCTTCTCGATCGCGGCGAGCTTGGCGGCCGTCTCGGGGCGGCTGTTGGCGGCGGCGGTGCCCGCGAAGATCCCCACCGTGTTCTCGATCAGCCGCGCGGCCCCGGCGTCGGCCTCGGCGGCGCTCGCCCACCCCGTCGGGACGGCGGCGAGGACCCCGGTGGCGGCGAGGGCGGCGAGCAGGCGTCTGCGGGACATCTCCACGGTGACCTCCATCCGCCGGAGGATGTCAGAGGGGCCGGGGCGCGACAAGAGGTGGGGCGAAGGGGGTCCCGGTGGCCACCGGGGCGCACGGTCGGGCCCGGCCTCCCGGCCCCGGCGCGAACGCCGGCGGCGCCCTGTCGCCGTCCCCGCTCACCGAGCGGGCCCGGCCCCCGCCGCGTACGTTCGAAAGGAGGCGGACGAGGTACTGGGATCCCGTGTCCACCCCCGCGCGAAAGGCCCGTACGAGATGACCACCGAGAGCGACGCAGGCACCGGCACCGGCCCCGGCACCAAGACCCCCGCCGGCGGCTACGGCCCCACCGGCGGCGAACCCTCCCGCGAGCCCTACGAGCACCCCACCGCGGGCTGGGGCGCCGCCAAGTCCGTCGGCAAGGTCCTCGCCCGCGCGAAGGAGCCCGTCAGCAGCACCCGCCTGATGACGGTGATGAACCACGAGGACGGCGGCTTCGACTGCCCGGGCTGCGCCTGGCCCGACGATCTGCACGGCCTCAAGCTCGACCTGTGCGAGAACGGCATCAAGCACGCCACCTGGGAGATGACGCCCGACCGCGCCGGCAAGGAGTTCTTCGCCGCGCACACCGTCTCCGAACTCGCGACCTGGCCGGACTACGACCTGGAGGCCGCGGGCCGCCTCGTCGGGCCGCTCTCGTACGACCCGGAGACCGACCACTACGTCCCCGTCTCCTGGGCGGACGCCTTCGCGCTCATCGGCGAGACCCTGCGCGGCCTCGACTCCCCGAACGAGGCGCTCTTCTACACGTCGGGGCGGCTCAGCAACGAGGCGACGTTCCTCTACCAGCTCTTCGCCCGCGAGTACGGCACGAACAACCTGCCCGACTGCTCCAACATGTGCCACGAGGCGAGCGGCCGGGCGCTGACCGCCGCGATCGGCACCGGCAAGGGCACCGTCGACCTCAACGACATCGACACCGCCGACGCCCTCTTCGTCATGGGCGTCAACGCCGCCTCGAACGCGCCCCGCATGATCACCGCCCTCGCCGACGCCTACCGCCGCGGTGCCCAGGTCGTGCACGTCAACCCGCTCATCGAGGCCGCGGCCGGGCGCACGATCGTGCCGCACGAGTTCGGCGCGATGGCCACGTTCAAGGCGACCCCGACCGGCACCCTGAACCTCCAGCCGCGCATCGGCGGCGACCTCGCCCTGCTGCGCGGCATCGCCAAGCACGTCCTGGAGGCCGCCGAGAAGGACCCGAAGGCGATCGACGAGGAGTTCCTCCACCGCTTCACGGAAGGGTTCGACGCGTACCGCGACCTGTGCGCGGCGACCCCGTGGGAGGACCTGGAGGCGGCCAGCGGCCTGCCCCGTTCCGAGATCCGCGCGGCGGGCGACGTCTACCTCAACTCCTTCCGCACGATCATCAGTTGGTGCCTCGGCATCACGCAGCAGGAGCACGGTGTCGACACCGTCCGCGAGATCGTCAACGTGCTCCTCCTGCGCGGCAACATCGGGCGCGAGGGCGCGGGCCCCTGCCCCATCCGCGGCCACAGCAACGTCCAGGGCAACCGCACCTGCGGCGTCGACCACCGCCCGAAGCAGGAGTTCCTCGACCGGCTCGCCGACGCGTGCGGCATCGACCCGCCGCGCGAGCCCGGCCTCGACACGGTGCACGGCATCGAGGCCATGGCGAGCGGCGCGGCGAAGGTCTTCGTCGGCATGGGCGGCAACTTCGTCCGGGCCGCACCGGACACCGACTTCACCGAACAGGCTCTGCGCAACTGTGAGTTGACCGTCCAGGTCTCCACGAAGCTGAACCGCTCGCACATCGTCCACGGCCGCCGCGCCCTCATCCTGCCCTGCCTCGGCCGCACCGAGCGCGACCTCCAGGAGGCCGGCGAGCAGGCCGTCTCGGTCGAGGACTCGATGAGCATGGTCCACCTGTCGCGGGGCATGAAGCGCCCGGCGTCCCCGCACCTGCTCTCCGAGCCCGCGATCATCGCGGCGATGGCGCGGGCCACGCTCCCCGGTTCGGCGACGCCCTGGGAGTCGTACGTCGACGACTACGACCGGATCCGCGACACGATGGAGCACGCCCTCGCCGGATTCGACGCGTTCAACCGGCGGGTGCGCGGCCCGCACGGCTTCCGGCTGCGCCAGCCGGCCCGCGAGCGCATCTTCCAGACCCCGTCCGGGCGCGCCGAGTTCAGCCTCGCGGCGCTGCCCGACCCGAACCCCGGCGAGGGCCTGCTCACCCTCGCCACGGTCCGCTCGCACGACCAGTGGAACACCACGATCTACTCGTCCGACGACCGCTACCGGGGCGTGCGCAACCTGCGCACTCTCGTCTTCCTCAGCGCCGACGACATGCGCGAGCGCGGCCTGACCGACATGGACCTCGTCGACATCACCAGCATCGCCAGGGACGGCAGCCGCCGCTCCGTGCACGGCTACCGCGCCCTCACCTACGACCTGCCGCGCGGCTGCGCCATCGGTTACATGCCGGAGCTCAACTCCCTGTGCCCGCTGGGTGATTACAGCCCCCAGAGCGACCAGCCGCTGATGAAGCACCTGACGGTGGAGGTGACGCCGGCCCGGTAGCCCCGCGCCCGCATCCGCCAACCCCCGTACCCAGCCGACCTGTTGATCCAGGGAGAGCGTCTAGGCTGGGCCCGGGAAGGTGATCGTCGGATGCGAGATGAGGACTCCGTGACCAGTGACGCCACCGCCGGCGGCCTGCGCGACAGGATCGACACCAGCAGGCCGCACACCGCGCGGATCTGGAACTACTGGCTGGGCGGCAAGGACAACTACCCCGTCGACGAAGCGGCCGGCGAGCAGATCAGGCAGCTCCACCCGGGCATCGCCGACTACGCCCTCGCCGACCGGGCCTTCCTCGGCCGCGCGGTGCGGTACCTGACCGGCGAGGTCGGCATCCGCCAGTTCCTCGACATCGGCACCGGCCTGCCCACCGTCGACAACACGCACCAGGTCGCCCAGAGCATCGCCCCGGACGCGAAGATCGTCTACGTCGACAACGACCCGCTCGTCCTGCGTCACGCCCAGGCCCTGCTGACCAGCACCCCCGAGGGCCGCACCGACTACATCGACGCCGACCTGCGCGACGTCGACCAGATCCTGGAGACCGCCGCCAAGACCCTGGACCTGACCCGGCCCGTGGCGCTCATGCTGCTCGGCGTGGTCATCTTCGTCGGCGACGACGAGGACCCGTACGGCATCGTCCGTCGGCTGCTCGACGCCCTGCCCTCCGGCAGCCACCTCGTCCTGTCCCACACCATCACCAGTCCGGCGATGCCGGACGTGGACGCGGCCGTGGCGTTCTGGAACGAGAACGGCACCCCGCGCCTCAACCAGCGCACCCCGCAGGAGATCACCGGTTTCTTCGACGGCCTGGAGCTCCTGGAGCCCGGCGTGGTCTCCTGCTCGCGCTGGCGCCCGCAGGACACCACCGGCGAACCGCCCGCGGAGGTCGCGATGTTCGGCGGCGTCGGCCGCAAGCCGTAGCCGCGGCCGTGCGTCCCTGAAACCGCGCCGGGGAGCGGCAACCTCCGGCGCGGCGGCGGCGACCGGAGGACGTGAAGGCCGCGAAGAGCCCCGGGCGTGCTGCCCGGGGCTCCCCACAAGCCGTACGTCTAGAGGGTCACGGCACGCCCGCCCAGCGTCACGGCGAGCTTGCCGTCGGAGGCGTACGACCACTTGAGCGCGCCGCTGAAGTTGGCGCAGCGCGAGCCGTTGGTCCCGGTCCAGAACTGGTTCGTGCTGTCCACGGTTCCGACGGTCTTGTCGTTCGATCCGCTGACGTTGAACCGGCACGAGGTGTTGCCGCTGTACTTCGACGTCCCGGCGTCGAACGAGTAGTTGCGTTCCTTGTTGTCGATGCTCAGGTTGTTCGAGATCGTCATCGAGCCCGGGTTGGAGTTGTACGTGAACCCGTGGTGGCCGTTGCCGAAGGCGATCGAGCGGCGCACGACGTGGTTGACGGCGATGTCGTCACCGCCGAGCTTGTAGCCGTTGCGGTCGCCGTTGGTGTTCACGGTGCCGTTCGAGAGGGTGCCGTTGCTGTACGACAGCGAGTCCTCGATGGTGACCGGGCCGATCGCCCCGGTGTCGGACTTCGTGTACAGGTCCCACCCGTCGTCGATGTTGTTGTGGGAGACGGCGTAGCGGAACACGTTCCCGGTGCCGGTGGTCAGCTTCGCGGCGAACCCGTCGGCGTCCTCGCCGTCCGAGTCGGCGTTGTCGTGCGACTCGGCGCTCACGATCAGGTTGTCGGACGGCCACTGCGAGGCGGGCGTGCTGGACGAGATCCGGCCCAACTGGAGCCCGGTGTCCCGGTTGTAGCGGGTCACGGTCCGCTCGATGACGTTGTGGCTGCCGCCGACGTAGATGCCGTTGTCCCCGGCCCGCTCGACGGTGAGCCCGTTCACCTGCCACCACGAGGCGTTCAGCTGAAGCCCCCGGTTGCTCGAACTCTCGCTCTGCGCCGAGAAGTTGAGCACCGGCTTCTCGCTCCCGTAGGCGACGAGCTTCGTCCGCGCGGCCGACGTCCCGTCCTTGCCGACGGGAATGGTGACCGTGGACGAGTACGCGTAGGTGCCGCCGCGCACGTAGATGGTGCCGCCCGCCGCGACCCGGCTGATCGCCGAGGTGAGCGTGGTCGGGGCGGACGAGGTGCCGGCGGCGGAGTCGGTCCCGCCGGGCGCGACGTACAGGGTGCTCTCGGCCGCCGCGGCCGGGCTGAAGGTGGCGCCGCCCGCCAGCGCGGCGACGGTGCCGGTCAGAAGGCCTATGGACGCGATGACGGCTCTCGATTTCATCGTTCGTCTCCAGGGTGCAGGGGGTGGGGTCTGGAAAGCGCTCTCTCTCGTTCAGTTCCGGACGTTAGAGCTGTGATCATGCACACGTCAATGGTTACGTACGTGTTTCTTGTTCAGGAACATGAACAACTTCGGCGGCCGGATCAGCGCCAGTACTGCGCGAGCACCCCCTCCTTGAACGGCGCCGGGCTCACCGCCAGATCCCCCGAGTACGGGCGGTCCAGGGTCAGGCAGAGCAGCACGCTCACGCCGATCAGGGCGGCGACCGCGGCCACGAACATCAGGTGGGCGCGGGCGCTGCGGATGCCGTACAGGCAGGTCAGCGGGAGCATCACGAGGGCTCCGCCGTAGACGAGGACGGCCAGCAGCAGGGGAAGCTGCTGCTGGGCGTCGGAGAGGCGGGCGCGGCGGGCCGAGGCGATGTCGGCGAGGGTGGCGACCGACTGGGAGTAGTACGTCTTCTCGGCCTCGGTCCTCGGCTCGTAGTCCTGGAACACCCCGTACAGAGCGGTGACCTGAGGGTTCGTCAGGGACGGGTCGGGGGTGCCCGACCGCATCAGCGGCCACTGCTCGTCGACGACGGCACGGACGTAGTCGCCCATCGCGTCCCGGACCTTCGCGCGCTGTCCGGGCGGGAAGGCGTCGGCGTCGCGCAGCACCTCGGCGGTCTGGGTGGCCTCGGTGGCGACGTTGGTCTGCGCCGCGTTCAGGCTCTCCCACTCGGCGACGACGACGAACGCCAGGATGATGCCGTAGATCGCGGCGTACATGCCGAGGACGACGCCGATCATCTCGTTGTACTCGCCCTTCGCCACGAGACGCGGGAACTTGTGCCGCATGAAGACCGCCCCGGCCAGGGCGACGAAGACGCAGCCGCCGACGAGGAGCGCGGCGAGGGCGAGGGTGCTGAGGTGGTTGAGCAGCCAGACTTCCACAGGGTTTTCGGTTCCTTCGCGGGGCGGGGGAGCGGGTGGGCCTGGGGCGATCCTCGGTCGGCGGTCGCGCGCCCGGAGTGCGGTTACGGGGAATGCGCCCCTTCGTGTGATCGCGGCGCGGGCGGGCCGGCGCCGCGGCTGGGCCGGATGGGCCAAATATCTGACGGATCATCATTTAAAGCGTCCGGATCGAGCCGGAATGCGCCTTCGCCCGCTCTACTCTCCGGGGACTTGCCCTGACGGAGGCGGAGGATCATCCATGTTCAGACGTCGGCCGACGCCGGCCCGGCTACCAGCGGCCCTTGTGACGGTCCTGGCGGTGATCTTCGGCTCCCAGGCCGCCGCGCTGCCCCTCGCCTCCGCGGCCGACGACCCCATGAGCTCGGTCGGCATCACCAAGACCAACAGCACCGGCGGCGACCCCCTCAAGCCCGGTGACGACTTCATCTACACGATCAACGGCCAGTGCTCGGGCCTGACGGTCGACTGCGTCGACTTCACGGTCGTCGACGTCCTGCCCGAGGGCCTGGACGTGACGAGCCTGCCGAAGTCCACGACGACGCGCGATGTCACGTACGACGAGGGCACGCGCACGCTGACCGTCGTCTACAAGCAGTCCCTCCAGAACCCGGCGGGCAAGACCGGCCTGCGGGCCGGGCAGGCGGGCGCCGTCGAGATCGGGATGCGGCTGCCGGCCGACACCCGGCTCGCGGACGGCACGACGATCACCAACACCGCCGAGGTGTCCGCCGACAACGCGGACCCGAAGGACTCCAGCACCGACGTCACCGTCTCCGTCCCACGCGTCGTCAAGCCGGTGGCGACCAAGACGTGGGAGGACGGCTCCGCGGTCGCGGGCAGCGGCGAGGAGTCCACGCTCACGCTGAACGTGCGCAACAACTCCTCGTCGTCCGCCGAGGTCACCGAGCTGTCGGTGTCCGACACCACCGCGGACACCTTCGAGTACTTCGACTTCACGTCGGCGAGCGTGACCACGTTCCCCAAGGGCGCCGACCAGGCCCACCTCGTGGTCACCACGGCCGACGGCGCCGAGCACACCGGCGCCACGATCACCGCCCCCGGCGAACTCCCGCTGCCGCGCGGCGTCGACCCGGACGAGGTCACCGGCTTCGAGATCGTCTTCACCAACAGCTCCGGCGACCCGCTCCCGTACGACGAGAACGGCGGCACCGTCGAGGTCGGCCTGAAGCTGCGCGACACCAAGCGCTCCGACGGCTCCGACCTCAAGCCCACCGACAAGATCACGGTGAACAACTGCGCGACGCCGGCGGCCGAGGAGAAGACCGACGGCGACGTCGACGGCGCCCAGGCCTGCGACACGTACGACATCCTGCCGGACACGCTGATCCTGAACGGCACGAAGAAGTTCTTCCCGGACACCGACGGGGACTTCACGCAGGACACCGGTGAGCACGCGGTCGTCGGGGAGAACTCGCCGGTCTCGATGATGGTCGACGTGACGAACAAGTCGCCGTTCCCGGTGAAGTCGATCACGATCACCGAGCCGGACGCCACGGCCACCAGCGAGTTCGACAAGGTCGACATCTCGCGGGTGCGGCTGCGCTTCCCCGACGGCGCCACCGAGGCGAAGCTGACGTCACGTACGCGGACGGCACCACGACCACGAAGACGTACACCGGGAACCAGACGGTCGACGTCGCGAAGAGCGGCACCACCGTCACCCAGGTCGAGGTGACGTACACCGGTGTCGACGGCGACGGGAACCCCACCATCAAGGAGGGCGCCGACGCGGGCCTCGACCTGCACGGCACCCTGAACAGCCAGGTGACCGACGAGGACCTGCCGTCCGGCTCCAGCCCCGGCATCGACAACTGCGCCGGCTTCAACGGCGACGCGGGCCGCACCGACGGCTCCGGCACCGCCTCCGGCACGGCCTGCCAGAACCTGCCCGTCGAGGCGCCCCACACCTCGGGCTCCGGCACCAAGACCGTCGACCAGACCGACGTGCCGCCGGGCCAGCCCATCCCCATGCACCTCAAGCTGGAGAACAACGGCAACAAGCCGCTCGTCGACCCGGTGCTCACCGACCCGCCGGCCGGCCCCGACGGCAAGCCCACCGGCGTGAGCCCCTTCGACATCCTCCAGATCGACTCCGTGTCCGTGTCCCCGTCCGACGCCCCGGTCACCATCGAACTGTGGGACCCGGACGCGGACAGCGGCGCCGGCGCCTGGGTCGCGTACGACAGTGCCTCCGAGGACGTACGCCACCGCGCCACCGGTGTACGGGCGGCGTACGACGGCGACATGCCGCCCCAGACCAGCTTCACCGTCGACCTCGTCACCGAGCGCCGCGAAGGCGTCGAGAACGGCGAGACCTTCGACAACTGCTACTCGATCGACGCGGGCGGCGACTACACGCCGGGCGCCGACATCTGCTCCCCGGGCCTGACCACCGGCCCCGCCGACGACTCGGCCTCCCTCAACAAGTCGATCAGCCCGGGTGAACTGCCCGAGTACGTACCCGGGTTGCCGCGCCAGCACGCGAACATGGCGCTGACCGTGCTCAACACCGGCAACATGTCGGCCAAGTACCTGAAGATGACCGACCAGGACGCGGACTTCTTCGACGCCGTCGACCTCGTCTCCGTCAAGTCCAACCAGATGCCGGCCGGCGCGAACCGCGTACAGATCGACGCGTACGTGAACGGGGCCTGGGTCAACGGCACCCCGGCCTCCTCCGCCGCCCTGCCCTCCGGGGTGAACGCCGCCGACGTCACCGGCATCCGCGCCACCTACTCCTCCACCAGCACCTCCAACGACGGCTACACGCTCACCCCCTGCTCCTCCAACAGCTGCGCCGGCATCCTCACGCTCGACGTCAGCCCGCGGCCCGCGCTGCGCTCCAGCGGCGACCCGGTCCCGGCGCACCTGGAGGACACGGTCAGCGGCGAGTTCCTGACGAAGGTGGAGGACGAGGACAGCCCCAAGTCCATCGACCCCGTCGACGCCACCCTCAACCTGGTCAAGGGCGACCCGGTCCTCGACGTCAGCAAGACCCCGAACACGGTCCTGGCCCCCGGCGAGGACGCGCCCTTCTACCTGAAGGTCACCAACACCGGCACCGCGAACGTCCCGAACCTCGTGGTGAAGGACGAACTCCCGCCCGGCATCGCGTTCGTGGACACCTTCGCCGGTGACGACGGACAGCCGTACAAGATCAACGACGCGAAGGTGCCCGACGGCACTCCGGCCCTGCCGACCCCCGTCTTCAAGCAGACGACGAGCAACGGCCGCGTGTCGGGCCTGAGTTGGGACTTCTCCAAGGACGCCGGCGGGAAGCCGTTCGTCTTCGCGCCCGGCTCCACCTTCACCATCGAGATCCACGTCAAGCTGGAGGCGGGCATCACCGCGGGCCAGGTGGTCACCAACACGATGGGCGCCACCTCCTCCGACCCCGACCTCGCCTGCGACGGCACATCGCAGACCGACGGCGGCTTCGGCACCGGCCTGTACTGCGTCGCCTCCGCGACCCTTACCGCCAAGGCCGGTGCGGCCTTCACGGCCCGCAAGTGGGTATCGGGCCGGGACAGCCTCGGCTGGTACAACGCCCTGACCAAGGAGACCGTCCCGGCCGGCGACGACTCCTGCCTGTCCACCACCGACGACGCGGGCCGCCGCTACACCAGCAGCCCGTGCGTGGCCCTGGTCAACCCCGGCGACCGCTACCACTACCTGATGCGCGTCCAGAACTCCGGCACCGAGTCCGGTACCGCCATGCGCATCGTCGACCGCTTCCCCGTCCAGGGCGACAAGGGCGTCATCCTCGACCAGGAGCGCGGCACCGCCTGGGACAAGCGCCCCACCCTCGCCACCCGGCCCCGCCTGTCGGGCCCCGGCGACATGACGGTCTCGTACGAGAACGACGAGCCGCTGTGCACCGACGACCTGGACATGGGCGGCGCCGGCTCCACCGCCGACCAGTGCGACTCCTCGGTCTGGGACGACGGCTTCGGCGCGGCCGCGGTAGGCGCCCGCTTCCACCTGCTCTTCCCCGCCCCGCTCGCCCCGGGCGGCGCGGTCGACATCACGTACGCGATGGACACCCCGCTCGACGTCACCAAGAACGGCGACCCGACCATCGCCTGGAACTCCTACGCCCACAACGAGACCACCGACCGCTCCGGCTCCCCGCGCGTCCTCCAGCCCAACGAACCGATCCAGGTCGGCGTCGCCCTCGCCTACGGGGACCTGAAGCTGGTCAAGCAGCTCGGCGCCCACCCCGACCAGCTGGACGGCGTACTGAAGAAGCAGCGCTTCCCGTTCCATGTCACCTGCGTCATCCACCCGCAGGGCGGCCGCGACCGCACGGTCGTCGACGAGGACTACCGGGTCTCGGCCGGCAAGCCCGTCACCGTCACCGGCATCCCGGCCGGCGCCGACTGCCAGGTCTGGGAGACGGCGGCCCGCGGCGGGCAGTCCGACCACCCCGGGAGCGACCCGGTCGAGGTCACGATCAAGCCGGGCCTCGGCACGACCTCGGTCCGGACGGCCCGCATCACCAACACCTTCGAGTTCGGCGCACTCCAGCTGAACAAGGCGGTCGACGGCGACGCGGCCTCCTACGCCGACGGCCGCACCTACGACGTCAAGGTCTCCTGCGCCCTGCCCAACGCGGCCGGCGGCGCGAGCGACCGGGTCCTCGACAAGACGTACGAGGTGAGCGCGGACGAGCCGGTGACCATCAAGCCCCTTCCGGTGAACTCCCGTTGCTGGGCACAGGAGGTGGGCACCGGCGGCGCGGCGAAGGCGGTCGTGGACCACGGCACGGCGTCGAACCCGGCGATCATCACTGCGGGCACCGACCCGGAACCGGGGCCTCCATCACCATCACGAACACCTTCCCGGCCGCCGACCTGACCGTCACCAAGCACGTGGTCGGCGGGGACGCGGGCCCCTACTCCTTCACCCTCTCCTGCACCACGGACGAGGGCGACGTCCCCCTGGCCGACGCCGACCGCGCCTTCTCCCTCTCGGACGGCGAGACCCGCACGATCGGCGTCCCGCAGGGCGCGGCGTGCACCGTGCAGGAGACGGACGTCCCGTCCGGCGACACGGTCACGTACAAGACGTCGGACGGCGGCGACGACGGCGACGTGACGGTGTCCTCGCCCACCTCGGTCGACATCACCAACACCTTCGAGCCCGACCACACCCCCGACCACGGGGACAAGGGTCACCTGGCCGACACCGGCACCTGGAACTGGACCCTCTTCGCCGTCCTCCTGGCAGCCCTGGCCCTCACCGCCGGAGCCTTCGCCCGCCGGTCGGCCCGTAGGCCGTAACCCCTACCCCGAGCACAACAAGAAGCCCCGGGCTGCTGGCCTGGGGCTTCTTCGTGGAGCGGGTGACGAGAATCGAACTCGCGCTCTAAGCTTGGGAAGCTTATGTTCTACCATTAAACTACACCCGCGTAGTACGGCCGTTGAAGCGATCCGTACTGCCGGACACTGTACCTCATGCCGGGTCCCGGGCGCCTCCGCGCCGGGGCCCGGCTGCGTTGTGTGGGGGTGGAAGTGACTGCGGGTGAAGGGAGTTGAGGCGTACGGTGGGGGGACCGCGAGAGGGTTGTCCAGGGTCGGGGAGTCGCCTGGATCGGCGTCCCTTTCATCCCGTAATGTGACCCCTCGTCGTCGGTCAGGAAACTGGCCCAATGGCTTCATGGGGAAGGGACTCCGGGACTTGATGGACTCGATGGAACGCACCGTCGTCCGTTGTGCCGAAGGGCACGTGTTCAGCACCGCTACGTTCCCGATGCAGCAGGCCGACCGCCTCGGTCCCGGCCGGCTCATCCGGTGCCCGCGGTGCGCTCGGCTGCGGCACGCCGTTCCTGTGGGACCGGACAAGAGGTAGCCGCAGTCGTACCGACCAGGTGAAGCGCGCGGGCCCGCCGATTGTGGCGGGCCCGCGCGCTCTGCGTATCCTCGGTGCGTGCTTCTCTCAGACAAGGACATCCGGGCCGAGATCGACGCCGGACGGGTGCGCATCGATCCCTACGACGAGTCGATGGTTCAGCCGTCGAGTATTGATGTGCGTCTCGACCGGTACTTCCGGGTGTTCGAGAACCACAAGTACCCGCACATCGACCCGAGCATCGAGCAGGCCGACCTGACGCGGCTCGTGGAGCCGGAGGGCGACGAGCCGTTCATCCTGCACCCGGGCGAGTTCGTGCTCGCCTCGACGTACGAGGTCATCTCGCTTCCCGAGGATCTCGCCTCGCGGCTCGAGGGCAAGAGTTCGCTGGGCCGCCTCGGGCTCGTCACGCACTCGACCGCCGGGTTCATCGACCCGGGCTTCAGCGGCCACGTCACGCTGGAGCTGTCGAACCTCGCGACGCTCCCCATCAAGCTCTGGCCCGGCATGAAGATCGGGCAGCTGTGCCTGTTCCGGCTGACGTCGGCGGCCGAGTTCCCGTACGGCAGTGAGCGCTACGGCTCGCGGTACCAGGGGCAGCGCGGGCCGACCGCCTCCCGTTCCTTCCTCAATTTCCATCGGACCCAGGTGTGAGCAGCAGCGACATGAGTGACGTCAGCCCCGTGCGCGAGAACCTTACGTACGAGAAGTTCGGGGTCGCCGTGCGCGAGCTCGCGCAGACCATCGCCGACGACGGTTACGAGCCCGACGTCGTGCTGAGCATCGCGCGCGGCGGTGTCTTCGTCGCCGGGGGTCTCGCGTACGCGCTGGACTGCAAGAACATCCACCTGGTCAATGTGGAGTTCTACACCGGGGTGGGGACGACCCTGGAGATGCCGGTCATGCTCGCGCCCGTCCCGAACGCGATCGACTTCAGCGACAAGAAGGTGCTGATCACCGACGACGTCGCCGACACCGGCAAGACGCTCAAGCTCGTGCACGACTTCTGCCTCGACACGGTGGCCGAGGTGCGGTCCGCCGTCGTCTACGAGAAGTCGCACTCGCTCGTGAAGTGCGAGTACGTGTGGAAGCGCACCGACGACTGGATCAACTTCCCGTGGAGCGTGGAGCCGCCCGTGGTGAAGCGCAGCGGGCAGGTGCTCGACGCCTGAGCCACGGCTGACATATGAGAAGGGGCCCCTCGCCGTCGCGAGGGGCCCCTCCTCGTATGTCTTTCTCAGAGCGTCAGAACGTGCCCAGCTTGATGATCGACAGGAGCGCGATCAGCTGGATCGCCGACGCCGCGAGCGCCTTCGGCCACGGCAGGTCGTGGGACTTGGAGACCATCGTGGTCAGCAGGGCGCCGGCCAGGGCCCAGGTGGCCCAGCCGAGGAGCTGGACGAACATCTCGTTGCCGCCGAGGAACATGCCGAACAGCAGGCGCGGGGTGTCCGTGAGCGCGACGATCAGCATCGACAGGCCGACCGTGGGCTGCCAGGCACCGTCGCCGCCGAGCTGGCGGGCCAGGGTGTGGGTGACCACGCCGAGGATGAAGAAGCTGATCGTGACGGCGACGCCGGTGGTGAGGACGTACGGGATCGCCGACGAGAGCGTGGCGTTGATCACGTCCTCGCGGGCGCCGTCGAAGCCGAAGATCGCGAGCAGTCCGTAGAGGAACGTCACGATGAGGGCCGGGGCCCACATCGCGTAGTCGCGCATCTGGAGGTACGTGGGGGCCGGGCGCAGCACGACTCCGCTGAGCAGCTGCTTCCAGTGCAGGCGGGGGCCGATCGGCCCGGCCGGGGCCGCGCCCGCCTGGTAGGTGGCGCCCTGCGTGTACGGGTCCGGGTCGTCCGGGTTCACCGAGAACGCCTGGGTGTGGCCGGGGTTGTTCGCCGCGTACGGGTCGTAACCGCCCTGGCCCTGGCCCTGGTGCCCGCCGAAGTACTCCGGCTCACCGTGCCCGTTGCCGCTCTGGGGCCACTGCTGCTGCCCGCCGTAGTACTGCGGTTGCCCTTGCGGCGCTTCGCGGTTGTCCCGGCCGCGTCCGTTCCTGAATCCAGCCACGTATCGAACGTACCTGGTTTTACGGGGGCCGATGCCGGGGCCGGGAATCGGGCCCGGCATTGCGGCTGAGCTGTGACATCCCTTAGGGGACGGCCACCTAGGGGGTCGGTCGGCCGGTGACGATGTCGTCGTACCCGTCGTGGTCGAAGTCGCCGTACGCGGTGCGGCCCCATTCCGGGCGCGGGCCCGCGTGTGTGCGACGCGGGCCCGGCCGGGTGTGCTGTGTACGTCAGTTGGCGGCGTTGCCGCCGAAGATGGGCTGGCCGGCGGTGTCGACGCCCACGGCGGACGGGGAGATACCGCGGGAGCCGGTCGTGGTGATCTTCGTGCCGTCGGACGGCAGGTAGGTCAGGGAGCCGTTCCCCGTGTTCTCGTAGTACGCGCCGACGGTGAGGTCGGCCTTGCCGTCGTTGTTGACGTCGGTGAGCTTGAGCTCGCTGCCGAACGAGTCGTCCGTCTCGTCCGTGCCGGGGACACCGTCCGTGGACTGGGCGAAGAACTGGGCGCCGGTCGTGGTGTTCAGGCCGTCGGCCGAGCCGTAGAGGACGGTGACGGAGCCGGCGTTGCTGACACCGTTCAGGTCCTCGCCCATCGCGCCCACGGCGAGGTCGGCGTAGCCGTCCCCGTTGATGTCGCCGAGGGACAACTCGCCGCCGAACCCGTCGCCGCGCTCGGAACCGCCGGGGACGTTCCCGGTGTTCTGGGTGACGTTGGCGAAGGTGCCGGGGCCGGTGGCGGAGCCGTAACTGACGTGGACCTGGCCGCCGATGACCGACTCGGGGACGGACGGCTCGTCGGAACCGGACTTGGCCGGGTCCCAGTCCTGGCCGGTGACGATGTCGCCGAAGCCGTCTCCGTTGATGTCGCCGATGCCGGTGATGACGCCGCGCTTGAGTTCCTTGGCGCCGGTCATGGTCAGGCCGGAGGCGGAGCCGGGCACGTAGTAGTTCGTGTTCCAGCCGTAGTCGCTGTCCGTCTCGTAGCCGTCGACGACGAGGTCGGTCATCTTGTCGCCGTTGACGTCACCGGCGAACAGCATGAGGGGGCCGGTGGGAACCCCGCTCTGGATGTTCGGCTTGATCGTGTAACGGCCGCCCACGGCACCGGACTTGGAGATGCCGCCCTTGAAGACGTAGACCGTGCTGGCGGACGAGCCGACGGCGAGGTCCTCGACGCCGTCGCCGTCGAAGTCGCCCGCGGCGAGGGTCCGGCCCCACCGGTCGTGCGAGGAGACCGCCGGGTCGGCGAGCGTGGTGCCGCCGGAGAGGCCGGAGGCCGAGCCCCACAGGATGGCGACGGTGCCGCCGTCGGCGTCGGTGCCGACCTTCTCGTGCTCGGCGGAGACGGCGAGGTCGTCGTAGCCGTCGTGGTTGAAGTCGCCGTACGCGCTCACCCAGCCGAAGGCGTCGTTGGTCTCGGCGGAGCCGGGCACACCGGTGGTGTTCTGGCTGATGGTGAGGCGCTTGGTGGACGTGATGCCGCTCGCCGAGCCGTACAGGGCGACGATGTCGCCGGCGCCCGACTTGCCGCCCACCGTCGCGTTGCCCGCGGAGAACGCGACGTCGCCGTAGCCGTCGCCGTTGAAGTCGGCTTCCTGGTGGTGGACCGAGTCGGCGGCGCCGGCGGTGCCCGCGGACACGGCGATCAGCCCGCCGGTGACGGCGGCGGCGGTGGCCGTCGCGGTGGCGAGGCGGACGCGGGTGGGGGAGGGGGTGGGGATACGTCTGTGCTTGCCCATGGGGGTGCTCCTGGAGATGTGCGAATCGCGGAAGCTGTGGGTCAGTCGGCGAAGTTGATGCCGAGCTGGGCCGAGCCGGAGGCGGAGATGCCCAGCGTGGACGTGTAGATGCCGGCCGAGGCCGACAGGGTGTCGTCCGTGTTCGAGTGCAGTGCGTAGACCGCGCCGTTGTAGCCGTTCTCTCCCGAGGCGCCCACGACGACGTCGCCGCGGCCGTCGTCATCGAGGTCGTCGACGTGGACGTCGGAGCCGAAGCCGTCGTTCGTCTCGTTGGAGTTGGGCACGCCCGGGGTGTTCTGGCTGTAGAACTTGGCGCCCGCACCGGTGATGCCGGAGCCGTCCGCGGCGCCGTACAGGACGGTGACAGAGCCCGCGTTGGCGACGCCGTCGAGGTTCTCGCCCCGCGCGCCGACGACGAGGTCGAGGCGTCCGTCGCCGTTCACGTCGCCGAGGTCGAGCTCCTCGCCGAAGCTGTCGCCTTTCTCACCGGCACCGGGGACGCCCGCGGTGTCCTGGTCGATGGTCTGGATCCCCGAGACGTCGGGGCCGTTCGCGGTGCCGTGGGCGATCAGGACGGCTCCGCCGAGCTGGGCGCCGGCGACGTCGGTGTCCGGGTCCCAGTTCATGCCGATGACGACGTCGCCCTTGCCGTCGCTGTCCACGTCCCCGACGTCCGTGATGATCCCGGAGGGCAGCTTCACGGCGCCGTTCGCGGTGACGCCCGCGGTGGTGCCGGGCAGGTAGTAGTTGGCGTCCCAGCCCTCTCCGTCGCCTTCGAAGCCGTTGACGATCAGGTCGTCGACGGCGTCGCCGTTGATGTCGCCGGAGTGCAGGTTCATGACGCCGACTCCTTCGGCGCTACTCTGTACCGGGGCCTTCACGGTGTAGCGGCCGCCCAGGGTGCCCGTGCGGGCGTCGTCGCCGCGGATCACGTCGATCGTGGCCGAGTTGGTCGTGCCCACGGCCAGGTCGTCCTTGCCGTCGCCGTCGAGATCGGCGCCTTCGAGACGGGCGCCGAACCAGTCGTGGCTCTGGACGCGCGGGTCGGCGATGGTCGTGCCGCTGGTGAGGCCGTTCGCGGAACCCCACAGGACGGCGACGGTGCCACCATTGGTGTCGGAGCCGACGTCCTCGCCGGGCGAGCCGACGGCCAGGTCGTCGTAGCCGTCGCCGTCGAAGTCGCCGTAGGCCGTGTCGTAGCCGAAGTTGTCCTTGGTCTCGGCGGTGCCGGGTACGCCGGACGAGTTCTGAGTGAGGGTGGTGTGCTTGCCGCCGCCGTACAGGACACTGACCGCGCCCGCACCGAGGTGTCCGTTCACGTCGGCCGCAGGGGCGGACACCGCGACGTCCGCCACCCCGTCCCCGTTGAAGTCCGCGTCGGACGCCGACACCCCCGGCGTGGCCGCGGACGCCGTGCCGCCGGCGGCGACGAAGAACCCGCCGGTCAGGGCGGCCGCCGCGGCCGTGGCAAGGCGTATGAGGGTCGGAGACGGGGCGGGAAGTCGTCTGTGCTTGGCCATGCGGTGGCTCCTGCGAGAAGGGGGATGTCTGGCGGACATCCCGTCAACGGGGCGCCGTTTGGCGGGCGTTTGCCGGGAGTTGTCCCGGGTGCAGCCCGCCGGTTGGCGAACAGGAGACACTTAGTGGGGTGTGATGGTTGTACGGGACAGGTGAGGTTTTACGGGGTTCTTCGCCGAGGCTCAGCGGGCCAGGGCGGTCCCGTATCCGACCGCTCCCGAAAGGCCCAGCTTCGTCGGGGTCAGCGCCACCGTGTCCGGGTACGGCGGCTCCTCGTCCGTCTTGTGGAACCAGACGCCGCCGGTCGATCCGTTCTCGCCGGGCGCGCCGATCGCGAAGTCCGCGAGGCGGTCGCCGTCGTAGTCCGCGGCGGCGAGAGTGGCGCCGAAGCGGTCGCCCGCCTCCGCGGTGCCCGCGACCTGGCTGCTGTTCTGGGTGGTCTGGTTGCTGCCGAGGAAGCGGGGTTCGCCGTACGCCTTCTCCAGGTACGTGTACGCGCCCGCCGCCGTCTCGGCGCCCACCGCCTCGTGCGGTGTGCCCACGAGGAGCGCGTCGTGGCCGTCGTGCACGGTGTCGTGGACCGTGGCGAGGGACGCGCCGAAGTCGTCCGCCGCCTCGGCCGCGCCGCCGACGTACGGGGAGTCCTGCGTGGTGCAGCCGGCGGCTCCGCCGAGCGTGGTGCCCGGCTTGCCGAGGACGAGCGCGACGGCGCCGCCGAGGCGCTGCGGGCAGTACGTGGTCTCCACCTCGGAGTTGGGGCGGACGAGGCCGATCGCCAGGTCCTGCGTGCCGTCCGCGTCGAAGTCGCCCGCGGCGAGGGCCGCGCCGTGGTCGGGCGTCGACCAGGTGGTGCGCCAGCCGTCACCGTCACCGCCCGCCGTCTTCGTCATCACGAACGTGCCCTGATCCTCCATGCCGCTGTACGTGACCGCGAGGTCGTCGCCGCCGTCGCCGTCGAAGTCGGCGGTGGCGAGGGCGGTCGGGCCCGCGAAGTGCCAGTTGCGGACGACCGTGGGGGCGGCGCCGCCGGGGGTGCGCAGGAACAGGGCCGCGCCCTCCTCCGAACTGCTGCTGTACGTGACGTCGGTGCGGCCGTCGTGGTCGTAGTCGCCGGTGGCGAGCAGCGCGCCGATGTGGGCCTCGTCGTGGCCGCCCTTGGCGGTGGTCGTCCCGGACGTGAGGCCGTGGGCCGAGCCCCACAGGACGTAGACGGCGCCTTCGTAGTGCTCGCCGGGTACGTCGAGGGTCTCGTCCGGGGCGGAGACGGCGAGGTCGGCGTAGCCGTCGCCGTTCAGGTCGGCGGGGGAGAGCGCGGAGCCGAAGCGGTCGCCGGACTCCGAAGTGCCGGGTATCGAGGGCGAGTTCTGGCTGATGGTCGTCGAGCCGTGCTTGCCGGGGCCGCCGGCGCCGCCCCAGACCACGTTCACGTATCCGGCCTTCGCGTGGCCGGCGACGGTCGCCGCCGGTACGCCCACGGCGAGGTCGGTGTAGCCGTCACCGTTGAAGTCGCTGCCGGTCCCGGCCGGTTGGGCCGTCGCCGGGCTCGCCGCGGACAGGGCGAGACCCGTCGTGGTGAGGGCTGCGGCGCACAGGAGGGCCAGGTTTCGTACGCGCACGGTGGGCTCCCGGAGGGGTGGAGTGGGGTGGGGTGGAGTTCGCTTCCGGGAGTGTGACGGGTGAGGCGTACGGATGGTTGTGTCGAGGTCAGTGAGAGGAGTCAGCGAGAGGGGGCAGTGGGAGGGGTCAGTGAGAGGTGAACTCCGTTGTGGAGAAGGTGAGTCGGGGGGCCTTGGCAAGCAGGGAAGCGGTGCGGGCTCCCGGCAGGATCAGCACCGTGTCCGTCTCGTGCGAGGTGTCCGGCGTGCGTTGCAGGGCCACGTCGTCGCGGCCGTCCCCGTCGAAGTCCGCCACGGCGACGACCCGGCCCGTGCCGAGGTCGCCGGGCGCCAACTGCGTGCCGCCGCGCACCAGTCGGAGTTTCGAGGTCTCCCCCGAGACCACGACATCCGTGCGGCCGTCGCCGTCGAGGTCGCCCGTGTCGAGCGTCTGACCGGTGGCCTTCACCGTGCGCGGGGCGGCGCCCTGGCCCGCGTACACCGTGAGCCCGCCCTCGGTCAGGACGGCCGTGCCGAAGTCGCCGAACGCGACGTCCGTGCCCGCGGGGTAGGCCGCGCCGGGGCGGGCCGGTCCCGTGGGCCCGCCGAGGACGACGGCCGAGCGGGCGGTGCCGTTGTGGGCGCGGACCAGGACGTCGTCGGCGCCGTCCCCGTTCAGGTCGGCGGCGCCCGCCGGGACGTTGCCGGAGGACTGCGCGACGCGGGGCGTGCCGCCCGGGGCGCCCTTGCGGCTGAACGGTCCCGGCAGGTACGTCAGGCGGCCGGCGCTCGCGTGGACGACCAGGTCGTCCTTGCCGTCGCCGTCGAAGTCGCCGCAGACCGGCTGGTCCGGCCAGTCGTTGCCGAAACGTGCCTGCGCGGGGATGCGCAGCTTCACGCCCTTCCCGGCGATCCCCGTCGGCGAGCCGAAGAGGAGCTGGAGCGGGACCGGGGGCATGCCCTGGCCGTCGTAGGGCGGGTCGGTGGAGACGACCAGGTCGGAGAAGCCGTCCGCGTTCAGGTCACAGGCCGCCTCGGAGCCGAACGCCGCCGGGGTCTGCCCCTTCGTCCGCGCCGCGTACTTCGCCGGGGACAGCAACTGCCGTGCCGCCGGGACGAGTCCGTGCTTCTTCCTGCCGTAGACGATGCCGATGCCGGGGTCGTCGCCGCCGTCGTCGTGCGCGAGGTCGTCGAGGACGAGGTCCGGGGCGCCGTCGCCGTTGAAGTCCGTGGAGCGGGGCGAGTGGGACGCGGCCTTGCTGCCCGTGCCGCGCGGGATCGGGGCGACGGCGGCCGCGTCCTTGTTCGCGAGGGCGACGGGGCTGTGGGACGCGGCGGCGTCCGGGTGCGTGGCGCCGCCGCAGGCGGTGAGCGCGGCGGCGAGCAGCGCTGCTCCCAGGACCGCCGTGCGGCGGCGACCGTGTCCGCCTATGCCTGTCAACGCCATGTCCCGCCCGCCCCGCCGATGATGTAGTCGTTCCGAAAGGGATCCAAAAGGGATCCGAAAGGGACCCGAGAGTGATCCGAGAGTGAAGTGTCTCTTCCGGTTCATGATGCCGACGGGGCCGGGGGGCGTTAAGGGGTGGGAGGTGCCGGGTTGGTCACGTTCCCTCCCCCCAACGCGTCAGCGCAGCTCGGTGCCGAACCGGATGCCCGCGCCCGGCAGTCCGAAGTCCGCGCCGTTGAAGGACGTCGCCGACGTCGTCGTCAGGTACGGGGAGCTGCCGCGCAGCACGGTGACGGCGCCCGCGTCGGCCTTCGTGCCGATGTCCTCGCCGGACGCGCCGATCGCGAGGTCCGCCCGGCCGCCGCCGTTGATGTCCTTGAGGCGCAGCGACGAGCCGAACGCGTCGCCGGCCTCGGCCGCGCCGGGGACGCCGCTGGTCGCCTGGTGGTAGGCGCGGCCCCCCTGGGGGTAGTTGACCCGGCCCTTGAGGACGGTGACGGAGCCGGTGCCCTTGACGCCGTCGACGGTCTCGCCGGGTGCGCCGACCGCGATGTCGTCGCAGCCGTCGCCGTCCAGGTCACCGACGGCGACCGACGCGCCGAACCGGTCCTCGGCCTCCGTCGCGCCGGGGACGTCGACGCTGTCCTGGGTGAACTTGGTCATGCCCTCCATCTCGTCGCCGAAGATGGCGGAGCCGCCCAGGAACACCCAGATCGAGTTCCCCTCGGGCTGCCCGGTGACCAGGTCGGGGTAGCCGTCGCAGTTCACGTCGCCGGTGGCGGCGGCCCCGGTGGTGGAGCCGGTGTAGTTCCCGTCGATCTGCCCGGAGTAGTAGCCGATGTCGCCGGCGCCGCCGTTGACCCAGCCCGTGTACGGGCTGCCGTCGGCGTGCTTGCCGTAGAGGACGTACGTGTACGTCCTGCCGGTGCCGACGCCGTGGAACTGGGCGGCGGTCTGGCCCTCCAGGGTCACGTCGTCGGGGACGAAGTCGACCTCGGGCGCGTACGCGGACGCCGGGGTGCCGTCCCCGTACCACCACCACTTCTTGGCGCTCACCACGGAGAGCTGGGCCCAGTCGTCGCCGTCGAGGTCGACGAAGACGGTGCCCTCGCCGAACCGTTCGTCGTCGGCGGTCGGCGCGTGGTAGACCTGCGCGCCGTGCGTGAGGCCGCCCGAGCCGCCCCACATCACGGTGACGGCGCCGGACGCCCAGTCGGCGACCTGCTCGCCGGGGGCGCCGATGATCAGGTCGGCGAAGCCGTCGTGGTTCACGTCGCCGCTGGAGACGTTCTCGCCGAACTCGTCCTCGGCCTCGGTGACGCCGGGCACGCCGGCGCTCTCCTGGGTGATCGTCACGGATTTCGCCGGTCCGACGCCGGACGCCGAACCGTAGGTGACCGTCACGGAGTTGGCCTTGGGCGTACCGATGGCGAGGTCGCGGTAGCCGTCGCCGTTGTAGTCGTCCTTGAGGGCCGTCGCGGCGGACGCCGTGCCGGCCAGGGGGAGGGTGAGTCCGCCGGTGACGAGGGCGGCCACGCCTGCGGCGACGGCCAGCTTCCTGATGCGCACGGTCAACTCCAGGGGGAAGTACGGGTGTTGCTTCGGTTCACTGATGTGACACGTGAGGTCGGGGTGGGGGTTGTACGGGGGCGGCCGCCAATTCACTGCGGCTGCGCGAGGGTGCGGCTCACGCCCACGTCCGCCGGTGCGGAGTGCGCGGTGCGCGAGGCGCCCCACCCGTAGCCGATGACGAGCTCGGACGCGTACGCCCGCGAGCCCTTCCCCGTCCTGCGACGCCGGCGGCGACGACCAGTGAGCCGGACCGGCGCTCCGGCCTTCCCCCACTGGCCGACACCATCCGCGGAACCGATGTCCAGCTCACTCCGGAACGCCAAAGGCCCCGTCCCACCAGGGACGGGGCCTCAGGGCTGACGTACGGACCGGCTACTTCACCGGCTCCGGCTCCGGCGCGTCCGCCGGCTCCGCGTCGCCCGCCGGGTCGGCCGGCGTCTTCACGGAGTCGAGCAGGAGCTGCGCGACGTCGACGACCTGGATGGACTCCTTGGCCTTGCCGTCGTTCTTCTTGCCGTTGACCGAGTCGGTCAGCATGACGAGGCAGAACGGGCAGGCGGTGGAGACGATGTCCGGGTTGAGGGACAGAGCCTCGTCGACGCGCTCGTTGTTGATGCGCTTGCCGATCCGCTCCTCCATCCACATCCGCGCACCACCGGCGCCACAGCAGAAGCCGCGCTCCTTGTGGCGGTGCATCTCCTCGTTGCGGAGGCCAGGGACCTTGCCGATGATCTCGCGCGGGGGCGTGTAGATCTTGTTGTGGCGGCCCAGGTAGCACGGGTCGTGGTACGTGATGATGCCCTCGACCGGAGTGACCGGGACGAGCTTGCCCTCGTCGACGAGGTGCTGGAGCAGCTGGGTGTGGTGGATTACTTCGTAATCGCCGCCGAGCTGCGGGTACTCGTTGCCGATCGTGTTGAGGCAGTGCGGGCAGGTGGCGACGATCTTCTTCGCCGACTTCGGCTTGGCCGACTCGGGGACGACCTTGCCGTCGTCGTCGAGCTCCTCGCCGAACGCCATGTTGAGCGCCATGACGTTCTCCTGGCCGAGCTGCTGGAACAGCGGCTCGTTGCCGAGGCGGCGGGCGGAGTCACCGGTGCACTTCTCGTCGCCGCCCATGATCGCGAACTTCACGCCCGCGATGTTGAGCAGCTCGGCGAAGGCCTTCGTGGTCTTCTTGGCCCGGTCTTCCAGGGCGCCCGCGCAGCCGACCCAGTAGAGGTACTCGACCTCCGTGAGGTCCTCGATGTCCTTGCCGACGACCGGGACCTCGAAGTCGAGCTCCTTGAGCCACTCCAGGCGCTGCTTCTTCGCCAGGCCCCAGGGGTTGCCCTTCTTCTCCAGGTTCTTGAGCATCGTCCCGGCTTCCGACGGGAACGCGGACTCGATCATCACCTGGTAGCGGCGCATGTCGACGATGTGGTCGATGTGCTCGATGTCGACCGGGCACTGCTCGACGCAGGCGCCGCAGGTGGTGCAGGACCACAGGACGTCGGGGTCGATGACGCCGTTCTCCTCGGCGGTGCCGATGAGCGGGCGCTCGGCCTCGGCCAGCGCGGCGGCGGGGACGCCGGCGAGCTGCTCGTCGGTCGCCTTCTCCTCGCCCTCCATGGACTTGCCGCCACCGGCGAGCAGGTACGGGGCCTTGGCGTGCGCGTGGTCGCGCAGCGACATGATCAGGAGCTTCGGCGAGAGCGGCTTGCCGGTGTTCCAGGCGGGGCACTGCGACTGGCAGCGGCCGCACTCGGTGCAGGTGGAGAAGTCGAGCAGGCCCTTCCAGGAGAACTGCTCGACCTGGCTGACGCCGAACGTGTCGTCCTCGCCCGGGTCCTCGAAGTCGATCTCCTTGCCGCCCGAGGTCATCGGCAGCAGCGCGCCGAGCGACACGTCGCCGTCGGCGTTGCGCTTGAACCAGATGTTCGGGAACGCGAGGAAGCGGTGCCAGGCGACACCCATGTCGGTCTTCAGGGCGACCGTGATCATCCAGATGAAGGAGGTCGCGATCTTCAGGCCGGCGAAGAAGTACGTGAGGTTCTGGAGCGTGGAGGTGTCCATGCCCTCGAACCAGTTGACCACCGGGTACGAGATGAAGAACGACGCCTCGTAGCTGTCCACGTGGTGCTGGGCGCCTTCGAGGGCGTGCAGCAGGAAGATGCAGACGCCGACGATGAGGATGACGGCCTCGACGAAGTACGCCTGGCCGAAGTTGGAGCCGGCGAAGCGGGACTTGCGGCCCGGCTTGCGGGGGTGGGACAGCTGGCGGATGACGATCAGGACCGCGATCCCGATGATCGTCAGGGTGCCGATCAGCTCCACGAACATGTTGTACGGGGCCCACTCACCGACGATCGGCAGCAGCCAGTCGGCCTGGAAGAGCTGGCCGATGGCGTTGACGATCGTGAGCAGCAGCGAGAAGAAGCCCACCGCCACGAACCAGTGCGCGACACCGACGATGCCCCAGCGGTTCATCCGGGTGTGGCCGAGGAACTCCTTGGCCACGGTGACGGTGCGCTGTACCGGCTCGTCGGTGCGGGTGCCCGCGGGCACGTTCTGGCCGAGCCGCATGAAGTTGTAGATCTGCAGGAGGGCGCGGACGAACAGGGCCACGCCGACCACGATCGTAACCAGCGACACGATGATCGCGGCGAGTTGCATTTGAGGGCTCCTCGGGCCTGCGAGGTGGCATTACCAGGCATTACTAAGCGGTAACTTATGTAGTCCGTCTGAGACTACCCACTTACGTCGACGCAATGTAGTCGGCGGGTTCGTGATCTGCGTCGCTGAGGCAACCCTCACGGCGGCCTCGGCGGCGCCGGGCCCCTGCGCGGCGGTGAGGCCGACGCCAAAGCAGATCGTGTTATTCGCCCCATATTTGGACATAACGGAATAGCTTATGTAGGGCTCTGGACGGGCGTGGCCGCCCGGTGTCACCCCGATGGCCACCTCGTTCGCCGCCACCCTGCTTCCGTAATCCACCGAGGGGCCCACGATGACCGCACCCGCACCCCTGACGTACCTGGTCACCGGAGGCGCGGGCTTCATCGGCTCGCACCTCGCCGACGCGCTGCTCGCGCACGGCCATACCGTCGTCGTGCTCGACGACCTCTCCACCGGTGACCGCGCCAACCTCGCCACCGCCTGGCCGGACCCGAGGCTCCGCTTCGTGCGCGGTTCGGTCCTCGACGCCCGGCTCGTCGACGAACTCGTGGGCCGCTGCGACCGGGTCGTGCACCTCGCCGCCGCCGTCGGCGTGCGGCTCGTCGTCGAGCAGCCGCTGAAGTCGTTCACGACGAACGTGCGCGGCACCGAGACCGTCGTCGAGGCCGCCCACCGGCACGGCCGCCCGCTGCTGCTCGCCTCGACCTCCGAGATCTACGGCAAGAACGGCGCGGGCCCGGTCGCCGAGACCGCCGACCGCGTCCTCGGCCAGAGCACCGTCGCCCGCTGGTCGTACGCCACCGCGAAGGCCGCCGACGAGGTCCTCGCCCTCGGCTACCACCGCGAGCACGGCCTGCCGGTGACGATCGCCCGGCTCTTCGACACCGCCGGCCCGCGCCAGTCGCCCGCGTACGGCACGGTCGTGATGCGGCTCGCCGCGCAGGCGGTCGCGGGGCAGCCGCTCACCGTCTACGGGGACGGCACCCAGCGGCGCTGCTTCGCGCACGTCACCGACGTCGTCGACGCGCTGCTCCGGCTGCTCGACCACCCCGGCGCCGTCGGCGAGGTCTTCGACGTCGGCAGCGGCGAGGAGACCAGCATCGGCGACCTGGCGGGCCTCGTCGTGGAGCGCGCGGGCTCGCCGTCGCCGCTGCGGTTCATCCCGTACGAGGAGGCGCACGCGGGGGGCCACGGCTTCGAGGACCTGGCCCGGCGCGTCCCCGACACCCGCAAGCTGCGCGAGCTCACCGGCTGGGAGGCCGGGCACCGGCTCACCGACATCGTCGACGCGGCGCTCCTCGACGCCGGGGGCGGCTTCCCCGGGCCCGCCGCACCCGCGTCCTTCCCGGCCCCGGTCCGGGTGTGAGCGTGCTGTACGGGATCGCGGCCGCCGCGACCGCGCTGCTGCTCGCCGCCGCCCTCACCGCCGCGCTGCGCGCCTTCGCGCTGCGCACGTCCCTCGGCGTCGACCGGCCCGGCGGGCGCAGGGCACACACCCGGCCCACCCCGCGCCTCGGCGGCGTCGCGGTGGCGCTCGCGACGGGCGGGGTCTCGGCGGCGGGCGCCGTCACCGGGCTCGCGCCGCTCGGTTCGACCACCGCCACGCTGCTGCTCGCCGCGGGCGCCGTCGCCCTGATCGGGCTCCTCGGCGACCTGCGGCCGGTGGGGGCGCGGGCCCGGATCATCGTGGAGGCGGGGGCGGCGACCGTCGTCGTGCACGGCACCCAGCTCGGCCTCGTCGTCGGCGGGTTGGCGGTGCTGTGGATCGTCTTCGTGACGAACGCCCACAGCCTGCTCGACAGCTCCGACGGGGCGATGGGCACCGTCGGCGTCGTCACCGCGCTCGGCCTGTGCGTGTGCGCGGGCGCCGAGGGGACCGGCGCGCTCGCTGTCGTCCTCGGGCTGCTCGCCGCCTCGCTGACCGGGTTCCTGATGCACAACTGGCATCCGGCGCGGGTCTTCCTGGGCGACTGCGGCTCGCTGTTCACCGGGTTCCTCATCGCGTGCGCGGCGCTG
Organism: Streptomyces sp. NPDC052225; assembly: GCF_040679615.1. Classification (NCBI taxonomy): domain Bacteria; kingdom Bacillati; phylum Actinomycetota; class Actinomycetes; order Kitasatosporales; family Streptomycetaceae; genus Streptomyces; species Streptomyces sp. NPDC052225. The sequence goes on along the minus strand of NZ_JBFAVD010000001.1, from coordinate 157,785 downwards.
CTCGTCAACGTCGAGCACGAGGCGTCCGCCTCCCTGGCCTCGCTGTTCGCGCTGACCGTCGTGGCCGGCGCCGACACGGTCCTCGTCCTCGTCTCGCGGCGCAGGGCCGGACGCGGGCTGCTGCGCGGCGGCCAGGACCACATCGCGCACCGGCTGCGCCGCCTCGGCCTGACCGTGCCCGGCGCCGCCGTGGTGCTCGGTGCCGCCGCCGCGCTCGGCACGCTCACCGGGGTGCTGCTGCACCGCGGGACGGCCGGCGTCTCGGTGGTGTGGTGGCTGGGCGGTGCGGCCGCCGTCGCGGTGGGGCTGCTGCTGCGGGTGCCGGTGTACGGGGGGCGGCGCCGGGTGCGGGCCGCCGAGGCGCCCCGGTCCGTCGATCTGGTGCGGGGTTGATGAGCATGGCGGCCGCCCGGGTGGCGCTCGCCGGAGATCCGGTTCGTTCGGGCGGCCTTCAGGAGCCGCGTGCGCAAAGGAGAGCAGGCATGATCCGCATCGGCCGAACCGCTGAACTGGTGCGCCGGCTCGACCAGTACGAGATCGACCTCGTCCTCGACTCGGGAGCGCACCACGGCCGCTTCGGGCGGGGCCTGCGCCGGGCCGGCTACCGGGGGCGGATCGTCTCCTTCCAGCCGTTCGGCGGGCCGCGCGCCAAGGTGCGCCGGTTCGCCGCACGGGACCTGGAGTGGAGCGTCCTGCCGTACGCGCTCGGCGACCGGGACGGCCTGTGGACACGGCGCCTCGACGGGGTGTGGGAGGACGTCGTCGCGCCGGGCGAGCGGATCCTTCTCCAGGTCGAGCACGCGCCCGAACTGCCGGAAGTCCTCGCCGGAGCGGGCGAGTTCGGCGACGACCTGGCCCTCGTACGGTCGGGGGCGGTGCTCGTATGAGGATCGCGCTGGTCCACAGCTTCTACGGTTCCTCCGTGCCCGGCGGCGAGAACGAGGCCGTCCTCGACCAGGCCGCGGCCCTCGGCCGCGCCGGCCACGACGTGCACCTCGTCGCCGCCCGCACCGACGACCTCCAGCACGCGCCCGGGTACGCGGCCCGCTGTGCCGTCACCGTCGCCACCGGGCACGGCCGCAGTCCGGTCTCCGCGCTGAGCGCGCTCGCCCCGGACGTCGTGCACGTCCACAACCTCTTCCCCAACTTCGGCCGCAGCTGGGCCGCCGACTGGACGGGCCCGCTCGTCGCGACGCTGCACAACTACCGGCCGCTGTGCGCCTCCGCGGTCCTGTACCGGGACGGCGCGACCTGCACGAGCTGCCTCGACGGGGACCGGTGGGCGGGCGTGCGGCACGGCTGCTACCGGGGGTCGCGGCTCGCGACGCTGCCGCTGGCGTGGGCGGGCCGGGGCGGCGCCGCCGGGGACCCGCTGCTGCGCCGGGCCGACCGCCTCGCGGTGATCTCGGAGCTGATCGGGGACACGTACGTACGCGCCGGGGTGCCGGCCGAGCGGCTCACCCAGCTCCCCAACTTCGTTCCCCCGCAGGCGAGTTCGCGTCAGAGCGGCGACGGGCCGTGGGTGTACGTGGGGCGGCTCACCCCGGAGAAGGGCATCCTCGATCTGCTGCGCCGGTGGCCCGCGGGGCGCCGCCTCGACGTGATCGGCGCGGGCCCGCTGGAGCGCGAGTGCCGGGCGGCGGCGCCCGCGTCCGTGCGGTTCGCCGGGCCGGTCGAGCGCGGTGCGCTGCGCCGCTCCCTGCCCGGCTACCGGGGCCTGCTGTTCCCGAGCCGCTGGTCGGAGGGGGTGCCCCTGGTCTACCTGGAGGCGCTCGCCGCCGGCCTGCCCGTCCTCGCCTTCGAGGGCGGCTCCGCGGTGCCGCGTGCGGTGCGCGCCGAGGGGACCGGCACCGTCACCCGCTGGGACGCCCCGCTGCCCGCCGCCCTCGACGCGGCCGACCGGATCTTCCCGACCCTGCGCGAGCACTGCCGCGCCGTGTACGCGAAGCAGCACGGGGAGGCCGCGTGGGTCGAGCGGGCGCAGGAGCTGTACGCCGGTGTCGTCGGCGCCGACCGGCGGGCGCGCGCGTGAGCGGGCCGGCGCGGCGGCCGACGTGATGCCGGTGCCGGGCGCGGTGGGCCCGCGCGCGGTCGACTCGTTCGCGCTGCGCACGCCCCTGGTCACCACCCACTGGCCGTGGCACGGGCCCGAATTCGGCTATCTGGACGACGGCCGCAACGCCGCCGTCACCCCCCACGACCAGCACGCCTACGTGGCCGCGGTCGCCGAACTCCTCGCGCGTCCCCGCCGGTTGGCGGGTCTGCGCCGGGCCCGCCGCGCCGACGCGCAGCGGTACACGGTCGAGGGGATGGCGGCTCGGTTCGCGCACGGCGTGGAAGGGCTCCTGCATGGCACTCCGTGATCTCGTCCCGTCCCGCCCCTGGGTGCGGCGCGCCCTGCTCGGCGTCTGTCTGCTCCTGACGGTCGCGCTCGGCGCGGGCGCCTGGGCCTACGCCCGCCTCGACGGCAGCATCCGCACCGACGAGGCCACCGACCGGGCCCTCGACGCCGACCACGGCAGACGGCCCGCCGCGCTCGAGCCCGGCGCACGGAACATCCTGATCATGGGCTCGGACATCGAGGCGACCAAGGACAGCCAGCGCTCCGACACGACGATGCTGCTTCACCTGTCTGCCGACCGGAAGCGGGCCGCCCTGGTGAGCGTGCCGCGCGACCTGATGGTCGACATCCCGGCCTGCCGGCTGCCTGACGGGGAGCGCAGCGAGCCCGAGTACGCGCAGTTCAACTGGGCGTTCGAGCGCGGCGGCGCGGCCTGCGCGATCCGCACCTTCGAGGACCTCACCGACGTCCGCGTCGACCACCATCTCGTCCTGGACTTCACCGGGTTCGAGAACGTCGTGGACGCGCTCGGCGGCGTCGACGTGAAGGTGCACGAGCGGATGCGGGTCCCCGGCGGGAAGGTCGTCCTCCACAAGGGCGAGCAGCACCTCGACGGCAAGGAGGCGCTCGTCTTCGTACGCGGCCGCACGGGCGTCGGCGACGGCAGCGACCTGCAGCGCATCGAGCGGCAGAAGGAGTTCGTACGGGATCTGCTCAAGCAGGTCCGCGAGGCGGGCCTGCTCGACCACACGACCCGGCTCTACCCGGCGCTGCACGCCGTCACGTCGTCGCTCACCGCCGACAAGGGCCTCGACTCGCTGAGCGAGCTGTACGGGCTCGCGGAGGGCGCGGGCCAGGTACCCGAGGGGCGCATGGCCATCGTCACGATCCCGAGCGTGGAGCACCCCGACTACTGGGGGCGCTACATGCCGGTCGAGGACCAGGCGAAGGCGCTGTTCGAGGCCCTGCGCAAGGACGATCCGCTGCCCGCGCACCTCTACAACGCGTACGACCCGGACAACGACGAGCTGTGACCGCCCGGGCCGCATCAGCGCGTGGTGCGCCGCGCCAGCGCCGCCTGCGCCACCGTCACCACGTACGGCGACAGCATGAGGACCGGAGCCCGCATCCCCGCGTGCCGCCGGCAGTACACCCACCACGGCCACACCGGTAGCTCCGGCTGCGACACCCGCCGGCGCAGCGCCTCGCGCACCCCGATGCCGGGTTCGCGCGAGCCGGGCAGGGGCGGGTCGGCCGGGCAGTCGCCGACGTGGCGCGGGGCGACGTACGCGGCGATGCCCGCCTGCCGAGCCCGGAAGCCGTGGTCGTAGTCGCCCATGCCGTGCCGGAACACCTTGTCGATGTCGCCGACCCGGTCGCGCACCGCCCGCGGCAGCAGCACCACGTTGCCGTTGTACGTGTCGCAGGGCTCGGGCCGCCCGGTCGGCTCGACCAGCGCGAGGGCGCCGCCGCGCCGGCGGCGTCCGGAGTACGTGGTGACGCCCTCGTGCCGCACGGCGCCCACGATCACGGCAGCGTCCTCGAACCGGCAGGACACGCGCAGGAGTTGGGCCAGGGCGTCGGGCGCGAGCCGTACGCCGGCATGGAGCCACAGTTGGTGCGTGGGCTCGGGGCTGCCCGCGGCGCGGCTGTTGCGGCTGGCCAGCCGCATGCCGTGGCCCCAGAAGACGTCGGGCCCGACGACGGTCACCTCCGTGCCGGGGTGGGCGCGGCGCACCGCGTCCGGCGTGCCGTCCGTCGAGCCCGCGTCGACGAGGTGGACGCGGACGGTCGTGCCCCGTGGCAGTCCGCGCTGCGCCGCGAGCGCGTCGAGAGCCGCGAGCGTGGTGGCGCACCGGTTGTGGCTGGTCATCAGGACAGCGACCCGGGGCGGCCTGGGCGGCTCCACGTGGGGCTCCTTACGTCGAGCGTGCCGGACATTCAGCACATAAGTCTCTGGCTTCGAGTCCGGGAATCCGCCCAGCGACATGTCCGTGCGGCGGTGGTGGGCGACACGGAGGGGCCCTTCGTACCTGCGCCCGCGATCTCGGCATCTCGTAAAAGAGCTGGTCAGAGCCGTTTTTCCGTCAGGCTGAACATAAGCCCAGGATAAAAGTTGAGTGCAGGCGACTCAGGTCTGTTGACGGGAAGGGGGCGGGTGTTGCAGTCTTGAGTCAGTTCCACTCAAGTATGAGTTCTGGAGGATTTGAAATGGCACGTGCGGTCGGCATCGACCTGGGCACGACTAACTCCGTCGTCAGCGTTCTGGAAGGCGGCGAGCCCACCGTCATCACCAACGCCGAGGGCGCCAGGACCACGCCGTCCGTCGTCGCCTTCGCGAAGAACGGCGAGGTGCTGGTCGGCGAGGTCGCCAAGCGCCAGGCGGTCACGAACGTGGACCGTACGGTCCGCTCGGTCAAGCGCCACATGGGCACTGACTGGAAGATCAACCTGGACGGCAAGGACTTCAACCCGCAGCAGATGAGCGCCTTCATCCTGCAGAAGCTGAAGCGCGACGCCGAGTCCTACCTGGGCGAGAAGGTGACCGACGCGGTCATCACCGTCCCCGCGTACTTCAACGACTCGGAGCGTCAGGCCACGAAGGAGGCCGGCGAGATCGCGGGCCTCAACGTCCTGCGTATCGTCAACGAGCCGACGGCCGCCGCCCTGGCCTACGGCCTCGACAAGGACGACCAGACGATCCTCGTCTTCGACCTCGGTGGCGGCACCTTCGACGTGTCCCTCCTGGAGATCGGCGACGGCGTCGTCGAGGTGAAGGCCACCAACGGTGACAACCACCTCGGTGGTGACGACTGGGACCAGCGCGTCGTCGACTACCTGGTCAAGCAGTTCAACAACGGCCACGGCGTGGACCTGTCCAAGGACAAGATGGCGCTCCAGCGCCTGCGCGAGGCCGCCGAGAAGGCGAAGATCGAGCTCTCGTCCTCGACCGAGACCACGATCAACCTGCCCTACATCACGGCGTCCGCCGAGGGCCCGCTGCACCTGGACGAGAAGCTCACGCGCGCCCAGTTCCAGCAGCTCACGTCCGACCTCCTGGAGCGCTGCAAGACGCCGTTCCACAACGTCATCAAGGACGCGGGCATCCAGCTCTCCGAGATCGACCACGTCGTTCTCGTCGGTGGCTCGACCCGTATGCCGGCCGTCGCCGACCTGGTCAAGGAACTGACCGGCGGCAACGAGGCCAACAAGGGCGTGAACCCGGACGAGGTCGTCGCCATCGGCGCCGCCCTTCAGGCCGGTGTGCTCAAGGGTGAGGTCAAGGACGTCCTGCTCCTCGACGTGACCCCGCTGTCGCTTGGTATCGAGACCAAGGGCGGCATCATGACGAAGCTCATCGAGCGCAACACGACGATCCCGACCAAGCGGTCCGAGATCTTCACGACGGCCGAGGACAACCAGCCGTCCGTGCAGATCCAGGTCTACCAGGGCGAGCGCGAGATCGCGGCGTACAACAAGAAGCTCGGGATGTTCGAGCTGACCGGTCTGCCGCCGGCCCCGCGCGGTGTCCCGCAGATCGAGGTCGCCTTCGACATCGACGCCAACGGCATCATGCACGTCACGGCCAAGGACCTCGGCACGGGCAAGGAGCAGAAGATGACCGTCACCGGTGGCTCCTCGCTGCCGAAGGACGAGGTCAACCGGATGCGCGAAGAGGCCGAGAAGTACGCGGAGGAGGACCACGCCCGCCGCGAGGCCGCCGAGTCCCGCAACCAGGGCGAGCAGCTCGTCTACCAGACGGAGAAGTTCCTCGCCGACAACGCGGACAAGGTCCCGGGCGACGTGAAGACCGAGGTCGAAGAGGCCGTCTCCGAGCTGAAGGAGAAGCTCAAGGGCGACGACTCGGCCGAGATCCGCACCGCCACCGAGAAGGTCGCCGCCGTCTCGCAGAAGCTGGGCCAGGCCATGTACGCCGACGCCCAGGGCGCGCAGGCCGCCGGTGACGCCCCGCAGGCCGACGCCCCCGGCGCCGGCAAGGCCGATGGCGCCGATGACGACGTGGTCGACGCCGAGATCGTCGACGAGGACCGCAAGGACGGTGCCGCGTGACGGAGGAGACCCCGGGCTTCGAGGAGAACGAGAAGCCTGACGTCCCCTCCGGCGCCACCTCCGACGACGCCGAGCCGAAGGCTGCCCCCTCCGAGAAGGAGGGGGCGGCCCCGGCCGGGGACTCAGCTTCCAGCCCTCAAGGCGCCCAAGACGTCGCCCTGACGGCCCAGTTGGACCAGGTGCGCACCGCGCTCAGCGAGCGCACCGCGGACCTTCAGCGCCTTCAGGCCGAGTACCAGAACTACCGTCGCCGGGTGGAGCGGGACCGCGTCACGGTCAAGGAGATCGCCGTGGCGAGCCTCCTGACCGAGCTGCTTCCCACCCTCGACGACATCGGCCGCGCCCGTGAGCACGGCGAGCTCGTCGGCGGATTCAAGTCCGTCGCGGAGTCGCTGGAGACGGTCGTCGCCAAGATGGGGCTTCAGCAGTTCGGCAAGGAGGGCGAGCCCTTCGACCCGACCGTGCACGAGGCCCTGATGCACAGCTACGCGCCGGACGTCACGGAGACGACCTGCGTGGCGATCCTTCAGCCGGGTTACCGGATCGGCGAGCGCACCATCCGCCCCGCGCGGGTGGCCGTGGCCGAGCCGCAGCCGGGCGCGCAGGGCAAGTCCGAAGGCGCTGCCGAGCCGGCCGACACGAAGGCCGACGACACCGGCGACAAGGACAGCGGTGGCCCGGAAGAGGGCTGACGTCATACGCGAGACAGAGGCAAGTGAGGAGGGACGTCGAGGCCGATGAGTACCAAGGACTTCATCGAGAAGGACTACTACAAGGTCCTCGGCGTCCCCAAGGACGCCACGGACGCCGAGATCAAGAAGGCGTACCGCAAGCTCGCCCGGGAGAACCACCCCGACGCCAACAAGGGCAACCCCAAGGCGGAGGAGCGCTTCAAGGAGATCTCCGAGGCGAACGACGTCCTCGGTGACCCCAAGAAGCGCAAGGAGTACGACGAGGCGCGCGCGCTCTTCGGGAACGGCGGCTTCCGCCCCGGACCCGGCGGTGCGGGCGGCGGCTCGTTCAACTTCGACCTGGGCGACCTGTTCGGCGGCGGCGCGCAGGGCCAGGGCGGTCAGGGCGGGTTCGGCGGGGGCATCGGCGATGTCTTCGGCGGCCTGTTCAACCGGGGCGGCGCGGGCACGGGCACCCGTACCCAGCCGCGCCGCGGCCAGGACATCGAGTCCGAGGTGACGCTCAGCTTCACCGAGGCGGTGGACGGCGCGACCGTGCCGCTGCGCATGTCCTCGCAGGCGCCCTGCAAGGCGTGCTCCGGCACCGGCGACAAGAACGGCACGCCGCGCGTGTGCCCGACCTGCGTCGGCACCGGGCAGGTCTCGCGCGGCGGCGGTGGCGGCTTCTCGCTCACCGACCCGTGCGTCGACTGCAAGGGCCGCGGCCTCATCGCGGAGACCCCCTGCGAGGTCTGCAAGGGCAGCGGCCGCGCCAAGTCGTCCCGCACGATGCAGGTCCGCATCCCGGCGGGCGTCTCCGACAACCAGCGCATCCGCCTGCGCGGCAAGGGCGCGCCGGGTGAGCGGGGCGGTCCCGCGGGCGACCTGTACGTCGTGGTCCATGTCGACGCGCACCCGGTCTTCGGCCGCAAGGGCGACAACCTCACGGTCACCGTCCCGGTGACCTTCTCCGAGGCGTCGCTCGGCGGCGAGGTCAAGGTGCCCACGCTCGGCGGCCCCGCCGTCACCCTGAAGCTGCCCCCGGGCACGCCGAACGGGCGGACGATGCGGGCCCGCGGCAAGGGCGCGGTCCGCAAGGACGGCACCCGCGGCGACCTCCTGGTCACCGTCGAGGTGGCGGTCCCCAAGGACCTCACCGACGAGGCCCGTTCGGCCCTCGAGTCGTACGCCAAGGCGACTGAGGACACCGATGTGCGGGCAGAACTGTTCCAGGCCGCGAAGGGAGCCTGAGCCAGATGGACGGCCGTCGACGAAGCAACCCGTACGAACTGACCGACGAGACCCCGGTGTACGTGATCTCGGTGGCGGCTCAACTGTCCGGCCTGCACCCGCAGACCCTGCGCCAGTACGACCGCCTCGGCCTGGTCTCCCCCGACCGCACGGCGGGGCGGGGCCGGCGCTACTCGGCCCGCGACATCGAACTGCTGCGCACCGTCCAGCAGTTGTCGCAGGACGAGGGCATCAACCTGGCCGGCATCAAGCGCATCATCGAGCTGGAGAACCAGGTCGCCGCGCTCCAGTCCCGCGTGGCGGAGCTCTCCGCCGCCGTGGAGGGAGCCGCCGCGGCCATGCAGCAACGTGAGGCGGCGGTGCACGCCTCGTACCGCCGCGACCTGGTCCCGTACCAGGAGGTCCAGCAGACCAGCGCGCTGGTCGTGTGGCGGCCGAAGCGCCCGCAGGACTGAACGCACGTGAAGGCCCCGGAGGTGTCGACCTCCGGGGCCTTCGCGCGTTCCGCCTCCCGCGTACCGGAGGATGGACCCATGACCGAGATCCGTACCCCCCGCCTTCTCCTGCGCCGCTGGCACCCCGACGACGACCTGGGCCCGCTGGCCGAGATCCAGGCCGACCCGGTGGTGATGCAGCACATCGGCGACGGGGAGCCGCGCTCCCTCGACGAGAGCGCCGAGGACATCGAGCGCTGGGAGGAGGAGTGGGACGACGAGGGCTTCGGTGTCTTCGCCGTCGAACTCCTCGGCTCCGGTGAGCTGGCCGGCGCCGTCGGCCTCTACGTCCCCGACGCCCCGCCCCAGGTGGCGGGCCACATCGGCATCCAGTGGCGCCTCGCCCGCGTCTTCTGGGGCCAGGGCTACGCCTCCGAGGCCGCCCAGGCCACGCTGGAGTTCGCCCTCCAGGACCGCGGCATCGACCGCGTCGTCGCCGTCACGGCCCAGGGCGACACCTCGTCCCCGAAGGTCCTGGACAAGCTGGGCATGACCTTCACGGGCGAGGCCGACGGCAACCGCCTGTACGCCATCGATCTGACGGAGTACGAGGGGTAGGCGCGGCCCGGGCGGTCAGCGGGCCGTCGACTCCCAGACGGCCACGGCCAGCGCCGCGCACGAGGTGAGCGCCGCCAGGGAGGGCAGCGGCCAGCGGGCCCGTTCCAGGGAGTCCAGGCGGGCCTCGTGCTCGTCGAGGGTCTTGTCGGTCTGGTCTGCGCGTTGCAGGAGCAGTGCGAGGTTGCCCTGCGTGGTGGCGAAGCCGACGTCGACGGAGCGGCGCAGGCGCTCCAACTCCACGGCCACACCGGCCTGTTCGAGATCGTTCATGAACCGTCCCCCTTGCGCAGCCAGCGCGGCAGCAGCCGGTCCACCTCCGGCAGCGCCATCACGCGGGTGACGGCGGCCGCCACGGCGACGACCCCCGCGAGCGCGGGGATGTCCGCGGCGCCGCCGTCGGCGAGCAGCGGCAGCAGTGCGACGACGGTCTGGAGTGCGGTGCGCAGGGTCCTGCGTGCGGCCTCACTCATCCTCATCACCTCCTCTCCTCAGATGCGGGGGACGCGCAGCCGGTCCCAGCTCGCGCGCCCCGGGACGCCGTCGGCCGCGGCGCCCACGTATCCGAGCCGGCGCTGCCAGGCCGCGTACGAGAGCACGTCCGCCTCGCCCCACACCGGTCCCGGCCCGACGCGGTAGCGGCCGCAGCCCTCCGCCACGAGGCGCTGCCCGACGGCCGTGCACAGCTCGCTGCGGCGCCCCGGCACGAAGAAATCGGCGCCGGGGAAGGGCGCGTACGCGAGCGGAGCGGGGACGGGGCGCAGCCCGAGCCGGGCCTCGACGCGGGTGCGCATGCCGGCCATCGAGAACGACGGGTCGATCTTGCGCCGGGTCCACTCCTTGTGCCCGATGACGCTCGCCGCGGACCAGCCGTGGGCGCGGCACAGGGCGGCGGACACCCGTTCCACGGCGGCGAGTTGGGCGGCCGGGTAGGGGTCCTTGCCGGTGCCCAGGTTCTCGATCTCGAAGCCGTAGAAGTGGGTGTTGCCGTCGACGGCGTCGGGGCCCGGCGGGGTGGGCACCGGGCGTTCGGCGCGTACGGCCTCGTACACGGCGGACGAGCCGGCGCCCGCGTGGTTGGTGCGGCCGTAGCCGACGAGATGGACCGTGCCGTCCTTGGCGATCAGGCCGACGCAGAGCGGTCCTGGCAGCGCGGCGGTGCCGTGGCGGCAGAGGGTGAGGCTGTCGCGGCCCGCGGTGTGGTGCAGCAGGACGCCGTGGACCGGGCCCCAGGGCCCCTTGTGATTGCGGTTGTGGGTCTGCCAGTTGGGGTGCTCGGAGACGCGGACGCCCTCGTCCCGCAGGGCGCGGGCGAGGGCGTACGCGGTCAGGGGTGTGGCCATGGAGGCGGGGCTCCTCACACGTAGGTGACCGTGACGAAGCGGTTGGTGAAGGTGGCGGTGCTGGTGGTGGCGGCCGACTTGAAGGCGAGCGTCACGGTGTACACGGTGTTCGCCGTCAGCCCCGTGACCTGGAACTGGGTCGAGGCCGAGAAGGCGCTCGTACCGGTGACGATCGCCGCCCGGGAGTCGGCCGCGGCGAGTACGGTCGTCGTGCCGTTCTTGACGTTCGCCGACACGTACGTCGCGCTCGCCGCCGAGCTGTTGGCGCGGGCGCCGACCGCGATGAGGACGGCCCCCGACGGTGGTGCGGTGAAGGTGACGGTGTCGGCGGTCGCGCCGGTGAGCGTCTCCACATAGGCCGTCGACGTGGTGGTGCCCGTCGTGGTGCCGGCCTTGTGCAGGGGGCCGGGCGCGAGCTGCGCCCAGAGGGTGCCCGTGTAGTACGTGTACTGCTTGGGCGTGCTGAGCCAGGCGAGCATTCCGGCGACCGGGGCGACGACCTTCGCGTCGCGCGAGGCCGCGTCGGAGAACCGCAGCACGGTCCGGCCGTCGACCGCTTCCGCCAGGGACTGCACGTGCAGCGGAATGTTCGCGGCGTCGGCCGGCTGGGGGTAGGGCAGGCCGCCGAGCGGGGTGAGCTGGGACATCGGGGTTCCTCCTAGTGGGGCAGGGACGGCGGCAGGGTGTCGGCGGTCGAGGCGCCGTCGCCGACCGCCCCGGCCGCGCTGTCGACGGGGACGGGCAGCGCCACGTTCCCGTCGTCGGCCGGCTCCGGGACCGGCTCCTCGGCGGGGAGTTCACTCATGAGGTGCCTCCGGTCGGCGTCAGCAGGGTGCGGTAGGTGAACCCGGCGGCGGTCAGGTCGCCGAGCGTCGGATAGCCCGCGGTGATCTCCGCGTACGTGCGCTGCGTGCCGTACACCGGGTCGACCGGCGGATCGGGGGTGAGTCCGGGGTCGAGCGGTACGCCGTTGTACGCGGTGCCGCGCAGGGTCAGCGTCTGCTGCGGCGCGGCCCCGGCCTGGCACGTGGTGCGGATGCCGACCACCCAGGCGAGGGTGTCGAGCGCGGCGCCGGTGACGTCCACCACCCGTACGACGTCGCCGAGCTGGATGCGCGGATCGTGCAGCACCTCCACCTCGCCGAGCACCGGGACGGGGAAGCGGCCGGCGTCGAGCATGGCGTGCGAGAGGGTGTCGGCGGCCTGCCGGGACTGCACCCATGCGGAGGCGGCGGCCTCGTAGACCTGCCTGCCGTAGTACGCCTGGCTCGTGGTGTTGTACCAGGCGAACGTGCGCTGCTTGGACTGGCCGGAGCGGACCTGCGGGATGATCTGCACCGACGGCTTGCCGTCCTTGGTCACGGTCCACACGGCGGCGGTGCCGTGGTTGATGAACCGCACGACGTAGTCGGGGCCGTCCCGCAGCGAGCTGACGGTGACGCTGCCCTTGACCGAGGTGCCGCCGGTGGCGGCGGAGCCGAAGCGCACCTTGTGGCCGGTGATCGGCGCCGCGTCGTCGTCGATCTGGAGCGGGCCGATGTCGTTCTCGTCCTCGGCGATGGCGTAGCGCACCTCCACCACCGCGCCGGGGTCGATCCTGCGGACCACGGTGTCGGTGACGGTCTCGCCGTTGACGCTCTTGATGCCCGTCCAGTCGGCGTACGGCTGCTGGCAGTAGTTGCGGCAGGCGTCGATCTCCTCGGAGACGGTGAGCCCGGCGATCGAGCGCCGTGTGGTCACCGTCAGGTCGGGGCGCGGCGGCACCGTACGGAACCGGGCGGGCCCGTGCCAGCGGAAGACGCCCTGCTCGTCGAACTCGGCGGTCGACATCGTGGCCCGCGCGATCTCGGTGAGGGCGTCCCACTGCGACCCCGACACCTGAGGGACGTCGTACAGCGGGATGTCGGCCTCGTCGAGGACGGCGCCCTTGCGCCAACGGCCCTTCAGATCCCACTCGTTGCCGTTGTACGAGTCGAGGTCGGACCACGAACGGTCGGTGACCTGGACGCACTCGACGGCCATGTCGGTGGTCAGCTCGACGCGGTGCAGCTCGGACGGCGGCTGGCCGGCGGAGGCGTCCACGTAGGTGCCGGGTCCGCCCGCCAGGTACTCACCGTCGGGTGCCGTCAGACGCGGCTTCACCGACGCCATGACCGACGAGCCGCCCGCCCGGGTGTCCACGGCGAAGCCGAGGTGCCAGGCGCCGCGCAGCGAGGCGAGCTTGCTGAACGTCCAGATGAACAGCCAGCCGGAACCGTCGACCGTGCCCGAGCCGATCTTGACCTGGCCGGTGGAGATGTCGAAGACGCCGGTGTAGTAGCCGTACTTGCCCGCGCTGCGGTCGAAGACCAGCTTCAGCTCCACGATGCTGTCCTTGGCCAGCGCCGTGTTGACGTACATCTCGGCCTGGAACACCTTCCCGGACACGGCGAACCGCGAGCGCGGCATCCACGACACGGCGAGCCGCGCGGCCGCCGGCATCAGCGCCATCTCGTAGGGGGCGCCGTCCCTGATCCAGGAGTACGCGGACGGGTCGGGCAGCGTCTCGGGCTGGCCGTAGGTGGCGTTGAACCCGCCGTGCAGCGAGGCGTACAGCGCGGTGAAGGGCTCGTCCAGGCTCGCCGCGACCGCGGGGGCGCGCGGCGGCGGGCAGGTGTGGATGCCGCCCTGGCGCAGCAGCTCGTCCACGCACCACATGGTGGTCGCCACCGGCCTGCCGTACAGCAACCCGTGGTACGGGCGCGGCAGTTGGGCCGGGCCGCGCAGCCGCTCCGCGCCGTCCAGGGCCTGCACGGTGACGGTGTCGCTGCCGGACGCGGCGCTGCGCGAGCGCACGGTGCCGCGGAAGGCGGGCACGGTGCGACCGGACAGGCCCGCCTCGTGCACCGCGGACTGTCCCGGCCGCACCACGTCGGACGTGGCGCGCGGCGCCCACGCCGAGTACAGGCGCGGCGCGGGGGTGCCGCCGGCGCCGCCGAGCTGCACCTCCAGCTGGGCGGAGGCACTGCCGGAGACCGCGCGCATCGCATCCGGCAGATCGGTGGCGTAGGCCCGCTCGACCTTCCAGGACTGCACCTGCGGGCCGAGTTCGCGGCCGCCGAAGCGGGTGGTGTGGCCCGGCGCGCGCTCGGGTGCGGCGAGTGCGTCGTCGAGCCCGGTGTCGTCAGAGTTCAGCACCGCGCACCTCCACCAGGTCGATGCTGATGTTGCGGTACGGCAGCGGGTTCGCGGGTGCGTCGCCGTACGCGGTCACGCTCATCGCAGGGCAGCCGTCGCCGAGCGCGTACGGGACCGGGGTGTCGCCGACGGTCAGGCAGGCGCCGGCGAGCCCGGCCAGGCCGGTGACGCCGGGGCCGCCGACCGGGGTGACGAAGGCGGCGCCGGCCGGGGCGGTGCCGGTGACGCTCGCGCCGCTGACGGAGGTGGAGCTCAGATACGCGCCGTCGGCGTCCTTCCAGTCGAGCTGGGCGGTGGCGGTCACCGGGCTCCAGTCCGGCGGCACCAGCCACGACACCCGCATCCCGGGCGCCACCGGCCAGCCGGCCCAGGTGCCGTGCCGCCAGCCGATCTTGGTGATGTCCTGGAACTGCGCCACGACGGTGTCGCCGTCGGCCGGGCTGACGACCATCGTGCCGACGATGGTGAACCAGTGGTCGCCGCCGCTGGGCGAGCTGCTCTGCGCGGCGGCCTGGTACGGGTCGAGCAGGTTCACGGACGCCGGGTCGAGCACGGCGAGCGGACCGTACGACGTGGTCGGACTGCCTTGCAGGCCGGGCCCGTTGACGCGGCGGGCGAGCCGGGCCAGGTGCTGGGCGTCGTCCGGCGGCAGCAGGTCCCAGGAGAGCTTGATCCGGCGCGGGGTGCGCGGCGGGGCGACCGTGGTGACGGCGCCCTCCAGGGACTTGAACTCGGTGACGTTCAGGTCGGCGGTGCGGTCCCAGCTCTTGGCGGCCTGGGAGATCTCGCGCAGCAGTCCCGGCTTTCCTATCCACAGGTTTCTGGTCATGTCGTGGGGTTCACCTCCGAGCGAGCTGACGCTGTCCGACCTGGACGGCGCGGGCGATGACCTGGGAGTCCACCGCGACGTGCACGGGCCGCGCGGACATGGCCTCCAGGGCGGCGGCGAGCCGGGCCAGGGTGGCGGCGTTGCCCGGGTGGTGGCCGATCATGCGGCTGAGCTTGGACAGCGGGATGACGGCCTCGTTCTCGCCGCCCTCACCGATGAGCGCGAGCCGGCCGCCGGAGCGGGCCTGGACGACGCCGCCCTCGGCGAGCGTGGGGATGTTCGGGAGCTGCGGGAGGTGGATCCCGAACTCCCTGCCGCCGACGACCGGGACCCAGCCCGGGATCTTGACGTGGATCGAGTTGAGGCCGCGGATCATGGCGTTGATGCCGCCGATGTAGGCGCGCGGCAGCGCCGTGAACCCGTTGACCAGGCCCTTCATGACGCTCTTGATCGGCCCGGCGTGGGACTTGATGGCCCCGGATATCGCGTTCCAGGCCCACTTCACGCCGGCGGCCAGCGCCTTGGACACCTTGTCCATGTTGATGAACTGGCTGATGATCGGCGCGAGCAGCGAGATGACGAGGCCGAGGGCGTTGGCCTTCATCGCGGTGTTGAGGCCCTTCTGGGCGAGGGTGGCGCCCTTGAGCCCCTTGCCGAGCCCGCCCATGGACTTGCCTCCGCCGGTGGCCGTCTTCCCGGCCTTGCCCACGGACTTCTCGACGGCGTCCGACTGGCGCTTCACGTCGCGCAGGGCCGTGTTCGCCTTGCCGGAGGAGGACTTGAGCTTGTCGAGGGAGGACTTGAACGTGTCGGTGGTGGTGCGGGCCTTCTTGACCCCACCGTCCACCTGCGAGGCGGTGGACTTGACCTTGCCGAGTTCACCACGGCCCAGCGCGGCGGATTTCTTCAACTTGCCGAGCGAACCGCTGAGCCCGTCCGATCCGCTCTTCATCTTCGTCAGCCCCGGATCGGCCTGGGCCGTTGCGGACTTGATCTTTCCCACCGCGGTCGAGGCCGAGGCCGTGGAGGACTGGAGGTTCTTCAGGCCGGACGAGGTCTGCGACGCCGCGGTACGCAGCTTGCCGAGACTGGTCGCCGCCTGACCGATTGACTGCTTCAAGTTCACGGTTCCACCTAGGGGTAGTCAGGGGTGGCGCGGTGATCAGGGGCCCGCGGCCGCGGCGGAGACGCCGTCGATGCTGCTCTTCAGGTTGTCCAGCGTGGCGATGGCTTCCTCCGAACTCTTCTTCAGCCGCCCCTTCTCCGCGTCGGCTGCGGCCGCGCGATCTTTCGTCTCCTCGGCGAGTTTCCGCACCGCCTTGAGCGAGATATTGGCGGCACCCTCGGCGTTGCGGATATCCGTACGCAGGGTGCGGACTTCTTCCCGCATTCTTTTCAGGCGTGCCTTCGCGGCGTCCACCTGCTCGCCCGAGGCGCCGTTCTGTTCCAGCTGTGTTACCTCTGCCGTGGCGCGCTCCACGGCAGACACCTTCTCCGCGTGTTTGCCACGGAGAGTCTGGAGGTTCTGCACTTCCGTGGAGAGTTTCGCGTGCGCCTTGATCATCTTTTCCTGGAAGCGCTCTGCCTTTACCTGGAAGTGCTTCGCGGCGTCCGCGTATTTCGCCGCGTAGATCATCTTGCCGCGATAGGAGACGCCCTTTTCATCGATCTTGAAGAGGGAGTAGCCGATGGAGAGCAGGGCCAATCCGGACAGTTCGGCCTTGAGCAGGGTGATGTCACCCTTGATCCCGCTCGAGGTGGTCGAGGCCCCGTACGCTTTGGACTTGGTCCGCTCGTAATCGGCTTTGTTGATCCAGGTGACCTGATCCAGGAAGTTGGCTTCAGGCGGCGTTCCGCCAGTATTTGCCATGACGTTCCGTCTTTCCCGAGTAGATGGCTAGCGAGGAATCCCGTGAATGATGAGATGTGGTACCTGGTTCTGGAAGTCAACGACCTGCGGCCCAACGTGACTTATGTAGAGGGCACGAAGGAGAATGCTCGCGAAGCCGCTCTCCGGTGTGCACGCACATACAACGAGCCGGCCCGCCGCGACTGCGTACGGGAAATTCACCAGATGGGCGAGGACTCCTGGCTCGTGGTGTTCAGGAAGGGCGAGGAACTGCAGGACTACTACACGTTCCGGGTCTCCCTGAGCCGACTTGTGGAGTCCGTGGAGCCCCCGGCGCCGGCCGAGGAAGCCGGGCCGGAGCCGTCGGGCAGGGCGCGGCGGTGGCCGCGCCGCTGAGGGCGCGCGGTCAGTCGCTGAAGAACCGGGTCAATTCAGCGGGACTCGGCCGCTGGAGGGCGGGCTCGGCCTCGGGCGCCGCCGCGGAGGGAGAGTCCTCCGCGCCGGGGCGGGGGAAGGGGGCCGGGTACTCGATCGGATCCGTGTCCTCGTCCCGGTTGACCGTCGCGAACATCCAGTTCGCTTCGGCCAGTTGGTCCGCGATGTGCGCGAGCAGGTGGTCGGTGACGGTCCACTCGGCTGCTTCTCCGACGAGTTCACGGGTGAGTGCGCTGTCCCGTGGCAGGTGCCGCACCAGTACGGCGAGTCGGCGTGTGGTCAGCCGCCCCCGGTACCAGTCCAGCAGGTCCACGCCGTAATGGCGCAGCAGATCGGCCTCGATGGCCTCGGCGTGCTCTTCGACGAGCTCGCCGAGGCTCAGTCTTCCCCCAGGCCGAGACCTGTCTCCTTGCCGTAGGCCTCAAGGATCGCGGCGATGTCCTGCATGGTGACGTCATGCCGCTCGAATCGCGCGAACTGGCTCTCGCCGAGCAGGAGTTGGAGCAGCCCGTCCACGTCGTTGTCGTCGAGGGCGCGCAGCTTGCGGGCGACGCCGCGGCCGAGTTCGGTCGGCAGCTCGAACGTGTCGTCGTCGAGCTGGAAGGTCCAGGCCCGGCCGAGCGCTTCGAGGCGCTGCGCGCGGGCGGCGTTGACGTTGAAACCTGCCATGAGGTGCTCCTGATGGGGAAGTTGAGGAGGACGGGGGAGTGTGGGAGGGGACGGACCGGCGCGCGCGAGCCGCGCGCGCCGGTCCGACTTGTGGTGCCTTTACGCGCCGTTACGCGTAGGCGCCGTCCTTCATCAGCCAGGTCGCCAGCGGCTTCGACGTGTCGTCCTGGGCGTACGCGGTGAAGGTGACGCCGAGCTTCATGGCCCCGGTGCGGGTCATCGAGATCTCCTCGGTCTCGGTGACCTGGCCGCGCGGGACGATCAGCCGGTAGACGACCGCCGCGCCGTTCTGGACGTCGGTGAACTCGATGCCCAGCGAGCGCTCGTCCGCGCCCGGGTTGGTGGTGAGGTCGTACTTGTACGTGCCGGCCTCGGCCGGGGTGCCCGCGGTCGCCGTGGAGCCGCCGCCCATGAAGAACGGCAGGGTGGTCTTGTTGAACTGCATCAGCTGGAACTTCAGCGTCAGCTCGCGGTCGGAGTAGATGTAGCGCAGCGCGCTCACCGACTGCCAGCCGTCCACCTGGTCGATCTTGTCCTTCTTGGCGAGCTTGACGCCGTCGGTGGACGTGTAGCCCAGCTCGGTCCACCCGGTCGGCCACGGCACGCTGGTGTCGGCCGGAGCGGCGATCGGAGTGGCGGCGTTGAAGGCGGCGACGAGCACCTTGCCGGTGCCCGGGACGCGGATCTGGGAGCTGGTGTTCGGAGAGGCCATGGAACGACTCCTTCAGTGGGTCGGGTCAGGTCAGGCGGGACGGATGGAGAGCTGCAACCGGGTCAGGTAGCGGCTGGCGGCCGGCCGGTTGTAGTCGGGCAGCCAGCGCGGCCCCTCGACCTCGGACACGTCGGTGACGACCGCCGTGCCGTAGGCCGTGCCCTGCAACTCGTGCACACAGGCGCGGGCGGCGAGGGCGATGGTGTGGGCGACCGTCTTGTCGGCGGCGTACGCCTCCAGGTCGACCACGGGGTGGTCGAGGTACAGGTCGTCGATCCAGGTCCCGCCGGTACGCGAGACGAGGACGACCTTCTGGGTGCCGTCGAATCCGGCGGGCGGCCGGTTGTCGACCGTCGTGCCCGTCAGTTCGGCCCGGGTCTTCAGGAAGTCGACGACGAGTCGCTCGACGTCGGGAAAGTTCAGTACGGACACATGAAAGCTCCCGTCAAAAGGGGGAGTTGAGGTGTGCTGGGCGGTGTACGCGCAGGCCTGCACGCTCCGGACCACGACCGCGACGAGGGGCCCGGGCAACACGAAGCGGCAGGTCCGCCGCCCGGGGTTCCGGGCGCAGCTCTGCCGCTGCTCCAAGTGTGATCGAGCGGGCCGGATCCCGCAACTCGCCTTGTAAGAGCGGGAGTTGAGGTGCCCGCGCACACGGGGAAGGGCCCGCCGACGGTGATCGTCGACGGGCCCTTCTCCGTGTGGTGCAGGGGGCGCTCAGTGAGCGGCGCGGGGTTCGCGCCCCCGTGCGATCCGCTCCGCCGCGAACACGTCCTCAAGGCGGTACATCAGCCGCCGCCCCTGCTTCCCGGCGGCCTTGAGATGCCCGAGCTGCACCCACTTGCGGATGGTGGCGGGCGCGACGCCGGCTTCGGCGGCGGCGAGTTCGCCGGTGATGAAGCAGCTCACGCGCGGACCTCCTGACGGCACACGGGGTTCACGCACATCACCACGGCCCGCTCCGGCAGGGCCCGCAGGGACACCGAATCGCAGGCGGGGCAGCGCCCGGCGATCCGCACGAGCTGCTCCGGGTCGCCGACGGCGCGCCCGCACCGCGCGGCCATCCGCCGCGCCTCGCTGACCAAGTGGGCGTCCAGGTCCGGGAGTTCGGCGACGCGCCCGGCGAGATCGGCGAGCCGTCGCAGCCGTACGACGACGGGTGCGGGTCGCGCGGGACGCAGCCCGAGCCGTTCGCGCACGGCCTCCTCCAGCTCCACGACCCCGTCGGTGATGTCGCGCAGGGCGTCGGACACGTAGAGCCGGACGGGTGCGCGTCCGCCGCCGGAGGCCGGGCCGCTCCGCTCGCGCAGGGTGCGGCCGGTGGAGGGCGCCAACTCGGCGAGCAGCAGCGGGAATCGCTCGGCCAGGGTGTGCAGCCACAGTTCGGCGTCACTCATCACGCACGCTCCTCTCGGTGGCCCGGAACCGGCACCTCGCGTCCGTTGCGCCACAGCCGT
This sequence comes from Streptomyces sp. NPDC052225, assembly GCF_040679615.1. Lineage (NCBI taxonomy): Bacteria > Bacillati > Actinomycetota > Actinomycetes > Kitasatosporales > Streptomycetaceae > Streptomyces > Streptomyces sp. NPDC052225. Next base: position 137,931 of record NZ_JBFAVD010000001.1, on the reverse strand, counting down.
CCGCCGCTCACCCCGTCGAACCAGGTGTGCGCGGGGTCGACGACGGCCTCGCACTCGGCCCGGATCGGACATTGGTTGCACGCTCGCAACGTACGGGCGGCGTCGTCGGGGTCGCGCGTGAAGACGTGGTGCGGGGGGAGGGAGGCGCAGGCGGCCGATCTGCGCCAGTCGAGCTCATCGTCGTATCGAGGAAACCCCCTGGTCAAAGGGGGTTCCGAAGAAGTTGCAGGGCTGAACACGTGCAGCGCCTCCCCACGTATGGGAACATTTGTTCGAGAAAAGCGAACGCGCGATCAGAGTCGCATGATGCGCGCGCGTGCGCAAGCGACTACAGGGAGTCGAGAGCCGGGAGAGGAGGCCGATGTGTGAGCGCCAAGTGGGGCTTCCGCTAGTGGAGTTGCTGTCAAAGTCCCCGTCTGCGTGCGCGCACGCACACCTATCGTGCGTGCGCGCTCGGTACGCTGTGCCCGCGACGAGGGGAGATCAACGTCATGGGCAGCAGTTCGTGGGCGCGGGCCCACACCGACCCGGACCACCGGGACGAAGCGGAGGATGCGGCGCGCGCCGGGCTCGACGCCTTCGCGAGCTGGATCGAGGACCTGATGCGGCAGCGCGGCTACACGATCGACAGCCCGCGCGGCGGCGGGCGTTCGCGCCTGGCCGACGACGCGGGGGTGCACCGGGCGGCCGTCAGCCGGCTGTTGCAGCGGCAGAGCATGCCCGACCTGGAGACCATGCGGCGGCTCGCGGTGGCGCTCGGCGTGCCGCTGCGCGACGTACTGATCCGGTCGGGCCGGCTCTCCGAGGAGGATCTGCCGGTTGGCGGCGCGCAGGAAGGGAATCCAGGGAACGGAGCCACGGAAGGGACGCGTCTGACGCCTGAGGAGGCTGCCCGCAGAATGGGTGTACCGCCCGAATTGCGGGAGACGTTCGTCAGGGTGGCGAAGCAGTTCCTGCCGGGTGGTGACTCGATGAACAGGTGACCGCCCCTGGGGAGGGGCGGAAGGGTGGGGACGCATGGGCCGCGACAGGGTCGACGCAGGTACGAACTCGTCTACGCGCGACACGGGGGACCCGTCGGGCGCGGGCACCGGGGACGGGGTGGCACGCCTCACGGGTGAGCTGCTCGTCGAACTGGGCCGGAAAATAGCGGAGTTCGGCGAACGCGCGGTGCGGATCGTCACCGTCGACGAGATGGAGCGCGAGCAGGTCGTCTGGTTCCGCCTCGGCTGGGAGGAGCACGCCCGCCACGCGGCGGGCGACGCACCGCCGCCGCCCCGGCCCGCCCAAAGTGCCGTCCCCGCACGGCTGTTGGCCTTCCCGGAGCGCGCCCCCGGCTTAGTCGAGGAGCCGCGCCACGACCGTTACGACGCGGCGGATCCCGGCGCGGTGCCTCCGACGACGCCCGACGCGAACGTACGCGACCTCATGCGGCACCGGACCGGCTGGCAGCAGGAGCCGTCCAGCCAGCTCCGCCCCACGGTCCGCCCGCACGCGCGCCCGGCCCCGGAGTAGGGGCCGCGGATGGCCCGTCCCAGGGTGAACACCGCGTTGGCCATGGGGGTTCCGGGCGGGGAGTGGCTCGACGACATGGCGTGCGGGGGAGTGCGCTTCGCCGTGGAGTTCCTGTTCCGGCGCTACGTCGACGGCCCCGGCGCCGGGATCTGGTTCTTCGTGCGTGAACCCGTGAGAATCCCGGAACCCGGGCCGGGCGTCGTGGGCGCGGCGCAGTGGGCGGACGAGTGGCTGACCATGGGCGACGCCGTCGACGCGTACCGCGGGGAGCGGCCGACGAACGCGGTGCGCCGGCTTCTGCGCAAGGATCGCAGGTTCGGGCCCGGCGGGTTCCGCATCGCCCCGGTCCTCGACGAGATCCTCGACTCCGCCGCCCGCCTGGACGGCCCCACGGTCGCCGTGGTGGTCCTGACGGCGTCACCCGACGACGGCGCCGCCTTCCTGGCCACGATGCGGAAGGCCGCCCGGCGCCCCGTCTTCTGGGTGTTCATCGGGGCCGAGGCGTCCCACGAGCGCGTCCTCCCGCTCGGAGTCGTGGACACCCTCGGCAGCCGCCCCGACGACCCCGGCAACTACCTGGTCCTCAAGACGGCGACCTGGACGTCGGAGTTCGGCCGGTGGTGGGTGGCGCGGCGCATCCGGCGGGAAGTGACCCGCTGGCAGCGCGGCGTGCGGGGGACGACGGACGGCTGACCGGCATGCGCCCCCGACAGGCCACCGCCACCCGGCACTGAGCTCATGGAGGTCGCGTGTGATGCTGCGCGCGAGCGGGCGCAAAGGGCTGAGTGATCCCCAAGTGCCCTGTGTCTTCAACCTTGTTCCGTGACAGGAACGGGGCTACCGTCGCGACCCGGTAACCCCGGGGATCATCCGGAAAGGAGGCGGCGATGGCCTACGCGATCGGTCTCGCGCTGATCGTCATCGGCGCCCCGCTGGTCGGCATTGCCGGGAACGTCATAGGTGACAACGTCCACGAGGGCGCCGGGAAGGCGATCTCCATCGGCGGTGTGCTCGCCGTGCTGGGGATCGCCGCCTGGCTCATCATCGGCAGCCTCTGACCGCTTCGGCCGGGGCTACTTCAGCGCGACGCCGTCACCCGTGGCCGTCACCGGGCTCGTCGTGCCCGTACCGGCGAACTTCCAGCGCCAGGTGCCCGCGTAGTTCGCCGTCACCGTCGTCTTCAGCTTGCCCGCGCTGTCGGTCGTGACGGTCTTCACCGTAGAGTACGTCGACGAGCCGGACCTCTTGAACTGGAGGGCCACGGACTGGCCGGTGTAACCGGCGTAGACGTTCGTGTTCCAGTTGGCCCGGGTCAGGGCGCCGGTCACGGTCAGCTTGCCGCCCTGGGTGACGGGCTCGGGGCTCGCGTTCGTCGCGGACAGCTTGGCGTAGCGCTTCACCTTGACCGTCTTGCTGGTTTCGAGGTCGTAGAAGTCCTGGTCGTTGGCGGCGGCCTCCGCGGTGAAGCGCCAGGTCCCGGCCTGGGAGTTCTTCAGGTCGGCGTAGTCGTCACTGTCGTTCGCGTCGAACGAGTACGTCCACGTGCACCGCATCGTCGTGGTCGTCGGCCGCGTGCAGGTCCCGTCGGTCGGGAAGGCGGCGTGCTCGTCGGGGCTGATCACCTTGGGGCCGTAGATGCCCTTGATCCCCGAGTCGTCCTTGGCGGTCGCCACGACGGTCAGGGACTGGGCGGCGCTGACGCCGACGTTCACGGTGGACTTGCTGAACGTCACCGACGTGAACGTGGTGTCGCCCTTCTGCATGTCCGCCTGCGCGGCGGGGGCGAGGAACGCGAGCAGCGCGATGGCGCCGCTGGCGGCGGTGGCGGCCGTACGGATGCGCATGGTTCTCCAGGCAGATGAGCCGGATCTCGGTGTCCCGGTCCGGGCGAGGAGAAGACGTGCGACGGGTCAGCTTGGTTGTACGGCGTACGCGACGAACTCGCCCCGGGCCGCGCCGCGCCCTGCGCATCGAGGGCGCCGGCACCCGAGGTGACCGACGCACGGAAACCCGTACTCCGGTGCCACGGACGACAACCCCGAAGGAACGGCCGATGGGGAAAAGAATTGGGCCCTCTACTCTCGCCCCGAGCGCAACAGCCTCAGAACATGCGACGGCCCCCGCCGGGACGGCAATCCCCGGGACCTGCCGCAGGACCGCCCGATCCACAGCCCGACGGCCCTGCTCGCGCACCGGCTGCTGGTGCAACTCCAGACGTTTCAGCCGCTGATCGTGAACGACGTGCTGTTGTTCCTCAGGTTCGGGTCGAAGGCGCTGATGCGCAGCTCGGGGTCGTCGTTGCGCGTGGCGACGGTGCCGGTGGCGCCGGTCGAGCTCACGCTGTCGACGTGCAGCGTGAAGTCGAAGACGGTACGGGAGTCCTCCCACATCAGGATCGGCGTGCGGCACACGTAGTGCCGACCGTCCACCTCGTCGCACATCTCCGGCTTCTGCGTGACGGTCGTCCCGGAGGGCAGGGTGACGTCGGTCGTGGCGACGCTCGCCCCGGCGCCCAGCGAGGCGACCCAGGCCGGGCCCTTGTTGCGGACGCCGACGCGGGCGGTGACGGTGTCACCGGCGCTGACCCCGGTGATGTCCTTGCCGATCGCCTTCAGGTCGGCGGTGTTGGCCGCGGTGTACGTCGCCATGCGGTAGTTGTCGCCCGGGTTCAGGTCCGTGGTGCCGGACGCGGCCCGCAGCGCGGAGACCCGGGCGGGCACGAAGGCGTCGCCGGTGCCCTGGACGAACGACCGCCCGGCGATGGCCTGCTGGTAGGCCTCGTCGGTGTACGGGGTCACCTGGTAGTCGAAGCGCTCGTACAGCGCGGCGCCCGTGGTGCGCACGGCGGTGGCCGGCGACAGGTCGTAGGTCTGACCCGGCGCGACGGCCTGGTCGAGGACGCAGACGGCGGTGGTGCCCGTCGGGTTGGAGGCCTTGTCGCCCTCCGCGTACGTGCAGTTGCCGTACCGGTGCGCGAGCTCCAGGCCGTGCGAGGCGAACAGGGTGAGGATGGTGCGGTCGGCCGTCTCGTTGCCGGTGTTGGTCAGCCGCACCGGCTGCGCGACGTCGCTGTTCGTGGCCACCTTGGTGTTGAACGGCAGCTCGTTCAGGCCCAGGTCGGGCCCGTTGGCGACGGAGACGTGGGTGTCCGACGGGTACGCGGTCAGCGGCCCGAAGGCGCTGTCGGCGCTCGCCGTGTAGTGGATGTACGCGGCGGCGTCGGCCGGGGCGTCGGCCTCGGCGCGGATGCCGAGGGTGGCGGCGGTGATCCACGGCGACGTGTCGAGCGTCCCGAACGAGCAGGTCGCCTTCAGCGCGCTCGTCCCGTCCTGCGTGCAGGTGGCGGGCCAGGTCACGTCCGCGATCCCGGCCAGCTCGCTCGCGTCGACGGTGAGCGTGCCGCCGGAGACCGAGTTGTTGGTGTTGTCGTGGGAGACCTGAACCTCCACGGACTGGGTGCCGGTGTTGCCGTCGGCGTCGGCGCCGGGCAGCACCAGGTCGTACGGCGCCGAGATCCACAGGGCGTCGTTCTCGGCCACCTCGTCGGCGGTGGCCGGGGCGGCCGCGGCGGCCGTCAGCAGGGCTGCGGCCGCAAGGGCGGTGAGGGTCGCGGCGGCGCGGTTGCGGCGCGGCGGGACGGCGATGGGCTGGCGCATGGGCTCAGCGGCTCCTCGTCGGTGAACGGGGTGGCTGTTCTGACGGCAAGGTGACCGGTGAGAGGGGCGCGGGGTTGCCCTGCTGAGGGACTTTGACCTGAGATTTATCTGTGGGGTGCCTGTGTCCCCTGGTCACCACGATCCGCCGCCGCCCCGCACAGAGGAGGGCGCCGTGGTGGACACGGCCGCGGCGGCCCCGAGGCCGACGGCCGGGGGGGAGAGAGAGTCGGCTGACCCCGTCGGCATTACCTCGCGCGTAATCGCGCCCCGCCCCGCGCCCCGGCACTCTGAAGTCACCGGAACCCGGGCGGCGCACTCCGCTCGGGCTCCGGGTCCCGGACCGCGCGTCACCGACTTCAGGAGGCCGATCACCATGACCGCTACGAACGCCACGGCTGTCCACGACACCGCCGTCACCCGCTACTTCGAGGCGTGGAACGCCCGTACCGACGAAGCGCGCGCCAAGGCCGTCGCCGCCGCCTGGACCGAGGACGGCACGTACACCGACCCGCTGGCCGACGTCGCGGGGCACGAGGGGATCGCGGCGGTCATGGGCGCCGCGCACGAGCAGTTCCCGGGGTTCTTCTTCCGGCAGCTCGGGGCCGTGGACGGACATCACCGGGTCGCCCGGTTCGGGTGGGAGCTGGTCAGCGAGGCGGACGGGTCGGCGCCCGTCGCCGGGTTCGACGTCGTCGAGATCGCCGGGGACGGGCGGATCACGGCGGTGCACGGGTTCCTGGACCGCGTGCCGGCCGCCTGAGCGTGCGCGTAGAACAGGACGTTAAGTGAAGCTCCTGTGAAGACGGGAGGAGTGTCCAGTATTCGCCTTATCCGGCTTCATGGGGGGAAGTAACGGATCCGGTTTCGTTGCGGTGTGGCTTCATCTCTTGACCCCGCGTGGGCGGCCGAGTTGGCTTCGAGCACCTCGGCCGCACCGTCGCGGCCACGTCAGGGAGGTATCCGTAATGAACACGCGAATGCGATCCGCCGCCATGGCCGGCGCCGCATCCGTCCTGCTGGTCTCGCTCTCGGCCTGCGGTGGTGTGCTGCCCGGCGGGGACAGCGACTCCGACGAGCCCGTGCACAAGGGCAACGATGTCAAGATAGGTCTGCTCCTTCCGGAGAAGGAGACCGCCCGCTATCAGAAGTTCGACTACCCCATCGTCATGAAGACGGTGGCGAAGCTGACCTCGGGCAAGGGCACGCTGCTCTACAAGAACGCGAACGAGGACGCTGCCCTCCAGAAGCGGCAGATGCAGGAGATGATCGACGCCGGCGTGGACGCCCTCCTCGTGGACGCCGTCGACTCCAAGTCCATCGCCGGGTCCGTGAAGAAGGCGAAGGACGCGGGCATCCACGTCATCGCGTACGACCGTCTCGCGCAGGGCCCCGTGGACGCGTACGTCGGCTTCGACAACGAACTCGTCGGCCAGACCCAGGGCAAGGCGCTCCTCGAGGCGCTCGGCTCCCGCGCCACCAAGAGCAGCAAGATCGTCATGATCAACGGTGCGCGCACCGACCCGAACGCGGCGGTCTTCAAGGAGAGCGCGCGAGCGGAGTTCGGCGACTCGGTGACCATCGCGAAGTCCGCCGACATCGTGGGCTGGAAGCCGAAGAACGCCGAGGCGGCCATGAAACAGGCCATCACGTCGATCGGCGCCGACAACATCGCGGGCGTCTACTCGGCGAACGACGGCATGGCCGGCGGCATCATCGAGGCCCTCAAGGAAGCCGGCGTCACCGACCTCCCGCCGATCACCGGCCAGGACGCCGAACTCGCCGCGGTCCAGCGGATCCTCGTCGGCGACCAGTACATGAGCGTCTACAAGCCGTACCCGGAGGAGGCCGCCACCGCGGCCGAGATGGCGGTGCGCATCGCCCAGGGCCGCTCGATCGAGTTCGAGGCCCTCGCGATGGACTCCACGGACAGCCCGACGACGAAGCAGATCCGCACGGCGAGCGTGAGCGTGGTCGCACTGACGCGCAAGAACATCAAGAACACGGTGGTCAAGGACGGGATCTACTCGGTGAAGGAGATCTGCACGCCGAAGTATGCCGCGGCCTGTGCGGAGGCGGGGTTGACGAAGTAGGGGGTGTGCGCGGGGTGTTGGTGGGCTGGGCCGACGGCCGTACGGGCTGTCGGCCCTTGTTGTTGTGGTGCTTCAGATGATGGAGATTGCGGCGAGGCGGACTCCGGTGCCGACCTGTTGACCGCCCCCTCCGGAGGGGGCGGCGGATGGAGAACCCGTCCTCGGAGGGATGCCGGTGGCCGACTGCTGAACGGTTCAATTCTGCTTGTCAGGTTCGCGCACCCACGCCGAACCGGCCGTGCTTCAACACCAGTTGAAGGCACATGCAGGGCGCTCCCGCTCAGGGCGTGTCCGCGACGGACAACGGAAGGCACCATGAACAGCAGAGGTATCCGACGCGCCGCAGTCGGCGCGCTGACCGTGCTCGCCCTCGCGGGGGCGTCGCCCGCGTTCGCCCTGTCGGCATCCAAGGGGGGTGCGCGCGCCTGGACGGAATCGAGCGCGACCATCATGAACCTCCAGGACACCCAGGACGACGGTCATGACGTCAAGGTGAACTACTACCGGACGGCTCACCCCAGTGATCAGCTGACCCTGTGGAACAAGCAGGCGTACGGCGACACCTACTTCGAGGACAACGACGGGAACTCCTGGACCGTCGAGAGCGGCAAGTACTCCACGATCTTCAAGATGCAGGCGTGCGAGGTCTACAACAACTTCCCCGACGACTGCACCGGTTGGTAGTGCGCCCCCGGCACAGCAAGTGACCGGTGCAATCGCGTAGTTGAGAGATCGACTCCGCATCCTCGTGCAGAGGCAGGGGTGGCGGCCGATGTTGGCGGCCGCCACCCCCGCAGCGCGAGTTTAGCCAGCGAACGCGGAAGCGGAACCCTTGGAGGCAGGGTGGACAGCGGTGCCGAGCATGCCGTTCTTGAAGTCGAAGGGCTCACGTACGGAGTTCCCGGACGCACGCTGCTCGACGGCGTGAGTCTGCGGATCGCCGCCGGTGAGTCCGTCGCGGTGATGGGTGCGAGCGGCAGTGGCAAGTCCACCCTGCTGATGTGCGTCCTCGGACTCCTGCGCCCCCGCTCCGGTGTGGTGCGGGTCGCCGGTGTCGACCAAGGACGCCTGTCCCGCGCGGCGTTGGCCCGGCATCGGCGCGACACCATCGGCATGGTCTTCCAGTTCGGGGAACTGCTCTCCGAACTGACGCCGGTCGAGAACGTGGCGCTGGCAGGTCTCCTCGCGGGCAAGCGCGGCGCCGAGGCACACCGCGAGGCCGCGGAGCTCCTCGCCGAGCTGGGCGTCCCGCAGGACGCGGCGACGGGAACCCTGTCCGGTGGCGAACGGCAACGGGCCGCGGTGGCACGCGCCCTCGTCAACGAGCCGACCCTGCTGCTCGCCGACGAACCCACCGGCTCCCTGGACGCACGACACCGGGACGCCGTGGCGGATCTGCTCTACCGGCTTCCCCGGCAACGCGGGTGCGGACTCCTCCTCGTCACCCATGACTCCGATGTCGCACGGCGGGCCGACCGGTGCGTGCAGTTGCTCGGCGGAGCGATCGTGGAGAAGGCCCCGGCAGGGGATCCGCTGTGAGCGGCAGCGGGCTTCTTCCCCAACTGCTGCGCATGGGCCGGGCCGCGGCCCTGACGGCGGAGGCGGGACGGATCCGGTTCTGGGCGCTGGTGCTGGCCACCGCGCTGACGTCGCTCGCCGTCGCAGGTCTCGTCCTGGCGGCACACTCCTTCGACGCCAGAGCGGAGAGAAGTGTCGCGAGATCGCCGCGGCTGATCGACGCGCATCCGCGGGAGACGCCGCGTGCCCTGTGGGCGCCGGTGGTGCAGAGCATGGGCGACAAGCCGTACGACGTCGTGTACATCGAACCGACGCGCGCCGACGCCCCCCTGCCCCCGGGGCTGCCGCGATGGCCGGAACCCGGTGAGGCCTTCCTGTCGCCGGCGCTGCTCGAAGCAGGCAGGAAGGACGGCATCGCCACGCAGTACGGACGGTTCGGCGGCGTCATCTCGCCCGCCGGGCTCGAGGCACCCGCCGAGCGCTTCGCGTACGTACGCCCTGGAACCGAGCTGCTGGACACGACCCAGATGCTGAGGATCAGCGGATTCGGCGAGAACGCCTCGGCCGGATTCGTCGGCGAGAGCACGCACAACTTCGGCCCGCAGAAGTTCTTCGCGGGATACGTGGTCCTGGTGCTCCTCCCCGCGCTGCTGCTCGTGGTCATCGCGGCCCGTGCCGGGGCGGCGTCCCGCGACCGCAGGACCGCACTGCTGAGCGCGCTCGGGGCGGGAACCACGGCACGAGCGGCTTTCACGGTCGGTGAGGCGGCGCTGCCGATCGGGGTGGGCGCGGCAGTGGCGGCCGTGTGCGCGGCCGTGCCCCTGGTGACGGACACGTCGTACCCCGTGGTCGACTTCGTCCTGTCGGCGCGGGACGCGCGAGGCGCGTGGCCGGCGCTGGTCGGCTGGCTGCTGGCGGTGCCTGCCGCGGTGATGGTCCTCACGGTCGTGTTGCAGCCCGGCCGCCGCCGGTCCGGTGCCTCGACGAGGCCAACTGCCCTGGCCAAACGCCGGAGTTGGCTGCCCTGGATCTTCCCCTTCGCCCTGCTGCTCACCGTTCGCGTCACGGAACTCGTCCCGGTGTCGCTCCTCATCCCCGTCTACGCCGTCGGATGCGTTCTGGTCTTCGCCACGCTGCCGGCCGTGATCGGCACCGCGGTCAGCGCGCTCGGCCCGATCCTGGCCCGGCTGGGGCGCACCACCGGCAGCCCCGGCCTGTTGGTGGCCGGACGCAGGCTGGGGTCGGGGGCCCGCTCGGTGACCCGGCTCGTGGCCGCGATGGTGATCGCGATCGGCCTGGCGGCCCAGGCCCAGATGTGGACCACGGTCTTCGGGACTCTCATCCAGGGCGAGGTCGAGACGCACAAGCGGGTGGGGACGAGCGTGGTGCGGGTGGCGCCGTACGCCGACGGCCCGCATGTGAGGACGTTCGAACGGGCCCTGCCCGCCGACGCTCTCGCCGTGGCCGTACGAGTAGTGCGCTCGGACATCGACGTCACCGGCTCCTGCGCGGCGCTCGCGGAGCTTGATGTCCCGTGCCGGAAGACCCCTGTGTCCGTGTCCCGCACGGCCGGGGACGTCCGGTGGCGGGAGATCATCGGCAGGACGGGCGCGGGCGACGGAGCAAAACTGAGTGTGCGGCGCGGCGACGTCTCCCGTATCGACGGCAAGGGCGAGCGGGGCGACAACACAGTCCTTCTGCTGCTGGGGAGGGACCACCGGCAGTTGCCCGTACCCGAATTGAGCACCACGGCGAACCGCACCCTCGCGATGAAGGCGTCGGTGCGGCCGCTCGCCGATCTCTCCGGCACGGGAGAGCTGGTGACCGCCGCGGGGTGGGTGCGGCTCATGGCGTTGCTGGGCGTGGGCATCGTCGCGCTGGTGGCAGGACTGAGCGCGATGTCCGAGTTCCTCGGACACGGGCGGGAGATCGCACCGCTGTCCGTACTGACGGGCAATCGCGGCGTCTTCTACGCCATGGCCGGCTGGTCGCTGCTGCTGCCGGCGGTATTGGCCGCACTGACCGGCGTGACGGTCTCGTGGTGGATGGCCGCACCGCTGAACAGTGCCGCACAGGCGACCCCGATGGCGATGGCGCCCATCACCGTGGGTGCGTTGGCGTGCGCCGTGGGGCTTGCGGGGTGGGGAGCGCGGGCGGCCGCGAAAGCTGCGGACGGGTGGCGGCCGTCGGCTGAGTAGAGCGGGTCCTGGGGGATGCCGCTGGGCGCGGCCCGCAGCCACCGGCGGCCCGTGGGACAATCCCGTCGGTCACGGGCTCAGGGGAGGGCGGCGTATGGAACGGGTCGGGGTGGCGCGGGAGCTCGTTCTTGGGTACGTCCACGCTCTGAACGCGGCTCACGAGGCCATGAAGGCGGCGATCCCCTCGCTTGAGCGACTCGCAGACATCCTTGGCCTGGTCCGTTCACGCCGGATCATCGGCCGGAGCGGGCACGTCGGCACCTACTCCTACACGGTTCATGGGGCAGGGTGCCTTTTTGTGAGCGACAACGGCACCGAGGTCGATGTGGACTTCGCCGCCGACGGGAGCGAGGTCTTCGATCTCTGGCGGCTGCGCAGGTACGGGCTGAGTCTGCCGGAGCCTCTTGATGTCACGGATGAGGACCTGCGAGCCGCGGTGCGGTCCCTGCACCCGCTTCTGACCGAGGTGCGGCCGGGATGGTTCAGCGTGGCCAACTGATCGCTCAGGATGTCGGGCAGCGTCAGGAGCTGGGCTGAAGAAGGGCGGTGCGGGACAGGGGACTGCGTTCCGCCTGCCATGCGATCCGGGCGGCCTGGATACGGTTGTCGACGTCGAGCCGCGCGTAGATGGTGCGGACGTGGTCTTTGACGGTGTGGGTACTGATGCTGAGTTTTTCCGCGATGTCGAGATTGGAAAGTCCCTCTGCGATGAGGGCCAGAATGTCCCGATGCCGAGGGCTGAGCCGTCTCAACTGCGCGCAGGAGTCGGCGTCTTGTTCGTTCCGCCGCAAGTGACGTACGTACTGACCGATCACGGAGTCGGCGACGACGGGTGACAAGGCCAGGCTCCCGGAGACGGTGGCGTCCACGGCCCAGGACAGGTGCCGTTCGACGTCGGTGTCGAGGAAGAGCCCCAGGACGCCCTCCCGGAGCAGTACGGGCACGTCGTCCGAGGTGAGACGGCTGAGCACGACTATGGCGGAGGCCGCGGACCGGCCAGGGGGCTGCTTCATCTGCCTGACCGTGCACAGCGCGGCCTCGGCGGTCTCGGCACAGACGACGAGCGAATGAAGACCATGGAGCGTGGCAGCCGGAATCATGTCCGGAGAGGGTGCCTCGACAATGCTTGCCCGAGCATTCTTCTCCAGAATGCGGCGAATACCCGAGCGCACCAAGGGCTGCTTTCCGAAAACGCCGATCCGTATCACCGTGATCCTCCCCCTAGGCATTCCTCTCAGCGGAATTGGTCGATTTCCGCTGTCGCCAACTATGCACGGACCGTTCATGGGGACGCCACCGTCAGCTTCTCGCGGAGTGCCGATCCGGAGGGTGGGAGGAATGGTTGATTGCGGGTATCGGGGCATTTTTGGGACGCGAGGTCGGCGGGCCGCTGGTCTAACTTGAAGGCTTCACGGCTGATGGGGACCAGGGGGGTTGGCAATGGCTGGAGAGGTCGGTCTGCACGGAAGTGGTCACACGCATGGCATTGGCGAGCTGTGCGAACCCGGAGACCGCCTGTACCGGGAGGCATTGAGTACCGGGCGAGCGCACCGACGTGAGGTCGTCGCCGGGGCGCCCTGCCTCCTGGACCTGGCACTCCTGTACCCCGATCCCAAGGACGCCGGGTGGCTGGTCCCGGTCCCTCCGCAGCAGGCGATGGCGGGGCTCCTGCGGGCGACGTACGAGGAGGTCACCGCGGGGCACCGGCGGATGGGTGCTGCGCTGGGGGCGCTGTCCCGGTACGCGGAGGCCGATCCGCGGTTCCAGGTGGGCAGTGACGTCGTGCGGGTCGTGGAGGGGAAGGGGCGGATTCAGGAGGCAGTCTACGAGGCCACGGCGGCGAGCACGGACGAGATCCTCACCATCCAGCCGGGCGGTATCCGCAGCGAGGAGGACCTGCGCAAGGCGGTCCTGATCATGGGAGATCTGCGGGAGCGCCGCGTGCGGATGCGCACGCTCTACACCCACGTGGCGCGGCACGGTCAGGGACTGTACGAGTACCTGGACCGATTCGGTGACGTCGTCGAGGCGCGGACGCTCGACGAAGTTCCCGAACGACTCATGGCGTTCGACCGCACCGTCGCCTACATCCCGGCGAACGCGGACCGCACGCTGGCTCTCGAAGTCCGCCACCCCGCGCTCATCCTCTACCTGGTCACCGTCTTCGACCGCCTGTGGCGGCTCGCGGCGCCCGTCTCCGACCAACTTCCACGCACCGGTGCGGACGGCATCACGCACCGGGGCCGTTCCATCGCGGCGCTCCTGGCGGAGGGCCACACGGACGCGGTCATCGCCGAGCGTCTGGGGATGAACGTCCGGACGTGCCGGGCGCACATCGCGCGGCTCGCGGAGACGCTGGGGGCCTCCAGTCGGGCGCAGTTGGGGGTGCGGATCGCGCAGGCCGGGCTCGTCGGCCTGGTCAGCGGTCCTGATCGAGAATCCCCGACTGACCGATGAGATAGCCGAGTTGGGCCCGGCTGTCGCTGCCGAGGGTGGCGGCGAGTTTGGCGATGTGGACGCGTACGGTGCGGATGTTCATGCCGAGGCGCTCCGCCACGACGGCGTCGGTGTGCCCTTCGATGAGGAGCGTGGCGATGGTGCGCTGGCGCGGAGTGACACCGCCGGCCGGGAAGTCCTCGCTCGCGCTCTGCGGGAACAACGGCGTGGCCAGGCGCCACAGCCTCTCGAAGGTGGTGGCCAGATAGGCGATCAGCGCGGGATGCCGGATCTCCAGGGCGACGGTGCGGTCCGGGTTTCCCGGGATGAAGGCGACGGTGCGGTCGAACATGACGAGGCGCTCGGTGACTTCGTCGAGTGTGCGGACCTGCACGTCGCCGGCCATCTGCTCGTAATGGGCGAGGATGGCGGGAGAGTGGCGGGAGCTGTGCTGGTAAAGCGTCCGCATGCGGCCGCCCCGGGCGAGCAGGTTCTGCTCGCGCGGCAGGCTCGACGCCAGCACGTTCGCCGGTCTCGCGGCGCCGGGCTGGATGGTGAGCAGCTCGTCGGACGAGGAGGAGGCGGCGTCGGCTATCGCTTCGTTGATGCGGTGCAGGCCGAGGAGCACCGTCATCATGGGTGTATCGGGGACGGCGGCCCGCTCCGCGTCCAGGGCAATCAGACTCGCGAAGGTCTTGGCCAGCTTCTCCTCCTGGCTGCGGCGTTGAGCGATCTCGTCCTCAACCGCCCTGAGCAGAGACGGAAGTGCGATGGCAGGAGGGACGGGGCGCAGCCACTGAGAGGTTTCGCTCTCCGAGCGGAGCAGGCCGTAGGCCTCGAGGCACGGAGCGGCTGCTGTCTCTTGCCGGGGAACGTGTCCTTCACGCAGCGCCCGGGTGTAGAGAACCATGCCTGTCTCGCACAACTCCGCGACGCCGTGGGCGTGGGCAGTCACAGCTCATCCCTCTTCTTCGTGGTCGGCGCGGCTGCCTCGAGGAGTCCGGATCGCGCTATCAGGAAGCCGAGTTGGGCGCGGCTTCCGCTGCCGAGTGCCGCTGCGAGCTTGGCGATGTGGGCACGGCAGGTGCGTACGTTCATGCCCAGCCGACGAGCGATCGCCTCGTCGACGTGACCTTCGACCAGGAGTCTGGCGATCGAGCGCTGAACGCCCGTGATGCCGTCGGTCGGTGGAGCGTAGGGGGCTTCCTCCAGCAGCGGTACCGCGCGGTGCCAGAGTTGCTCGAAGACCTTGGCCAGGTATTCGACGAGGCCGGCATGCCGGATCTCCAGCGCGGCTTCGTGGTCTTCGCGGGCGGGAATGAAGGCAACTGCCCGATCGAAGACCATGAGTCGTTCTATGAGTTCTTCGAGCGTACGTATCTCGACCTTGCCCTGCTTGAAGGCTTCGGCGTAGGCGAGTGTGCCGTGGCTGTGCCGGGCCGTGTGCTGGTAGAGGGTGCGCATCCGGATGCCCCGGCTGGTGAACTCGCGGCCCATCTGCACCGCTTTGATGAGGGTGTGCTCGTCACGGCCGCCACCGGGCTGCACTGTGAGGATCTCGAACTTGGACTCGGCGATGGCCAGCTCGATCGCGGAGTTGATGCGGTCCTTGCCTTCATGGACAGTGATCGCATGGGTGGCAGGTCGTTGCTGGGCACTGATGGTCAGAAAAGGCTCAAAAGTTTCGGTGAGCTCGACCGCCAGTGCTCTCCTCTCCTGGATTTCGCGTTCGAGTGGATGGAGTCGCTGCGAGAGCGCGGCAGTCGGCGGAACCGGACGGAGCCGGTCGGCGTCATCCGGATCGGGCTGCAGGAGCGCGAGGTCCAGCAGGCAGGGAGCCTCTGTTGTATCGCTGCGCATGACGTGGCCTGTACGCAGCGCTGCCGCGTAGAGCTGCTTCCCGGCATCGCACAGCTCGGTCATGGCGTGTGGATGTGCCCGGTTAGAGCCCATATTTGGCATTGCTCCACCCCCCAGGGTCCTGAACGTGCAGGAACATGATGCATCGACCCTGTGGTGTTTGCGTGGCTGAATGAGCCATCGTCGTGGAGAGCCGGGGGAGAGAAGCCATGGAAGTGAGGACGAGGCCCGCTATGCGTAAGAGGATATTTGGTGCAGTTCTTGCTGGCGCCTTCTCCGCCGGGTTGGTCCTGAATGCTGTCGGTCCGGCGGACGCGGTCTGGACGTCCTCGCCGACAGTTCAGGCCGCCCCCGGTGACGCGGTCTGGACCGGAGCGCCGACCGCTGTGAAGGTAGCCGCTCTGCAGGCGGATGCGTCGATGGACCCGGTCTGGGACGCAGCACCGACAGGCGTCGACGCATGATCACCCCACCCGACGACAGATCCCTCCGCCGCGAGATGGCGATCGCCTACCGGGCCGGCTGGCATCAGATCGATCTCGTGACGGCGATCCCGAACCCCGGCGACTCGCTGATGGTCACTCTCTTCGGGGAGCCGATCGTCGTGGCGCGGGACGACGAGGACGACATTCGGGCCTATCGGTGTCTGCGCAGGCCCCGTGGGGCGCCGCAGCCGGTGCGGACCGTCGTCCGGTACGGAATGATCTTCGTCAATCTCGACCAGCGTGATCACCAGCTGGTCGGGGACGCGGGCCCGCAGGCCGAGGCGGCCTCGGATGCCCCGTCACGCACCACAGCCACCCCCCGCAGTGCCTGACGCGATTCCCCCGTCGTTGTAAATCGCGCAGGTGCTTCCCCCCGCAGCGGCGTCACCGTGGACCTGAAACACGGTGGCGCCGCTGCAGTTTGTGCCGCGGCCGTGCGGCTACCCGGCCGCGAAGACGCCGTTGCCCGTGGCCCGGCCCACCGTGATCTCGATGACGACCCGGTCCGGGTTGGGGCGCGGAACGCGTGTGTACCGCTCGGCGTAGCGGCGCTCGGCGTCGGCCACGTCCTCGGTCGACGTGCGGATCGTCGCCGTGCCTTCCAGTGTCGCCCAGCGCCGGCCGTCGACCTGGCAGACCGCGACCCGGGCGGGCGTCGTGCTCTCCAGGATGTGGGCGACCTTCCGGCTGGTCTTGTTCGTGATCACGCGGGCCACCCGCTGCTCGGCGTCGTACGTCACGCCGACCGGCACGACGTGCGGGGTGCCGTCCGGGCGCAGGGTGGTGAGGGTGCACAGGTGCCGTTCCTGCCAGAAGGTGAGGAAGTCGGCGCCGGGGTGGTCGAGGTCGATCCGCTTGGCCATGACCGGAACCTATCCCCACGGGCTCCCACCCTTCGCCTTGAGTGGAATAGACTCAACTTTGTGTACGTTGAGTAAGTCAGAGTTGTACGACTTGCGTGGAGGAGAACAGGCACGTGGACGCCGAGCTGACGAACCGGAGCCGCGACGCGATCAACGCGGCAAGCAGCCGGGCCGTGTCCGGGGGCCACCCGGATCTGACCCCGGCCCATCTGCTGCTTGCCCTGCTCGAAGGGCAGGACAACGAGAACATCATTGATCTGCTGGCCGCCGTCGATGCCGATCAGGTGCGGGTGCGGGAAGGCGCCGAGCGCGTGCTCGCGTCGCTGCCCAGCGTCACCGGGTCGACGGTCGCGCCGCCGCAGCCCAGCCGCGACCTGCTCGCCGTCATCGCCGACGCGCAGGAACGCGCCAAGGAGCTGGGCGACGAGTTCCTGTCCACCGAGCACCTGCTGATCGGCATCGCCGCCAAGGGCGGGTCCGCCGGTGAGGTGCTGACCGAGAATGGGGCCAGTGCGAAGAAGCTGGCCGAGGCCTTCGCGAAGAGCAGGGGAGGGCGCCGGGTGACCACACCCGACCCCGAGGGGTCGTACAAGGCTCTGGAGAAGTTCGGTACGGACTTCACCGCCGCCGCGCGGGAGGGCAAGCTCGATCCCGTCATCGGGCGTGATCAGGAGATCCGGCGTGTGGTGCAGGTGCTGTCGCGCCGCACCAAGAACAATCCCGTGCTCATCGGTGAGCCCGGCGTCGGCAAGACCGCCGTCGTCGAGGGGCTCGCGCAGCGGATCGTGAAGGGGGACGTGCCGGAGTCGCTGAAGGACAAGCGGCTCGTCTCGCTGGACCTCGGCGCGATGGTCGCGGGCGCGAAGTACCGCGGCGAGTTCGAGGAGCGGCTCAAGACCGTCCTCTCCGAGATCAAGGAGAGCGACGGGCAGGTCATCACGTTCATCGATGAGTTGCACACCGTGGTCGGTGCGGGCGCCGGGGGCGACTCCGCCATGGACGCCGGCAACATGCTCAAGCCCATGCTCGCCCGCGGCGAGCTGCGCATGGTCGGCGCGACGACGCTCGACGAGTACCGGGAGCGGATCGAGAAGGACCCCGCCCTGGAGCGCCGGTTCCAGCAGGTGCTCGTCGCCGAGCCGTCCGTCGAGGACTCGATCGCGATCCTGCGCGGGCTCAAGGGGCGGTACGAGGCCCATCACAAGGTGCAGATCGCGGACAGTGCCCTCGTGGCCGCGGCGACCCTCTCCGACCGGTACATCACCTCCCGCTTCCTGCCCGACAAGGCCATCGACCTCGTCGACGAGTCCGCGTCCCGGCTCCGCATGGAGATCGACTCCTCGCCCGTCGAGATCGACGAACTCCAGCGCGCCGTCGACCGGTTGAAGATGGAGGAGCTGGCGATCGGCAAGGAGACCGACCCCGCCAGCAGGCAGCGTCTGGAGAAGCTGCGGCGCGATCTCGCCGACAAGGAAGAGGAGTTGCGCGGTCTCACCGCCCGCTGGGAGAAGGAGAAGCAGTCCCTCAACCGCGTCGGTGAACTGAAGGAGAAGCTCGACGAACTGCGCGGCCAGGCCGAACGGGCCCAGCGCGACGGCGACTTCGACACCGCCAGCAAGCTCCTGTACGGCGAGATCCCTTCGCTGGAGCGGGACTTGGAGGAAGCGAGCGAGGCCGAGGAGGAAGTCGCCCGCGACACCATGGTGAAGGAGGAGGTCGGGCCCGACGACATCGCCGACGTCGTCGCCTCCTGGACCGGCATCCCCGCCGGGCGCCTCCTCGAAGGCGAGACGCAGAAGCTGCTGCGCATGGAGGACGAGCTCGGCAAGCGGCTCATCGGGCAGGGCGAGGCCGTACGCGCCGTCTCCGACGCCGTGCGCCGCACCCGCGCCGGGATCTCCGACCCCGACCGGCCCACCGGGTCGTTCCTCTTCCTCGGTCCGACCGGTGTCGGCAAGACCGAGCTGGCCAAGGCCCTCGCGGACTTCCTCTTCGACGACGAGCGGGCCATGATCCGCATCGACATGAGCGAGTACGGCGAGAAGCACAGCGTCGCGCGCCTCGTCGGCGCCCCGCCCGGCTACGTCGGGTACGAGGAGGGCGGCCAGCTCACGGAGGCGGTGCGCCGTCGCCCGTACAGCGTGGTGCTCCTCGACGAGGTGGAGAAGGCGCACCCCGAGGTCTTCGACGTGCTGCTCCAGGTCCTGGACGACGGGCGGCTCACCGACGGGCAGGGGCGCACGGTCGACTTCCGCAACACCATCCTCATCCTTACGTCGAATCTCGGCAGCCAGTACCTGGTCGAGCCGCTGACCTCGGCCGAGGAGAAGAAGCAGCAGGTTCTCGAAGTCGTACGGGCATCCTTCAAGCCCGAGTTCCTGAACCGGCTCGACGACCTGGTCGTCTTCTCCGCCCTGGAGAAGGACGAGCTGCGCCGGATCGCGCGGCTCCAGATCGACCGGCTCGCGAAGCGGCTGGCCGAGCGGCGGCTGACGCTCGACGTCAGCGATGCGGCGCTGGACTGGCTGGCGGCCGAGGGCAACGATCCGGCGTACGGGGCGCGTCCGCTGCGGCGGCTCGTCCAGACGGCGATCGGCGACCGGCTCGCCAGGGAGATCTTGTCCGGGGAGGTCGTCGACGGCGACACGGTGCGCGTGGACGCGTTCGGTGATGGCCTTCTGGTCGGGCCCGCGACCGGGAAGACCCTGTAGTCGCCGAGTGCGGGTTTCGTCGTGGCTTGTCGCGCCCCGCGGCGGAGCCGCTCATGACACAGCCCCGCACACAGCCCCGCGCCCCTGAGGGCGCAGCCGGGAGCGAACAGGCGCGGCAGAAGGCCCCCCGGGCTTGCCCCCGGGGGGCCCCTCTGGGGGAGGATGGCCGCATCCATACGAAGGGACCAAGCACGTGACCATCGACCCGTCCTCGATTCCCAACTTCGGGGGGCAGCCCCCCCAGCCGCAGGGTGGGGGACCGGCAGGTCCCGTCATCCCCGACCAGGACCTGGTCAAGCAGCTCCTGGAGCAGATGGAGCTCAAGTACGTCACGGACGAAGAGGGCGACCTCGCGGCTCCGTGGGAGGAGTTCCGTACGTACTTCATGTTCCGCGGCGAGGGCGACCAGCAGGTCTTCTCGGTGCGGACGTTCTACGACCGGCCGCACGCCATCGAGGTGAAGCCGCAGCTCCTGGAGTCGATCGACGACTGGAACCGCCGCACCCTGTGGCCCAAGGTCTACAGCCACACCCACGACGACGGCACGGTCCGTCTCATCGGTGAGGCCCAGATGCTGATCGGCACCGGTGTCTCGCTGGAGCACTTCGTGTCGTCGACCGTCAGCTGGGTGCGCGCCGCGATCGAGTTCGACCGCTGGCTCGTGGAGCAGCTCGGTCTGGAGACCGACGTCGACTCGGCCGAGTCGGACGGGAAGCCCGGCGACGACGCCGAGTAGCACCGAAGATCACAGCGGCGTGTGGGCGTAGACGATCAGATACGTCCCGTACGTCAGGGAGAGCCCGGCCAGTACCGCCGTCACCAGGACGGCGTGTGCGGGCCGGGCTCTCGCCGTCCGGGCGAGCGCGCAGGCCAGCGGCAGCAGCAGCGGGAACGCGGGCAGCAGGAAGCGCGGCTTCGACTCGAAGAAGCCCGAGCCGCCGATCGTGATCAGGAGCAGGACGCCGGTGTAGGCGATCAGCGGGAGCGGGGCGCGGTCCAGGAGCAGGAGCGCGTAGAGGAGGACCGCCGCCGCGACGATCAGGAGCGTCATCGGGAAGACGAAGCGGTCGCCGTGCAGCAGCATGTTCTTCACGAACCGGGCCGAACCGGCCCCGAGGTCGAAGGTCGAACCCCAGCCGCGCTGCACCGCGAAGTAGCCGCCGAGCGGATCGCCCTTGCGCCATCCGACCCAGACGACGTACGAGGCCCAGCCCAGCGGCGCGAGCAGTGCGCCCGTCCACAGCCTGTGGGGAACGCGGCCGCGGCGGCGGACGATCTCGTACGCGGCTGTGGACAGGACGGCGGCGGCGACCGCGAAGCCGTTCGGCCGGGACAGGCCGGCGAGCGCGGCGAGCGTGCCCGCCCACAGCCAGCTGCCGCTGAGCACCGCGTACAGGGACCAGGCGGCGAGCGCCGTGAGCACGGGTTCCGTGTACGCCATGGACAGGACCACGGAGTGCGGGAGCAGGCCCCACAGGACGACCAGGATCGTCGCGACCGTCCTGCCGCGCAGACGGAAGCCGATCCGGTGGATGCCGAGCGCGGCGGTCAGTGTCGCCGCCCACGCGATGAGCAGGGCGCACATCCCGGTGCTCAGCGGCAGCACCGTGTGCACCGCGCGGATCAGCGCCGGGTAGAGGGGGAAGAAGGCGAGGTCGCTGTGGACGACGCCGCCGCCGAAGTGCAGCGTGCGCACGCCGTAGCCGTGCGCGGCGATCCCCTCGTACCAGAGCGAGTCCCAGGAGCGGCCGAGCAGCGCGAGCGGCTTCTGTCCGGTGAGCCAGGCGCCGGCGGCGACCGCGAGCATGCCGGTGAGCCGGGCCGCGGCGAAGAGCGCGAGGGCCCGTCCGGCGCCGGACGCGGACGGGCGCGGCAGAGCCCGGGCCGCGGTGGCGGCGGCGGGTCCTGAGGGGGCGTCAAGAACACTGGTGTGCGGCTCGGTCACATCCGAACCCTGCGATGTCCCTGCCGCGCCCGCGAGTTGGGTGCGGCCAGACGGGGGGCCCCGGGTGCTAGAGCTGCTTGAGGCGGCCGACCGCCTCCGTGAGGACGGACTCCCGCTTGCAGAACGCGAACCGTACGAAGGGCGCCCCGGCCGCCCGGTCGTCGTAGAACACGGCGTTCGGGATCGCGACGACGCCGCACCGCTCGGGCAGCGCCCGGCAGAACGCGAAGCCGTCGCCGCTCGGGTCGAGCGGGCGGATGTCGGTCGTGACGAAGTAGGTGCCGGCCGGCTCGAAGACCTCGAAGCCCGCGTCCCGCAGACCCGCCGTGAGCAGGTTCCGCTTGGCCGTCATGTCGGCGCGGAAGTCCTCGAAGTAGGAGTCGGGCAGGGTGAGGGCTTCGGCGATCGCGTACTGGAAGGGGCCCGCCGACACGTAGGTGAGGAACTGCTTGGCCGAGCGGACTGCTGTGACGAGTTCCGGCGTCGACGTCACCCAGCCGACCTTCCAGCCCGTGAACGAGAACGTCTTGCCCGCCGAGCCGATCGTGACGGTGCGCTCGCGCATGCCCGGCAGCGTGGCCAGCGGGATGTGCTCGGCGGCGCCGAACGTCAGGTGCTCGTACACCTCGTCGGTGACGACGAGCAGGTCGCGCTCGACGGCCAGCTCGGCGATCGCGGTCAGCTCGGCGCGGGTGAGGACGGTGCCGGTCGGGTTGTGCGGGGTGTTGACGAGCAGCAGGCGGGTGCGGGGGGTGACCGCGGCGCGCAGCTCGTCGAGGTCGAGGCGGAAGGCCCCCGCGTCGGGCCTGAGCGTCACCGGGACCCGGGTGCCGCCCGCGAGCGCGATGCTCGCCGCGTACGAGTCGTAGTACGGCTCGAACGCGATGACCTCGTCGCCGGGCTCGACCAGCGCGAGCAGCGACGCCGCGATGGCCTCGGTGGCGCCCGCGGTGACGAGGACCTCGCGGTCGGCGTCGAGCTGGGTCCCGTACCGCCGCTGCTGGTGGTCCGCGATCGCGGTGCGCAGCTCGGGGACGCCCGGGCCCGGCGGGTACTGGTTGCCGCGGCCGTCGCGCAGCGCCCGGACGGCGGCTTCCCTGATCGCTTCGGGGCCGTCGGTGTCGGGGAAGCCCTGGCCGAGGTTGATCGACCCGGTGGACAGGGCCAGCGCGGACATCTCCGCGAAGATCGTCGTCCCGAACTCGGCGAGTCGGCGGTTGAGCAGAGGGCGCGCGCTGGAGGTCATGGCGGCCATCCTGCGCCGAACCTCTGGACTTGCTCAACTCTGCTTTGGCCGCGCGCGGGCAGGGGCATCCCCCTCACACGCCCCGCACGGGGCGTCCCTCGGGGGACACACGAGGGGCACGGGGGAACGTGAAAGCAGGTGAGTGCCGTGATCGTAGGAGCGATTGTCGTAGGACTCGTGGTCGTCGCCGTGGTCGTCGTGCTGGCGTCCTCCGGCGGGCGCGGGGACCCGCTCGCGCCGCGGGACGCCAGGAAGGCCGGGAAGAACCGGCGGACGTCGACGCACAAGAGCCGCAGCGGCAGCAGCTGGTGGGCCGGCGGTGCCGCGTCCGGTGGCGGCGTCTCCTGTTCGGGCGGGTCGTCCGGGCATTCGGGCGGGTCGTCCGGGCACCACCACTCGTCGTGCGGGGGAAGCTCCTCGTGCGGTGGCGGCAGCTCCTGCGGCGGAGGCTCGTCGTGCGGGGGTGGCGGGGGGTGCGGCGGAGGCAGCTGACGCCGGACCCATGGGCGTGCGGCCCGCGCGGAGGCGACTGACACGGGGCAGTCGGACCGCGCGGGCCGCACGCATGTCCGGTCGTCCCCCCGGAAGTTGTGCGCCGGGCGCGAAAGTCGGCCCTGGAAGTTGAACAGTTGAGCTGTGCAGCCCTCGGGGGGATGGAAACCCTCCGAAGTTGGGTAAAAACGCTGTGGTGGCGCCACCGCCCATGATTCCCTTTTAACCGTCAAAAACAGCCCTCGTTCGACGTACTCGGCCTACGTAATCGATGTATCCGACCCTTACGTACTCGACACGTTCGCGTGGGCGCGAGCCGGTCCCTTTGACATAAGCCGGTCTCACCTCCTTATGCGTGCTTGCGGAGCCGACCCATGCTCACGACCCTGAACACCGCCTACACCGACACGAATGCGGCCGACCTGGCCTGGGCCCTGGGCCGGGAGCCCTTGCCCGCACTCGCCACCCTCGACCTCGAACTCGCGGGTGCCAAACTGCAGTTGAGACTCCTCGGCGCCTCCCATCAGGTGCTGCTCGAAGAGGAGCACGGCAGCTGTTCGGAGACCGTGGCCTGCATCCCCGGCAGCAGCACCCCGCTCCCGCTCGGCGTCGCCAAACGCCTCGGCGACTGGGAGTACGAATTCGCCGCGCGCGTCGAACAATTGACGGCCGGTCAATTCGCGGGGCGGGCGCAGGAGTTGCTGGCGCTCGTCGCCGACCATCCGAACGGTCTCGCCGGGGTCTTTCCCGGCAGCCCGCACGCCTTCACGGCCATGCTCGCCCAGCGGCACGACGACGGGCAGGTGCACTGGCGCACCTGGCACGCCTATCCGCAGGACGGTCAACTCGTCGCCACCCGCAGCCGGGTGGGTGTGCGGGTGCCCGCGGGGGCCGCCCTCTGAGCCCTGGCCCGGGCCGCCGTACCGGCCCCTGTCTGGGGCGCTTTGTCCTGCGGAGTATGCGTGCGGTACGCCGTTTCCACACGTGTGGGTGACGGGGCGGAGTCGAACGGTGACGTAGCGTTCCAGGGTGATCGAACCGCACGCGCCCGCCCCGCCCGGAGGGGCCCCACGGCACCTCGGCGGACCGGGCCGGGCTCCGCTGCCGGTCAAACCGGGCACCGGCCGGTTCCTGGTCCTCGTCGGCGTCTTCGTCTGCGCGGCCTGCGGCCTGGTCTACGAACTCGAACTCGTCGCGCTCGCCTCGTACCTGATGGGCGACTCGGTCACCCAGGCCTCCGTCGTGCTCTCCGTCATGGTCTTCGCGATGGGCCTCGGCTCGCTCGCCGCCAAACGGCTGCGCTACCGGGCCGCCGTCGGCTTCGGCATGGTCGAGGCCGCCCTCGCCCTCGTCGGCGGATGCAGCGCGATGGCCCTGTACGCGGTGTTCGCCTGGACCGGCGACTGGGGCGGGGCGTGGACGGAGGGCCCGCGCTATCTGCTGGTCGCGTTCTCCCTGGCCATCGGCGTGCTCATCGGCGCCGAGGTGCCGCTGCTCATGGTCCTCATCCAGCGCATCCGGCGCCAGGACCCCGGCGGGGCCGTCGCCGACCTCTTCGCCGCTGACTACGTGGGCGCGCTGGTCGGCGGCCTCGCCTTCCCGTTCCTCCTCCTGCCCCTCCTCGGACAGCTGACCGGGGCGCTGCTGACCGGCGCGGTCAACGCGGTGGCCGGCGGCACCCTCGTCCTCGGCCTGTTCCTGCGCGACCTCAGCGCCCGCGGCCGCCTGCTGCTCCTGATCGCCAACGTGACCGTGCTCGGGCTGCTCGCCACCGCGTGGATCCTCGTCGACGACTTCGAGCGCGCGGCACGCCAGGCCATGTTCGGGCCGCACGTCAGGGCCGCCGTCCAGACGGCCGACCAGGAGGTCGTCCTCACCGGCGGCGAACACGGGCGGCCCGTCCACCTGTACCTCGACGGCCGGCTGCGCGTCCGCTATCACGCGGCGCTCGTCGGCCCCGCCCTCAGCGGCGGACCGCGCGAGCGGGTCCTCGTGCTCGGCGGCGGAGACGGCCTCGCCGTGCGCGAGGTCCTTCGCCATCGCGGGGTGCGCACCGTCGACGTCGTCGACACCGACCCCGGCCTGGTCCGCCTCGCCCGCACCGACCCCGGCCTGACCGGTCTGAACGGGCGGGCGCTGAGCGATGCGCGGGTGCGGGTCGCGACCGGTGATGTCTTCGGCTGGCTGCGCGGTGCCGTACGGGCCCGGGTGCGCCCCTACGACGTGGTGATCTGCGACCTCCCCGACCCCGGCCGCACGGCCAGTACGAAGCTGTACTCGCAGGAGTTCTACGGGCTCGTGGGGCGGGTGCTCGGGGAGCGCGGGCGGGTCGTGGTGCACGGCGGCCCGGCGCCGGACCGCCGCTTCTGGACGGTGGCCTCGACGGTTCGCTCCGCGGGGTTGCGGGTGGTGGCGTACCGGGGGGACGGGGGTGCGGGTTTCGTTCTCGCGGGGTGGTCGTGGCCCGGGGTGCCTGAGGTTGCGGGGGCGCGCCCGGCGGGACCTGACCCTGGGTACGCCCCGTCGACGCTGGTGCACCCGCGTTACTGATTTCGTCTGCGGGTTCGGTGGGGGCTGGTTGCGCAGGCCGCATTTCCCCGATGGAGGCAAGCGGCGAAGCCGCAAGCCTCCAGGGGCGCGGGGAACTGCGCGACCAGCCCCCACCGGACGGTCAGTCGAACCGAATACCCGTCCAGCCCGGCGAAGAAGGGTCCACGTTCACGACGGAGTCGCTACGCTCGGGTGACATGGAGCATGAGGTGTACGTTCCGGTTCCGGCGGAGTCCCTGCGGGCGGTGCTCTGCGATCCCCTTCGCGTGGCCCGGGCGCTGCCCGGGTTCCAGCGGGACGCGGCCGGCGACGGAGGCCGCCTGAAGGTGCGGGTCGGCGGCCACGCCATCACGTACCGCGGCAGCGTCCGCGTGGCCGAGGCGTCCGACGGATCGTTCGCCGTGACCGGTGACGGCACCGAGGTCCGCGGCACCGGAGGCGTGAAGTTCGCGCTCACCGCCCGGGTCGCCGCGGCCGACGGCGGCTCCACGCTCACGTTCACCGGCACCGCGTCCGGCGACGGCCGTGTGGCCGAACTCCCGCAGGAGGCCGTGGAATCGGCGGCCCACCGACTGCTGAACCGTTTCGCGGGGAACCTGGGCGCAGCCGGCCAGGAGCCGGGTTCGGAGGACGCCGAGCCCGCTTCCGTCTTCGACACCGAGATCCCGCCGCCGTCCCTCGACGTCGAGATGCAGGACGTGGAGGTGGAGGTGCACGTGGACGCGGCTGTGGACGCCGACGCGGACGCGGACGTGGAGGTCGACGACCAGGACACCGAGCTCCCGGCGGAGCCGCTCGCCGCGCACGCCCGGCGGACCATGATCGGCCGCAGTGCCGAGGAGGTCGACCACGCCCCGCCGCGCGGCCGCTACGCCCCGGTGCCCGCCCCCGAGGGAGCCACCGCGGGAGCGACCCTGCGCTGGGCGGCCCCCGCCGCGGCGGTCGCGCTCGCCTCGGCGATCGTGGTCGGCCGGGCCCTGCGCAGGCGCCGCTAGGACCGCGCCGCATAGGGTCAGGGGTCGTGACGACACAGGAGACGACGCTGACCGCGGGCGACGCGGAAGTGACCGTGGCCCCGGCGAACGGGTGCCGGGTGACCAGCCTCAAGATCGCCGGGACGGAGCTGCTGCGGCAGGGGGAGCGCTACGGCTGCTTCCCGATGGTGCCGTGGTGCGGACGCATTCGCGACGGGCAGTTCCGCAACGGCGGCCACACGTACCAGATGCCGCTGAACTCGCCGCCGCACGCCATCCACGGCTTCGCCCGCAGCGCCGAGTGGACGACCGTGCGCGTCTCGGAGAACGAGGCCGCCTTCACGTACGACCTCACCGAGCCCTGGCCCTACCCCGGCCGGGTCACGCAGCTCGTCTCGCTCACCGAGGACGCGCTGACGCTGACCCTCGGCGTCGAGACGTACGGCGACTCGTTCCCGGCGCAGGTCGGCTGGCACCCGTGGTTCAACCGGCAGCTGGGCGACGCGTCGGTGGAGATCGCCTTCGACGCCGCCTGGCAGGAGGAGCGCGGCGCCGACCACCTGCCCACCGGCAAGCGCATCGACGTACAGCCGCAGCCGTGGGACGACTGCTTCGGGATGCCCGACGGCGTCGACGTCACGCTGACCTGGCCCGGCGAGCTCGCCGTGAACGTGAAGAGCCGCGAGCCGTGGGTCGTCGTCTACGACGAGCAGGATGCGGCCGTGTGCGTCGAGCCGCAGACCGGGCCGCCGAACGGCCTGAACACGGCGCCGCGGCTGGTGACGCCGGTCGACCCCCTGGAGGCGTCGACGACCTGGACCTGGCAGCGGCTCTGAAACACGGCCTTTAAGCTCATGGCCATGACTTCGAACGACGTGCGCGACGCGCTGCTCCAGCAGATCAAGGACAAGGCCGTGGTGCACGGCAAGGTGACGCTCTCCTCCGGGATCGAGGCCGACTACTACGTCGACCTGCGCCGCGTCACCCTCGACGGGGAGGCCGCCCCGCTCGTCGGTCAGGTGCTGCTCGACCTCACGAAGGACCTGGAGTTCGACGCGGTCGGCGGCCTGACCATGGGCGCCGACCCCGTCGCCGGCGCGATGCTGCACGCGTCCGCGGCCCGGGGCGAGCGGCTCGACGCGTTCGTCGTCCGCAAGGCCGCGAAGGCGCACGGCATGCAGCGCCGCGTGGAGGGCCCGGACATCGAGGGCCGCCGCGTGCTCGTCGTCGAGGACACATCCACCACCGGCGGCTCCCCCCTTGAGGCCGTGCAGGCCGTGCGCGAGGCGGGGGCCGAGGTCGTCGGCGTCGCGACGATCGTGGACCGGGCCACCGGCGCCGCCGAGAAGATCACCGAGGGCGCGGGCGTCCCGTACCTCTTCGCCTTCTCGAAGGACGAGCTCGGTCTCGACTGACGTCCGAGAGCTCGGGACTTTCGCCGGACTGGAGCATTCGCACAAGTCTGGAAAGATGGGGGCGACGATGATGTCACCCCCTTGGTGAGGGTCACCCAGCGCAACAACCCAAACCCCGCAAACGCGAGCTTTACGAGGAGTCGGCAGATGCCCATCGCAACCCCGGATCAGTACAACGAGATGCTCGACCGGGCCAAGGCGGGGAAGTTCGCCTACCCGGCCATCAACGTCTCGTCGACGCAGACCCTCAACGCGGCCCTCCAGGGCTTCGCCGAGGCCGAGAGCGACGGCATCATCCAGATCTCCACCGGCGGCGCCGAGTACCTGTCGGGCCAGGGCGTGAAGGACATGGTCGTGGGCGCCCAGGCGCTGGCCGAGTTCGCGCACGTCGTCGCCGAGCGCTACCCGAACAAGATCGCGCTGCACACCGACCACTGCCCCAAGGGCAAGCTGGACGGCTACGTGCGCCCGCTCCTCGAGATCTCCGCGGCCCGCGTCGCCAAGGGCCAGAACCCGCTGTTCCAGTCCCACATGTGGGACGGCTCGGCCGAGACGCTGAACGACAACCTGGAGATCGCCCAGGAGCTGCTCGCCAAGGCCAAGGCCGCGAACATCATCCTGGAGATCGAGATCACCCCGACCGGTGGTGAGGAGGACGGCGTCTCGCACGAGATCAACGACAACCTCTACACCTCGGTCGACGACGCGATCCGCACGGTCGAGGCCCTGGGCCTGGGCGAGAAGGGCCGCTACCTGCTCGCCGCGTCGTTCGGCAACGTGCACGGCGTGTACAAGCCGGGCAACGTCGTGCTCCGCCCCGACCTGCTCGCCGAGCTGAACGAGGGCATCGCCGCGAAGTACGGCAAGCCGGCCGGCTCGAAGCCGTTCGACTTCGTCTTCCACGGCGGCTCCGGCTCGACGGTCGAGGAGATCACCACCGCGCTGGAGAACGGCGTCGTGAAGATGAACCTCGACACCGACACCCAGTACGCCTTCACGCGGCCGATCGCGGGCCACATGTTCGAGAACTACGACGGCGTCCTGAAGGTCGACGGCGAGGTCGGCAACAAGAAGACGTACGACCCGCGCGTGTGGGGCAAGAAGGCCGAGTCGGGCATGACCGCCCGCATCGTCGAGGCCTGCGCCAACCTGCGTTCCACGGGTACGCGCATCAAGTAGTCCGCTTCGCGCACGGGCCCGGTGTCCCCTCGGGGTGCCGGGCCCGTGTCATGTGCCCTGCCCGGAGGTCTCCCGATGTCTTCAGCGACGTACGACTTCGACATACCCGTCGACCGGCGCGGCACCTGGTGCGTGCAGTGGGACGGCATCACCGACCGGTTCCCCGTGCCCGACCTGCTGCCGTTCACGATCTCCGACATGGACTTCGCGTGCGCGCCGCAGGTGCTCAGTGCCCTCACCTCCCGTGTCGCGCATGGCGTGTTCGGCTACACGGACTGGCGCAACGACGACTTCCGCGGTGCGATACGCGAGTGGTTCCGCACCCGGTACGCCACCGAGGTCGACGCCGAGCGCCTCGTGTACGCCCCGTCGGTGCTCAACCAGATCTCGCAGCTGCTGCGCATGTGGACCGGGCCGGGCGACGGCGTCGTGCTGCACGCGCCGACATACGACGGGTTCCGCAAGGCCGTCACCGGGCTCGGGCGCGAGCTGCGGGCCGTCGGGAGCGACGACTGGGCGGGCCTGGAGCGGGAGCTGGCGCGCCCCGACAGCCGGGTGTTCGTGCTCTGCTCGCCGCACAACCCGACCGGGCGGGTGTGGACGGACGCCGAGCTGCGGCGCATGGCCGGCCTCGCGCGCACGTACGACGTCGCCGTCATCAGCGACGAGATCCACGCCGATCTCACGCACGACGGGCACGTGCACCGGCCGTTCGTGCGGTATGCGGACGCGGACGCGGGTGCGGGCGGGCTGCGCTGGGCGCTCGTCACCTCCGGCACCAAGGCCTTCAACTTCCCTGCGCTGACCGGGAGTTACGGGTTCGTGGGCGACCCGGACGACCACGCCGAGTTCGTCCGGCGGATGGACACCGGCGAGGGGCTCGCGTCGCCCGCCGTGCTGTCGCTGACCGCGCACATCGCCGCGTACCGCGAGGGCGGGCCGTGGCTCGACGCCCTGCGCGCGTACACGTACGGGAACCTGCGGATGGTCGAGGAGAAGCTCGCGGCGGGGCTGCCCGAGCTGGGCTGGCGGGTGCCGCAGGCCGGGTATCTCGCCTGGATCGATCTGCGGCCGCTCGGCATCGAGGAGGACGGCGAGCTCCAGCGGGTCCTGGTCGAGGAGGAGAAGGTCGCCGTGATGCCCGGTGGCACGTACGGGGCACCAGGGTTCGTGCGGCTGAACGTCGGCTGCCCGCGGTCCAAGGCCGAGGCCGGGATCGACGCTCTGATCAGGGCCGCGCGCCGGGTCGCCCGGTAGGCGCGGCACACTGGGACCCATGAGCCTTCACGAGAACCTGCTCGGGGGACCGCCCCCGACCCACCTGCCCGACGACCCGGAGCCGCGCGAGCTGCTCGCGGCGGGCACGGCGCCGGCCGACGTCGCCGCGAAGTACCCGACCTCCTCGCTCGCCTGGGCGCAGCTCGCCGACGAGGCGTTCGAGCGGGGCAGCGTCGTCGAGTCGTACGCGTACGCGCGCACCGGCTACCACCGCGGCCTCGACGCCCTGCGGCGCAGCGGCTGGAAGGGCCACGGCCCGGTGCCGTGGGAGCACGAGCCGAACCGCGGCTTCCTGCGCGCCCTGCACGCCCTGGCCCGCGCCGCCGGCTCCATCGGCGAGCAGGAGGAGTACGAGCGCTGCACGACGTTCCTGAAGGACTCCTCGGAGACGGCCGCGCAGACGCTCGGCTAGTTCTCTTCGCCGCGTTCCGCACAGGGCCCGCCTGGTGTGATCAGGCGGGCCTTGCCGTTTCGGGGGACGATTGCGGAGGATGCACGTGGGGACCGGGGCCCCGTGCCGGTAACGGCAGGGCGGACCGCTACCCGGAGTACGCAACAGGAGACAGCGATGTCCCACGACGCGGAAGCACCAGCGACCCCGCATCTCGACTTCGCGGGCACCACGCCCTACGAGGACTACGTCCAGGCGGACGTCCTCACCCACCTTCAGCACCTTCGCTCGGACGACCCCGGCGAGATGGTCTTCCTGGTCACGACCCAGGTGATGGAGCTGTGGTTCACCGTCATCGTGCACGAGTGGGAGACCGCGGCCCGGGCTCTCGCCGCCGACGACGTGCCCACCGCCGTGGCCGCGCTCAAGCGGTCCGTACGGGAGCTGCAGGCGCTCAACGACTCGTGGCGCCCGCTGGCGCAGCTCACCCCCGCCCAGTTCAACTCGTACCGCTCCGCCCTCGGCGAGGGCTCCGGGTTCCAGTCGGCGATGTACCGGCGCATGGAGTTCCTGCTCGGCGACAAGTCGGCGTCGATGCTGGTGCCGCACCGGGGCGCACCGCGCGTCCACGCCGAGCTGGAGAAGGCGCTGCACGAGCCGAGCCTGTACGACGAGGTGCTGCGGCTGCTCGCCCGCCGCGGGTACGACGTGCCGCGCGCCGTCCTCGACCGTGACGTCTCCCAGAAGTACGAGCCGTCGCCCGAGGTCGAGGCCGTGTGGACGGATCTCTACGCCGGTGACGAGAGCGCCGAACTGGCCCGCCTGGGCGAGGCGTTGACCGATGTCGCCGAGCTGGTGTGGCGCTGGCGCAACGACCATCTGGTGGCCACGCGCCGCGCGATGGGCGCCAAGACCGGCACGGGTGGCTCGGCCGGTGTGGCGTGGCTGGAGAAGCGGGCGCAGAAGAACGTGTTCCCCGAGCTGTGGACGGCGAGGTCTCATGTCTGATCTGCGCGAGCGTGCGCTTGAGCTCGACTCGGCCGATCAACTGGCGGGCGTACGCGGGGCCTTCGTCCTCGACACCGTGTCCGATCATGCGGCTGACGCCGCGGGCGTCTACCTCGACGGGAACTCGCTGGGCGCGCTGCCCGCGAACGTGCCCGGCCGGGTCGAGGACGTCGTCCGCCGGCAGTGGGGCGAGCTGCGCATCCGGTCGTGGACGGAGTCCGGCTGGTGGACGGCGCCCGAGCGGATCGGCGATCTGATCGCCCCGCTGGTCGGGGCCGCCGCCGGGCAGATCGTCGTCGGCGACTCCACAAGTGTCAATGTCTTCAAGGCTCTTGTGGGCGCGGTGCGGCTCGCGGGGGCCGGGCGCGACGAGATCCTCGTCGACGCCGCGACCTTCCCGACGGACGGGTACATCGCCGCTTCGGCCGCGCGGATGACGGGGTGCGAGGTACGCGCCGTGCAGCCCGGCGAGGTGCCGGACGCGCTGAACTCCCGTACGGCCGCTGTGCTGTTGAACCACGTCGACTACCGCAGCGGGCGCCTGCACGACCTGCCCGGACTGACGGCCGCTGTGCGCGCGGCGGGGGCCGTCTCCGTGTGGGACCTGTGCCACAGCGCGGGCGCGCTGCCGGTCGGGCTCGACGCGCACGGGGTCGACCTCGCGGTCGGCTGCACGTACAAGTTCCTGAACGGGGGTCCGGGTTCGCCCGCGTACCTCTACGTGGCCGAGCGCCATCAGGCCGCCTTCGACTCGCCGCTGCCGGGGTGGAACTCGCACGCCGAGCCGTTCGGGATGCGTCCCGAGTACGAGGCCGCGGACGGCGCCGTACGCGGACGGGTCGGTACGCCTGACATCCTGTCAATGCTCGCTCTGGAGGCGGCACTTGAGGTGTGGCAGCGGCCGGACGTGTCGGTCGGCGGGGTGCGCGCCAAGTCGCTCGCGCTGACGGACTTCTTCCTGGAGTGCGTCGCCGCGTACGTGCCCGAGGGGCGGGTCGAGGTCGTGACCCCGCTCGCCCACGCCGAGCGGGGCAGCCAGATCGCGCTGCGCTGCGCGGACGCGGGCGAGGTGATGGGGCGGCTCATCGCGGCGGGCGTCGTCGGCGACTTCCGGGCGCCGGACGTGCTGCGGTTCGGGTTCACGCCGCTGTACCTGGGGTTCGCGGACGTGGAGCGGGCGGCGCGGGTGCTCGCGGAGATCCTCAGGTGACGCAGGGGCTCAGGTGACGTAGACACCGGCTGCCGCCGCCGCGAGGGCGGCCTCGACGGCACGGGCCGCGTCCGCCTCGGTGGGCGCGGCCCCGGTCGTCAGAAGCCGGTAGTAGAGGGGCGCGGAGACGGCCCGTACGACGTCCGAGGCGTCCGTGCCCGCGGGCAACTCGCCCCGGGCGACGGCCTCTTCGACCACCGGCGCCCACTCCGCGACCCGCACTTCGTAGAACCGCGCGAGGGCCTCGGCCGTACGGGCGTCGCACGTCGCGGCGGCGATCACCGCGCGGAACAGGGGGCCCTGGCGCGGGTCGGCCAGGGTCTTCTGGACGAGGCGGGCGTTGGCGGTCAGGTCGCCGCGCAGCGAGCCGGTCGCCGAGCGCGGCAGGGACTCCTCGGCCATCTCGGCGAGCAGGTCGGCGACCAGGCCGGTCGGCGACGTCCAGCGCCGGTACACCGTCGTCTTGCCGACGTCCGCGCGGCGCGCGATGTCGGCGAGGTCGAGCCGGTCGAAGCCCTGCTCGGCCAGGACGTCACCGGCGGCGGCGAGCACGGCGGCGCGGACCCGGGCGGTGCGGCCGCCGGGGCGGAGGGTGCCGGGCTCGGGTTCGCGTGCGGGGTCGCTGCTCACGGCGGTCATGAAGTCCAGGGTAACGGAACGGGCGAACCGTTAATGCGGTCACTGTGCGTATCGCCTCGCGTGATCCCGTACGTGAAGGGACTGGTAGCGTCCGCTTACCTTGCGGTTCTGATTCCTTCGGGCCAATTCACCTGCGACTTCGAGAGGTTGGAGCATGCCGGACCCCGACCGGGCTGCCGCTGCCCGTGACGAGGCCGAGGAGGCGTCCGCCTTCTCGCACCCCGCCGTACCCCCCGACGTCACCGCGGCGTACGGAGATCACCCGGATCAGGTCGTCGACTTCTACGCGCCCCGGGACGGCTCGACGGCGGCCCCGCTGGTCGTGGCCCTGCACGGCGGAGCGTGGCGGGCCCCGTACGACCGGAAGCATCTGAGCCCGTTCTGCGACTTCCTGGCCCGGCGGGGGTTCGCCGTGGCCAACGTCGAGTACCGGCGCGGCAGTTCGGTGCCGCATCAGGGTGCCGAGGGGTCCGTGGCGGGGCGCTGGCCGGAGACGTTCGACGACGTGGCCGCCGCGTTCGACGCGCTGCCCGGCCTGGTCGCCGATCGGCTGCCGACGGCGGACGCGCGGCGCACCGTCCTCACCGGGCACTCGGCGGGCGGCCATCTCGCGCTGTGGCTCGCGTCCCGGCACGTGCTGCCCGCGGACGCGCCCTGGTTCACCCCGGCCCCGCCGGCGCTGCGCGGCGTCGTGGCGCTCGCCCCGATCGCCGACCTCGGTCTGGCCGAGGAGCTGGGGGTGTGCGGCGGGGCGTCGGCCCAACTGCTCGGCGGGAAGGGCGCGCTGTTCGAGGAGCGGCGGCCGTGGGCCGACCCCGCGCTGCTGCTGCCGACGGGCATCGCGACGACCCTCGTCCAGGGCCGCAGGGACACGACCGTGCCGTTCGCGGTGGCCGAGGCGTACGCGGACGCGGCGGCCGGTGCCGGGGAGGTCGTGGGCGTCACGTTCCTCCAGGAGGTCGGGCACTTCCCGCTGATCGATCCGGCGGCGGACGCGTGCGCGGTGGTCGCGGAGGAGATCGCGCAGCTGGCCTGGTGACAGGCGCTGCGAGCGGGTGGATGCATACCTGGGTATGACGGGGACCGCCGAGTGATACCTGGGAGCTACGCGTGAAGTTGGCTCCGTGGTGTGATGCCGGTTACGGCCTGTGATCCATAACTTCCTTTCCAGAGACGTCGACAGGCGTCACCGGGCGCCGGGCGGCGCCTTCTGGACGGGGAGGACCCATGGGTTTCGGCAGGTGGTCGGGACGGCTGCGGCGCGCGCTGCTCGCGGCGCTGGTGACGGGCGCGGTCGTCGTGCCCGTCTCGGCGGCCGCCCACCCCGAGATCCCGGCCCCGGCCCCGGCCCGCCTCGGGCCGGTCACGGCGGCGACGCTCGACTCGGTGTACGCGGCGAACCGGGCGACGGCGCGGAGCGCGGCCGCGATGGCGCGGGACCACGGGGACACCGGCCGCGCCCGCGAGCTGCGCGAGATGGCCGCCGGTGACCGGACGTTCCTGACGTTCGACCCGCGCGGCGCGGGCCGGGCCGCCGAGGTCTTCGGCGACCTGGCGCACGCGGACCGGATCGCCGTCCTGGTCCCCGGCTCCGACACCTCCCTCGACACGTACGACCGGTTCCGCGCGGGCACCCTCGCGCTGCACGGGCGGCTCGGCGGACGGGCGGCGGTCGTGGCCTGGCTCGGGTACGAGACGCCGGGGACGGTCAGCGCGGCGGTCACGACGACGGGCCGGGCGCAGGACGCCGCCCCCGAACTGGTCGGATTCGTCCGCGAGTTGCGCGCCATATCCGGATTCCGCCCCGCCCCCGCCGTCTCGCTGCTCTGTCATTCGTACGGGTCCGTGGTGTGCGGACGTGCCGCGTCCGGGCTCACCGGAGGCGCGGCCGTCGGCGACCTGGTGCTGTTCGGCAGCCCGGGGACCGGCGCCGACTCGGTCGCCGGCCTGCACACCCCCGCACAAGTGTGGGCGGGGCGCGGCGGCGACGACTGGATCGCCGGGGTGCCGCACGCGAAGGCCGACGTCTTCGGCACCACGGTCGGCTTCGGCACGGACCCCGTCTCCGCCTCCTTCGGCGCGCACGTCTTCGCCGCGGGCGACGGCGGCCACAGCGACTACTTCAGGGCCGGTTCCCCCGCCCTCGACAACTTCGCCCGGATCGTCCTGGGCCAGGACGCGGAGGTCACGCACCCATGAGCGAACTCCTTCTCGCGGCACGGAAGTTCACGCGCCGCGTCGACGAAGCGACCCCGGCGGACCGGGACCGGGCGGTGGACGCGCTGCGCGCCGTCGCAATCCTCGGCGTCGTCCTCGGCCACTGGTTCGTCACCGCGCTCGTGCCCGGCGGCGACGGCGCCCTGCACACGGCGAGCCCGCTCCGGGACATGCCGTGGCTCGCCCCGATCTCCTGGCTGTTCCAGACCCTCGCCGTGTTCTTCCTGGTCGGCGGGCACGTGGCGACGAAGAGCTACGCCGCGGCGCGGGAGCGGGGCCAGACGTACGGGCAGTGGCTGAGGGCCCGGCTGACCCGGCTGTTCCGGCCGGTGGCCGCGGTGCTCGCGCTCTGGTCGGCGGCGTCGGCCGCGCTGCTCCTGTCCGGAGTCCCGCTCGCCACCGTCCACACCCTGGGGAAACTGGCGCTGTCCCCGATGTGGTTCCTGCTGGTCTTCGCGGGCCTGACGGCGCTGACCCCGCTGGTGACGCGGGTCAACCCGCTGTGGCCGCTGGCCGTCGTACTCCACGTGGACCTCATACGCTTCGGCTTCGGCGGCCCCTCCTGGCTCGGCTGGGTCAATGTGGCGGCGGGCTGGCTCGTGCCCTACACGCTGGGCGCCGCCTGGACGCGCGGCGAGCTGACCCGGCGCTCCGGCCGGGTGCTGCTCGTCGGCGGCGCCGCGGCGACCGCGGGCCTGGTCGCCTTCGCGGGCTACCCGGCGTCGATGGTCGGCGTGCCCGGCGCGGCCGTCTCGAACCTGAACCCGCCGACGCTCGCCGCGGTCGCCTTCGGCCTCGCCCAGTGCGGCCTGGCACTGCTGCTCCGGGAGCGGCTGCGGGTGTGGATGCGGCGGCCCGCGGCCTGGGCGGCGGTGGCGCTGGTCAACCTCTCGGCGATGACGGTCTTCCTCTGGCACCAGACGGCGCTGATGGCGGTGACCGCGACCGCCCTGCCCGCGGGACCGCTGCCCGGACTGCACACCGCGCCCGACTCCCTGGCCTGGGTGGCGGCGCGGGCGGCCTGGCTGCCGGTGTTCGGGGTGGGCCTGGCCGTGTGCTGGGCGGCGTTCCGTACGTACGAGCAGGGCGGCCGGCGGGCCTCGCGGGGCGGCACGCGGGTGGTGCGCGTCCGCAGGGCGCCGGTGCGGCCCGGGGGCCGGACGGAAGTGAGGGCCGCACGACATGGCTAGGCGCCGCGGGACGGATGACAAGGTGGACCGCGTGGCGGTGGACCGGGGGGACGGCGAGGATCTGGGGGCGGTGGCCCGCATCCTCGGCCGCGTGCTGCGCCAGGACCTGTGGACGCTCGCACCGATGCCGCTGCCGCCGCTCTCCAGGCCGCGGCTGCGGCAGCTGCGGCTGCTGCGCTGGGCGCCGCATCTGGTCGTCGCGTGGATCACGCTCGGTGCGACGGTGTCGAGCGTCGACCAGTTCGCCGTCCGCTACGAACTGGGCGTTCCGCTGGGGCTGTTGCTCGCCCTCGTCCAGGGCGCGGCGATGGTGCTCGCGCTGTGGCGGCCGGTGCCCGCGTTCTGGCTGTCGCTGCTCGACACGGTGCTCGTCGCGCGGCTCGCCGAGCACTGGCTGACCGGGCAGGCCGCGCCGGGCGACACGGAGTGGCCCTGGTCGGGCCCGACGATCGTCGCCCACGCCACGGTGCTGGTGCTGTTCGCGCTGCGGTCGCCGGTCCGGGCCGTGGTGGTCGCGGCGGGCCTCAGCGCGGCGGCCGGGCCGCTGCTCCAGGAGACCCTCAGCGGGGTCGCCCGGTACTCCTCGACGACCGGGCTCGCGGCGATCGTGTTCGCCGTCGTCGCCCTGGTCGGGGTCGCGTTGCGGGGCCGTCACGAGGCCCGCACCCAGCTCGTCGCCCAGGAGGAGATCACGGCAGAGGAGCGGGCCCGGCGCACGGTCCTGGAGGAGCGCAGCCGCATCGCCCGCGAGCTGCACGACGTGGTCGCCCACCACATGTCCGTCATCTCCATCCAGGCGCAGGTGGCCCCGCACCTGGTGGAGAACCCGCCGGACGCGCTGAAGGAGAACCTGGAGGGCATCCGGCAGAGCGCGCTCGACGCCCTGACCGAACTGCGCCGCGTCCTCGGTGTCCTGCGCGCCGAGCACCCCGACGAGGCATTCTCCGAGGCCGACGGCGACCCCGGAACCGCCGCCGCGCCGCAGCGGCCCCAGCCCACCCTCGACCGGCTCGGCTCCCTGGTGTCCGGCACCCGGGCGGCCGGGCTCGCGGTCACCGTCCTGGAGACCGGCCGGCGCCGGGCGCTGCCGCCCGGGGTCGAGCTGTCGGCGTACCGGATCGTGCAGGAGGCGTTGAGCAACGCGCTGCGGCACGCGCCGGGTTCGACCGTGGAGGTCGCCCTCGACCACGGCCAGGACGGCCTGCGGGTCCGGGTCGCGAACACGGCCCCCGACCGCCCGGCCCCGCCCTCCCCGGGCGCGGGCCACGGTCTGCTCGGCATGCGGGAGCGCACCGCGATGCTGGGCGGCACACTGACCGCGGGGCCGGTCCCCGAGACGGGCGGCTACGAGATCCGCGCCTACCTTCCGGTCGGCGACGCCCCCGCCCACCTCGACCTTCCAGGAGACGACTGATGCCGATCCGGGTGCTGATCGCCGACGACCAGATGATGGTCCGCCAGGGGTTCACCGTGCTCCTGAACACGCAGCCCGACATCGAGGTCGTCGGCCAGGCGGTCGACGGTCTCGACGCCCTGGATAAGGCGGCCGGACTCGCACCCGACGTGATCCTGATGGACATCCGCATGCCCGAGCTGAGCGGCATCGAGGCGACCCGCAGACTCACCGCGTCGGGCTCGCGGGCGCGGGTCCTCGTGCTGACCACCTTCGACCTCGACGAGTACGTGTACGAGGCGCTGCGGGCCGGAGCCTCCGGGTTCCTCCTCAAGGACGCCTCGGCGGACCAACTGGCCGACGCGGTACGGGTGGTGGCGGCCGGCGACGCCCTCCTGGCACCCGGGGTCACGCGCCGCCTCATCGCCGAGTACGCCCGGCTGACGGACGGCGCCACCGGGGTGCGGGACCCGGCCGGCGTGGCGGAGCTGACCGGCCGCGAGACGGAGGTCCTCGTGCTGATCGCGCAGGGTCTGTCGAACGCGGAGATCGCGGAGCGGCTCGTGGTGGCGGAGCAGACGGTGAAGACACATGTGGGCCGGATCCTGGTGAAGCTGGGGCTCAGGGACCGGACGCAGGCGGCGGTCTTCGCGTACGAGTCGGGCTTGGTACGGCCAAGATCAAGCCCCTCCGGCGATTGAGGAGCGGGGTCCGGGCGGAGCCCCGCGACCCGGACGCATACCCGGGTAGTACTCACGACGGACCCCGAGGACCAGACTCGCAGGGGACGACCCCCGCCTTCCCGAGCCGTACGGTCGTGCCATGACCGAGACGACCACCCCCGCGGCCCCCCGAGGCCACAGCCCCGAGTTCAGCCTCGCCAGGGCGGCGCTCCAGGGCCTGCGCGAGGATCTGTTCCAGGACGTGCGCGCGTACCGTCCGCTGCCGCGGGCGGCGGCGAGCGGACCCCTGGCCCAGCTGTTCCCCGAGCGGATACGCAGGAAGCTGGAGTACCTGCCGCACGCCGTGGTCCTGGGCCTGGCCCTGCTCACGTTCATCGTGGGCACCATGGGTG
The DNA here is from genome assembly GCF_040679615.1 of Streptomyces sp. NPDC052225. Lineage (NCBI taxonomy): Bacteria > Bacillati > Actinomycetota > Actinomycetes > Kitasatosporales > Streptomycetaceae > Streptomyces > Streptomyces sp. NPDC052225. The sequence continues at coordinate 98,397 of NZ_JBFAVD010000001.1, read as the reverse complement.
CCACCGACTACGGCGACGCCGGCGCCTTCGCCTACGTGGCCGGGTTCCTGGCGGCGGCCCCGGTGGCGCTGACCCTGTTGCGGCCCACCCTCGCCTGGTGGCTGTCGCTCATGGTGGCCCCCGTCCTGGTGGCCCTGACCAACGGCCAGTACCCGTGGCCGGCGGGCAGCATCCTCGGTCACACGGCCGTGATGACGGTGGTCGCGGCGCGGAGCGGGCCGCGTACGGCGGGGTGGATGTGGACCCTCAGCGCGGTGTACTCGATGCTCGCTGCGTCGGCGGTGGGCGGCTGGTACGACAGCGACGCCGTCCCCGTCCTGATCTTCTCCGGCGTCGCGGTCGCGCTCGTCACGCTCGTCCAGGCCAACCGCACCACCAAGCGCCAGGTCGTCGAGGAGCGCACCGTCACCGCCGTCGAGCGCGACAAGCGGACCCTCCTGGAAGAGCGCACGACCATCGCCCGCGAGCTGCACGACGTGGTCGCGCACCACATGTCGGTGGTCGCCATCCAGGCGGAGGCCGCGCCCTACCGCGTGGAGAACCCGCCGCCCGAGCTGGAGCAGGCCTTCGTCACGATCCGGGAGAACGCGGTGGCGGCGCTGACCGAACTGCGCCGGGTCCTGGGCGTCGTACGGGCGGAGGACTACGAGGCGCCCGACGCCCCGCAGCCCACCCTCGCCGACCTCGACCGGCTCCTGGAGAACGTGCGGGACGCGGGCCTGTCCGTCACCAAGACCGTCACCGGCGCGGTCCGCGAACTGCCGCCCGGCGTCGAGCTGTCGGCGTACCGGATCGTGCAGGAGGCCCTGAGCAACACACTGCGGCACGCGCCGGGCGCGCAGGCCGCGGTCGAGGTGTCGTACGTGCTCGGAGGGCTCGGGCTGCGCGTCGTGAACGGTCCGCCGACGGGGCTCGTGAAACCCAGTCCCGGCGCCGGGCACGGCATCACCGGCATGCGCGAGCGCGTCTCCATGCTGAGCGGCGAGATGACGGCGGACGGGACGGCCGACGGCGGGTACGAGGTGACCGTCTTCATCCCGGTCGCCGCCCGCGAGGCAGGCCCCCGCGAAGAGCGCGACGAGGCGGGCGGCGCATGATCAAGGTCCTGATCGCCGACGACCAGATGATGGTCCGCGAGGGTTTCTCGGTGCTGCTCGGCGCGATGCCCGACATCGAGGTCGTCGGCGAGGCGGTCAACGGCATCGAGGCGATCGCCAAGGTCCGCGAACTGCGCCCCGACGTCGTCCTGATGGACATCCGCATGCCGGAGCTGAACGGCATCGAGGCGACCCGCGAGATCGTCGCCGTCGACGAGGGCGCGAAGGTCCTCGTCCTGACGACGTTCGACCTGGACGAGTACGTGTATCAGGCGCTGCGCGCGGGAGCTTCCGGGTTCCTGCTCAAGGACGCCTCCGCCCGCCAACTCGCGGACGGTGTACGGGTGGTGGCGTCCGGCGAGGCGCTGCTCGCGCCGTCGGTGACGCGCCGCCTGATCACCGAGTTCTCCCGGCTCGCCGACACCCCGAAGCTGCCCGCGGCGCAGCAGCCCGACGCGTACGGCGAACTCACCGACCGTGAGACGGAGGTCCTCGTGCTCATCGCGCAGGGCCTGTCGAACGCCGAGATCGCCGAGCGGCTCGTCGTCGCCGAGTCGACGATCAAGACCCATGTCAGCCGTGTCCTGGTGAAGCTGGGGCTGCGCGACCGCACGCAGGCGGCCGTGTTCGCGTACGAGGCACGTCTGGTCACACCCGGGTGACCAGGACTAACGTCCCCGCATGGAAGCCACCGTCACGCCTCTGTTCGACCCGTGGTCCCCGGCGTTCCTCGCCGACCCGTACCCGGCCTACGCCGCGCTGCGCGCCACCGGCCGGGTCCACCACTACGCGCCCACGAACCAGTACCTGATCCCGCACCACGCCGACGTCTCGGCGCTGCTGCGCGACCGCCGCCTCGGGCGCACCTATGAACACCGGTACGCCCACGAGGACTTCGGCCGCACGGCGCCGCCGCCCGAGCACGAGCCGTTCCACACGCTCAACGACCACGGCATGCTCGACCTCGAACCGCCGGACCACACCCGCATCCGCCGCCTGGTCTCCAAGGCGTTCACGCCGGGCACCGTGCGGCGACTCCAGCCGTACGTGGAGAAGTTGGCCGGTGAGCTGGTCGCGGGCCTGGTCGCGGACGGCGGCGGCGACCTCCTCGCCGACGTCGCCGAGCCCCTGCCGGTCGCGGTCATCGCCGAGATGCTCGGCATCCCGGACGCCGACCGGCCCCTGCTCCGCCCCTGGTCGGCGGCGATCTGCGGCATGTACGAGCTGAACCCGCCGGAGGAGACGGCCCGCGCCGCCGTGCGCGCGTCGGTCGAATTCACCGAGTATCTACGCGAGTTGACAGCGCGGCGGCGCTCGGCCCCCGGCGACGACCTGATCTCCGGGCTCATCGCCGCGCACGACGAAGGGGACCGGCTCACCGAGCAGGAGATGATCTCGACCTGTGTCCTGCTCCTCAACGCCGGGCACGAGGCCACCGTCAACTCGACGGTCAACGGCTGGTGGGCCCTGTTCCGCCACCCCGACCAGCTCGCGGCCCTGCGCGCCGACCACTCCCTCGTGCCGTCCGCCGTCGAGGAGCTGATGCGCTACGACACCCCGCTCCAGCTCTTCGAACGCTGGGTGCTCGACGACATCGAGGTCGACGGCACGACGATCCCGCGCGGCTCCGAGGTGGCGCTCCTGTTCGGTTCGGCCAACCACGACCCGGTCGTCTTCACCGCCCCCGACCGCCTTGACCTGACCCGGGCCGACAACCCCCACATCTCCTTCTCGGCGGGCATCCACTACTGCATCGGTGCGCCGCTCGCCCGGATCGAACTCGCCGCGTCCATGCGGGCGTTGCTCACCCAGGCGCCGACGCTGCGGCTCGCGGCCGAGCCGGTGCGCAAGCAGGCGTTCGTCATCCGTGGGCTGGAGGGACTTCCCGTGGAACTGTGAACGCGAGAGCGGCAGGCCCGCCCCGGCCGCTGGGGTTCTGCCGCTCTCGACCGTGCGTGGCGCCTTCAGCTGGACATGTCCCGCCGCCGCAGCCCCGCGAGTCCGGCCGCCACGAGGACCGCCGCGAGCGCCGTCAGGACGAGCACCGGCGTCCAGTTCATCGTGCCGCCCGGCAGCTTCGGCAGATGCCCGAACGGCGACAGGTCCATCACCGACTGCGGCACCTTCAGCGCCGGTCCGATCCAGCCGAGCAGCAGCGCCGCGCCCGCCACGCCCCACGCGGCGACGGCGGCCCGGGGCAGCAGCCCGTACAGGAGGACGGCCACGCCACCGAGCGTCCACACGGCGGGCAGTTGGGCGAGGCAGGCCCCGAGGATCGGGCCGAATTCGTGCCCGTACCCGAGCGCGAGCCCGAGCCCGCCGAGCACCATGATGAGCGCGGCCCCGGCGAACGCGATCACCAGATGGCCGCCCGCCCACGCAAGGCGTCCCACCGCGTTGGCGAGGATCGGCTCGGCGCGCTGCGAGGTCTCCTCGCCGTTGAGCCGCAGCACGGCCTGGACGACGTACAGCGCGGCGACCATCCCGAGCATGCCGACCATCGTGGCGAGGAAGGCGTCGGTGATACCGGACTGGCCGCCCATCCGCTCGATGATGTCGATGGTGTTCTGGTTGTCGCCGACGAGGTCGGTCGCCCCCTCGGTCATGCCGCCGAAGACGACACCGGCCGCGAGGAACCCGATGGACCAGCCGAGCACGCTGCCGCGCTGCAACCGCCAGGCGAGCCCGGCCGCCGTGCCCAGGCGTCCGTCGGCGGGACCCGGCCGGGTCGGCAGGAAGCTCATGCCGATGTCGCGCCGCCCGGCCAACTCGTGGGCGGCGAAGCCCTGGAGGGCGACGGCGGCCACGAACAACAACAGCACCCACCAGCGTTCGCCCGCGAACGCCCGGACGTTCTCCACCCAGCCGATCGGCGAGATCCAGGTCAGCGGAGAGGAGCCGTCGGCGGTGCCGGAGTCGCCGGCCGCCCGCAGCACGAACGCGACGCCGAGCACCGCCGACGTCAGACCGCGCGCGAGCCGCGCGCTCTCGGTGAACTGCGCGACGATCGCCGCCATCGTCGCGAACACCATCCCGGTCCCGCCGACCGCGAGCCCGAACGCCACTGCCCCGGCGCCCCCTTGGGCCGCGAGGCCGCCCGCGATGAGCAGCGTGAGCACGCCGTTGGCGACGAGGGCCGCGAGCAGCGCGGCGGTCAGCGGCGCGCGCCGCCCCACCACGGCCGACGACACCAGCTCCTGCCGCCCGCTCTCCTCCTCGTCACGGGTGTGCCGTACGACGACGAGCAGGCTCATCACGGCGGCGAGCACCGCCGCGAACGCGCCGATCCGCCACGCCGTCAGCGCGCCGAGCGAGTCACCGAAGACGGGCCCGTACATGGCCCGGATCGACCCGTTGGTGTTCATGGAGCGCATGACGTCGGCGCGCTCGGCGGCCGTCGCGTACACGCTCTTGAGCGAGTTCGGCATGGACAGCACCATCATCGCGACGATGGCGATCCATACGGGGACGAGGACCCGGTCGCGGCGCAGCGCGAGCCTCAACAGGGCGCCCGTGCCCGCGAGTTGACGCCCCCCGCCCACGCGTGGGGCGTAGGTCCCGCTGATGGCGGTCATCGCGCCACCGCTTCCTTCTCGGCCCCGCGCACGTCGTCCTGGTAGTGCCGCAGGAACAGCTCCTCCAGGGTGGGCGGCGTGCTGGTCAGCGACCGCACGCCGGACGCGGTCAGCGACCGCAGCACGGCGTCGAGCTTGTCGGTGTCGACCTGGAGCTTGACCCGGTTCCCCTGTACGTCAAGATCGTGGACCCCGGGCAGGGACGCCAACCCGTCGGGCGCCCCGGCGAGTTCGGCGGTGATGCTCGTCCGGGTCAGGTGTCGCAGCTGGGCGAGGGAGCCGCTCTCGACGGTGGCGCCCTTGCGGATGATGCTGACGCGGTCGCAGAGTTCCTCGACCTCGCTGAGGATGTGCGACGAGAGCAGCACCGTCTGCCCGCGCTCGCGGGTGGCCTCCTCGACGCAGGACTGGAAGACCTCCTCCATCAACGGGTCGAGCCCGGAGGTGGGTTCGTCGAGGATCAGCAGGTCCACGTCGGACGCGGCGAAGGCGGCGACGAGCGCGACCTTCTGCCGGTTGCCCTTGGAGTAGGTGCGGCCCTTCTTGGTGGGGTCGAGCTCGAACCGTTCGAGCAGCTCGGCCTTGCGCTTCTGGTCGAGGCCGCCGCGCAGCCGCCCGTACAGGTCGATGACCTCGCCGCCGCTGAGGTTGCGCCACAGGGTCACGTCGCCGGGCACGTACGCGACCTTCTTGTGCAGCTCGACCGCGTCGGCCCAGGGGTCGCGGCCGAGCATCTGCACGGCACCGGAGTCGGCGCGCAGCAGGCCGAGCAGGACGCGGATGGTGGTCGACTTGCCGGCGCCGTTCGGGCCGAGGAAGCCGTGCACCTCGCCGGTCTCGACATCCAGGTCGAGGCCGTCGAGCGCGTGCGTCCTGCCGAACGACTTGTGCAGTCCGGAGACCGTGATTGCCTTCGTCATGGTTCTGAACGTACGCTGATTTCACAAAGTTGTGAAGTTAAGGAAACGTATAAACTCGCTGACGCAGGTCGGGCAAACGGTGGCAGGGGAGATGATCGGGACATGGTCGAGGAACAGCCGTCTTCGGAATCTTCGAGGCCTTCGGAATCTTCGAGGCCTTCGGAGTCTTCGGACGAGGCCCGGTCCCGTTTCGTCGAGCGCTTCGCCGGCCAGCTCGTCGAGGCCGGCATGACGCGGATGCCGGCCCGGATCTTCGCGGCCCTGCTCGCCTCGGACTCGGGCGCGCTCACCTCGGCCCAGCTGGGCGAACAGCTGAAGGTCAGCCCTGCGGCGGTCTCCGGGGCGGTGCGCTACCTGAACCAGCAGCACATGGTCTCCCGCGAGCGCGAGCCCGGGACGCGGCGCGATCTCTTCCGGGTCCACGACAACCAGTGGTACGAGGCGCTGACCAACCGCGACAGCATCCTCAAGCGCTGGGAGGACTCCCTGCGCGAGGGCGTCAGGGACCTGGGCCCCACGACACCGGCGGGCCGCCGGATCGGGGAGACGCTGGCGTTCTTCGAGTTCATCCAGGTGGAGCTGGCGGCGATGATGGACCGCTGGCGCGAACACCGCAAAACCCTCGACCTGGACTGACGGGATCAAGCCTGCGCCGGCAGGATCAAGCCCCGCCGGCGATTGAGGAGCGGGGTCCGGGGCGGAGCCCCGAGACCACCGCGGCGCGGAGCCGCAAGAACCGTCTTGAGGGGGCGGCGCTTCAGGGAAGCGCCAGCCCCCAGGCCCCCACGCGCACCGTCCACGTCCGCCGCCGCACCGGCCCCCCGATCGTCACCGCATCCGCCCGGTAGCGGAAATCCGCCCCGGACACCGTGACCGTACGGGCCTCGACGCACACCGGACCGAGCGCCCCGAGGACCTCGACCCGGGCGAGCCCCGTCCCCGTGGCGGGCCCTACCGAGACGCCCTCCACCGGCTGGTCCAGGTCGACCAGCGTCACGCCGTCCGCCTCGACCCGCAGCCGCGTGGGCCCCGCGCCCTCCGCGGCCGGTGCGCGGGCGGGCCGCGCCGCGAGGGTGCGCACCAGCGATCTGCACGTGCGCAGCCAGGGCCGGGCCGCGGGGCCTGCCTCCGGCACCGGCGGGATGCGCAGATCGCCGAGGACCACCCCGTCGCTGTCGTCGACCAGCAGATCGAGCCGCCGCTCGGTCCCGTCGAGCGCGGCCCGCGCCGCGGCGACGGTTCCCGGGGGAATTCCGAGCGCGTGCGCCAGCGACACCGAGCCGCCCACCGGAACCATCGAGAGCACCGCTCCGGAAAGCTCCCGCTCGCGGTGCAACAGCGACACGGCACGCAGCAGCGCCCGGTCGTCGCCGATCACCACGGGACGCCGTACACCCCTCTTGGCCAGCGCTTTCGCGAATTCCGCAGGCCCGTCGGGCAGGCAGATCTTCGCCGCCGCCCCGGCGCACAGCACGTCCTTCGCGATCCGTACGGACTCCCCGTCCGCGCGCCGGGCGAGCGGATCGACGATCACCAGAAGCTGCCGTGACAGCCGCGCTCCGGCGCCGTCCGCACGGTCAGATGGATGGTCCAAAGCCGCCACCTCGGCCTTGCCTCGCTTCCTCGGGTAGCATCTTTGTGCAAGAGCCCCTTGCGCTATTGCGCCAGGGGCTTCGTCTATTCCGGGGCACCCCAAGGCTCACGAAGGCCCGCCGCACAGAAGCGGCGCCAGCCCCTGACCTTGGACATGCCCCGCCCGGAAGGGGTGTACGCCTGTGCCCGCACTTGTGCTGCTCGGTGCTCAGTGGGGTGACGAAGGCAAGGGAAAGGCCACCGACCTGCTCGGTGGATCCGTGGACTATGTAGTGCGCTACCAGGGCGGCAACAACGCCGGCCACACGGTCGTCGTAGGCGACCAGAAGTACGCGCTGCACCTCCTCCCTTCCGGAATCCTCTCCCCGGAGTGCACGCCAGTCATTGGCAACGGCGTCGTCGTCGACCCGTCGGTCCTGCTCTCCGAGCTGAGCGGTCTGAACGAGCGCGGCGTCGACACGTCCAAGCTCCTGCTCAGCGGTAACGCGCACATCATCACGCCGTACAACGTGACCGTCGACAAGGTCACCGAGCGCTTCCTCGGCAAGCGCAAGATCGGCACCACGGGCCGCGGCATCGGCCCGACCTACGCGGACAAGATCAACCGGGTCGGCATCCGCGTCCAGGACCTCTACGACGAGTCGATCCTCACCCAAAAGGTCGAGGCGGCCCTCGAGGTCAAGAACCAGCTCCTGACCAAGCTCTACAACCGCCGCGCCATCGAGGCGCAGCAGGTGGTGGAGGAGCTCCTCGGCTACGCGGACAAGATCAAGGGCTACGTGGCCGACACGACCCTGATCCTGAACGACGCGCTGGACGAGGACAAGGTCGTCCTCTTCGAGGGCGGCCAGGGCACGCTGCTCGACATCGACCACGGCACGTACCCCTTCGTGACGTCGTCGAACCCGACCGCGGGCGGCGCCTGCACGGGTACCGGCGTCGGCCCGACGAAGATCAGCCGCGTCATCGGCATCCTCAAGGCGTACACCACGCGTGTCGGCGCGGGCCCGTTCCCCACGGAGCTCTTCGACGACGACGGCGAGGCGCTGCGTCGCATCGGCGGCGAGCGCGGTGTCACCACCGGCCGTGACCGCCGCTGCGGCTGGTTCGACGCGGTCATCGCCCGCTACGCGACCCGCGTGAACGGTCTGACGGACTTCTTCCTCACGAAGCTGGACGTCCTGACCGGCTGGGAGCAGATCCCGGTCTGCGTCGCGTACGAGATCGACGGCAAGCGCGTCGAGGAACTCCCGTACTCCCAGACCGACTTCCACCACGCGAAGCCGATCTACGAGTACCTGCCCGGCTGGACCGAGGACATCAGCAAGGCGAAGTCCTTCTCCGACCTTCCGAAGAACGCGCAGGCGTACGTGAAGGCGCTGGAGGAGATGTCCGGCGCCCCGATCTCGGCGATCGGCGTCGGCCCCGGCCGCGACGAGACGATCGAGATCAACTCGTTCCTGTAGCTCCTGCGGCCGACGAGTTCGTGCCACCCGGTGCCCCGGTCCGCTTCGGCGGGCCGGGGCACCGGCGTTCACGTGCCGGTACGGTCGCCCGGGGTCAGTCCCGGGAACGGCGATACGTCCGGGCCTGCGCCTGCGCGTCCTCGGCCACGTCGCGCATCATGAGGCGGTCGTCGCCGTCGAGGGTCAGGGTCCGTGTGCTGTCGGACGGATCGCACGAGTCCTTCGGCTCCGACGCGGTGACGACGGCCGGGCTGATCCGCAGCCGGGAGGCGTCGAGCGTGGCGAGCCGGCTCTCCCACTCGCAGTGGGTGCCGTCGCCGTCGAGGGTGTAGGCGACGGCCACTTCGCCGTAGGCGGCCTGCGAGACGGTCAGGGTGCGCACGTCGCCCGACTTCGGCTCGGTGAACGTCCAGCGGCCGAGGAACGCCGCGGGGACGGGCCGCTCGGACGGCTTCGCCCGGTGCAGCACCGCGCTGTCCTCGCCCTGGCCGTCCGTCCACACCAGGGTGCCGTCGCCGTGCGCCCGCATGGTCTGGCCCTCGGTGACGTCCGGGCAGTGGTCCTCGGGGACGCTGACGGTGTTCCGCACGTCCCAGACCACGAGGTTCTTGTACGAGACGAGGCTCGCCTCGCCGATGCACATGGAGTCCTCGTACGAGACGAGGGTCCGGGCGACGACCTCGCCCTCCTCGCCCTGGGTGATCGTGTAGCGCCGGTAGCCCAGCTGCTCGCCGTACTCGTCCTTCGCGTAACCGTCCCAGGTGCCCAAGTAGGCCGGCGGGAGGGCGCCCTGGCGGGCGGTGGACGGGGAGGCCTTGCTCGGGGCGGGTGTCGTGGCCGGCCGCTGGGACGGCTCGGCGGAGGCGGCGCTTCCGGCCTCGTCCGCGTGCTGCTTGCCGCCGTCCGTCCCGGTGCCGGGCGACCCCTTGAGGGACAGGGCGAGCGCGACGCCCACGGCGAGTACGGCGGCCGCCGCGCAGGCCACGACGGTCACCGGTCGGCGCGACCGCCCGGGCCGTACCGGGGGAGCGGGCGGGCGCGGCGGACCGGTGACGGTGGGCAGGGCGTGCACGGACGGCGCGGTCGGCGGCGGCATGAACGGCGCGGCGGGCACGGGCGGCGCCGTCGGCGCGCTTTCGAGCTCCAGCAACTGCGCTGATCTGCGGCCGAGTTCGGCGATGACGACGGCGGGCAGCCAGGGCTCCCCGTCGCTGCCGGCGTACGGCGCCGTACGCCGGATCAGTTCGTCCGGCGTCGGGCGGCGCCCGGGTTCCTTGTGCAGACAGTCCCGTACGAGACCGGTGAGGTCCCGGGGCAGCCCGTCGAGGTCGGGTTCCTCCTCGGCGATGCGGAACATCAGCGCGTGCGCCCCGCTGTCGACGCCGCCGAACGGGGACCGGCCGGTGGCCGCGAACGCGAGCACGGAGCCGAGGCTGAACACGTCAGCCGCGGGCGTGAGCCGCTGTCCGCGCACCTGCTCGGGCGACATGAACCCGGGTGAGCCGATGACGGAACCGGTCGCGGTGAGCGCGGGGCCCGACGCGCCCGCCCCGGCGTCCAGGGCGTGCGCGATGCCGAAGTCGATGACGCGTGGCCCGTCGATGGTGACCAGGACGTTGCCGGGTTTGAGGTCGCGGTGGATCAGGCCCGTGCCGTGGATGGCGGCGAGCGCCCCGGCCAGGCCGTGCGCGAGGACCTGGACGGAACGCGCGGGCAGCGCGCCGTGGTCGTTCACCGCCTGGTGCAGCGAGGGCCCGGGCACGTACCCGGTGGCGACCCAGGGCGTCGCCGACTCGGTGTCCGCGTTCAGGACCGGGGCGGTCCAGGCGCCCCCGACCTGCCGTGCCGCCCGGACCTCCCGGGCGAACCGCCGCCGGAACTCGTCGTGCCCGGCCAGCTCCCCCTGCACCAGCTTGACCGCGACCGTGCGTCCTCCGGCGGACCGGGCGAGGTAGACGCGGCCCATGCCGCCCGCTCCGAGCAGCCCCAGAATGCGGTACGGGCCTATCTGCGCGGGGTCCTGCGGCGTCAGCTCCCTCACGAAATCCATGCCCAAGATCCTTGCACGCGGGGGCGGCACGGTGGGCCCGAACCCGTGCGGGCACGGGCTCAACTCCCGGGCATGAAACGGTCCTTGTGCGCCCTCGCCATCGTCCACCGGACCGGCTCCCCGTCCTCCAGGTGGAAGCGGTGGGCCGCATCCGGGGCCTCGCAGCCGGGGGTCGTGGAGACGGCCGGGGCGACGGCGACCGGGTGGGGCCGTCCGCCCGCGGCGGAGGGTCGTCGGGGCTCTCAGCCTTCCTTCGTGTACGTCAGCGTCTGCTTCTTGCCGGTCAGGTCGACCATGACGCGGCGCAGCTCGCCCGACGGCAGGACCGTGAGGGTGCTCGGCTTGCCGGGGGTGCAGTCCGCGGGCGGTTCGGCGACCACCGGGTCCGTGTCGCCGATGCGCAGGGTGGACGGCGACGCGGACGTCAACTCGCCCTCGAAGACGCAGTGGTAGGAGACGCCGTCCTTGTCGGTGCCGTCCGCCGTCATCGACAGGACCGTGTCACCGCGCTCGCCCTGCTGGATGGTGATGCGGCGGGGGTGGTGCCCGTACTGGTTGTCGATCGCCCCGCCCCATGTGCCCAGGAACTTCTCCGGGATCTCGCCCGCGTCCGACGGCGGTTGCGACGACTCCGCCGCCGGCTCGCTCGACTGCGGGGCCGGACCCTCCTCACCCTGCGACGAGGGCGCGGGCGAGCCGGGCGTCGACGCCGCGGTGCTCTGCCGGTCGCCGGCCCGCGTCGACGGGTCCGAGCCGTCGTCCTTCATCAGGGCGTACACCGAACCGCCCGCGCCGAGCGCCACGATCAGCGCCACCGCGACCAGCGCGGCGGTCGACCGGCCCCGGCGCGGCGGCTCCTGCGGCGGGGCGCCGAGGGGCGCGACGCCTGGCCCGTAGGGCGGCGTCTGTCCCCAACTGCCGTGCGGATAGCCGTAGACGGGCGGCTGCGGCTGGGCGTGCGGGTAGCCGTACCCGGGCATGTCCGGGGCGGGCGGCGGCGCCGGGGTGTCGGCGCCGACGACCATCGTCGGCAGGTGATCGAGCGGGGCCGCGCCGGGCTTGCCGGGCGGCGGCGGGGCGCTCTGCCCGGGGGGCTCGACCGGCGGCGCGGGCACGGGTGGCGCGGGCACGGGCGGCGCGGGCGGCCCTTGCGCCGGGCCCCCGGCCGGGCCTTCCGAAGGGTCCTCGGAGTCGAGCAACTGCACCGCATGGCGTCCGAGTTGGGCCACGAGCGCGCCCGGCAGCCACGGATCGCGAGTGCGCCCGCCGTCGCCCAGGGTGTCCTCGGCGCCGGTCCGCTCCAGGAGTTCGTCGAGCGAGGGCCGGTCCTCGGGCCGCTTGCGCAGGCAGTCCCGTACGAGATCCTGCAAGCCCTCGGGGAGGTCCGACAGGTCGGGCTCCTCCTGGGCGATGCGGAACATCAGGGCGTGCACCCCGCTGTTGGACGTGCCGAACGGCAGCGCGCCGGTGGCCGCGTACGCGAGCACGGACCCCAGGCAGAACACGTCGCACGCCGGGGTGATCCGGTCGCCGCGCACCTGCTCGGGTGCCATGAAGCCGGGCGAGCCGACGAGCGCGCCGGTCCGCGTCAGACCGCCGTCCGTGACGGTCTCCAGGGCGCGGGCGATACCGAAGTCGATGACGCGCGGGCCGTCGATGGTCACCAGCACGTTCGACGGCTTCAGGTCGCGGTGGATCAGGCCCGCGTCGTGAATGTCCTTGATCGCGTGGGTGAGCCCGGCGGCGAGGATGCGCACGGAGCGCTCCGGCAGCGCGCCGTAGTCGTGCGAGACGACCTGTTGCAGGGCGGGGCCCGCGACATATCCCGTCGCCAGCCACGGGATCTCCGCCTCCGTGTCCGCGTCGAGCACGGGCGCCGTCCACGCGCCGCCGACCCGCCGCGCGGCCCGCACCTCCTGCCGGAAGCGGTTCCTGAACTCGTCCTGCTCCGCGAGCTCCTGGCGCACCAGTTTCACCGCGACGGTGCGCCCGCGCTCCGAACGCGCCAGGTACACCTGCCCCATGCCGCCCGCGCCGAGCCGCCCGAGCAGCCGGTACGCGCCGATCCGCTGCGGGTCTCCCGGCCCCAGCGCCTCCAGTCCGTCCATGCCGCGCCACCCTCCCCCGTGTGTGAGCAACTACCCGAGAATAGTGCGGACATACGACAGAGAGGGCGGATGTGGCTTCTACGGTTCCGTAACGGACGCCCCGTCATGCAACGGGCAGCGTTCCCGGCCAACTCACCGGCGAATTCCGGAAGTTAATTTCCGACGGACGGAATCCGGGGAACGATCAGTGGCGCCCGTACGTCCTCCTCGTACCGCACAGATGAGGACGACGCCGACCGCCAGGAGACCGTGTGATCCCCGCCGTACGTGCCATCGGGCGCGCCGCGCTCGCCGCCCGGCCGCTCTCGCTCGACGAACTCAACACCAGGGCCGAGCTGTTGGCACGCCGCGACCGCGGCTACCTGGTGCCGGTCGAGGTGTTCGCGGACCTCGCGGCGCTGCTGACGGACCCGCGGCGGCCGGGCGGCCCGTTCCGGGCGCTCTCGGTGAACGGGCGGCGCTGGTTCGGCTACCGGTCGACGTACTACGACACCGCCGACCTGCGCTCCTACCACGACCACCGGCAGGGCCTGCGGCCGCGCCACCGGATCCGCGAGCGGCTCTACCGGGACACCGGGCAACGGCAGCTCGAGATCGAGGTGGGGAACGGGCGGGGCGAGACGGTCAAGCACCGGCGCCGCCTCACCGGCGACGACCAGGTCCTCGACGCGGCCGGGCGCGGCTTCCTCGCCGGCGTCCTGAGCAGGGCGTACGGGGTGGCCCCGCCGGACGGGCTGCGGCCCTCGCTGGTGACGCACTACCAGCGCGCCACGTTCGTCGCCGACGGGCAGCGGGTGACGTGCGACGCGGGGCTCGTGGTGCGGGACGTCTCCGACGGGCGGACGGTACGGGCCGACGGGGGCCTCGTCCTGGTGGAGACGAAGACGCGGGGGGCGCTGACGGAGGCGGACCGCGTCCTCGACCGGTTCGGGGTGCGGGTGTCCGACGTCACCCAGTACTGCGCGGGCCTCGCGGCGCTCCGGCCGGAGCTGGGGGCGCACCGGCGGGCGGCGGCGGTACGGGAGGCGTTCCCCGGCGCCTAGGGCCTGTCCGGCGGATCTTGTCGCGGGCGCGGGGTCCACCACGCCGACCTGCGGCGTTGTCGTCGGTTGCCAACGCTCCGCGTTGTCGCCCTCCTCCGCCTTGCATCTCGACGCGCCGGACCCCGCTCACCAGCGATGAAGTGCGCGGGCCTCCTGTGATGCGACCTCACCCTCCCCCAGCCTTCGGCCGGGGGGACCCCCTGACAGGCCCTAGGCGCGACAGACTGTCGTGTTCGGCGGCATCCCACAGACAGGACGCCGATGGCCGCGGGGCGCGGGACGCATTTACCCTCGGCCCCATGACCCCTCAGCCGAATCCCCAGGTCGGCGCCGCCGTGAAGGCCGCGGACCGTGCGCACGTGTTCCACTCCTGGTCCGCACAGGAGCTCATCGACCCGCTGGCCGTCGCCGGTGCCGAAGGCTCGTACTTCTGGGACTACGACGGCAACCGCTACCTCGACTTCACCTCCGGGCTCGTCTACACGAACATCGGGTACCAGCACCCGAAGGTCGTCGCCGCGATCCAGGAGCAGGCCGCGACGATGACGACGTTCGCGCCCGCCTTCGCCGTCGAGGCGCGCTCCGAGGCCGCACGCCTCATCGCCGAGCGCACCCCCGGCGACCTCGACAAGATCTTCTTCACCAACGGCGGCGCCGATGCCGTCGAGCACGCCCTGCGCATGGCCCGGCTGCACACGGGCCGCCCGAAGGTGCTCTCCGCGTACCGCTCGTACCACGGCGGCACCCAGCAGGCGATCAACGTGACCGGCGACCCGCGCCGCTGGGCCAACGACAGCGCGTCGGCCGGCGTCGTCCGCTTCTGGGCGCCGTACCTCTACCGCTCGCGCTTCTACGCCGAGACGGAGGAGCAGGAGTGCGCCCGCGCGCTTGAGCATCTGGAGACGACGATCCAGTTCGAGGGTCCGGCGACGATCGCCGCGATCATCCTGGAGACGGTCCCCGGCACGGCCGGCATCATGCTCCCGCCGAAGGGCTACCTCGCGGGCGTCCGCGAGCTCTGCGACAAGTACGGCATCGTCTTCGTCCTCGACGAGGTCATGGCGGGCTTCGGCCGCACCGGCAAGTGGTTCGCCGCCGATCTGTACGACGTCACGCCGGACCTGATGACCTTCGCGAAGGGCGTCAACTCGGGCTACGTCCCGCTGGGCGGCGTCGCGATCTCGGCGGCGATCGCCGAGACGTTCGCCAAGCGGGCCTACCCCGGCGGTCTCACCTACTCCGGCCACCCGCTGGCCTGCGCCGCCGCCGTCGCCACCATCAACGTGATGGAGGAGGAAGGCATCGTCGAGCAGGCCGCGAAGACGGGCGCCGAGATCATCGAGCCGGCCCTGCGCGAGCTCGCCGAGCGGCACCCTTCGGTCGGCGAGGTGCGCGGCGTGGGCATGTTCTGGGCCCTGGACCTCGTACGGGACAAGGAGACGCGCGAGCCGCTCGTGCCGTACAACGCGGCCGGTGAGGCGAACGCCCCGATGGCCGCGTTCGGCGCCGCCGCCAAGGCGAACGGCCTGTGGCCCTTCATCAACATGAACCGCACCCACGTGGTGCCGCCGCTGAACATCACGGAGTCGGAGGCCAAGGAGGGCCTCGCGGCGCTGGACGCGGCGCTTGCGGTGGCGGACGAGCACGTCGTGGCTTAGCGGGTTCCGGGGTGCGGCGGGGGCCGTCGGGCTCGTGCCGTTCTTGCCGTCGGGCGGCGTGCGCGGGCCGTTGGGCTTCTCGCCGTGCCCGGCGGCGCCCCAGCCGGGTAAGCGCTCCGGCAGGCCCGTGCGCACGGTGCCGGTCGGCAGGCGCAGCCCGGGGCGGGCGTCCGACAGGCCGCTCGCCCCGGTCCGTTTCAGCTGAAGATGATCATTGAGCCCTGGGCCAGGCTCCGGGTCGCCGCCTGGTGCAGCCCGAGCCACACATGCCGCTCCCTCGCGAACGGGCTGTCGTCCAGCGGCACCGGCGCCGCCGGTTCCTCCAGGGACGTCGGCGCCGGGGGAGCGGGCGGCGGCAGCGGAGGGTTCGCCGCGTCTATGCCGATCGACGGCGCCACATACTCCAGCTCGCGCAGCAACGCGTGCGACGACCCCAACGGCCCGCCCCCGGCGAGCAGTTCGTCGTTGGACAGCGGCTCGGTGAAGTCCACCGGCACGTACGCGCCCGCATGGTCGTAGTGCCACACCAGATGCGAACTCTGCGCCGTCGACTCGAACATCTCCAGCAACTGCTCGTAGTCACCGCCCAGTTCGTCGACCGGCGTCACCGCGAGGCCGCACAACTGGAGCAGATACGCCCGGCGCAGGAAGTGCAGCGCGTCGTAGTCGAACCCCGCGACCGGCGCCACGTCACCGGACAGACCCGGCATATACGCGTAGACCGGCACCGGCGGCAGTCCTGCCTCGTGCAACGCCTTGTCGTAGAGGGCGAGTTCTTCGGCGAAGGGGTTGTCGGGGCTGTGGCACAGCACGTCGACGAGAGGGACGAGCCACAGGTCACAGGCCAAGGGGGCTCCTTAGAGTCCGGTCGGTTGCGCGGGCTTTCGCGGCGTACGTCAGGGTAGTGCGCGGCGCCCCGGCACAGCCCTGCCTTGCAGGTACCCGCTCAGCCGCTCCCGCTACCGGTCCGTCGGGCGGTCCGTGAGGCGCTCGATGAGGGCGAGCGAGTCCGCGTTGTACGCGGCGATGATCGCGTGCGCGCCGGCCGCGTCCCTGCGGGCCAGGGCGTCCACCAGATCGCAGTGCCCGGACCACAGGCGGCCCCGCAGATCGCCCGCGCGACGCAGTACGGGGACGGCGCACATCCAGGACTGGACGCGCAGCCGGTGGAAGAAGTCGGAGAGATACGTGTTGCCGAACAGGGCGGACAGTTCGCGCCAGAACCGCAGGTCGTAGCCGATGAGGACGTTCAGGTCACCGGCGCCGGCGGCGCGGGCCGCCTCCTCGCCGCGGCGCCGTACGCCGGCCAGCGCGTCGGGGGTGCGCGGATCCTGCGGGGGGTTCTCGGTGAGGCCGCGGAAGATGCCGTCGGCGACGAGGCTGCGGGCCTCGATCATGGCGCGGTAGTCGGCGAGGGAGTACTCGTGGACGCGGAAGCCGCGGTGCTGGGCGGAGTCGAGCAGGCCCTGCGCGGTGAGGTCGACCAGGGCCTCGCGGACCGGGGTGGCCGACACCCCGTACCCCTCGGCGATCTCCTTGACCGTGAACTCCTGGCCGGGGTCGAGGCGGCCCCCGAGGATCTCGTCGCGCAGCGCGTCCGCGATCTGCCGGCGCAGGGTGTTGCGGGTGACGGCGGGGCCGTCGGGAACGGGCGGCACGGGTCGGGTCCCCCGGTTCGGCTGGGCAATGTCGTCGGGCCACCCTAGCGGCGGGCCGGTGCTTTGACGGGGGCTGGCTGCCCGTGCCCCCTGCCGTCGCGCCGTTGCCGGTCGCTGTCGCGTGTTCGTCTGCGGCTTCGTCGTGGCTGGTCGCGCAGTTCCCCGCGCCCCTGGGGGGGGTTGTCGTTCGGGCCTGCTTCCCTGGTGGGGCGTCGCGCCGTTGTTGGCGGGTGTCGCGTGTTCGTGCGCGGCTTCGTCGTGGCTGGTCGCGCAGTTCCCCGCGCCCCTGGCGGGGCGCTCCCGTTCGGCCCTGCTTCCCTGGCGGGGCGTCGCGCCGTTGTTGGCGGGTGTCGCGTGTTCGTGCGCGGCTTCGTCGTGGCTGGTCGCGCAGTTCCCCGCGCCCCTGACGGGGCGCTCCCGCTCGGCCCCGCGTCCCTGGCGGGGCGCTCCCGCTCGGCCCCGTTTCCCTGGCGGGGCGTTCCGCCCGTCGCCTTGGGCAATCTGCCGCCTGGGGCGGCAGGGTGGGCAAGGCGGCCCCCGGTGCCGGGTGAGGGTTTCAGGGGGCCGGGGGTGCAGCCCCGGCGAGGGCTTCGCGCTGGGGGCTTTTCCGGCGGGCCCGTCGGGTTACCTCGGCTCCGGAGGGCGTTGGCGGGGCATGTTCGGGCGGGCGCCCGGGGGGAGGGGGAAGCGGCCTTGGGAGGGTTCCGCGGGGCGGGGGACACCCGGCACCGTGGACTGCATCACCAGCGGCGCAGGACCCGAGCGGAATTCGACCATCCAGTCCGCCGTCTCCGAGCGCACCAGCTCCGTCACGTCCTCCGTGAAGCGCCGCAGCACCCCGAGACACCGCTCGGCCGCCTCACTCGCCGTCCCGTCGGTCGGCCCGAGCACCTCCCGCACACTCTCCGACGCCCAGTCGAACTGGAGCACCTGAAGCCGCCGCTGCACGGCCTGCGCGGTGGCGACGTCCCTTATCCAGCCGGACGTCAGCCCGAAGTACCGGTCGCACGCGACGCAGGCCACGGCGAGCAACAGCGCCACATACCCCCAGGGAGCGACCCCGCTCACCGCCCCCGTCAGATCGAGCAACGGCAGCACACCCCCGCACACCGCCCCCAGCGCGGAGCCCCCGCGCAGCGCCCGCGCCCCCCGCCGCTTCCACACCCGGTCGGCGAGATACCAGGAGGCCGTGCGCAGTGCACCCTGCTCGACCCAGCGGTACAGCTCGTCGAGCCGCTGCGCGGGCTCGCCCCAGTCGCCGAGCGGGAACGACCGTCCGATGAGGTCACGCGTGCCCCGGTCGCCGTTCTCACCCGGGCCTGCCCCCTCCTGGGGCGGTCCTTCGGGCTGCATATCCGGCTGACTCACCCGGCACTCCCTCGACTGGTACGGCTGGGGCTGAATGTGCAGCATCTTCCTACCGCCCAATGGGTGGCCAAGGCCCCGTTTTCGCGGGTTTTCCGCCCAGAAGTAGGCCTTCATCAGGTATAGGAAAGCGGGCCGTTTCCCCGTATCTCACTCGAAAGAGTGCAGTGTGAGGTGCCGGGGCGGGCGTCACCTGGACCACGTAGGCTCGTTTGCGGGGCTACGGCCCCCGCAGGACCCCCGTAGAAAAGGAGCTGATCGTGATCCCCGGTGGTGGCCAGCCCAACATGCAGCAGCTGCTCCAGCAGGCCCAGAAGATGCAGCAGGACCTCGCGCAGGCCCAGGAGGAGCTGGCGCGGACCGAGGTCGAGGGTCAGGCCGGCGGCGGCCTCGTCAAGGCGACGGTGACGGGATCGGGTGAGCTTCGCGGCCTCGTCATCGACCCGAAGGCGGTCGACCCGGAGGACACCGAGACCCTCGCCGACCTGGTGGTCGCGGCGGTGGCGGCGGCCAACGAGAACGCGCAGACACTTCAGCAGCAGAAGCTCGGCCCGCTCGCGCAGGGCCTCGGCGGCGGCAGCGGCATCCCGGGCCTCCCCTTCTAGCCCCGGCGCCAACTACCGTACGTACCAAGACGACTGGAAGGCGTAGGAGCCGTGTACGAAGGCGTGGTCCAGGACCTCATCGACGAGTTGGGCAGGCTGCCCGGCGTCGGTCCCAAGAGCGCGCAGCGGATCGCCTTCCACATCCTCCAGGCGGAGCCCACGGACGTACGGCGTCTCGCGCAGGCTCTGATGGAGGTCAAGGCGAAGGTCCGCTTCTGCGCCACGTGCGGCAATGTCGCGCAGGAAGAGCTGTGCAACATCTGCCGCGACCCGCGCCGCGACCTGAGCGTCATCTGCGTGGTCGAGGAGCCCAAGGACGTCGTGGCGATCGAGCGGACCCGTGAGTTCCGCGGCAAGTACCACGTGCTCGGCGGCGCCATCAGTCCGATCGAGGGTGTCGGTCCCGACGACCTGCGTATACGGGAACTTCTCGCGCGGTTGGCCGACGGGACGGTCACGGAGCTGATCCTGGCCACCGACCCGAACCTGGAAGGCGAGGCCACGGCCACGTACCTCGCCCGCATGATCAAGCCCATGGGCCTCAAGGTCACCCGCCTGGCCAGCGGCCTCCCCGTCGGGGGCGACCTGGAGTACGCGGACGAGGTGACTCTCGGCCGCGCCTTCGAGGGGAGAAGACTGCTCGATGTCTGACGCCACGCTGCACGCCACCGCCCAGGATCCGGACGATTTCGCGGTCCAGATCTCCGACCAGGTCGAGTCGTTCATCGTCGCGGTCACGGAGATCGCCAAGGGCGACGAGCCGGACTCGGCGGTGCCGTTCCTGCTGCTCGAGGTCTCTCAGCTGCTGCTCGCGGGCGGCAGGCTCGGCGCGCACGAGGACATCGTCCCGGACGAGCGCTACGAGCCGGACCTGGGCCCCGAGGCGGATGTCGACGTGCTGCGCGAGGGTCTCGCGCGGCTGCTCGACCCGGTCGACGTGTACTCGGAGGTCTTCGACCCGTACGAGCCGCGCAAGGCGCCGGTCGCCGCCCGGATCTCGGACGACCTGGCCGACGTCGTCGCCGATCTGCGCCACGGCATGGCCCACTACCGTGCGGGCCGGGTCACCGAGGCGCTGTGGTGGTGGCAGTTCTCGTACTTCTCCAACTGGGGTTCGACGGCCTCGGCGACGCTGCGCGCCCTCCAGTCCCTGGTCGCGCATGTCCGGCTCAACCAGCCGCTCGACGACCTCGACGGCCTCGACACCGACGAGGACCTCTCGACGGCCGAGGCCACCCTGGAGGAGGAGGCGGGGAGGGTCATGGCGGAGGAGATCGCCGGGCCGCTCGGTCTCCGCCCCGTCAAGTGAGACGCGCCCCGTAGGGGGCGCGGGGCTGTGTCGTCCTGCGGCTCCGCCGCGCGGGCCAGTGTGACCCGGGCCACCTTTCCGGTTGTCCTCGGAGGAGCTGGGCATGTGCTCGTTCGGAGCGGCCGGCCCCGTACCCAGGAAACCCGGTGATCACGTCGTGAGCGGGACATCTCACGATGCGATATGGCCGGGGCGGATTTCGGCCGCTCGTTAAACTGAGCCGACCGCAGTACGCATACGTACATGCGGTGACAGACGGACTGAGCGAGGAGCGCACGTGGGCCTTGTCGTGCAGAAGTACGGAGGCTCCTCCGTTGCAGATGCCGAGGGCATCAAGCGGGTCGCCAAGCGGATCGTCGACGCCAAGAAGAACGGCAACCAGGTGGTTGTCGTGGTGTCCGCGATGGGTGACACGACGGATGAGTTGATCGATCTCGCCGAGCAGGTATCCCCGATCCCTGCCGGACGAGAGTTCGACATGCTGCTGACCGCCGGAGAGCGGATCTCCATGGCCCTGCTGGCCATGGCGATCAAAAACCTGGGCCACGAGGCCCAGTCGTTCACGGGCAGCCAGGCAGGCGTCATCACCGACTCCGTCCACAACAAAGCCCGGATCATCGACGTCACGCCGGGCCGGATCCGCGAGTCCCTCGACAAGGGCAACATCGCGATCGTCGCCGGCTTCCAGGGCGTCTCGCAGGACAAGAAGGACATCACCACGCTCGGCCGTGGCGGGTCGGACACGACCGCCGTCGCTCTTGCCGCCGCGCTCGACGCCGAGGTCTGCGAGATCTACACGGACGTCGACGGTGTGTTCACCGCCGACCCGCGCGTCGTGAAGAAGGCGCGGAAGATCGACTGGATCTCCTTCGAGGACATGCTGGAGCTCGCGAGCTCCGGCTCGAAGGTGCTGCTCCACCGCTGCGTGGAGTACGCCCGCCGCTACAACATCCCGATCCACGTGCGGTCCTCGTTCAGCGGGCTGCAGGGGACCTGGGTCAGCAACGAACCGCTCGTGAAGAAGCAAGGGGCAGAGTCCGTGGAGCAGGCGATCATCTCCGGTGTCGCGCACGACACCTCCGAGGCGAAGGTCACCGTCGTCGGCGTTCCGGACAAGCCGGGCGAGGCCGCGAAGATCTTCCGGGCCGTCGCGGACGCCGAGATCAACCTGGACATGATCGTCCAGAACGTCTCGGCCGCCTCCACCGGTCTGACCGACATCTCCTTCACGCTTCCCAAGAGCGAGGGCCGCAAGGCCATCGACGCCCTGGAGAAGCAGAAGGCCAACGTCGGCTTCGACTCGCTGCGCTACGACGACCAGATCGCCAAGATCTCGCTCGTGGGCGCCGGTATGAAGACGAACCCGGGTGTCACGGCCGGGTTCTTCGAGGCGCTCACCGACGCGGGCGTCAACATCGAGCTGATCTCGACGTCCGAGATCCGCATCTCCGTGGTCACGCGGGCCGACGACGTGAACGAGGCGGTGCGCGCCGTGCACTCCGCCTTCGGGCTCGACTCGGACTCCGACGAGGCCGTGGTCTACGGAGGCACCGGCCGCTGATGGCCATCGCTACAGCGCGGCGTCCGACGCTCGCGGTCGTGGGAGCGACCGGGAGTGTCGGTGCCGTTCTGCTCCAGATCCTGTCGCAGCACGCGGACATCTGGGGCGAGATCCGCCTGGTCGCCTCGGCGCGCTCGGCCGGGCGCAAGCTCACCGTGCGCGGCGAGGAGGTCGAGGTCGTCGCCCTGGAGGAGTCGGTCTTCGACGGGGTCGACGTCGCGATGTTCGACGTGCCCGAGGACGTCGCCGCCCAGTGGGCGCCGATCGCCGCGTCCAAGGGCGTGGTGGTCGTGGACAACTCGGCCGCCTTCCGGATGGACCCGGACGTGCCGCTCGTCGTCCCCGAGGTCAATCCGCACACCGCGCGCCTGCGTCCGCGCGGCATCATCGCGAACCCCAACTGCACGACCCTGTCGATGATCGTGGCCGTCGGCGCGCTGCACGCCGAGTTCGGGCTGCGCGAGCTGGTGGTCTCCAGCTATCAGGCCGTGAGCGGCGCGGGCCGCGCCGGGGTCGAGACGCTGCGGGCGCAGCTCTCCCTCGTCGCCGGTACGGAGCTGGGGGTCAGCCCGGGCGATGTGCGCCGGGTCGTCGGCGAGCAGACCGGTCCGTTCCCGGAGCCGGTCGCGCTGAACGTCGTGCCGTGGGCCGGTTCGCTGGCCGAGGACGGCTGGTCGTCGGAGGAGATGAAGGTGCGGGACGAGTCCCGCAAGATCCTCGGGCTGCCCGAGCTGCCGGTCGCCGTCACGTGTGTGCGCGTCCCGGTGGTCACCACGCACTCCCTGACCGTCCACGCCCGCTTCCAGAGCGAGGTCACCGTGGGCAGGGCGCGGGAGATCCTCGCGACCGCGCCCGGTGTCGTGCTCTTCGACAATCCGGCCGCCGGTGAGTTCCCGACGCCGGCCGACGTGGTGGGTACGGATCCGACGTGGGTGGGGCGCGTGCGGCGCTCGCTCGACGATCCGACGGGGCTCGAACTCTTCGTGTGCGGGGACAATCTCCGTAAAGGTGCCGCTTTGAACACGGCGCAGATCGCCGAGTTGGTCGTGGCCGGGTCCGCTTAGCGGTCACCCCCTTCACATATCCGGATCCGAACGTAGGATCTGTGTAAGTTCTGTGTGGGTGACGTCTCATGTGACGTTGGTATATACCACTTGAACCCGGGTCTTTGAACGTTGGAAGATTCCCAGGAATTTCCCTCCCCGTCCTGCAACCGCATGCAGGGCGGGGAGCGTCTTTGCGGTAGCTCAAAAGGCCGGCGCACGCCTTCAGGGGCACCGTCTTCGGGGCATCGGCCGCAAAGGGCAATTGGGGCATAGGGGAAGAGCAGGTACGCATGTCGGCAACTGACACATCGTCATCGGTGGGGATGACGAAGTCTGTCGCAAATGGGGCGCCGGACGCGTACAACCCTGACGGGGGGAAGCGTGTCCAACAAGCGTGGCAGAGGTACTGGACTTCACAGCGGTGCAGGCGAGGGGCGCGGCCCTTCGTCCGCCCCTCGCTCCCCTCGGGACTCGTCGGCCCCGCGGGGGCGCGGCCGGCGGCATGCCGGTGATCGCCCCCATGCCAGTGACGCGACCCACGCGTGTTCCGGCGCAGGCGCAGGGCGCTGACGAGGCGATGGAGGCAGCAGGCACCACCGTCGACCATCTCACCGAGACCTATCGCACCCACTACCGCTCGCTGCTGGGGCTCGCGGCGCTCCTGCTCGACGACACCGCCTCGTGCGAGGACGTCGTGCAGGAAGCGTTCATCCGCGTCCACTCGGCACGCAAGCGGGTCAGGGAGCCGGAGAAGACGCTGGCGTATCTGCGCCAGACCGTCGTCAACCTCTCCCGTTCCACCCTGCGCCGCCGCATCCTCGGGCTGAAGCTCCTCACCAAGCCGATGCCCGACATGGCGAGCGCCGAGGAGGGTGCGTACGACCTCCTGGAGCGGGACGCGCTGAAGAAGGCGCTCAAGGGCCTTCAGCGGCGCCAGCGCGAGGTGCTCGTGCTGCGCTACTTCGCGGACATGACCGAGGCGCAGGTAGCCGACGCCCTCGGGATATCCCTGGGCTCGGTGAAGGCGTACGGTTCACGCGGCATCGCGGCTCTGCGGGTCGCCATGGAGGAGCCGGTATGAGCTCCCGCCACCGCGATCCGGACAAGCGGTTCAGGAAGTACGAGCAGGACTTGCAGGACGAGCACGCTGGGAACGCAACTGTGAACGACGGACCCCGCCGTCCGGCCGATGCGGCGGCCGACGACGCGAGCGGACCCGACACCCTCGGGGCCACCGGCCTCGGCGTCGACGAGCTGGCACTGCGGCGCATGATGCGTCAGGCGGTGCAGGAGATCGAGCCGCGGGACGAGGTGCTGGAGCACCTGCGCCGCGCGGTTCCGGCGCGCAGGGCCCGTAAGCGGCAGGCCCTCGTGGGAGCCGTCGCCGCGGGGGTGTTCGTCGCGATGGCGGTGCCCGCGGTGGTGCACGTGGCGAACTCGGGTTCCTCGGGCGCCAACCCGTCGATGGCCGGGAACAGTTCGGACTCCCATGGCACCGCAGGCGTCGACAAGGCCTCGGGCGGCGGCCAGGACGGTTCGGGCTCGCCGTCGGCGTCGAAGGGCAAGGGCAAGGACGGCAAGAAGGGCGACAAGGGGAAGGCATCCGGCGGCGCCACCGCCGGCAGCGACCCGGCGTCCACGGCCGCCGCCAGCTCCCCGGTCTGCGCCGCGGACGAGCTGGGCCAGCCGGTCCCGACCGTCTCGTCGCCGGACAGCTCGGGCACGGTCTACGGCACGTTCCGCGTCACGAACGTCTCGGACGCCAACTGCACGGTCGACAGCCCCGGCAGTGTCTCCACCATCGCGCAGGGCGCCGCCGACCCGGCCAGGGTCACCGTCGTGGACCACACGTCGGGCGACCAGGCGAGCGGCCTGCCCGACCCGTCGACCGAGCCGAGCCAGGTCATCCTGGAGCCCGGCATGGCGTACGAGGTGCGGTTCGCGTTCGTGCCGTCCGGGCAGTGCCCCGCGACGGGCGGCAGTTCGGGCGGCGGGAGCACCGGGGGCTCCTCCGGCGGCGAGGCCACGCCGACGCCGACGCCGACTCCCACGCCGACCGGAGAGACGGCCCCCTCCACCTCGGACAGCACGGACTCCGGTCTGTCGACGCAGCTCGGCACCGAGGACACCGCCGACGGCAGCGTCGTGGTCTCGCACACGGCGGAGCCGGGCGCGCCCGTCGTCTCCGCGAAGATCCCGGACGCGTGCGCCGGGACGGTCTACCACACGGGCGTCCTGCCCGCGTCGTAGCTCGTACGAAGCCTCAGGCGGCTTCTTCCGTGAGACCCAGTTCGGCGTCGCGCAGGGCTTCCGCCTCGCGGCGCACGAGGCGGAACCACATGAACACGACGAAGCCCGCGAAGACGAACCACTCGCCGGTGTAGCCGAGGTTCTGGAAGGCCTTCAGGTCCAGGCCGCTGCCCTGCGGGGTCGTGGCCGGGACCGCCGTCATCGGCCCGTCGGCCTTGTCGAGGGTGACCCAGGCGTCGTAGACGTCGTACGGGACGACGTTCACCAGCGACGCCGCGTTGATCATGCTGACCTGTCCGGCGGGCAGGCCGCCGGCCGCCCGCACGCCGTTCGAGCCCGCCGACTCCGAGGCCTGGAGGGCGCCGACCACGGTGACCTCGCCCCTCGGCGGTGCGGGCACCTTCGACGCGGACGCGGAGCCGGGCAGCCAGCCGCGGACGACGGGCAGCGCCTTGCCGGTGCCGTCGACCTTCAGGAGCGTCACGACGTAGAAGCCGGTCCGGTCGTCGAGGTCGCGGTCGGGGATCAGGAGCTGCTTGTCGTAGCGGCCGGTCGCCGTGGTGCGCTTGCCCGCGGTCTCCGTGCTCACCGGCAGCAGCGAGGCGAGCGGCTCGGGGGCCGCCTTCTCGTTGGCCGTGCTGCGCTCGCTCGCGGACCGGTGGTCCTGCACCCGGTCCTCGAAACGGCTGAGCTGCCACGAGCCCATGAAGACGCAGACGGGGATCGCCAGCAGGACGAAGATGTTGATCCCCCACCAGCGGGGGGTCAGCAGGAACCGGTACACGCCTTCAAAGGTACGGGTCCGATGTGAAGGCCCCGCTCGCGGCCCCCGTCTGCGCGCGGTCAGCTCGGCAGGTGGCGCTTGACGAAGTCCAGCTCCAGGGCGACCTGCTTGATGCGCTCCTCGACGACGAGCGAACCGTGCCCGGCGTCGTACCGGTACACCTCGTGCACGGCGTCGCGGGCGGCGAGCCGGTCCACGTAGTTGTCGATCTGGCGGATCGGGCAGCGCGGGTCGTTCAGCCCCGCCGAGATGTGCACCGGCGCCTTCACGTCGTCGACGTACGTGAGCGGGGACGAGGCGTGGAAGCGGTCGGGGACCTCCTCGGGGGAGCCGCCGAACAAGGTGCGGTCCAGCGCCTTGAGGGCCTCCATCTCGTCCTCGTACGCCGCCACGTAGTCCGCGACCGGGACCGCCGCGAGGCCCACGGCCCACGCGCCGGGCTGGGTGCCGAGGCCCAGCAGGGTCAGGTATCCGCCCCAGGAGCCGCCCGCGAGGACGAGCCGCTCGGGGTCGGCGAGCCCGGACGTGACCGCCCACTCGCGCACCGCCGCGATGTCCTCCAGCTCGATCAGGCCGACCCGGTGCTTGAGCGCGTCCGTCCACTCACGCCCGTAGCCGGTGGAGCCGCGGTAGTTGACCCGGACCACCGCGTACCCGTGGTCGAGCCAGGCCGCCGGGCCCGCCGCGAACGCGTCCGAGTCGTGCCAGGTGGGCCCGCCGTGGATCTCGAAGACGGTGGGCAGCGGCCCGGTCGTCCCGGCAGGACGCTGTACGAGGGCGTGGACGCGGCCGCCGGGACCCTCCACCCACGCGTCCTGGACCGGCACGGAGGCGGGCGCCTTCATCCCCGGCGGATCGAGGACGATCCCGCCGGTGGTCGAGCGCACGACCGGCGGCTGCTCGGCCGACGACCACAGGTACTCGACGCTGCCGTCGGGGCGGGCCGAGGCGCCGGAGACGGTGCCGACCGGGGTGTCGACCTTGGTGAGGGCGCCGGTCGCGAACTCGTACCGCCACAGGTCGCCGCGGGCCTCGAACTCGTGGGCGACGAGCAGCGCGGAGCCGTCCGGGTACCACTCGGCGGACACGTCGCCCGGCAGGTCGAGGGCGAGGTCGGTCTGCTCGCCGGAGGCGACGTCCCACACCATCGGCTCCCAGCGCCCGCGCCGCTGATGCCCGACGAGCAGCCGGGTGTCGCCCGCGACGGGCGCGAACCCGAGCACTTCGAGGCCGAGCTCCTTCTCGCCGCCCTCGGTGTCGTCCAGCTCGGCGACGGTCGATCCGTCGAGGCGGACCACGCGCAGCGCCGAGTGCATGGCGTCGCCGTGCTCGGTGTGCTCGATCGCGATCAGGGTGCCGTCGTGGCTGAGGTCGCCGACGCCGGCGGACTCGCGGTGCCGGTAGATCTCGACGGGGCCGTCGGAGCCGGGCCGCACGACGTGGATCGTCGTCCCGTCCTCGTCCGTGGAGCGCCCGACGACGGCGGTGTGCCCGTCGCGGCCGAGGGCGAGCCCGGCCGGGTAGGAGGGCGCGAGCCCCGGCACGGCCTCGACGTCCGGGCCGGCTGCGCTGTTCCCGCCCTCCCACCCTGCGAACGGCTGCCGCAGCCACACCCCGAACTCGTCGCCGTCCGTGTCGCTGAACCACCAGATCCAGTCGCCGTCGGGGGACAGCACGCCGTCCGTCGTCCCGTTCGCCCGGTCCGTCGCCTGCCGCTGCTCGCCGGTGCTGCGGTCCCACGCGTAGATCTCGTACGTACCGGTGGCGTTGGACACGAACAGGCTGCGATGGGGGGCGTCCTCCGCCCAGTCGGGCAGTGAGACGCGCGGCGCACGGAACCGCTTCTCCCAGTCGGGCATGGACCCATTGCTCTGACTCGTCATGGCCCCATAGTGCGCCACGCCGCGGCCCGGCCGGGCACGCCCCCGGATGCCGATCCCTGCCCGCGAGGGCACAGTGGAGAGGTCCGTCTCGGGGCCGGCCGAGCCAGGAGAGGTGCCATGGCCAAGCAGAGCAGGAACCCCAGGGAACAGTCGCAGAAGGCCAGGAACGACGCGGCCGAGCAGCGGGCGCAGCAGGCCAGGCGGAACCTCGACTCGGTGTCCGCGAAGTCACGCGGCATGCAGCAGAAGGCGCAGTCCCGCCGGCAGGGCAACCGCTGAGCGGACGCCCCGACGGAACCCGGCCCTGTGGTGCTGAGGGGAGCGGCCGGGTCCGTCCTGGGCGGCAGGTTCTCGCAGGTGCTCCCGCTGGATCTTCGCCTGCCGTCGGCCGCCGCGGTCCGCGTGCGCGGGATGAACTGCACCGACACGGTTCATCCGCGTTCAGGTGTGCGGCGGCGGTGAGGGGAATGTACGCCCGCGGGGCCCGTCCAGGAATACCCGCAGGAGCATTTATCTACAGGGGCGGGCGCGCGGGTGCGGGGCCCAGGGTCGTCGTGCCGGGGGCCGCGCGGTGTCCGAGGCCCGTGCGGTAGGTGTCGAGGGCCGCCTCGATCCGCCCCGTGCGCCGGTACAGGTCGCCGAGGAGGCGGCACAGGTCCGCCAGGTCCCCTGCGGCGCCCGCGCGTTCGAGCAGGCTGAGGGCGGTGACGTAGTGCTCCTCGGCGCGTTCGCCGTGGCCCGCCTCCTGGGCGATCAGGCCGAGCATGCGGTGCGCGCCCGCCGCGTGGACGGCGCCGCGCTCGGGGCCGATCGCGCCGAGCAGGGACCGGAGCATCCGCTCGGCCTCCCCGGTGCGGCCCAACCGCCTCAGCACATCGGCCAGTTCGACCTCGACCTGCTGCGTGTAGAGAGCGGCCCGCTTGGCGGAGAGCATGTCCCGCGCCGTCCTCAGCTCGCTCTCCGCGTCCTGGAGCCGTCCCGCCTGCCCGTGGACGTATCCGCGCATCCAGTGGCAGTGCGCCAACTCCGTGCGGATCTGGAGCTGTTGGTAGAGCTCGGCCGCCTTGGCGAGGGACGCGTCGGCCTGGGCGACCTTGCCCTCGGCGAGCAGGGTGCGGGCCACGGAACGGTGCATCTGCGCCACCAGCGCGGGGTCGCCGACGCGCGGGGCGAGCGCGAGGGCCAGTTCGGCGGCCTGTGCGGCGCGCGCGTGGGCGCCCATGTCCATGTAGGGGGCGATGGACGCGGTGTAGAGCAGCACGAGCGCGTCCGGGTCGTGGAGACCGGACGTGTTGAGCTCGTCGAGTGCGGTCTCCAGGAGATAGCAGGCGTAGCGCAGTGACCCGGAGAGGTAGTGGGCCACGGCCCGCGCCCGGATCACCGGTGCCCGCTGCGGCAGCGGCGCCCCCGCCCCGGTGAGCAGTGCGTCGGCGGTGTCGAAGTGTGCGCGGGCGAGGGGGAGTTCACCCATTTCCAGGGCGCATTCGCCGAGCCCCAGTTCGGCCGCCGCCCGCTCCGCGTCGAGCCCGAGCCGTTCGGCTTCGGCGCTCAGCTCCCCGTAGGAGACGGCCGCTTCGCTCGCCGCCCCTGTCGCGAGGGCGCGCTGCGCCTCGGTCAGGCGCAGCCTCAGGTCCGTGGCCAGGTGGGCGGAGCGGCCCGTCGCCAGTTCCTCGTACGTGACGTCGAGGCGCTCCGCGATGTGCCGCAGTGCCGCCTCGGAGGGGCGGACCCGGCCCGCCTCCAGGGTGGAGATGTAGGCGGGGGTGTACGCGGGTTCGGCGACCTGGCGCTGGGTGAGGCCGCGCTCGGTGCGCAGCCGCAGGACGCGGCGGCCCACGTGCTCCGTGTCGTCGTGCGGGGCTGGTTCTTCCGGCATGCCGTGAGTCTCACCTCTTGCCCTCGGTCCCGCCAACCCCCTAGGTTGTGCGACCAGTTAAGGGAAGTTAATTCAGCTTAACCGCTGACTTACTGCCGCCCTTGCTGTCTCTCACTGTCGCCCGGCAACTTACTGCGAGGTCCTCGTGCGCGTCCGCATCCCCCTGTTCTCCGCGCTCGCCGCAGGCTCCCTCGCGGTGGCGGCGCTCGGCGCGGCCGGCTCGGTGACGCACGCGGCCGGTGACGAGGGCACCCGCACCGTCGAGTACTTCCCGAACGCCCACGGCGAGGGCCGCCACACCAAGGTCTCCACCGCCGTCCCCGACCGCATCGCCCGCGAGAAGGGCGCCCCCGCCCAGGCCCCCGGCGCCGCCCAGGTCACCCCGCTCCAGAAGACGGGGCCCTCCGACGGCCGCCTCGACCTCGTGATCATCGGCGACGGCTACACGGCCGCCCAGCAGGCCGATTTCCAGGAGGACGCCCAGTCCAAGCTGGACGCGATCTTCGCGATAGAGCCGTACAAGAGCTACAAGGGCCTCTTCAACTTCTGGCTCGTGGACGCCGTGTCGAACGACTCCGGTGTCTCCGGCGACCCCACCCAGGACGTCGTCAAGGACACCGCGGTCAACAGCTACTTCTTCTGCGACGGCATCGAGCGGCTCCTGTGCGTCGACGAGAAGAAGGTCGACTCGTACGCGCAGGCGGCCCCGGACTCCGACATCGTCTTCGTCGTCTCGAACTCCACCAAGTACGGCGGCGCCGGCTACAGCGGACTGACCTCGACGGCCGGTCACACCGGCATCGCCACCATGTCGTCCGACAACGACCGCTCGTACCTGATAGGCGCCCATGAACTCGGCCACTCCATAGGCCTGTTGGCGGACGAGTACCAGTACGCGGGCTACGGCACCTACGACGGCCCCGAGCCCGCCGAGCCCAACACGACCGAGCAGACCGCCGACGCGATGCTCAACAGCAGGACCAAGTGGTACCGGTGGCTCGGCGAGAGCGACCCGTCGGGCGGCACCGTCGGCACGTACGAGGGCGGCGGCTACTACGAGTACGGGATCTACCGGCCGACCGCGAACTCGATCATGCGGGCCCTGGACACCGACAAGTTCAACCTGCCCGGCCAGGAGGCGATGATCGCCGGCTTCTACCGCGACGCCGACCTGCTCACCGCCCGCACCTCCACCGCCCGCACGCTGAGCACCACCGACGCGCTGCGCGTCGACCTCGCCCCGCTGGCCGAGGGCCTCTCCGCCACCACCGTCACCTGGTCCGTCGATGGCGTGGAGGTGGCGAAGGCGAAGGGTGAAACGGGCCTGACCGCGCGGGCGTTGGGGGTCAGGAAGGGCACGCACACGGTGACGGCCACGGCCGTCGACCACAGCGCGGCGCTGCGCGACCCGGCTGTACGGAAGGCGGCCTCGAACAGCGTGAGCTGGACGGTGCGCGGCTGAGGGGCGCTACGTCGTCGTCGACGTGACCACGAAGACCGCCGCCGTCACCGCGAACAGGAGCAGACACGTCACCGGCCAGTACAGCAGCCGGGCCGCGGTGTTGTTCCGCCAGTCGACGAGCCGGATGCGTTTGTCCGAGGTGTGCTCCACCGCGTTCAGCGCCACCAAGCCGATGACCAGGTAGAGGATGAAGTAGAAGTACTCGGCGTAGACGACGCCGCCGGAGCCGGTGTCGGACCGCAGCGAACCGTGCTGCACCGACACCACCAGCATCATCGAGCCGCAGAACCCGATCACCGCCCACGTGCTGAACCCGGACAGCGAGCGCCGGTCGGAGTCCTTCGTGACGACGAACAGCGACGCGAAGACCAGCATCGCGATCACGGCGAGCGGCACCAGGCGGTTGAGCAGCGGGCTGAGGAAGGCGCGGGTCACGCCGATCGAGTACGAGAGCTGCGGGATCTTGTTGTCGACGGAGAGCCCGGGACGCCCGTAGTTGGTCTTGGCGGTGCCGGCGCCGATGCTGAACGTCGAGAACTGCTGGTGCCAGTCGCCGCTGACCAGGTCGTGGTAGACGCCGTACGAGTCATGCGTCTGCCACGGCGGGTACGCGGAGAAGTCCGGGACGAGCGTGTTCACGGCGGAGTGCTGCGGCCACATCGTCAGCCACACCACCTGCCGGTCGAGCGGGTAGTTGCTGTAGTCGAAGTACTCGCGGACCGTGGTGTTCAGCTTCCAGCCGACGACTTCCTTGCCGCCCGGGGACGGGTCCCGGTAGATCTCCTCGCCGATCCCGCCGTCGACGGCGTTCGGCAGGTCGATCTGCGGGCCCTTCGCGTCGTCCTTCGGCAGCCGCTGCCAGACGTAGCCGGTCAGCTTCACGTTGTTGCTGCTCGTGTACTGCATCGTCTCGATCATCACGCCGGTGGGGATCGCCGTACGGCCGCGCGCGAGCCCCTGCTGTGCGAGCGCCTCGTCGGCCTGCGCGGCGGTGGAGACGGCGGTGCCGGGGATCGAGTGCAGCTGGTCGTCGACGGAGACGCACACCCAGATCAGGACCGTGGCCGCCAGGCAGACCAGGCTGATCACGCCGCTCATCAGGGCCAGCGAGCGGGGGCGGGCGGGGGTCGGCCACAGCACCGCGGCCGCGAGCAGACACAGGCCGACGACCCCGCACAGCAGGGCGGCGGTGGAGCGCAGGCCCGTCCCCAGGAGGTCCTGCATGGGCTCGTCCATGGTCACCGTGCAGACGGCGGAGATCACGAGGAAGACCGCGGCCAGCACGGCCACGACGGTTCTCGGCCGCCCCCAGGACGGACGGCTGCCGGGCGGTTCGTGTGTCATCGCTCCCCCGTACACGGTCGGCTACACGGTCGGCGAACAGGCAGCTCCCAGCATCCGACGACGGTACGGAACGCGCATGTCGGGCCGCCCCGAGTGGCGGGCCCGTGGGGTGCGGGTGAGGCTGACGGGGTGACCCGGGGGGCGGTGACGAGAGGTGTCCAGGGATGTTCGCAGCGCTCGGTCGGTTCGTGGTCCGCAGGCCCTGGTGGGTGATTCTCGGCTGGGTCGTGGTGGCGGCCGCCGTGATCTCGATGGCGCCGAAGCTGACGTCCAGCTCGGACGAGGCGAGCTTCCTGCCCGACAGCTACGAGTCGATCGAGGCGTCCGACATCCAGGAGGCGAAGTTCCCGCGGCAGCAGAACATCGGCGCGGTCATCGTCTTCCAGCGCTCGGACGGTGAGCGCCTCACGGCCGCCGACTCGGCCGAAGTGGTCCGCGTGTCCAAGGAGCTGGCGGGCCAGGACATCCCCGAGGTCGAGGCTGTCGTGCCCGGCAAGCCGTCGCCGAACGGGCTCGTGCAGACGTCCATGGTCGCGATGCCCAAGCTCACCGACCCGTCCGACACCTCGCAGCAGGACGCCGTGAAGACGCTGCGCACGGACCTCCAGGACGAGATCAAGGGCACCGGCCTGAAGGCCGGCATCACCGGCTCGGCGGCGACCGCGCTCGACGAGGCCGACGCGTCGGAGCGGGCCGGGATCCTGGTCGGCGTCGGCACGATCGTCATCATCGTCGTGCTGCTCCTGATCATCTTCCGCAGCCCGATCATCGCGCTGCTCCCCGTCGTCCTGATCGGCCTCATCTCCCCCCTGGCCACCGGCCTGATCGCCTCCGCCAACAAGGCCTTCGACATGAAGGCGGACTCGTCGATCCAGGAACTCCTCACCGTCGTCCTGTTCGGCGTCGGCACGGACTACATCCTGTTCCTGCTCTTCCGCTACCGGGAGGCGCTGCGGGCGGGGGAGGACCCCAAGAGCGGCATGGTGCACGCCGTGGAACGGGTCGGCGAGGCGATCACCTCCGCGGCCGGCGCCGTCATCGTCGCGTTCGCTGCGCTCGCCCTGTCCACGCTCGGCATGCTCAAGTCGATGGGCCCGGCGCTCGCCATCGCCGTGTTCGTGACGCTGTGCGCGGGCCTCACCCTGGTCCCGGCCGTCGTCTCGCTGCTCGGCACGAAGGTGTTCTGGCCGTCGAAGTCCTGGCAGCGCGAGCCGCAGGGCACGGGCTTCGCGAAGCTGGGCTCGGCGATCGCGCGCCGGCCCGCCGTGTGGGCGCTGGTGTCGGCGCTCTTCATGGGCGTACTGGCCCTCGGAGCCCTCGGCTACCAGGCCAACTTCGACCTGGCCTCGTCGGCGCTGCCCAAGGACAAGGAGTCCATGGTGGCCCTCGCCGACCTGGAGAAGGGGTTCCCGGCCGGTGCCACGGACCCGACGAGCGTGTACCTGACCTCCGACGACCGTCTCGGCGTCGCGCAGACCGCGGCGTTCCGCAAGTCCCTGACCGAGGTCGACGGCGTCGGCACGGTCGGCGCGGCCACGCTCAGCGCGGACGGCACGGCCGCCGCGTACAGCGTCGTCCTCGACGACCCGCCGGCCTCCGACGCGGCGATGAACACCGTCCGCGACGCGTTGCGCCCGGCCGCCCACGCGGACGCGCCCGACGGTACGCAGGCGGTCGTCGGCGGCATCACCGCGGTGTACGTCGACATCAACAAGGCCGTGGACCGCGACTACTCGGTGGTCTTCCCCGTCGCCGCGCTCTGCATCATGGTCATCCTCGGCCTGCTGCTGCGCAGCCTGGTGGCGCCCTGGTACCTGATGGTGTCGGTGGCGCTCGGCTTCGGCGCGACGCTCGGCGCGACGTCGTTCCTGTTCACGCAGATCGGCAGCCAGCCCGGGCTGATGTTCATGCTGCCGGTGATCATGTACTTGTTCGTGGTCGCGCTCGGCACGGACTACAACATCCTGATGGTGTCCCGGCTGCGCGAGGAGGCCCGGGCGGGGCGGACCCCGCACGAGGCGGCGGGCACGGCGGTCCGCCATTCCGGGCCGACCATCGGTTCGGCGGGGGTGATTCTCGCCGGGACGTTCGCGACGCTGATGCTGGCCGGGAACTCGACGCTGTCCCAGATGGGGTTCGCGTTGTCGTTCGGGATCGTGATCGCGGCGTTCGTGATGGCGATGGTGTTCACGCCGGCGCTGACCGCGCTGATCGGGCATGCGGCTTGGTGGCCCGGGCATGGGGATCGGGCCTCGACGGATGATCCGCCTTCGCCGTAGGGGTGCGGTCGTATCGCGGCTGCGGGTGCGTCGTGGCTGGTCGCGCATTTCCCCGACGCGAACGCGCCCGATGAGATGCCGCACCGAAGGTGCGCATCTCAGGGGCGCGGGGAACTGCGCGACCAGCCCCCTCCGAACCCGCACCCGACGACCGACCCCCTACCTCAGCCCATGCCGCCGAGCCACCATCCGTTCAGCCGCGCCCCGCGACATCACCCTCCGCAGCGCGAAGACGACCGGCGCGTTACTCCCCACCGCATAGAACGGCCGCACCCGCCCCGCCTCCACCACGGAGACGACTTTCGCCGCGACCTTCTCCGCCGAAATCCCCTTCGCCTCATTGGAGTTGAGAGCGGCGAGCATCGTGTCGTACGCGGCACGGAACGGCGAGTCCTCCCGCACGTACTGGGTGCGCCGCTCACTGATCCCCGTGGCGATGGACCCCGGCTCGACCGTCGTGATCGCGACCCCGTACGGCGAGTACTCCCGTCGTGCCGCACTGGCGAACCCCTTGATCGCCGCCTTCGACGCCACGTACGAGGACCGGTACGCGAGCGGGAAGCTGGCCAGCATCGAGCCGACCATGACGACGCGCCCGCGCCGCCGCTCCCGCATCCCGGGAAGCAGCAGCTGGCTGAGCCGCACCGCGCCGAACACGTTCAGCTGGAAGAGCCGCTTCACCGCGTCCGTCGGCAGCTCTTCGAACGGCCCGCTCTGCGATTCGCCGGCGTTGTTGACGAGGACGTCGACGGCGCCCGCGGCGGCCGCGCACGCCTCGATGCTGGCGTCGTCGGCGAGGTCGAGGGCGAGGTAAGTCACCCCGGGAACGGGGGAGGTGACCTTCTCCGGGTTCCGGCTCGTGCCGTACACCGTGTACCCGCGCCGCACCAGGGCCGCCGCGACGGCCGCTCCGATGCCCGACGACGCGCCCGTCACGAGCGCCGTCCCGGTCACGCGAGGCTCCGCGCGAGGGCGCGCCCGGCGGCCCGGCCGGAGAAGATGCAGCCGCCGAGGAACGTTCCTTCGAGCGCGTTGTAGCCGTGGACGCCGCCACCGCCGAACCCGGCGACCTCCCCGGCCGCGTACAGCCCTTCGAAGACGGTGCCGTCGGGCCGCATGACCTGCGAGTCGAGGTTCGTCTCCAGGCCGCCCAGCGTCTTGCGGGTCAGCACGTGCAGCCGTACGGCGATCAGCGGGCCCTGCGCCGGGTCGAGGAGGCGGTGCGGCTTGGCGACGCGGGTGACGCGGTCGAAGAAGTAGGAGCGGGCGTTCTTGATGGCCATGAGCTGGAGGTCCTTGGAGTACCCGTTGTCGACCTCCCGGTCGCGGGCGACGATCTCGCGCTCAACCTGCTCGTACGACAGGGGAGTTGACGGCGTCAGCTCGTTCATGCCCGCCACCAGGTCCTTCAGGTTCCGCCGTACGACGAAGTCCTCGCCCCGGTCGAGGAACGCCTGCACGGGACCCGGCGCCCCCTTCTTGACCCGCTGGAGCACCAGCTTCAGGTCCTTGCCGGTGATGTCGGGGTTCTGCTCGCTGCCCGAGAGCGCGAACTCCTTCTCCACGATGGCCCGGGTCAGGATGAACCAGGTGTGGTCGTGCCCGGACGCCGTGATGTGCTTGAGCGTGGCGAGGGTGTCGTGCCCGGGGAAGAGCGGGGCCGGCAGCCGCTTGCCCTCGGCGTCCAGCCACAGCGACGACGGGCCGGGGATGATCCGGATGCCGTGGCCCGGCCAGATCGGGTCCCAGTTCTTGATGCCCTCGGTGTAGTGCCACATGCGGTCGCGGTTGACGACGGAGGCGCCGGCGCTCTCGGTGATCCCGATCATCCGCCCGTCGACGTACGCGGGGACGCCGGTCACCATCGACTCAGGCGGCGAGCCCACGCGGTCAACAGGCCAGTTCTTACGGACCAGTTCATGGTTGCCGCCGATGCCGCCCGACGTCACGACGACGGCCCGCGCGCGCAGTTCGAAGTCGCCGACGGTCTCGCGGGAGGAGGCGACGCCGCGCGCCGCGTCGGAGGGTTCGAGCAGCGAGCCGCGCACGCCGACGGCGACCCCGTCCTCGACGATCAACTCGTCCACCTGGTGGCGGTACTTGAAGGTGACCAGGCCCCGCGAGGCTGCCTCGAGGACCGGCTCGCGGAAGACGCGCACGACCTCGGGGCCCGTGCCCCAGGTGAGGTGGAAGCGCGGCACCGAGTTGCCGTGCCCGGTGGCGGTGCCCGCGCCGCGCTCGGCCCAGCCGACGTTCGGGGTGACCTTGAGCCCGAGCCCGTACAGGTAGTCCCGCTTCTCGCCGGCCGCGAACTTCACATACGCCTCGGCCCACTTGCGCGGCCAGTGGTCCTCGTCCTCGCGGTCGAAGGAGGCCGAGCCCATCCAGTCGGCGAGGGCCAGTTCGTAGCTGTCCTTGATGCCCATGCGCCGCTGCTCGGGGCTGTCGACCATGAAGAGACCGCCGAGCGACCAGAACGCCTGGCCGCCCAGGTTCGCCGCGTTCTCCTGGTCGACGAGGACGACGCGCTTGCCCGCGCGGGTCAGTTCGTACGTGGCGACGAGCCCGGCGAGCCCGGCTCCCACGACGATGACATCGGCGTTGGTGTCACTCATGCGCTCTCCCAGGGGGTGCTGTAGGCGTTCAGTACGTTCATGAAGAGGGCCCGGCGGCGTTCCCGTACGGCGTCGTCACCGGGCTGGAGCAGAACCTGCACGGCCGTTCCGTCGTGCACGGCGACCAGTGCGTCCCCGAGGGCCCGCTCGTCGGTCACCCGGCGCCCGAGCCGCTCCAGGGCGGCGGTGAGCACCGGCAGGATCGCGTCCCTGATCGCGCTCTCGCGTGCGGCCATGACGCGCCGCAGGCCGGGGTTGCGCAGTGCGTGCGCGGTGAACTCGGCCGTGATCCGGTACCAGGCGTCGTCGACCGGGGCGGCGTCCACGGCCGCCCGCACCGCGGTCTCGGGATCACCGGGGTCGATTCCGGCGAGGGCGGCCCGCACATCGTCGAGCATCCGCGCCGAACGCTCCTCCCACAAGGCGAGAAACAGCTCATCGAGGGAGGAGAAGTTGGAGTAGAAGGCGCCGCGCGTGAAGCCGGCCCGCTCGCAGACCTGCTCGACGGTGGACCGCCCGAAGCCGGCCTCGGCGAACACGTCGAGGGCGGCGTCGAGCAGCCGCTGCCGTGTGCGGGCGCGCCGCGTGGTGATGGGCATCGTCGCCTCCGTCGCCGGTTGGATACAGGAACGTATTCGATACGTTCCTGTATCCACAAGGGGCGTGGGGCGTGCGCGGACTCAGATGTCCCGGACGCTGCGCGCGCGCAGATCCGGTGCCGTACGCGCGAGGGTCGTGAAGTCGGCGTCGTCGTGCAGCACGGTGAGCCCGTGGTGCGCTGCCGTCGCCGCTATCAGGAGATCGACCACGGACAGCCCTCGGTACTCCCCGCCTCAGCCCGCGAAGATCTCCACGAACGACCACACCGCGAGCCCCAGCATGAAGACACCGCCGACGCGCTGGACGGTCTTGAGCGGGACGCGCTTCGCGATGAAACGGCCCGCGATCAGGGCGAGGCCGGAGACGGAGATCAGCGCCGCGAACGAGCCGATCGCGGTCGACCAGGTGCCGTTCGTGGCGGCCAGGTTGGCGGTGGTGATCTGGGTCAGGTCGCCCCACTCGCCGATGAACACGGCCATGAAGGCGGTGCCGAACACCGGCCAGAACCCGGTGACGGTCTTCGCGCCCGCCTCGTCGTCGCCGTCCTCGTCGTCCCCGCCGCGCAGCAGCATGAACGCGCCGAACAGGAACATCAGGCCGGAGACCAGCTTCACGATCCAGCCCGGAAGCAGCCCGAGCAGCGATCCGGCGCCGACCGCGATGGCGACGTGCACGGCGAACGCCGCGGAGGTGCCGAACCAGACGTACAGCGGCTTCATCCGCGTGCCCATGGCCAGCGACGCGAACATGGTCTTGTCCGGAAGCTCGGCGAGGAAGATCAGCCCGAA
Organism: Streptomyces sp. NPDC052225; assembly: GCF_040679615.1. Lineage (NCBI taxonomy): Bacteria > Bacillati > Actinomycetota > Actinomycetes > Kitasatosporales > Streptomycetaceae > Streptomyces > Streptomyces sp. NPDC052225. The sequence continues at coordinate 59,462 of NZ_JBFAVD010000001.1, read as the reverse complement.
GGCGGTGATGATCGCCACGGGATCGAGATCGAGATGCATCGGGGGTCGGGTCCTTCTGTCCGGGCCACGGCCGGGCCCTGTGACGCCACCCGCTCCGGGGGACCACTCGACCCGGCAGCGGCGCATGGGAACGCGTACGGCTGCCTGATCGAAGGTCTCGCCCGCCCGCACCGCAGTGGTGGGGCCCGGCCACCGGGAACCCGGGGGTTCCAGTGTGTCGACGACCGGTTCGCGGGGCTACTCCCCTTCGCTTGCTCCGTCAAGGGTACACGCCGTCCCCGATCTGAGTACGGGCGTGAGTACGAGGACGCTGTCGGGCCCGGCGGCGCCGCGGAACGCTGGGGCCATGAACCGAGAAGACCTCAGAGCGCCGCGCGAGCAACTGCTGCCCACCCTCGCGCTCGCCGTCCTCGCCGCCGCGGCCTGGGCCGGCTGGCTCGGCTGGGACCAGCACCGCGACGAGCACCCGGACGGCTCGTCGACCGGCCCCTACGAGGCGTGGCAGGTCCTCGGCCTCGTCGTGACGCTGCTTCCGGCCCTGTACTGGGCGGCGACCCGCCGCACCACCGGCACGGCCGTGACCGGCCTGACCGCGGGCCTGACCGGCGCCGCGTTCTACGACTGGTCGGACGACGCCAGCGGCCTCTACATGGTCGGCGTGATCATGGTGCTGGCCGGGACCGCCGGGGCGACGGCGGCCGGGGCGTCCGTGATCAGGGCCGTGACCGATTGGCGCCAAGGGCACTTGAGGCCACCGGCACCGCCTTCTTTCCCGCACGGCACGCGTTGAGGATCGAGGCGCAGACATCTGCCTCAAGTGCCTCATGTGCCGAAAGGGGAGCGCCTCATGGTCGAGTACGTGCTCAGCGAGGGTGAGAAGGACGCGACAGCGGATCTCGCCGACGGACTCCTGGCGAGACATCCCGCCTGGGACGCCGTGGAGCGGGCCGACGCGGTCCGGGTGGAGGCCGAACGGCTGCCGCTCGGGCTGCGGCAGTTCCTCGTCGCGGCACGCGCGGCGGAGGACGCGGTGATCACGGTGTCGAACCTGCCCGTCGACGCGGACCTCGTGCCGACGCCCGCGAGCTGGCGCGTCGCCGAGAAGGAGAACGCGGCGCTCCGGGAGGAGGTCGTGCTGCTGCTTGTCGCCTCGGTGCTGGGCGACCCGTTCTCCTGGTCCGGGCAGCAGGACGGACGCCTGGTGCACGACGTCTGCCCGTCGCAGGGCCAGGAGACCTCCCTGACCAGCGCCAGCAGCAGGGCCGAGCTCACGCTGCACACGGAGGACGTCTTCCACAGCTGCCGCGGCGACTACGTGGTGCTGATGTGCCTGCGCAACCCCGACGGGGTCGGCACCAGCATCGCGGGCGTCGAGACCGCTGACCTCGCCGAGCCGGTGCGCGAGGTGCTGCGCCAGGACCGGTTCCGGTTCTACGCCGACGACTCCCACCTGCCCGACGCGTACGGCACCGGTGCCGAGGAGGGCGAGCGCCCCTACGAGGAGGCGTCCGTGCTGTTCGGGCCCGGCGAGGCACCGTACCTGCGGATCGACGCGGACTTCACGAGCGCGCTGCCGGGCGACACGGAGGCGCAGCGGGCCCTGGAGCAGTGCGCGCGGGGGCTCTCCTCGGCCACCCGGCGGCTGGTGCTGCGCCCCGGCACGGTCGCCTTCCTCGACAACTACCGCGTCGTGCACGGCAGGGACGTCTTCACCCCGCGCTACGACGGCACCGACCGCTGGCTCAAGCGCACCAGCGTGCTGCGCGACCTGCGACGCGCGTACGTGCACACGCGCACGCGCTCACGCGTGCTGGCTGCCTGAACCCCCTCAGGGCCCACCCCGCGCCGGCCGGTCGCGGGGTGGGCCCTGAGTCTTTCCCGGCTCTCGTGCCGGTTCTGCCGGTCAGCCCTCCGAGTCGATGAAGAACACCTTGCGCAGGGACTCGGTGACCTCCCACACCGTGCTGTCGCCGGCGCGGAAGGCGGCCATGGCGCCCGGTTCGAGCGTCAGCTCGGGGCCGCCCTCGACCCGGACGCGGGCCCGGCCGCGCAGGACGACCAGGGTCTCGTTGCGCGGGAACTCCCAGGTGAACCTGCCCGGTTCGCAGTTCCAGACGCCGCGCACGACCGCCCGGTCCGCGGAGGCCCACAGCACGGCGGTGCTCATCACGGGGTCGCCCGCGAGCACCTCCCCGGGGAAGCGGGTGTCACGGGTCAGTTCGACGTCCTCGGCACGGGTCGAGAAGGGAACGGAAACAGTCGTCATGGTGTGCGGGTCTCCCAGGGGGTGCGGGCCGCGGCGGCCACCGACTCGGCGACGATCGCCAGGCCCTCGTCGAGTTCGGCGTCGGACACGGTCAGCGGGGGCAGCAGTTTGAGTACCTCGTCCCGGGCGCCGGACGTCTCCACCAGGAGCCCGCGGGCGAAGGCGGCCCGGCCGGCCCGGCGGGCCAGCTCGGGGTCGTCGAACTCCACGCCCCACACCAGACCACGGCCGCGCACCCGCGCACCGAGGTCCCGGTGCCGGCCGGCCAGTTCGCGCAGCCGCTCGCCGACGTGTCCGGCCCGGTGCTCCGTCCAGTTCTCCAGGGCGCTGTCCTGCCAGTACGAGCGCAGGGCGGCGGCCGCGGTGACGAAGGCGAGGTTGTGGCCGCGGAACGTGCCGTTGTGCTCGCCCGGCTCCCACACGTCGAGCTCGGACCTGAACAGCGTCAGCGACATCGGCAGCCCGTACCCGCTCAGCGCCTTGGACAGACAGACGATGTCGGGCACCACGCCCGCCGTCTCGAAGCTGAAGAAGGGGCCGGTGCGCCCGCAGCCCATCTGGACGTCGTCGACGATCAGGAGCATGCCGTGGCGCCGGCACACCTCGGCCAGTTCGCCGAGCCACTCGGACGACGCGACGTTGATGCCGCCCTCGCCCTGGACCGTCTCGACGATGACGGCGGCGGGCCGGTCCAGGCCGCTGTTGCCGCTGCGCAGCATCGCGTCGAGGAGCGCGGGTCCGTTGACCGTGCCGTCCGCGAAACCGTCGTAGGGCAGCCGGTGCACGCCGGCGAGCGGGATGCCCGCGCCGGCCCGCTTGGACTCGCTGCCGGTCACCGCGAGGGAGCCGAGCGACATGCCGTGGAAGGCGCCGGTGAAGGCCACGATCGTGGAGCGTCCGGTGACCTTGCGGGCCAGCTTGAGCGCGGCCTCCACGCTGTTGGTGCCGGTGGGGCCGGGGAACATGACGCGGTAGTCGAGGCCGCGCGGGGTCAGCACGTGCTGTTGCAGCGCGGTGAGCAGCTCCGTGCGGGCGGCGGTGAACAGGTCGAGGCTGTGGGTGATGCCGTCGCCCGCCACGTACGACAGCAGGGCCTCCTTGAGGGCGGGCGGGTTGTGGCCGTAGTTGAGGGTGCCGGCCCCGGCGAAGAAGTCCAGGTAGCTGCGCCCCTGTACGTCCTGGACGCGGGCGCCGCGGGCGTGCGTGAACTGCACGGGCCAGGCCCGGCTGTAGCTGCGGACCTCGGACTCCCTTGCGGCGTCGGGGAGTTGGACGGTTCCGTCCGGCGCGGACGGGGCGAGGATGGCGGACACGGAGGTTCTCCTGTCTCGGGCGGGCGGGCGGCGGGCGGCGGTCAGTGGGCCAGCTTGCGCAGACCGTCACCGATGGTCCGGGCGCGCAGCGAGAGCAGGCTGAACGAGCCCGCGTCGCCGATGCCGTGCGAGGACTCGCACAGGCCGTTCAGGAACAGCGGCGGCGTTCCGGCGAGCGCCGGCTCCGCCAGGTACTCGGCGGAGACGCTCGGATAGCCGTCGGGGTCGTACGCGAAGCGGTCGGCGATGCCGCTCACGACGCGCGGGAAGCGTTCCTGGCCGGGTCCGGGGCCGAGGTCGCGGAACCCGGTGGCGAGGACCACCAGGTCGGCCCGCCGGGTGTCGTGCTCGCCGGTGATGGTCTCCGTCGCCGTGATGCCGATGCCGTCGGGGCCGGGGGCCGCCCCGGTGATGTGCTGGTTGCCCAGGACGCGGATGCGCTCCTCGCCGTCGAGCCGGTGCTCGTACATGAGCAGGTACAGCTCGCGCAGGACGTCCCCGTCGGCGGCCGAGTAGTTCGTGGGCCGCATGTAGGCGTCCAGGGCCCGCTTGCCCTCCCGGCTCGCCCGGTAGTAGTAGTCCGTGAAGCCGGGGAAGTAGCCCTCCTCGCTGAACGGACTGGTGTCCTTCTCGCGCAGCGAGTGCCCGCGTGCGTAGATGCTGATCCGCGCCTCGGGGAAGCGCCGTTCGAGATCGAGCGTCAGCTCCACCGCGCTCTGGCTGGCGCCGATGACGGCGACGTCGCGCGGCGGCTCGGGCAGGGCCGCGAGGGTGGGCAGGTAGCGGGTGAGATGGCAGACCCGGGGGTCGTCCATGACGGTGTCGAAGGGGGACGGGACGTGGGGCGGGCGGCCCGTGCCGACCACGAGGGCGCGCGCGTAGCGATCACGCCCGGTGGAGTCCGTCACCCGGTACACGGGCCCGTCCGCACCCCCCGCGCCGTGCTCGACGCCGACCTCGGTGACATGGGTCCCGTACTCCACGTACCGGGCGAAGTGCCCGGCGGCCCACGCGATGTACTGGGCGTACTCCTTGCGCAGCGGGAACTCCGCCGGGAGGTTGAGATGGTCGAGCAGCCGGCCGTTCTCGAACAGGTAGTTGATGAAGCTGTAGCGGCTGCGCGGATTGCGCAGGGACACCAGGTCCCGCACCGGGTGGTTCTGGATGTCGGAGCCCGGCAGCATCATTCCGCTCTGCCAGGGGGTGCCGGCCGCGGCGGACTCCAGGAACAGCATGTCGAGTCCGGCGTCCTCCTCCTCCAGCGCGATGGCGAGGGACAGGTTGGCCGGTCCGAAACCGATGCCGATGACGTCGTGGCAGTGGGTCATGCGTTCTTCTCCGACTTCGGGTGCAGGGGAGAGGCGGTGGCGGGGGCGGTGCCCGAGGGCAGGAAGGTCCAGACGGACTCGCGCACGGGCTCCCCGGACAGGCCGAGCCACGCGTGCAGGGACGTCGCGAGGTCGGGCAGGACCGGCCAGGCCAGGGCGGCGAACACCTTCGCGGCGAGGTACTCCAGGGCCAGGCTGGTGCGCGTCTCCTCGCTCTGCGAGGCGACGGCGCGCAGCGGCTCCTGGGTCGCCCGGAACTCCTCGGCGCGCTCGACGAACGTGTCCAGGAGCCGTACGTAACCGCGGGCCGAGAAGGCGTCGGGCAGCAGCAGCCCGTCCAACTGCTCGGTGACCGAACCGAGTTGGCGGTAGAACTCGCGCTGCGCGACCGTCCAGGCTCCGGTGCCGGGGACGGTGTCCCCGTGCCGCTCACGCAGCCGCGCGAAGCCGGACAGCCAGTCGCGGGCCGCGCCGTACAGCGGGTCGTCGCCGCTGCCCGAGGCCACCTCCCAGGACATGTCGGTCTCCCGGCCCTCGGGTGCCGCGCGCAGCAGGCTCGCCCGGACCGCGTCGCGCTCGCCGCGCGCCAGGGCCTCGTCGGCCCAGACGGCGTGGCCGCGGCTGGTGGAGAACTTGCGCCCGCTCAGCTGGAGGAACCGGTTGGTGACGTACATCGTCGGCAGGTGCTCCCCGGCGTCGGCCGCCAGGGCCAGAGCGGGCAGCAGGACCGCGTAGTAGTAGCCGTTGTCGAGGCCGAGGAAGAGCGCGTTGTCGGCGGGGCCGTGCTGCTCGGTCTCGGCGCGGGACGCCTCCAGGAAGGTGAACGCCAGGTCGACCCAGGGGTCGAGGCGCTGGGCGGGGTCCTCGCCGACGGCGCTGCCCCATGTGCCGGTGCGCGTCAGACGGTACGGCGCGAGCCCGCCCGGCGCGTCGAGGAGCCGTTCGACCACGGCCCGCAGGTCGGCGGAGAGCTGGGTCTTCTTCAGGCGTGCGCGCAGCTCCTCGGCGAACTGGGCCAGGTCGAGCCAGAGCGCGGTCTCCTCGCGGGTGGTGGCGGGGGAGTGGCAGACGCGGCAGCGGACGTCCTGGAGGTCGCGGGCCTGGTTGGGGTGGGCGCACGCCTCGCAGATCTCGCCGTCGCTGTCGGCCGCGCACCCGGCGCACGTGCCCCGCGCGAACGCCTGGAACAGCGACAGGTCGCAGCCGGCGCAGTACGCGGTCCGCTCGGTGCGGCGCGTCACGGCGGGCGAGGCGAGCAGCCGCTCGAACCAGGCGGCCATGGTGGGGACGTGGTCCGGGTCGGCGAGCGGCCGGGTGAGCCGGTCGGTGTGCACGCCGGCGCTGTGCAGCGTGCGCACGATGCCGTCGCCCGCCTCCTTGGCCACGCTCGCCGGGCAGCGGTCCGTCAGGCGTCCGGCCGTGGCCACGTAGGACTGGTGGTCGTCGGTGCCGGTGACGTACCGGGCGGAGCGTCCCATGGAGCGCAGGGCGCGGGTGAACAGGTCGGCGCGGACGTAGGGGCCGGCCAGATGGCCCAGGTGGAGGCCGCCGTTGGGGGTGGGCGGCGGGCAGAACACCCGGACGTTCTGGGGGAGTTGGCTCCGCGCGGGCAGCTCGGACAGGGCGCGGGCGGCGGCCGCCGCGTCGTCCCAGTAGACCGAGATCAGGTCGAAGGGCTCGGCCGACTCGTTGCGGATCTCGTGGAAGGAGAACGGCGTGAGGTAGACGGACTCCCCCTTGCGCAGGGTGCGTTCCTCGTCGCCGAGCACCACCACCGCCTCGCCGTCGAGGACGAAGAAGATCTCGCCGTCCTGGTGGGCGTGCCTCTTCGACGTGGTTCCCGCCGGGACACTCCCGAAGACGGAGCCGAAGGGCAGCCCGGGGATGTCCTGCGCGCTCAGCAGCGACTGAAGGTGCATCTCGTAGGACCAAGTCATCTGGTCGCGGTCGAACGTTCGCGTCATCACGCCACCGAGCATGTCCGCTCAACTCCCGTGTCCGCCAAGGGGAAGCGGCGTCCCATTGCTGCCGTGACCCGTCGTGGCCATCCGCCGCAGGGGTGCGGCGGGGGCCCCGGCTGGCAGGGTCGACGGCGTCGCAGACACCGAGCGGAGGAACGAGATGAGTAGCGGGATACGGCGCCTCGGCCCGTCGGACGTGCCGGCCTGTCTGGCCCTTGCCACCGACCGCGGCTGGCCCGCGGAGGAGGCCCGGTGGCGGCTGCTCCTGGAGGTCGGCGAGGGGTACGGGTGGGTCGCACCCGGCGGCGCTCTGGTCGGTGCGGTCGTCCTGACCCGGTTCGGGACCCGGGCCGGGGTCGTCGGTCTGATGCTGGTGCGCGCGGACCACGGCGGGCGCGGCATCGGCAGGGCGCTGATGGAGCATCTCCTCGACGCCGCGCGGGAGGTGGAGTCCGTCTTCCTCTACGCCACCGACGCGGGACGCCCGCTCTACGAGAAGCTCGGCTTCGCGGCCACCCATGAAGTCGCCACGCACCTCGGCGTGTTCGAGCCGTCCGGCCCCGCGGGCGCTCCGCCGCGCACCGAGCTGCTCGCCCCCGCGGACGCCCGTCTGCTGTACGGCCCGGACGCCGCGGCGCTGGGCCTGGACCGCGGCCGGCTGCTGCGGAGGCTGCCGAAGTTCGCCCAGGAGGTCCGGGTGCTGCGGGAGCCCGACGGCCGTGTCACCGGCTACGCGGCGGCCTGGGACAACGCGGGGCGCACGGCCGTCGGCCCGGTCGTCGCACCGGACCCCGCCACCCTGTGCGCCCTGGTCGACGAGACGGCCCGGCACGCCGGGCGGCCGGTCCGCCTGGAGTGCCCGGTCGGCGAGGACGCCACGGTGCGCGCCTGGGCGGTCCGGCACGGGCTGCGCGAGACGGGCCGCTGCACGTTCATGGTGCGCGGCCGCCCCCTGCCGGCCGGCCGACGCGCCCTCCCCTACGCCCCGTTCATGCAGTCGCTCGGCTGAGAGCCCGTGCCGGACCCGGGCTCCGCCGCCGTCATGCCGCCCCTTCCACCCGAGGACCCACCACCCATGAGCCCCACCACACCCACGGCGCCCGCCCGTTCGGCCGATGCGCGCAGTCCGTACGTCATCGCCGTCGTCGGGACGGGACCGCGTGGTCTCGCCGCCCTTGAGCGGCTGGCCTGCCGCCTGGCCGGCCGGCCGCTGCCCCGGCCCGTCGCGGTCTACGCCATCGACGACCACACCCCCGGCTCCGGCCGCATCTGGCGCACGGACCAGTCGCCCCTGCTCCTGATGAACACCCCGGCCGCCGACGTGACCATGTTCTCCGGGCCGCCCGACGCCGGCGACCCGGCGGCGCCGCCCCGGCCGGGCGCGGGACCGTCCCTGGCCCAGTGGTGGGCCGCCGCCGAACCCGGTACGGGGAGCGGCCCGCACGCATACGCGGGACGGGCCCGGTACGGGCGCTACCTGGAGTTCGTCCTCGACGCCGTGCGGCGCGGCATGCCGCCCGGCACCGCCCTGCACCCGGTCCGCGACCGCGTCGAACGGATGCGCCGGCGGGCGGGCGGCGGCTGGACGCTGGCACTGGCGGGCGGCCGCTTCCTCGCCGCCGACCAGGTGCTCCTGGCCACCGGCCACAGCAGGCCGCGCCCGCAGCGGTCGGAGCGTGAACTCGCCGCGTTCGCACGGGAGAAGGGCCTCGTGCACATCGCCGGGGACAGCGCCGCCGACCTGCCGCTCGACACCGTGCCCGCCGGGGCGGCCGTCGGTGTCATCGGCCTGGGCATGGCCTTCTACGACATCGTCAGCCTGCTCACCGAGGGACGCGGCGGGCGCTTCGAACCCGACGGGGACGGGCTGCGCTACGTGCCCGGCGGCGACGAACCGCTCCTCGTGGCCGGTTCGCGCAGCGGTGTGCCGATCCCGGCCCGCGGCGTGAACCAGAAGCCGCCCGAGTACGCGTACACGCCCCGCCTCTTCACCCTGGAACGGATCACCGCGCTGCGGGCCGCGGGCGGCAGGATCGACTTCGCGCGGCAGGTGCTGCCGTGGCTGCGCGCGGAGATGGGCCTGGTGCACCACGCGACGGCGCTGCGCCGGCTGCGGGGCGCCGGAGCGGCGTGGGCCTACACCGAGGCCGCCGTCCGGGCGGCCCTGCACGAGGAACGGGCGGCGCCCGGCGCCGACAGCGCCCCGGACCGTGTCGTGACGGAGGTGGCCGTCGCCCACGGTCTGACGGACGCCGTCCCCGTGGACCTGGCCGCCTGGGCCCGCCCCTTCCGCGCGGTCCGCTTCCCCGACCGGGACTCCTTTCAGCAGGCGCTGACCGAGCACCTCCGCACCGACCTGGAACGCGCCGTACGCGGCAACGTCGCCGACCCGCACAAGGCCGCCGTGGAGATGCTGAGGGTGCTGCGGCACGTGCTCAGGGCCGCCGTCGACCGCTGCGGGCTCACCCCGGACTCCCACCGCCGGGACTTCCTCGGCGATTTCGCCCCGCTGTGCGCCCAACTCTCCAGTGGACCACCGGTGTTCAGGGTGCGGCAGGTGCTCGCGCTGATCCGGGCGGGCGTCCTGGTGATCGTGGGGCCCGAGGCCCGCTTCGCGGCCGACGAGGAGACCGGCCGGTTCACGGCGTCCTCACCGCTGGTCGCCGGGCCGCCGGTGCTCCTCGACGCGCTGATCGACGCCCGGATCCCGGTGCCGGACGTGCGCCGTGACTCCTCCCTGCTCGTCCAGGACCTCCTCGGGCAGGGCACGGTCACCAGCTACCGCAACACCTGGGACGGGGAGGTGTTCGACACCGGCGGCCTCGCCGCGACCGACGCGCCGTACCGGCCGCTGGACGCGCGCGGCCGGATCGTCGACGACGTGTGCGTCACCGGCGTCCCGCTGGAGAACGTCCGCTGGTTCACCCAGGTCGGCAGCGGACGCCCCGGCGCCTGGACGGACTTCACCCGGGAGGCCGACGCCGTGGCCGGGGCCCTCGCCGACGCCGCGGCCCGCCGCGGCCACGGCCGACTCCGGCCAGCGCCCGCCGTGGACGCGGTGCCGCCTGGCCGCGCAGGATCGCAGACGCATCGCCCGGCAGCCCGGGTACCGGTGACCTTCCAGGGGAGAGACCACGTTGAGCAGCACTGAATTCAGCCGGCACGTCGCCCAGGCGCCGTCCGCCGTCGAGGAGCTCGTCGGGAACGGCCCGGCCGCGGGGGACATCCCCGCCCTCGACCCCGACAGGCCCCTGGTCCTGACCGGCATCGGCACCTCGCTGCACGCCTGCCGTGTCGCGGCCACCTGGATCCGCCGGCTGAGCGGCGGACGGCTGCGCCCCGCCGCCCTCGACGCCCACGACCTCGCGCTGACCGAGTCCCTCACCTCCCGCGACCAGGTCGTGGTCGTCAGCCACCGCGGCACCAAGCGCTACCCCAACGAGGTGCTGCGCGCCGCGCGGGAGGCCGGCGCGACCACCGTGTGCGTCACCGGCCGCGGCAGCGCGCTGCCCGAGGCCACGACCGTGCTGCGCACCTGCGAGCAGGAGCGCGCCAGCACCCACAGCGTCTCCTACCTCGCCTCCCTGGCCGTGCTCGGCCGGCTCGCCGCCGCGTTCGTCGGGCCCGAGCGGTCCGGGGAGCTGACGGCGGCGCTGCGTGCCGCGCCCGACGCGATGCGCCGCACCCTCGACCTGGACGTCGCGCCGCGTGCCGTGGACGCCCTGGTGCACTCGGCGCCCCACCCGGTCCTCGTGGCGGGCGGCGGCCTCGACGCGATCACCGCCGACGAGGCGGCGCTGAAGATCAAGGAGGGCACGTACCGCTGGACGGAGGGGCTGCACACCGAGTTCGCGCTGCACGGCACCCCGGCCGTGTTCTCGTCCTCGACCGTCGGCTGCCTGATCCGGCCCACGGCCTCCGACGGCGGCCGCACCGACGACCTCGCCGGCTACCTCGGCGCCCTGGGCGCGCCGGTCCTGATCAGCGGGAGCGACCCCGGCACCGACCTGCCGTTCGCCCCCGTACCCGAGCTGGCGCGGCCGTTCGTCACCGTGCTGCCCTTCCTGCGGCTGGTCGCCGCCGCGGCCGGTGAACTCGGCGCGAGTCCCGACCTGACGCACCTGGAGGCCGAACCGTGGGCCACGGCCGCGAAGGCCGTGCGGCTGTGACCACGACGACACCCCGGCCCGCCACCCCGCCCGTCGACACCCGGCGGCGGGACGAGGTCACCGAACGCTTCGTACGGGAGTGCCTGACCCCCGGCAGCGCCCTGCGCACGGCGGTGCGCGACGCCGCGTACCCGCCGGTGTTCGCCCACTGCTGGGGCGAGCGCATGCTGCAACGGCCGCTGTTCGCACCGGAGTCGGAGGTGCGCGCCTTCGCCGCCGACCTCGACGCCTTCGTCACGCTCCTGGAGTCGGTACCGCGGCGCCTCTTCGGCGGCGACCTGGCCCGCTACTGCGATCACCTCGGCATCGAGCCCGAACGGGCCGCCGTGCTGCGCCGGTTCGCCGTCGGCTCCCTGGTGCGGTACGGGCGTGCCGACGTCTACCACGACGGCACGGGGTTCCGGCTCCTGGAGATCAACATGGCCAGCAATCTCGGCGGGGCCGACCGCGGCGAGATGCAGCGGGCCCTGGAGGACGTGCCGGCCTTCCGGGCCTTCGCGCGGGAGAACGGGCTCGGTCACGTCCACACCGGGGAGCGGCTGCGCGCGGCGCTCGCCGCGGCACGCCCCGCCGGGCTCGGCGGCCCCGACGGCGACGCCCCGCGGCACGCCGTGATCTGCGGGCGGGGCGGCCTGGCCGCGTACGGGCATCTGCTGCGCGGCTTCACCGAGATGATGGCGCGCCTCGGCCTGCCCTTCGCACTCGGCGAACTCGACGACGTCGAGGAGCGCGACGGCCGCGTCCTGCTGCACGGCGCCCCCGTCGACGTGGCGCTGCGCTTCTTCAACGTCGACGACGTGTGCTGGGACCGGCGCAGCCGGGACCGCGCGGACCTCCTCTTCCGCGCCCACGAGGAGGAGCGGCTGCTGCTGTGGTCCCCCATCAACGGCTCCCTCTTCTCCAACAAGGGCACCCTCGCCCTGCTGTCCGACCCGGCCCTGCGTCCCACCCTCACCGCGGCCGAGGCGGCCGTCGTCGACCGTGTGCTGCCCTCGACGTTCCTGCTGACGCCCGGGTCCGTGGCGTACTGCCGGGAGCACCGCGCCGACCTCATTCTCAAGCCGCTGCGGGACTTCGGCGGCAAGGGCATCGTGGCGGGCTGGCGGCTCGACGACCGGGAGTGGCGGACCGTCCTGGAGGAGAGCCCGGAACGGCACTACGTGGTGCAGCACCGGGTCGTGCCCGCCGCCGAACCCGTGGTCTGCCCCGACAGCGGCAGGGCCGAGGACTGGCACGCGGTGTGGGGCATGTTCTTCACCCCGGACGGCTACGCGGGCACCGACGTGCGCGCGGCCCCCGTCGCCCACAGCGCCGTCATCAACTACGGGGCCAACCCCCAGGTGCGTACGGGATGCGTCTTCACGTACGCCTGACCGCCGGCGCGCGATGGCCTGGCCCGGCCGTGGCCCCATCCGGTCAACGGCCGGGTCTGTACGCCTCCCGCCCCGCTCGGAAGGATCACCGGCATGAGCACTGAGCGGACCACCGTGCGCACGTTCTCGCGGGCGACGGACCTCCCCCACCCCCGATGGGCGGCGCTGCTGCGGCCCGAGGACCTCTACCTCGGCGAGCGGTGGCTCGCGGTCGCCGAGCGCACCGCGGGCTGCCCGATGCGCTACCTGATGCTCGACGAGGAGGGCGGCCGGTCCGTCGCCGCGCTCGCCACCGCGCTGGCCGGCGCCGACGCCCCCTGGGTGCTCGGACGCCCGGACACCCTCCTGGAGTTCAGCGCCAAGGACGGCCGCGAAGGCGCCGAGGAGATCCTCGGGCGGCTGCCGGCGAGCCCGTCCGAGAGCCTGCTGCCGACCCTGGTGTGCGGCGGCCGGCACATGGGCCGCAGCCGGGTGCCGAGGCTGCCGGACACGGGGCGCGCCGAGGTGGAGGCCCTGGTCGCCGAGGCGGAGCGGCAGGCCGCCGAGCAGGGCGCGGCGTCGGTGGCGTACCCCTTCGTGGAGGAGAGCGACACCCTGCTGCGCCAGGTCCTGGCCGATCGCGGCTATCTGAGCCACGAGTCGGGCCGCTACAGCTCGCTGCGCGTCGGCGAGGGCGGCTTCGAGGACTATCTGACGCTGGTGTCCGCGCGCCGCCGGCGCCGCATCCTCACCGAGCGGCGCCGCATCCGGGAAGCCGGCATCGAGCTGCGCATCGAGCCGCTGAGCGCGGAACTCGTGCCGCGCCTCGGCGAGTTGGAGGCCCAGCTGATGGCGAAGTACGGCATCGAGTGGACGGCGGGGCAGACCGAGCAGGTCCTGCACGAGATGCTCGCGGCGTTCGGCACCGACGCCCAGGTGTCGCTGGCCGTCGGGGACGGGGAGGTGCGCGGCTTCGCGACCCTGCTGCGGTTCGAGAACCACTGGTACGCGCGCCAGGGCGGCTTCGACTACGCCTACCAGGACCGGCTGCCGCTGTACTTCGAGACCGTCTACTACTTCCCCGTGGAAGCGGCGGCCCGGCACGGCGTCGAGGCCATCCACTACGGCCTGGGCAGCGAGGAGGCCAAGCTCTCGCGCGGCTGCACGGCCGAGTCCCAGTACTCCTATCTGCTGCCCCTGGCACGACCTTCGAGGACCACCCATGGCTGACACCCCCACCGGCGGGCCCGTGCTCGCGATCGTCGAGACCGGGCGCGGCGACTACGGTCTCCAACCCCTCCTGAAGGCACGCGAGTCGGGGCTGCGGCCGCTCCTCGTCACCGACGACCTCTCGCGGTACGCGACCTCGCAGGCGGCCCGCGACCTCATCGAGCGGACCGTCCACGCGATCGTGCCCGCCGACACCCGCGACAGCGCGTCCGTGACCCGGGCGCTGCGCCCGTACGCCGACTCCGGCGAGCTCGCCGGAGTCCTCGCGGTCATCGACTACTACGTACCCGTGGTCGCCGAGACCGCCCGCGACCTCGGTCTGCCCGGACTCGACCCGCGCGCCGCGCACATCGCCCGCAACAAGCTGCGCACCCGTGAGGTGTGCGCCGAACACGACGTCCCCGCACCGGAGTTCCACCGCGCCACGACCCGCACGGACGCGGTCGACGCCGCGCGCTCCATCGGATTCCCCTGTGTCGTCAAACCGCTCACCGAGGCCGCGAGCATCGGTGTCCGGCTGTGCCGCGACGCCGACGACGTGGCCGCGCACTTCGACGAGCTGACCGCGTCCCCGGTCGACATGCGCGGCATGCCCAAGCCCGGCGGTGTCCTCGTGGAGGAGTACCTGACCGGCTACGAGCTCAGCGTCGAGATCCTCACCACCGGCCGGGGCCCCCAGGTCGTCGGGGTGACCGACAAGGCCCTGACCGCGCACCCCTACTTCGTCGAGACCGGCGAGACCTTCCCCACCCAACTCCCGGATGCCGTACGGGACATGGCGGCGGGGGCGGCGCTCGACGCGCTCAAGGCGATCGGCCACGACTTCGGCGCCGCGCACGTGGAGATCAAGGTCACCGCGGACGGGCCCCGCCTGGTGGAGATCAACGCCCGTCTCGGCGGCGCCCAGATCGGCCGGATCGTCCAGGAGGCCACCGGACTCGACCTGCTGCGCGAGACCGTGCGGCTGCACGTCGGGCAGGAACCCGACCTGACCCGCACCCGCACCGCGGCCGCCGCGTCCCGCTATCTGACGGCCCCCGACAGCGGGGTCCTGCGCGGCTTCGACGGGGCGGATCTGGTGCGCCGGCTGCCGGGGGTGCTCGCCGTCGACCTGTACGCCGCCCCGGGCGCCGAGGTGCGCCGGGCCCGCAGCAACGCCGACGTCCTCGGCCACCTCGTGGTCCGCTCCGACACGCCCGCCGAGGCGGCCCGCTGGGCGGAGACCGCGGCGCTCATGCTGACGCCCTCGACCACGGCCGCACCGTGCTGAGGTCGCTGCGCGAGGCGCTGCCGAAGGGCCGCTCGGTGCCCTCCTTCGCGGGGGCCACCTTCGCCAACTCCGTGGGAATGGGCATCTATTACCCCTTCTCGCTGCTGTTCTTCCAGTCCGTCCTCGACACGTCGCTGACCGGGATCGGCGCCGCCCTCACGGTGTCCGCGCTGCTCGCGCTGCCGCTGCTGCCGTACGTGGGCCGGCTCATCGACCGCTTCGGGCCCCGGCAGGTGCTGCTCGTCAGCACGACGGTGCGGGCCGCCGCGTTCGCCGGGTATCTGCTGGTGGACTCGCTCGGGCCCTTCGTGGTCCTGAGCGTGCTCGTCGCGCTGACCATGCGCACCGAGCAGGCGGCCACCCCGGCCCTCGCCAAGGTCCTCGCGGAGCGGGAGGAGGGCGACGCCGCCGGCCGCTGGATGGCCCTGTCGCGTGCCCTGTTCAACGCCGGGTTCGGGGTCGGCGCCCTCGCCGCGGGCTTCGTCGCGTCGGCGTCGCCCGAGGTGCTGCGCGGCGTCGGAGCGGGCAACGCCGTGTGCATCGCGGTCGCCGCGCTGCTCTACGCCACCCTGCCGGCGCTCCGCCCCGCCGCGCCCGTGGCCGGGGCGGCGGCGCGGGAGCGGGCCCGGCCCTGGCGCAGCGGCCCGTTCTGCCGGGTGGTCGCCGCCGGCGCCGGGCTGTGGATCATCGCGGTGAGCATCGAGACGGCCCTGCCGGTGCACCTGGTGCGCGGGGTCGGGGCGCCCGCGTGGACGGCGAGCGTCCTGTTCACCCTGAACACCGTGCTCCTCGCCGTGTTCCAGGTGCCGCTCGCCCACCGGGTGGAGCGGGTACGGCCCGCGGTCCTCGTCGGGGCCGGGGCGCTGCTGCACATCGCGCTGCCCGGGGCGCTCGCCGCCGCGGGACATCTCGCGCCGACCGCCCGCACCGTCGCCCTGGTGGCCGCCATGGCGGTCTACACCGTCGGTGAACTGGTGGCCTCGCAGGCCCTTCTGACGCTGCTCACGGCGCTGGCCCCGCAGGAGCGGCGCGGCGCGTACCTGGCCTTCAACCAGTTGTTCATCGGCCTGGCCAACGCGCTGACGCCGCTGCTCGTGACCAGCACCCTCGACCGCGGCGCGGACCTCCTGTGGTGGCTGCTCTCGGGCTGCGCCCTGGCCGTGGCGGTCCTCATGACGGGTGCGCTGCGTGCCGCCGCGGCGGAGCGGACCCCGCCCGGTGACGGCGCCGGGGAACTGCGGTCCGCGCGGCCGGAACCCACGGCGACCACCTGATGGCCGTCCACCCGGAGACCGGTCCGCGGCCGGCGCACGCCGAACAGGGCCGCCTCGCCGACGCCGCTCTGCAACGCGCCGCCGAACTGGGCGTCCACAGCGCCGAGTTCCGCGCCGAGCAGGTGCGCGACGCCTCCTGGCGGCTGCGCGACGCCCGGCCCGCCGGGGCGTCCGACACGGTGACGGCCGGCTTCTCCGTACGCGTGCTGCGCGACGGGGTGCGCGGCTTCGCGGCCCGCACCGCCTCCGGCGTCGACGCGGCCGTCGCCGCGGTTGATGAGGCGGTGCGGGTCGCCGAAGCCGCCAGGCCGCTCGCCCGCCGCCGGATCGAGACCGTGCCCGAGCCGGTGCACGGCGAGCGGACGTGGCTGTCCGGGTACGTGACGGACCCGTTCGACGTGCCCGAGCGGGACCGGACGGCGCTGCTCGCGGAGTACAGCGCGCGGCTGCTCGCCGCCCCCGGGGTCCGGCACGCGGACGCCTTCGTCCAGGCGGTCAGGGAGCGCACGTTCCTCGCGGACCTGGCGGGCAACCGCATCCTTCAGGAACGGGTCCGGGTCCTGCCGGAGTTCACCGCCCGCACCGTCGACCCGCGCACCGCTGCCCCGGTGACCCTGCGCACCACGGCGCCGTCGGCGGGCCGGGGCTGGGAGTACCTGACCGGCACCGGCTGGGACTGGGACGGTGAACTGGCCGGGCTTCCGGAGCTGTTGGCGCAGAAGGCGGCCGCGCCGACCGTCGAGCCGGGCGTCTACGACCTGGTGATCGACCCCACGAACCTGTGGCTGACGCTGCACGAGACCGTCGGGCACGCCACCGAACTGGACCGGGCCCTGGGCCACGAGGCGTCCTTCGCGGGCACCTCGTTCGCCACCCCCGACCGGCTGGGCACCCTGCGCTACGGCTCGCCCGCCATGAACGTCACCGCCGACCGGACGGCCCCGCACGCCCTGGCCACCATCGGTTACGACGCCGAAGGGGTCGCCGCGCAGCGCTGGGACCTGGTGCGCGACGGCGTCCTGACCGGGTTCCAGGTGGACCGCGCGGGGGCGGCCCGCGCCGGCTACCCGCGCTCCAACGGCTGCTCCTTCGGGGGCGGCTTCGACCAGCAGCCGCTCCAGCGGATGCCCAACGTCTCCCTGCGCCCCGCCGCCGGGGGACCGGACACGCAGGAGCTCGTCTCCCGGGTCCGCGACGGCCTGTACGTGGTGGGCGACGGCTCCTGGTCCATCGACACCCGGCGGCAGAACTTCCAGTTCACCGGACAGCGGTTCCACCGTATCCGTGCGGGCCGGATCGTCGGCCAGGTCAGGGACGCCGCCTACCAGTCGACGACGACGGACTTCTGGCGGTCCCTGGAGGCGGTCGGAGGTCCGCGGACGTACCTGCTGTGCGGGGCGTTCCACTGCGGCAAGGGCCGGCCGGTCCAGATCGCGCCCGCAGGGCACGGCAGCCCGTCGGCGCTCTTCCGCGGCGTCGGCGTCCTCAACACCCGCGAGGAGAACCGACGTTGAGCGCGAAGGCCACGGCGCGGACGCCGCAGGAGATCGTCGAGCGGGCGCTCGCCCTGTCCCGGGCACCGCACTGCGCCGTGATCGTCGACGACACCGACGCGGCATGGCTGCGCTGGGCGGGCGACGACGTGACCGCGGCCGGTGCGAGCCGCACCCGGCGGGTCACGGTGGTGTCCGGTGGCCGGGGCGGTGACGCGGCGGTCTCCGCGACCGTCGACGACGCGGCGGACGTACGCGCTCTGGCCGACCTGGTGCGGGCGTCGCGGGAGCTCGCCGACCGCGCCGGGGGGACGCCCGCGCGCCTTGAGCCGGTCCGCCCGGCGGACACCGAAGGCGACGGCTTCGACACCGAGGGGCCGCAGCCCGCGGCGGCTCCCGCTCAGGACGAACTCACCGCAGGCGTACGGCAGTTCGTGCGGCCGGCGGAAGAAGACCCCCGCGCCGTGTCGCACGGCTTCGCGCAGCACCGCACCGTCACGAGCTGGCTCGGCACCTCGGCCGGTGTACGGCTGAGGCACCACCGTCCGACGAGCACCCTGGACCTCAGCGCCCGCGCCCCGGACGAGTCCCGTACGGCCTGGGCCGGTGCGGTCGCCGACACGTTCCGCGACATCGATGCCGCGGCGGTGCGGTCCGCCACCACCGGACTGCTGCGCAGGCCGCTGCCCTACCGCGAACTGCCGCCCGGACGCTACGAGGTGATCCTCGCCCCGGCGGCCGTGGCCGATCTGATGACCGCCGTCCACCGGGCCGCCGGGGCCGCGGACGCCGCCGACGGCCGCAGTGTCTTCGCGCGGCCGGGCGGTGGCACCCGGATCGGGGACACCCTCGCCGCCCTCCCGCTGAATCTGCGCGGCGACCCGCGTGAACCCGGCCTGGAATGCTGCCCGTTCGTCCTCTCCCGGGGCGCCGTGTCCGACGCGTTCGGCGAAGCCGTGCCGTCGGGTGCGGACACCGCGGACAACGGGCTGCCGCTGTCGGCGACCCACTGGATGCGCGGCGGCACGCTCACCGCCCTGCCGGCCTCGCGCGCCGACGCCGACCGCCTCGGCGTCCCGGTCCGCCCGGCGGTCGGCAACCTGATCCTCGACGGGGGCACGGACCGCTCGCTGGCCGAGATGATCCGCTCCACGCGACACGCTCTGCTCATCACCTGCCTGTGGTACATCCGTCCCACCGACGCCGGCACGCTGTCCCTCACCGGGCTGACCCGCGACGGCGTCCACCTGGTGGAGGACGGCCGCGTCAGCGCCTACGTGAACGATTTCCGCTTCGCCGAGTCGCCGGTCTCGCTCCTGGCCAGGGCCGTCGAGGCGGGCCGTACCGAGCGGGCGCCGGGCCGCGAGTGCGGCCTGCTCTTCCCGCGCACGGCCATGCCCCCGCTGCGCGTCCCGGACTTCCGGTTCACGGCACGGGCCCCCTCATAGCCAGCCGCGCCGGCCCGCCAGGACGCCCATCTGGAAACGGCTGCCGGCCCCGAGCTGGTCGGTGAGGTCGGAGATCCGGCGCCGGACGGTGCGCTGCGACACCCCCAGCTGCCGGCCCGCGGCCTCGTCCGTCAGCCCCTTGCCGAGCAGGCGGAGCAACTCGCGGTCCCCGGCGGACAGTTCGCCGTCCAGGGCGTCCTGGCGGTCCTCGCCGAACGGGGTGGCTTCCTCCCAGTACCGCTCGAAGAGGGCGAGCAGGGCGCAGAGCATGCCGCTGCCGGTGACGACCAGGGCGCCCGCGCCGCGGTCGACGGGGTTCACGGGCAGCAGCGCGGTCTCCCGGTCGAAGATGAGCAGGGGCAGCGGAAGCACCGGGATGGTCCGCACCTCCGCGCCGCTCTCGGTGAGCCAGCGCGCGTGCTCCCGCATGGGCGGGTGGTTGCGGACGCTGTCCAGGTACAGGCCGCGCAGCACGACGCCGCGCTCCAGGGCGGAGCGGTCGGTGGAGCGGCCGGCCTCCAGGGCCTGGGCCTCGTACGTCCCCGGGTTGAAGGAGACGATCTCCTCCGTGCTGCGGCAGACGAGCTCCTCGATCCTGGTGCGTACCGCGTCGATGCCCTTGAGGCGCTGCACCCCGTTGTCCCCGGGCACGAAGCCGACCGTCGCGTACTCGGAGACCAGCTGGGCCAGGGTGGCCCGCCGCCGCTCCAGTTCCTGCCGCTCGCGCAGCAGCCGTTCCTCCTGGCCGGCCAGGAGCGCCCCCACCGCGACCTCCGGGCTGATGGGCAGGACGAGGTCGGCGTCCTCCCACGAGCGGCGGATGAGTGCCATGTCGGCGAGGCGGCCGATGGCTTCGCGGACCGCGGACTCCTCGGCGTCGAGCGTGGCGGTCAGTTCACGCACGCGTTGCCCCGAGGTTCTGAGGATCTGCCGGTAGACCGACTCCTCCAGACCATCCAGCCCCAACATCGAGTCCCCCTGATGATCATCAAGCAATGCCGGGTAACTGTATGTCAGGGCTCGTATACGCATGCAAGGTTGTCTCACGCAGTGATCCGGGCAGGCGATGCCTCCCCGGATCATGTGGGTGCCGTCGGACGCCGGGGCCTAGGCCACCGTTTCGAGCAGCGCGTCCGGCGTCACGGGCCCGGCCGCCGCTCGCGCGGGCCGCTCGCCCAGGCCGCGCACGACCTGCCGGATGGCGGAGTCCTGACCCTGCGGGCCCTTGGTGAACAGGCCGCCTGCCTGTGCGTCCCAGCGGGCGTACTCCGGGTCCGCCAGGCGCAGTTGGTGCACCTTGCGCATGTTCCAGTACGGGGTGCGCGTGTCCAGGTGGTGGTCCAGGTGGAAGTTCTCCCGGTGCATCGCGGTCAGGAACCGCTCCAGGCCGCGGCTCTTGCGGTTGCGGGTCATGTAGAGGTTCACGCGGTGGTCGCGGACGAGCGGGGTGTGCTCCGACAGCTCGATGTACCAGCTGATGATCTGGAACGTGGTGAGGAAGGGCACGATCCAGAACAGCACGAAGGCGCCGAGGAGTCCGCCCGCGGCGAGCAGCCCCAGCGCGGCCGCCCAGAAGAGCGCGAACGCGACCTTGTCCCGCCGGGCCTTGACCCGGTGGTCGGGACGCACCTCCGCCTCCTCCGTGTCCTTGGCCCCGCCCAGCCGGTTGACCAGCAGATACTTCACGACGGCCAGCGTGCGGGCGCCGAGCGCCGGCAGCACCACGAGCTTCGTCCAGCGCTGCCGCTCGCTCAACCCCTCCTCGTACACGCCCTGTTCGATGAAGAAGATCAGATCCGGATCGACGTCCGGCCGGCCCAGCTTCGGGTGGTGGGTCGCGACATGGGTCTTCTTGTACGTGTAGTGCGTCTGGAAGATCGGGTACGCGGACAGCGCCGTGCCGAGCACCAGGTTCAGCGCCCGGTTGCGGGCGAGGATGCCGTGGGCGCTCTCGTGCAGCAGGGTCGCCAGGGCGCGCATCCGGGACCCCACCATCACCACGGTGACGGGGTAGAGCCAGTACGAGACACCGCAGCTGAGCCAGATCGCGGTCGCGATCCAGAAGACGTCCGACGCGAAGGCCACGACCCCGTGCCAGTTGTCGAGGCGGTTCAACTCACGTATGCGTTCCTGGATCTCCTTGTCGAAGCGGTAGGGCTGGTATCGGCCCTTCTGTACGGCCCATTGGGTGGACATGGTCATCCTTCGGTCGGTGAGAGATGGCGGCCCGCGGGCAGAGCCCGCATCACCACTCGGTGACGTCCGGGGACACGGTCACCGGGGCGTCGGCGGTGGCCGTGGCGGCGGTGCCGACACCGGCGCCCAGGGTCACGACGGCGAGAGCGGTCGTCAGCGAAAGGGCGGCCCGACGGATGAAGCGCATGGTTTTTTCCTTGGTCTCTCGGATTCTTGACGGCCTTTCCTGCCGCCGGGAGAGATCTTTGCCGACCCCGCTCCGGGGAAGAAGGGGATCGAGGCGTCCGCAAATTACATTGGCCCGCTTAGGACACCGGCGGGAACGCCGGATTCCGGGGTCCGGAATTCGGAATGGGTCAGTGCACGGGCGGCGACGCCGGCAAGGGCGGTACGAGGAAATACCCGGGAAGGCCGGGCCGCAGCGGGGTGCCGGGGACCAGGAGCCTGCGTCCGTCGCCGGCCGGCGGCCAGTGCGCGTCGTGCGGCATGCCGAGATGCCCGGCGATCAGGGCGGACCAGCCCGGCATGACCGGTCTGATCACGACGGCGAGGGTGGCCAGGAGCTCCAGATGGGCGAGGAGCCGGCCACGCCGTGCCGCGCGCCCCAGCAGCCGCGCCGAGGCGATCCGCCGCAGGTCGTGCCGTGCTTCGACGACCGTACGCACGAAGGCGGCGGCCGCCCGGTCGGGGGCGAGCGTGTGCGGGGAGAGCCCTTCGCGCACCTCGTAGGGCGCGGTGGTGAGGAGGCGGGCCGCCGTCCCGGAGGGAGGCCCGGCGTCCTGGGGCCGGCGCGGTGACCGGACACCGGCCACGTCGACCAGCTGGCGCAGCAGATCGTCGGACCACCGCTCCAACTCGTCGATCAGGAAGAGCTGCACGGTCTCGGCGAGTTCGCGCGGATGAACAGGGGACGGCGCACCGTGCTCGAAAAGAAGGCAGGCATGAAAACGAAGCGCGTCACTGTGTGCGCTATTCCCCGTCAACCGGCTCACGCCATCGCGTCGCGGACGAAAAATCTTCGGTAATTACCCGCCGCCATGCACACATTCTGCTGCGGTCCTGTCCTGTCCTGAATGACTTGCCGATGGCCGGAAGAGGCAGCGGCCGCATCAGGCCAGGGGAATCGCGGCCGGACGGGGCGGACACGTACCTAATTTCTTTCGTGGCAGATAAAGGTCCCCGCACCCGGAGGGCCGGACGCGACGGAAGAAGTGACAGGTGACATGGACCAGTTGACGACCGGCACGACCGGGAAGGCCGGGAAGATCAGGACGGGGACCGCTGGGCCCGCGGCGCTCGCCGTGCTCTCCATGGCGAGCGTGCAGTTGGGCGCGGGCGTGTCCACCTGGATGTTCGACGAGACGGGCCCCATGGGCACCGCGTTCCTGCGCCTGCTGTGGGCCTCGCTCGTCCTGCTCCTGTGGGCCCGCCCCACCCTGCGCGGCCGCTCCCGCGAGGATCTGTCCGTGGCCTGCGTGCTCGGCCTGCTGAGCGCGGCGCTGACCGTCTCCTACTTCCTCGCGATCGACAGGATTCCCCTGGGCGTCGCCAGCGCGCTGGAGTTCATGGGGCCGCTCGCCGTGGCGGTGGCCGGACTGCGCGGCCGGCGCTCCGACCTGGTGTGGCCCGTGCTCGCCGCCGCCGGAGTGCTGGCCCTGACCCGGCCGTGGGAGGGCGACGCGGAACTCGTCGGCCTGCTCTTCGGCTGCCTCGCGGGCGCGTGCCTGGGCGGGTACGTCGTCTTCACGCAGAAGGTCGGCGACCGTTTCGAAGGCGTCGAGGGACTGGCCGTCTCCCTGACCGTCGCGACGCTGTGCGCCGCTCCCTTCGGGCTGCCGCAGGCGGCGGGGCACATGCTCGAACCGCACATCCTGCTGGGGTCGTTCGGCGCTGCCCTGCTGCTGCCGATCCTGCCGTACATCCTCGAACTCGCCGTGCTGCGCCGCCTGTCGACGGCCGCGTTCGGCACGCTGATGAGCTTCGAGCCCGGCATCGCCACGCTCATCGGCGTCCTGCTCCTCGGCCAGCCCGGCGACCTGCTCCAGTACGCGGGCCTCGCCTGCGTCATCGTGGCCAGCCTGGGCGCCGTGAACCGCGGCGCCCGCAAGGCGGAGCCGGACGCACGGCCCAAGGTGACGGCGGAGGAGCTGAAGGCGGCCGCGTGACGCCGGCGGCCGAAGGCTTGGGGCCGTGCCCGTCGCTACCCCCCGAGGGCACGGCCCACCGCCTCGACCACGGGCGCCCCTTGCGGGGTCGGCGTGCGCCCTGGGAGCGGGCAGGCAGCCCTGATGTCGACATCAGGAGCTGCCTCGCACAGCGCGTCTACCCAGAAACGCGTTCGTCATACAGGTGACCGGACGCCAATTGACGGATGAACGACGCGAACGCGCCCGGAGCGACGGTGAAGGCGCCGCCGTCGGGGTTCTTGGAGTCGCGGAGGGCTACGCGGGCGGTGAGGTCGGCGACTTCGACGCAGTCTCCGCCGGTGTTGCCGCTGTAGCTCGACTTACGCCACGTCGCGCCCGTCAGCTGCTGGTTGTGCTCCACTGAGTTCCTCCATCACGTGCGCGATCAGTGCCGCCGATTTCTCCACGGAGAGGGCGGTGGCCTGCAAGCGAGCGTAACGGAGTGAACTCTCCCTGAGAGTCTCCGGGTTGGCGGTCATGTGTCCGGAGATCACATCCTCGGTGTAGACGATGTCGGGCCCGTCGTCGAAGCGCAGGGCGTTGAACGAGCCTGCGAGGCCCACGTGTTGACCTGCGGCGCGCGGTAGCACCTGAAGGGTCAGCCACCGATGGCCCATCACGTCCAACAGGTGGGCGAGTTGGTCCCGCATGACGTCCGGGCCGCCGATGGGGCGTCGCAGTACGGCCTCGTCGAGGATCACGCACATCAAGGGCGGCTGGGCCCGTTTCAGGATGCGCTGGCGCTCCATCCGGGCGGCGAGGAGTTGATCCACCTTCTCGGGTACGCCGGTGTCCAGCACGGCGCGTGCGTACTCCTCGGTCTGGAGCAGCCCGTACACGACCTGCGCCTGGAACGTGCTGATGTGGACGGCCCGAGCCTCCATCTCCGCGTAGGCCTGGAACCACGTAGGCAATTGGCTCCGCAGAACAAGCCCGACGAGCCGCGACAGCGCCCCGTCGGAACCCAGCGCCGCGTCCGCCCGCTCCGCGAACTCCCGCGTCGGAAGCTTCCGGGCCGTCTCGATCTGGCCCACCAGGGAGCCCGTGCAGAAGATGCAGGAGCCGAGCTGCCCCTGGTTCATGCCCGCGGCCTCGCGCAACCGGCGCAGCTCCGCGCCGAAGTAGTCGAGAGGGGAAGCGGTCGGGTCGAGGTCACGGATGTTCGGCATGGTGATGGTGCCTCCAACTCCCCGCAGAGTCAGTCTCGTTCAGTAGCCGAGAGTAGCCACCCGTTCGCACGCTGGTGACATGAATCACGGAAACTCCACCCCCCTCCTCTACCGCGCAGGGTTCGCGGTGGGCGCCCACTCGGCGAGACATCTGCGCCGGATCCTGGACCTGTACCTCGACAACTGGGGCCTGGCCCACCTCGCCGACGACGCCCGCCTCGCGCTCACGGAGCTCGTGTCGAACGTCGTACGCCATGTGCCGGGCCGACGCTGTTCGGTGCTGTTCGTACTCCTCCCGGAGGGCAAGGGGGTTCGGGTCGAGGTGTCGGACGGGTCCGACCGGTTGCCCTGCGTAGTCGACGCGAGCGGCGGCGAGGCGGGCCGGGGGCTCGTCCTCGTCGGCGCGGTCGCCCGGGACTGGGGCGCCGAACCGCTGCCGGGCGGCGGCAAGACGGTCTGGTTCGAGGTGGGGGAGTGCGGCGCCGGGTGACGGGCGGCGGCGATGGGGCGTCCGTGCGCCGGGGGGCGCCGCACCAGTGACGGGGTTGCGCGAAGGATCAGCCGCGAGCGGCGCTGCCCATCTCGTACGGAAAGGCCGCCGGGCCGCTGTCGAACCCGCGTATCAGCTCGTGCATCTCCCACCGCCCGGCACCGTCGCGGACGAACTCGGCGACGGTGGCGGCGGTCGCCCCCGCGACCTGTGTGAAGTCGTCGGCAAGCAGCTCGGCGTAGTGCTCGACGACCACCACGCCCGCGTGGGCGATGTCGCCGAAGGTCCGGGGGCCCGCCTCCTGATGGATCATCACGCCCACCACCACCCGGGCGTACGAGGGGGCGAGGCGGTCCAGTTCGAGGTCCATCACCTCGACGAACCCGAGGCCGAGCCCGGTCTCGCTGTGCCGCGGCATGCTGATGGTGCCGTCAGGGGATCGGCTCTCGGAATGCACGATGTACACGGGGGCGCCGTGCGGAGCGTCCGCCGTGTACGTGGCGGCGACGATGTCGAGGTGCCGCGCGGGCTCCCCCCACGGGCTCGGGTCCCACCGCAGCCGCACCTCGGGCCTGTACGGCCTCGTCCTGATGGCGCCCACCGGATACCTCCCCTGCATCGCGCGGCTCGGGCCCGACCTGGCCCCCGCAGCGTCCAGTATGGGCTGCGACCAGCGGTTTGATGCTCCCTTAACTCCCTTTTCGGTCAAGGGTGTTGAGCGGGGCGGGGCAGGTGCCCGGCGAGCGTGGCGGCGAACTCCTCGGCGCGGGCGAGCTGGGTGCGCAGGTGGGCGACGCGCTCCTGGGCGGCCTGCTCGAAGTGGCGTACACGGTCGAGGAGTCGCTCCCGCTCCTCGGTGCCGAGGTCGTCGCCGGCCGCGTCGAGCCGGTCGGTTGCGGCGAGCAGGTCGCGCATCTCGTCGAGGGTGAAGCCGAGCGGCTTCATGCGGCGGATGACCATGAGGCGGGCGACGTCGGCCTCGGTGTAGAGCCGGAAGCCGCCCTGGGAGCGGGCGGAGGGGATGACCAGGCCGGTCTCCTCGTAGTGCCGGATGGTGCGCAGCGACAGCTCGGTCCGTGCGGCGACCTCGCCGATCTGCATGTGCTCGCCGCTCACGCGCCTGCCTTCCGTGTCGCCTGTCCCGCGTCCCGCCGCCTGCCGGGGGACCGCTTCGATCCCTACCCTAACGTCAGGGTAGAGTTGCCGGGTGCCGGGACGGTCGAGCCGTCGTCCGGCACTCCATGGTGCGGGACCACGTCGGCCCGTCCGCACGTGCCCGACGACGACAGGTACCGCTTCTCTTGTCTGCTCCCGCCCCTGCCTCCGCCCCCGTTCCGGCGCTCACGCTCGCCGACCGGCTGCGCGGCCTCAAGCCCGACTGGATCCGCGACCCCAAGGTGTGGCGCACCGAGATCCTCGCGGGACTCGTCGTCGGGCTCGCCCTGATCCCCGAGGCGATCTCGTTCTCGGTCATCGCCGGGGTCGACCCGCAGATCGGTCTGTTCGCCGCGTTCACCATGGCGGTGACCATCTCCGTCGTGGGCGGGCGGCGGGCGATGATCTCCGCCGCCACCGGCGCCGTCGCCCTCGTGATCGCGCCGCTCAACCGTGAGCACGGGTTCGGCTACCTCGTCGCCTGCGTGATCCTCGCCGGCGTCTTCCAGATCGTCCTCGGCGCGCTCGGCGTCGCGAAGCTGATGCGGTTCGTGCCGCGCAGCGTGATGGTCGGCTTCGTCAACGCGCTCGCGATCCTGATCTTCATGGCGCAGGTGCCGGAGATGACGGACGTGCCCTGGCCGGTCTACCCGCTGATCGCGGCGGGCCTGGCCCTGATGGTGTTCTTCCCGAAGGTCACCAGGGCGATCCCGGCGCCGCTGGTCTCGATCACCGTCCTGACCGTGCTCACGGTCGCCGCCGGGATCGCCGTCCCGACCGTCGGCGACAAGGGCGAACTCCCTTCGTCGCTGCCGGTGCCGGGCCTGCCCGACGTGCCGTTCACGCTCGACACCCTGATCACCGTCGCCCCGTACGCGCTCGCGATGGCGCTGGTCGGCCTGATGGAGTCGCTGATGACGGCGAAGCTCGTCGACGACATCACCGACACCCGCTCGAACAAGACCCGCGAGTCCGTCGGCCAGGGCATCGCCAACATCGTCACCGGTTTCCTCGGCGGCATGGGCGGCTGCGCCATGATCGGCCAGACCATGATCAACGTAAAGGTGTCGGGCGCCCGTACCCGCCTGTCCACGTTCCTGGCGGGCGTCTTCCTGCTGGTGCTGTGTGTCGTGTTCGGGCCGGTGGTCTCGCAGATCCCGATGGCCGCGCTCGTCGCCGTGATGGTGATGGTCTGCTTCGCGACGTTCGACTGGCACTCCATCGCCCCCAGGACGCTGAAGCGGATGCCCGCGGGCGAGATCACGGTCATGGTCGTCACGGTCGCGGTCGTGGTCGCCACCTCGAACCTCGCCATCGGCGTCGTCGTCGGCTCGGTCACCGCGATGGTCGTCTTCGCCCAGCGCGTCGCCCACCTGGCCGAGGTCACCGCCGTCGTCGACCCGGACGGCGGCCAGGTCGTCTACTCCGTCACCGGCGAGCTCTTCTTCGCCTCCTCCAACGACCTGGTCACGCGGTTCGACTACGCCGGCGACCCGGACAAGGTCGTCATCGACCTGACCGCCACCCACATCTGGGACGCCTCCTCCGTGGCGGCCCTGGACGCGATCGAGACCAAGTACGCCCAGCGCGGCAAGCACGTCGAGATCATCGGCTTGAACCGGCCCAGCGCGCACCTCCACGAGAAGCTCAGCGGCGAACTCACCGCCTGACACCCACCCGCGACAAGGCCGGTGGCTACGCGCGGGTGATCTCCGCGACCAGCTCCTCGACCCGCGACCGGATCTCGTCGCGGATCGGGCGCACCGCGTCGACGCCCTGCCCGGCCGGGTCGTCGAGCTGCCAGTCGAGGTACGTCGTGCCGGGGAAGACCGGGCAGACGTCGCCGCAGCCCATGGTGATGACGTAGTCCGACGCCTGGACGGCCTCGGGGGTGAGCACCTTCGGGGTGGCCGTGGTGAGGTCGATGCCGACTTCGGCCATGGCCTCGACGGCGGCCGGGTTGACCTGGTCGGCGGGGAGCGAGCCCGCGGAGCGGACCTCGACGCGGTCGCCCGCGAGGTGGCGGAGGAAACCGGCGGCCATCTGCGAGCGGCCCGCGTTGTGGACGCAGACGAACAGAACGGATGCGAGCGGGGACGTGGGCATAGGGTCTTCCTTCGCGAGTGGCCGGTGGTGGTGGTGACGGCGGGGGAGGGGCCGCGGACCACTCATCAGCGCCGACTGGTATCAGTGCAGGGTGATGTGAAAATATCAGCCCATGATGACGTCAGCCGACGCTGATCTGATCCGCGTCCTCGCCGACCCGCTCAGGCTGCGGATCGTCGACCTGCTCGCCCACGAGACCCTCTGCACCACGCACCTCGTCGAGGAGACGGGGGCCAGGCAGACCAACCTCTCCAACCACCTCAAGGTGCTGCGCGACGCCGGGATCGTGGAGACCGAGCCGTGCGGCCGGTTCACCTACTACCGCCTCAGGCCGGACGTCATCGCCGCCCTGGCCGGCCGGTTCACCGAGCTCGCCGAGACCGCCCGTACGACCGCCGAGACCGGCCGGAAGCGAGCCTGCTGATGACCACGACCGAACCCGGATCCAGGGAGACGGCGACGGAGGGGGCCGTCGGCGGCACGATCGTCGCCAAGCTGTCGACCCTCGACCGCTACCTCGCCGTGTGGATCCTGCTGGCGATGGCCGCAGGGCTCGGTCTGGGCCGTCTGATCCCCGGCCTGGACGACGCGCTCGCCAAGGTCGAGATCGGCGGCATCTCGCTGCCGATCGCGCTCGGCCTGCTCGTGATGATGTACCCGGTCCTCGCCAAGGTCCGCTACGACCGCCTGGACACGGTCACCGGCGACAAGAAGCTCATGGTGTCGTCGCTGGTCGTCAACTGGCTCGTCGGCCCCGCCGTGATGTTCGCGCTGGCCTGGATCTTCCTGCCCGGCCTGCCCGAGTACCGCACGGGCCTGATCATCGTCGGGCTCGCCCGCTGCATCGCGATGGTGATCATCTGGAACGACCTGGCGTGCGGCGACCGCGAGGCGGCAGCCGTCCTGGTCGCCCTCAACTCGGTCTTCCAGGTCATCGCGTTCAGCCTGCTCGGCTGGTTCTACCTGGACCTGCTGCCGCAGTGGCTGGGCCTCGGCGACGGCCAGGGCCTGGACGTGCCGGTCTGGCACATCGCCCTCAACGTGATCGTGTTCCTCGGCGTCCCGCTGCTCGCCGGCTTCCTCACCCGCCGCGTCGGAGAGAAGAAGACGGGCCGCGAGAGGTACGAGTCCGCCTTCCTGCCGAAGATCGGCCCGTGGGCGCTGTACGGCCTGCTCTTCACGATCGTCGTCCTCTTCGCGCTCCAGGGAGACGCGATCACCTCGCAGCCGGTCGACGTCGTCCGCATCGCGCTCCCGCTGCTCGTCTACTTCGCGGTGATGTTCTTCGGGAGCTTCCTGCTGGGCAAGGCGATCGGACTGGCCTACGACCGCACCGCCACGCTCGCCTTCACGGCCGCGGGCAACAACTTCGAACTGGCCATCGCCGTCTGCGTCGCCACCTTCGGGGTCACCTCGGGCCAGGCCCTCGCGGGCGTCGTCGGTCCGCTCATCGAGGTGCCCGTCCTGATCGGACTCGTCTACGTGGCGCTGGCCCGGCGCGAGAAGAATCAGGCGGCGGGGCGCAGGGTCAGCAGCTGACCCATGGCGGCGAGCACGGACGGCTCGACCCGGTAGTAGACCCAGGTCCCGCGCCGCTCGGAGGTGAGCAGCCCGGCGTCCTTGAGCTTCTTCAGGTGGTGGGAGACGGTCGGCTGCGACACCCCGACGTCGGAGATGTCGCACACGCACGCCTCCCCGCCCTCGTGCGAGGCGACGAGCGAGAACAGCCGCAGCCGCACCGGATCGCCGAGCGCCTTGAACATCCGGGCCGCCGTCTCGGCCTCGTCGGCGCTGAACGGCCGCTCCGTCAGCGGCGGGCAGCACGGGGCCGCGCCCTGGGAGGCGGGTTCGATGAGCGGCAGCACCTTCGTATTCGACATACGTCTATGTTGACACACATCGAATCAGACGAGCCCGGGCCTGAATTCGACAAACGTCTATGTTGACGTCTGTCGAATCAGGTGCGAGGCTGGCCGCACAAGCCATCGACAAACGTCGAAGCAAAGGGGAACCGCCGTGCACGCCACCGCCACCGCCACCGACCGCCTGCCCGTAGTCGTGATCGGGGCCGGCCCCGTCGGTCTGGCCGCCGCCGCCCACCTGGTCGAACAGGGCATCGACCCGCTGGTCCTGGAAGCCGGGCCGCGGGCCGCGGCGGCGGTGCGCGCGTGGTCGCACGTCCGCCTCTTCTCCACCTGGGGCGAGGTCGTCGACCCGGCGGCCGAGAAGCTCCTCGCCCCCACCGGCTGGACCCGCCCGGACCCGGCGACCTACCCCACCGGCGGCGACTGGGCCGAGCGCTACCTCCAGCCGCTGGCCGACGTCCTCGGCGACACGGTCCGCACCGGCGCCACCGTCACCGGCGTCTCCCGCGCCGGCCGCGACCGCATCGTCGACGCCGACCGCGAGAGCCGGCCCTTCACCGTCCACGTCACGTACGCCGACGGCCGCGAGGAGCGCCTCTTCGCCCGCGCCGTCATCGACGCCTCGGGCACCTGGTCCACCCCGTCCCCGGCAGGCGCCGACGGCCTCCCCGCACTCGGCGAGAAGACGGCGGCCGCCCGCATCGCGTACCAGATCCCGGACTTCAAGCAGGCATCCGTACGAGCCCGCTACGCGGGCAAGCGCACCGCCGTCATCGGTTCGGGCGCCTCGGCCTTCACCGCGCTGGCCGCCCTCGCCGACGTAGCCGAGAACACCCCGGACACCCACGCCGTATGGATCCTGCGCCGTGGCATCTCCGGCTCCACCTTCGGCGGCGGCGAGTCCGACCAGCTGCCCGCACGCGGCGCGCTCGGCCTGGCCGCCAAGGCCGCGGTCGACGCGGGCCACGCCGACGCGGTCACCGGATTCCGCACCGAAACGATCGAGCGCGACCCCGAAGGCCGGCCGATCCTGGTCGCCGAGGACGGCCGCCGCCTGGACCCGGTCGACGAGGTCATCGTCCTCACGGGCTTCCGCCCCGACCTGTCCTTCCTCTCCGAGCTCCGCCTGAACCTCGACGAGCGCCTCCAGGCCCCCGTCGCCCTGGCCCCCCTCATCGACCCCAACCAGCACTCCTGCGGCACGGTCTACCCCCACGGCCACCGCGAACTGTCCCACCCCGAAAGGGACTTCTACCTCGTCGGCATGAAGGCGTACGGCCGCGCCCCCACCTTCCTCGCCCTCACCGGCTACGAGCAGGTCCGCTCGGTCGTCGCCGCGCTCGCCGGCGACACCGACTCCGCCGACCGCGTCGAACTCACCCTCCCCGAAACCGGCGTCTGCGGCGGCGCGGGCCTGTTCGACGAGCCGGACCAGAACGAGGCCGCCGGCGGCTGCTGCTCGACCCCCGCCGCCCAGCCCCTCATCCAGCTCGGCACCGGAACCCCGACCACGACAGGGGGCTGCTGACCAAGCACGACGCACTCACTCACTCACCCCACAGGAGGCACGCCATGTCCCGCGTCCAACTAGCCCTCCGCGTCCCGGACTTGAAGACATCCATAGCCTTCTACACCAAACTCTTCGGCACCGAACCGGCCAAACTCCGCGACGGCTACGCCAACTTCGCCATCGCCGAGCCCCCGCTCAAGCTCGTCCTGATCGAAGGCACGGCCGAGGAGCCGACCCGCCTGGACCACCTGGGCGTCGAGGTCGACTCGACCGAACAGGTCCACGAGGCGACCGCCCGCCTCGCCGAAGCGGGCCTGACGACCACCGAGCAGCACGACACCACCTGCTGCTACGCCCTCCAGGACAAGGTCTGGGTAGGCGCCCCCGGCCAGGAACGCTGGGAGGTCTACGTCGTCAAGGCGGACGCGTCCACTCCCAGCCCTCCTCCGTCCTAAGCTGCGCCCATGTGGAAAGAAGCCGCTGCCGCAGCCCTGCCCGAGGTCGAGTTCCGCGCGCCCGTCGACGCGACGGCGCCGGCCGGGCGGAGCGGCGCCTCGGCCGAGGCCTGCCGGCACAGCTGACCGCTCTGCTCCGGGAGACCGACGGGCTGATCGGCGAGTACGGGACCGACGTCGTATGGCCCCTCGACCGGATCGTGGACCAGAACCTCCTGTTCTGGTCCCCCGATTCGTTCCCCGGCCTGTACATGCCCTTCGACCCGCTGCTGTTCTTCGGCGACAACGGCGGCGGCGACCAGTTCGCCTTCGTCCTCACCCCCGAGCGCCCGGACATCTTCGCCTGGAACCACGAGAACGACAGCCGACTGTGGGCCGCCCGCGACCTGGAGGACTACCTGCACCGCGCCCTCGCGGGCGACGGCGACTGGTACCGGTAAACAGCTCAGGCCCGGCACTGATTTCTCAGTACCGGGCCTGACCTGGTGTCGCTGATCCTACCTGCGCGGATGACGTATCCGCTGGTCAGCGGTTCTATGTGGGATCGATCAGTTCGGGATCGGCGCGCCCCTCGATGATCTCGCATGCCACGTCGTGCACCGGCCGTTGGTGTGAGCGTGCGTGGCCGCGCAGCAGAGCGAAGGCGTCGTCCATGGTCAGGGACAGGCGGGTTGCCAGGATGCCCTTGGCCTGCTCGATGACGACACGGCTGGTCAGGGCCAGTTCAAGCTGTGCGGTCAGGGCCCGGCTGCGGTCGGCCTCGTCGGCTCGTTCCAGGGTGACGGCGGTGAAGTCGGCCATGGACTGGCCGAGTGCCAGCACGTCCGGGGGAATCGGACTGCGGCGACCGGACAGCAGGATCAGCGCGCCGGTGATCCGGGAAGGGCTCCGCAGGGGGAGGGCCGCCACACGTGCGTAGCCCAGCTTCAGTGCCCGTGGGGCGTAGTGAGGCCAACGCTGCCTGGCCGGGCGGCTGTCGAGGGCGGCCTGGGCCGGCGGCAGGCTGCCGCGGTGGCAGTCGTGGCCAGGCCCTTCGCGCAGGTCGGACGCATCGTGCTCCAGGCGCGACACCTCGGGGTCGGAGCCCGTGACCTGGACCTCCGCACGCTCGTGAGGGGCGAACACCACCCCCGCCGCGCGGATGCCGAGCAGGGTCGGGCTGCGAGCGACGAGGACCGCGAGGGTGCCGGGTACGTCCGGGCCGTCCGCCGTGCCGCCGGCCAGTGCCACGAACGCGTCGGCCAGCTGCTGTTGTGACGTCATGACGCTTCTTCCTCAGCCGGGTCAGTGGTCTGCGTGCAGGATCCGCCGCGCAATCACCTCGGTGGACAGCTCCTCCGCGAACGCGCGGGCCTTGATGAGGGCCAGGGCGTCGCCGACAGGGCAGCCTTCCCGGACGGAGAGCACCCCGGCCGCCTGGTGCACGAGATCCCGGTGATCGGTTCCGCCGTAGAGCTCCGGGTCGGCGTCTGGGCCCATCAGCATGATCCGCGTAAGGGCCTCGGCGACCTCGGCGAGGTCGCCGTAGTCCCGGCGGCCGGGGCGTGGGTCGAACACCGTCAGGGCTCCGATGCAGCCGCCGTCGGTGTCCAGGGGAACGGCGGCCACCGAGGCGATGCCCAAGGGGGCCAGGGCGGGACCGTAGGCGGGCCACCGTGTCCTGATCGCCGCCCCCGACGCGAGGATCAGGCCGTGGTCCGACACCGCGTCCCGGGCAGGCCCCTCGCCGAGCACGTACTCCAGGTCCTGAGCGGCGCAGGAGCGCTCGTCCGACGCGGCCACCGCGAGCTGGTCGAGGCCGGAGCCGACCAGGATGAGCGCCGCGCTGCTTGTCCCGCACGCCTCAGCGACGCCGGTCATGAACCGGGGCGGCGTGCCCCGCGTCTCGGCCCACTCCGCTGTCCGGTGGGCGAACGCCTCCTGGAGCCGGGCCGAGGAATGGTGACACGCGGCCGACCTGCGATGCGTCGCCGCGATGTGCGAGTGGAACTCGCGCCCCGGCTCCTGTGCCAACTCTTCGTGCCGATCGGCGGCCGCCTGTGCCCGGTCCGCGCGTTCCCGTGCCCGGTCGGCGCGGCGTTGTGCAGCCGCTGCCAGCTCGAGGGCTTCCTCGCGCCTCTGCGGGTTCATGCCCGAAGCGTACGCCGTGACCGGTCAGTCGGAGTCGTCGTTGCGGCTTTCCTCCATCATCAGGACGACGCCTCCGTGGTGGCCGTTGAACGGCGAGCTGAACACGTCGCAGGTGAGGGGCCGGCCGATGCGGCTGAGGGCCTCGACGCCGACCGGTCCGGAGCGCTCGCGGGTCTCCAGACACCTCTGCACGACGGGTTGCAGCACATCGGTGGGCAGGCCGAAGTCCAGCTCGAAGAACGGCTTGTCGAGCACCTCGTCCGCGCGCAGACCCCACATGTCGACGGCGCCCCGGTTCCAGCTCCGGACCTTCAGGCCGCTGTCCAGGACCACCACGCCCGCCGCGATGCTGGTCAGCACGGCTTCCAGGAAAGCCTTGGCCTCGTCCAGCTCCTCGCCGCGGATACGCAGCTCGTCGTTCATGGTCTCCAGTTCCTCGTTGCCGGACTGGAGTTCCTCGTTGGTGGTCTCCAGTTCCTCGTTCGTGGACTGGAGTTCCTCGTTGGTCGTCTCCAACTCCTCGATGCTGGACTGGAGTTCCTCGTTGGTGGTCTCCAGTTCCTCGTTCGTGGACTGGAGTTCCTCGTACGCCGTCTCCAGGTCCTCGCGCACCCGTTTGACCTCGGCCTGCAACTGGGTGGGCACCGTGACGTCGGTGAAGGAGATCAGGGTGGCCACGTGCAGACCGCTGGGCGCGGCGAGCGGCTGGATGAGGATGTCGTAGTACTGGATGTCCTCGCCCGTCCGCCGCGCGGCCCTGTTCACCCGGAGGGTTCGGCGCTCGTGCGTGGACTGGTCGATCAGCGACCGTAGTTCGACCGGCCGGTAGGAGATCTCCAGGTCCTGGAAAGGGCGGCCGATGTCGCTTGCGGTCAGGCCGAACTGGGTCCGCGCCTGACTGTTGACCACCACGACGGTGCCGTCGCCGTCGACGGCGATCGACGGGGTGGGGCCGGCGTCGAGGGCGAGGTCACGCAACTGCCGGGTACGTGCGACCGAGTGCAGTTCGACGCCCGATCCGGCTCTGACCTTCACGGGAGCGGGGTGGTAGGGCAGCCCCGCGTCACCTGCGCGGCGCCGGAAGATCCGCTGCCGCATGCTCAGCACATCGAAGCGGTCGGCGTCGTTCAGCAGCATCTCGGCCTTGCCGAGGAAGAGGTAGGCACCCTTGCGAAGGGCGAAGTGGAAGCGGTCGACGATCTGGGTCTGGGCCTCGACGTTGAAGTACATCAGCGTGTTGCGGCAGACCAGCAGGTCGAGCCGGGAGATCGGGGCGTCCTGGGTGATGTCGTGCCGCCCGAAGATCACCCGGCGGCGCAGGTCGGGGCGGAAGCCGAACTGAGTGCCGTTCTGCCCGTTCTGCTCGAAGTACTTGTCGCGCAGCTCGGCGGCGAGCGGTTCCAGGGACTTCGCCGGGTACAGCCCCGACCGGGCCTCGCGCAGTGCCTCCTCGTCGATGTCGGTGGCGTAGATCTTGACGCGGCGCAGGCACTCCTCGACGCCGAGCGCCTCCGCGAACATGATGACCAGCGAGTACGCCTCCTCGCCGCTGGAGCAGCCGGCGCTCCACACCCTGATCTCCTGATCCGGGGCAAGGCTCGCGAGGAGGTCGGGGACGACTTCCTGCTGGAGGAAGCTCCACGCGTCCGGGTCGCGGAAGAAGGACGTGACATTGATCAGGATTGTGTTGAAGAGCGCACCGAATTCGTCGGCACTGGTCTCCAGGAGGTCCCGGTAGTCCGTGTAGGAGTCCACGCCCACGTCGGTCATGCGCTTGTGGATGCGCCGGCCCAGAGTGGATCGCTTGTACCCCGTGAAGTCGAAACCGCGGGAATCCCTGAGGAAGACGAGCAGTTCTTCCAGCGCCTCTTCGGATTCGGTTTCCTGCGATTCGCCCATCACTGCCTCTTGGCCTCGACAAGTCCCCGGATGACCGCGGGGATCTCCTCAAGGGGTAGCACGAAGTCGACGGCTCCCGTGTCCACCGCCGCCTGGGGCATCCCCTTGAACTCCGCCGTCAGCGGGTCCTGGGCGAGCACGGTGCCGCCGCGGGACTTGACCGCGTCAAGCCCCATCGCGCCGTCGCTGCCGGTGCCGGTGAGCACACAGGCGATCGCCCGCGGTCCGTAGGAGGCGGCGACCGATTCGAAGAGCAGGTCGGCGGAGGGGCGCACGAAGTGGACGAGCTCGGTGCGCGACAGGGCCAGGACGCCGTCGGGGCCGACGAGGAGGTGACGGTCCGGAGGGGCGATGTAGACCGTCCCGGGCACCACCCGGTCCTCGTTCTCGGCGAGCTTGACCAGAAGGTCCGTGCGGCGGGAGAGGACGTCGGCGATCACCGTCCGATGGCGGGGGTCGAGGTGCTGGACGACAAGGACCGGCACAGGCAGGCTCGGGCCCAGGCCTCCCAGCAGCGCGATCAGTCCCTGCACGCCGCCGGCGGATGCGGCGACAGCGACGATGGCGTATTGGTCCTCGGGGGACTGGTCGGCCGTCACATCGCGAGCCTAGCGGAACCGGGGCCGCCCGGTGAGGGTGCGAGATGCCGGGTGGGCGGGCGGCGTGCCTACGTAAAGTGACTCGCTGCCGCACGGGCAAGCTCCTGGAGATCGCGGGGCTCCCACACAACAGCTCAGGCCCGGCACTGATTTCTCAGTACCGGGCCTGACCTGGTGTTTCAGCTGTCGGGGTGGCGGGATTTGAACCCACGACCTCTTCGTCCCGAACGAAGCGCGCTGCCAAGCTGCGCTACACCCCGATGTCGTTGCTCCGCTCTCTGCTCTTCAGCAGGTCGCGGCGACATCGATTACTTTAGCGGACCGGCGCCCTGAGACGAAATCCGGTTTTCGCGGCCCCGGATCCGGGGCCTGATCCGGTCCAGGCCGACCAGGCACAGGGCCAGCAGGTAGAAGGCCAGGCCGAAGACCACGGCGTTGCCGAGGACGCCCGCGTAGCCGTGGACGTCGACGTCCAGGAACGGGTACGGGTAGCGGGCCGGGGTGCCCGGCGTCATGATCGCCCCGCGGACGAGCGCGAAGCCGAAGTACGCCAGGGGGTACGTCAGCCAGATCGCGGCGTGGCGGACACGGAGGGCGCCGGGGCGGGTGAGCAGGAGCCAGTCCAGGACGGCGCCGATGGGTGTGACCGTGTGCAGGAGCTGGTTGGAGATCTGGCGCCAGCCGGTCATCGCGTGATCCGGGTCGTCCGTCATGGAGAAACCGCTGGAGTCGTTCGCCAGGACGAAGTGGTAGACGAGGCCCGTGATGGAGATGAAGAGGAGGACGCCGCCGGTCACCAGGGGCGGCAGCGGCGGGTGGGCCGCCCAGGCGCGCCAGGCGGAGAGGGCGAAGACGACCGCGATCAGCAGGTTGGACTGGATCGTGAAGTAGCTCAGGACGCGCAGCGCGCTGTCGCTGATCGACAGGTCGATGACGATGCCGGTGAGCGCCGCCAGCGCGACGAGCGCGCGGAAGGCGGCGGCCACCGGGCGGCGGACCGGAGGGACCACCGCCTCCGCCGGGACGGAGGCGGCACTGGCACGGGCGGCATCGGGCGTGATCATGCCCTTCACCGTAAATCGGGAACGGATCAGCTGCCCGGGGTGAGGGTGAGGAGCGAGGCCTCCGGCGGGCAGGCGAAGCGGACCGGCGTGTAGCGGTTCGCGCCGCAGCCGGCCGAGACGTGCAGGTAGGACGTGTTGCCCCCGGACTGGTGCGTGGACAGGCCCTTCACGCGGTCCGTGTCCAGGTCGCAGTTGGTGACGAGCGCGCCGTAGAAGGGGATGCAGAGCTGGCCGCCGTGCGTGTGCCCGGCGAGGATCAGCGGGTAGCCGTCGGCCGTGAAGGCGTCGAGGGCGCGCAGGTACGGGGCGTGCACGACGCCCATCGAGAAGTCGGGGCCGTCCGCCGGGCCGCCCGCGACCTCCTCGTAGCGGTCGCGCTTGATGTGCGGGTCGTCCAGACCGGTCAGGCCGATCTCCATGCCGGCGACCTTCAGCGCGCCCCGGGTGTTGGTGAGGTTCAGCCAGCCCGCCTCGTCGAAGCCGTCGCGCAGGCCTTCCCACGGGTTGTGGACGACGCCGACGGCGCCCGCGTTGCCGTTCAGACCGTGCTTGCCCGACGCCTTCTGCACCAGGTAGCGGGCGGGGTTGCTGAAGCGGGGCCCGTAGTAGTCGTTGGAGCCGAAGACGTACGCGCCCGGGAACTCCATCAGCGGGCCGAGCGCGTCGAGGACCTCGGGGACGCCCTCCGGGTCGGACAGGTTGTCGCCCGTGTTGATGACGAAGTCGGGGCGCAGGCCCGCCAGCGAACGCAGCCAGCGCTGCTTCTTGCGCTGCCCGCCGACCATGTGGATGTCGGAGACCTGGAGGATGCGAAGCGGGCGCATGCCGGCCGGCAGGACCGGGACCGTCACCCGCCGCAACCGGAAGGAGCGGGCCTCGAAACCCGCCGCGTAGGCGATGCCGGCGGCGCCCAACGCCGCGATGCCTGCTGAGACCTTCAGGGGAATCCCGTATCGCGCGTGCATGTCTCCCATCGTGTCAGACCGGCACCGCCCCGGAAATCGGCGGGCGCCGCCGCCCCCGTACCTGCGACAATCAAGGCATGACCACGCTCAAGTCGAAGCTGCACGAAGACCTCAACGCCGCCATCCGGGAGCGCGATGAGCTGCGCTCCTCGACGCTCCGGCTGACCCTCTCCGCGATCACGAACCAGGAGGTCGCGGGCAAGGAGAAGCGCGAACTCTCCGACGACGAGGTGCAGAAGGTGATCGCCAAGGAGGCGAAGAAGCGCCGCGAGGCGGCCGAGGCCTTCGAGAAGGGCGGGCGTGCCGAGTCCGCCGCCCGCGAGCTGGCGGAGGGCGAGCTGCTCGCCGTCTACCTGCCGCAGCCGCTCAGCGACGCCGAGCTGGAGCAGATCGTGGCGCAGGCCGTCGAGGAGGCGAAGGCGTCCGGCGCCGAGGGCCCCCGCGCGATGGGCCAGGTCATGAAGATCGCGAACCCGAAGATCGCGGGCCGCGCCGAGGGCGGCCGCGTCGCCGCGACGGTGAAGCGCCTGCTCGCGGGCTGACGGCTCGGAGAACGGATGAGGGGCGCCCCCGGATGACCGGGGGCGCCCCTCACTGCTGCTCGCGATGGGTGCCTAGCGGCCCCAACCGCCGTGCCCGTTCCCCCCGTTGCCGTTGCCGCCGATCAGGTCGCCCGGCAGGGAGATGTCGGGTGTCGGGTCGTCGCCGCCGTCCCCGCCGCCGTCGTCCCCGTTGTTGCCGTCGTCCTGACCGCCGTCGCCGTGGCCCTTGTCCTTGTCCCGGTCCTTGTCCTTGTCCGGGTTCGGGATGTTGACGAGGTTGAAGCCCGGCGCGGGCCTGCCCTCCAGGGCGCCGGTCATGGCGGACCGCCAGATCGGGCCCGGGGTGTCGGCGCCGTAGACCTGCGCGTGGTAGCGGCCGCCGATGGTGATGTCGGTCATCTCGACGGCCTGCGAGGCGCTGCCGACCCAGACCGCGCCGGCCAGGTTCGGCGTGTAGCCCACGAACCACGCGTTCTTACGGGCGTCGGTCGTACCCGTCTTACCGGCGTTGGCCCGGCTCTGCAGACCGGCCTGCTGACCCGTACCGGAGTCGGTCACGCCGCTGAGCAGGGTGTTGATCTTGTCGGCGGTCTCCGTCGACATGGCACGCGAGCACTGCGTCTTGGGGACGTCGATCGCCTTGCCGTTCGGGCCGGTGATCGAGTCGATGGCGACCGGGGTGCAGTACGTGCCCTCGTTGGCGAACGCGGCGTACGCGGACGCCATCGTCAGCGGCGACAGACCCGTCGAACCGAGGGTCATCGACGACGGCACCTCGTCGACCTTCGTGCCGTTGCCCTGCACCACGCCCAGCTTGTCGGTCATCTTCACGACCGGGCACATGCCGGTGTCGCCGAGCATCTGCACGAAGTACGTGTTGATGGACTTCTCCATCGCCTCCTTGAGGCGATAGGGGCCGACCTCCGACTCGTTCTCGTTCTCCACCTTGTAGCCGCCGCTGTTGACCCACGGCTTGCCGCTGCACGTCTGCACGCTGCTCGGGTACGGCATCTGGTACGGCGCCGGGTACTCCTGCGTCACGGGCGTGCCGCCCTCCAGGGCCGCCGCCGCCAGGAACGGCTTGAACGTCGAACCCGTCGGGAAGCCGTAACCGGAGCCGTTGTACTTGGCGTTGACCGAGTAGTTGAGCACCGTCTCGTTCTTGGAGTTGTCGGTGCCGTACGGCTTCGACTGGCCCATGCCGAGGATCTTGCCGGTGCCCGGTTCGACGAGGGTGACCGCGGTGGCGACCTTGTCCGTCCTGTAGACGTTCTCCTTGATGGCCGCCTGCACCGACTCCTGGGACTGCGGGTCGAGGGTGGTCTTCACCGTCAGACCGCCGCGGTTCCAGATCTTGGCGCGCTCCTCCTTGGTCTTGCCGAAGACCGGGTCCTCCATGAAGACCTCGCGCACGTAGTCGCAGAAGAAGGCGGCGCCCTTGACCGCCGTGATGCACCCGTTCTGCGGCCTGCTGACCTTGAGGCCGAGGTCGGACGCCTTGGCCTTGTCGGCCTCGGCCTGCGAGATGTCGTGCACGTCGGCCATGCGCTGGAGCACCACGTTGCGCCGCTTCTTCGCCTCGGCCTCGTCGTTGACGGGGTCGTAGCGGCTCGGCGACTGGACGATGCCGGCGAGCATCGCCGACTCCGCGACGGTCAGGTCCTTGGCGTGCTTGGAGAAGTAGCGCTGGGACGCGGCCTCGATGCCGTACGCCTGCTGCCCGAAGTACGTGATGTTCAGGTAGTTGGCGAGGATCTTCTTCTTGCCGAGCTCGTCCTCGACCTGGATCGCGTACTTCAGCTCGCGGACCTTGCGGCCGATCGTCTGCTGCGTCGCCTGCGCCAGCTTGGTCGGGTCGTCGCCCGCCTCTTCCATGAAGACGTTCTTCACGTACTGCTGGGTGAGCGTCGAGGCGCCCTGGGAGACCCCGCCGCCGCGCGCGTTGGCGTTGATGGCGCGCAGGATGCCCTTCGCGTCGACGGCCCCGTGCTCGAAGAAGCGCGAGTCCTCGATCGCGACGATCGCCTTCTGCATGTACGGGGAGATCTGGTCCAGCTTCACGACGGTGCGGTCGCGCGAGTAGACCGTCGCGATCTTCCCGCCCTGGTTGTCCAGGATCGTGGTCCGCTGACTGAGCGGCGGTGTCTTCAAGTTGGCGGGGATCTCGTCGAACCCCTCGACGGAACCCTTGGCCGCGAGGCCGAGCGCGCCCGCTGCGGGCAGCGCGATGCCGGCGAGCACGGCTCCTGCGAGCACGCTGACACCGAGGAACTTGGCGGCCTGTTGGGCCGGCGACATCCCGCCGCCGCTACCGGCCGAGCGCTTCTTTCCCATGCAGGGCAGCCTACGTTCTGATTCTCCGGACAGGCGTATATGCCTTGGCCTAAGCTGCACTCAACTGTCACAGCAGTGCGGTCTCGTATCAAGACGTGGGACGGCCCCGAAACGTTCCCGGCATTTTTCTCAGCTCGTAGAAGTGCCTCTTGTAGTCATTCCCGTACACCTCCGCGAGCCCTCCGCGAAGGCCTTGAGGGGTGCCCGAAACCGCCTCGTGTGTCACCCGACGTCCGATGTGGCGCAAGTGAACTGTCCTGGTTTGCCGGGGTTATTACGCATGTCCCTCGGTCACTCCGTCGGGTGATCTGCCGCTTACGCATAGTCCGTTCGGGCCATTCAAGATTGGGCCCGAAGGGGGTGTTGCGCTGTGCCCACCTTCCGTAACGTCCTCAACTGGCGGCGGTGAATATGCCGCTGCCGCCGTGGGGGAGCCTCGATTCGGGAGAGGACGGCGCCGGTATGGGCTGGGTAGTCGACTGGAGTGCGCAGGCCGCCTGCCGCACTACCGATCCGGATGAACTGTTCGTTCAAGGAGCGGCGCAGAACCGCGCGAAGGCGGTGTGCACGGGATGCCCCGTGCGGACCGAGTGCCTCGCCGACGCGCTGGACAATCGCGTCGAGTTCGGCGTGTGGGGTGGCATGACGGAGCGGGAGCGCCGCGCATTGCTGCGCAGGCGTCCCACCGTCACCTCGTGGCGCAGCCTCCTTGAGACGGCACGTACGGAGTACGAGCGCGGCGCGGGCCTGCTGCCCGCGGAGCTGGAGAACGACGAGACGTACGAGAGGTTCGCGGCCGTCGGATAGCCGACGGCCCGCGTCACTCGCCGACGTACGTACGGCTCACACTGCTCCGGCCGGAGTGCCACCGGCCGCGAGCCGCTCTCCGATGTCCCTGAGGCCTGCCAGGTCGTGTACGTCGCCGGGCAGGGCCGCGATCTCGGTCACGGCCACTTCGGGGTGCAGCGCGGTGAAGCGGTCACGCGTGCGCTGTTCGCGCGCGACCACATGCATGCGTTCGGCGTGCAGGCGCAGCAGTCCTGCCGTCAGCTGTTCGATCGTGGGGTCGGACGGGGCCTCCGCTGGGGCGGGGGAGCCTGGCGCGGGAGCGGTCTCGGGGTGAGCCTCGGGATCCTCGGGAGAGGTACGAACCTCTTCCTTCCCGGCCGCCTGATCCACAATGCGGCGTTCGTCAAGATTTTCTGCGGCGGCCAGGGCGCGCTCGGCCGACAGGCGTCCCGCGCCGCTGCCGTGCACCCGGTTCAGGACGAGGCCGGCCAGGGGCATCCGCTCGGCGGCGAGGCGTTCCACGAAGTACGCGGCCTCGCGCAGCGCGTCCCGCTCGGGCGCGGCGACCACGAGGAACGCGGTGCCGGGCGCCTGAAGCAGCTTGTACGTGGCGTCGGCCCGGGTACGGAAACCGCCGAACGTCGTGTCCATCGCGGCCACGAACGTCTGCACGTCGCGCAGGAGTTGACCGCCGAGGAGCTTGCCGAGCGTGCCGGTCATCATCGACATGCCGACGTTCAGGAACTTCATCCCCGCACGCCCGCCGATCTTCGCCGGCGCCATCAGGAGCCGGATCAGCTTCCCGTCGAGGAACGAGCCGAGCCGCTGCGGCGCGTCCAGGAAGTCGAGCGCGGAGCGCGACGGCGGGGTGTCGACGACGATCAGGTCCCACTCGTCGCGCGAGCGCAGCTGGCCCAGCTTCTCCATCGCCATGTACTCCTGCGTGCCCGCGAAGCCCGCAGAGAGCGACTGGTAGAAGGGGTTGTCGAGGATCGCCCTGGCCCGCTCTGCGTCCGCGTGCGCCTCGACGATCTCGTCGAAGGTGCGCTTCATGTCGAGCATCATGGCGTGCAGTTCGCCGTCGCCCCGGGCCCCCTTGACCTGCCGGGGCACGTTGTCGAGCGAGTCGATGCCCATCGACTGCGCCAGCCTGCGGGCCGGGTCGATGGTCAGGACGACGACCTTGCGGCCGCGCTCGGCGGCCCGCAGCCCGAGCGCCGCGGCGGTGGTGGTCTTGCCGACGCCGCCCGAACCGCAGCACACCACGATGCGGGTGGCCGGGTCGTCGAGCAGCGGGTCGATGTCGAGTGTGCGCGCAGGATTCAGCGTCATCGATGGCGTCCCGTCATGGAGCGTCCCGTCATGGATATGAGCCCCTAGATCCCTTGCCGTCGCAGTTCCTTGGCGAGCGTGTAGAGCCCGGAGATGTCCAACCCCTCGGTGAGCAGCGGCAGTTCGTGCAGCGGCAGCTCCGCCTCGGTGAGCAGGTCGCGCTGGGCGCGCTCGAGCGCGTACCGCTCCGCGTACTCCCCGGCCTGGGCGAGCAGCGGCCCCACGAGCCGCTTGGCGCTGCCGAGTCCGGCGGCGGTCAGCGCCTCGGTGACCGCGGGCCGCACGGAACGGTCACCGCTGAGCGCCAGGGCGGGTTCCCCGAGGAGCGCGGGCCGCACCATGTTCACCATGATCCGTCCCACGGGGAGCTTCGCCGCGCGCAGTTCGGCCACGCCGTCGAGCGTCTCCTGTACGGGCATCTCCTCCAGCAGCGTCACCAAGTGCACCGCTGTCTCACGGGACTTGAGGACGCGCATCACGGCCTGGGCCTGGTTGTGTATCGGCCCCATCTTCGCGAGCCCCGCGACCTCGTCGTTCACGTTCAGGAAGCGGGTGATGCGCCCGGTGGGCGGGGCGTCCATGACGACGTAGTCGTACGCGTACCGCCCCTGCTTGTCCTTGCGGCGCACCGCCTCGCACGCCTTGCCCGTCAGGAGCACGTCCCTGAGGCCCGGCGCGATGGTGGTGGCGAAGTCGATCGCGCCCAGCTTCTTCAGGGCGCGGCCCGCGCCGCCCAGCTTGTAGAACATCTGGAGGTAGTCCAGAAGCGCCAGTTCGGGGTCGATGGCGAGCGCGTACACCTCGCCGCCCCCGGGCGCGACGGCGATCTTCCGCTCCTCGTAGGGAAGTGCCTCGGTCTCAAAGAGCTGTGCGATGCCCTGCCTGCCCTCCACCTCCACCAGGAGAGTGCGCTTGCCCTCTGTCGCGAGGGCGAGCGCGAGTGCGGCGGCGACCGTGGTCTTTCCGGTACCGCCCTTGCCGCTGACGACCTGGAGCCTGCTCACGTATTC
This sequence comes from Streptomyces sp. NPDC052225, assembly GCF_040679615.1. Lineage (NCBI taxonomy): Bacteria > Bacillati > Actinomycetota > Actinomycetes > Kitasatosporales > Streptomycetaceae > Streptomyces > Streptomyces sp. NPDC052225. Next base: position 14,562 of record NZ_JBFAVD010000001.1, on the reverse strand, counting down.
GAGCCTAACCAGTCGGCCGCCGGATCACGCAGGAGCCTCCGGAACGACGCCCCCCAGTTCGGCGGCTACAGTCGGCCCCATGGCTAAGAAGTGGGAATACGCGACCGTGCCGCTCCTCGTGCACGCGACGAAGCAGATCCTGGACACGTGGGGCGAGGACGGCTGGGAGCTCGTCCAGGTCGTGCCGGGACCGAACAACCCGGAGCAGCTGGTGGCGTACCTGAAGCGCGAGAAGCAGGCGTGAGCGCCGTAGAGGCGCGGCTGGCCGAGCTCGGCCTGACGCTGCCGCCCGTCGTGCCGCCGGTCGCCGCGTACCAGCCGGCCGTGCAGTCGGGACCGTACGTGTTCACGGCCGGGCAGCTGCCCATGGTCGACGGCGCGCTGCCGGTGACCGGCAAGGTCGGCGCCGAGGTCACCGCCGAGGAGGCCAAGGACCTGGCCCGCACCTGCGCCCTGAACGCGCTGGCGGCGGTCAAGTCGGTCGCCGGTGACCTGGACCGCATCGCGCGCGTCGTGAAGGTCGTCGGCTTCGTCGCGTCGGCGCCCGACTTCACCGGGCAGCCCGGCGTGATCAACGGCGCGAGCGAGCTGCTCGGCGAGGTCCTCGGCGAGAAGGGCGTGCACGCCCGCAGCGCGGTCGGCGTCGCGGTGCTGCCGCTGGACGCACCGGTCGAGGTCGAGTTCCAGGTGGAGCTCACCGAGGCCTAGGACGTCGTCGTACGTCGTACGAGGTGGCGGGTGGGTCTCGAACATCCGCCCGCCACCGGTTAGCCTCCGGCCATGGCAAACGGGCAGTGGTATCCCCCCGAGTGGCCGGAACGCATCCGTGCCCTCGCCGACGGCACGCTCACGCCCGCGACGCCGAGGCGCGCCGCGACCGTGATGCTGCTGCGGGACGCCGATCCGGGCGGCCCCGCCGGCATCGAGGTGCACATGCTCCGCAGACGGACGTCGATGGCCTTCGCGGCCGGTGCGTACGCATATCCCGGCGGCGGCGTCGACCCCCGCGACGACGACCGGCAGGTCCGCTGGGCGGGCCCGTCGCGCGCCGCGTGGGGCGAGCGGCTCGGGGTTCCCGAGAAGGAGGCCCAGGCGATCGTCTGCGCCGCCGTGCGCGAGACGTTCGAGGAGGCGGGCGTGCTGCTCGCCGGGCCGACCCCCGACACCGTCGTCGAGGACACCACCGGGGCCGACTGGGCCGCGGACCGGCAGGCGCTGATCGGCCGCGACCTGTCCTTCGCCGAGTTCCTGGACCGCCGCGGGCTCGTCCTGCGCTCCGACCTGCTGGGCGCCTGGGCCCGCTGGATCACCCCGGAGTTCGAACCGCGCCGCTACGACACCTGGTTCTTCGCCGCCGCGCTCCCGGCCGGGCAGCGCACCAGCGACGACTCCTCCGAGGCCGACCGCACCGTGTGGATCGCCCCCGGGCGGGCCGCATCGGCGTACGACCAGGGCGAGTTGACGATGATGCCGCCCACCATCGCGACCCTGCGCACCCTCGCGGCGTACGAGGACACGGCCGGCGCGCTCGCCGGTGCGACGGAGCGCGACCTGACCCCCGTACTGGCCCAGGCGCGCCTGGAGGACGGCGAGTTGGTGCTGTCCTGGCCGGGGCACGACGAGTTCACCAAGCACATCTCCACGGGGAAGAGGCCATGACCGAAGCAGCCGCCCTGCCGGGGCAGCCACGCGGCGGGGTGCTCTCGGGCCCCGCCACCGCCCGCGCCGTCAACGTCCTCGCGCCCAACGCGTCCGCGATGACCCTCGACGGCACCAACACCTGGATCGTCGCCGAGCCCGACAGCGACCTCGCCGTCGTCGTCGACCCGGGCCCGCTCGACGACGACCACCTCAAGAACGTGATCTCCGTCGTGGAGAAGGCGGGCCGCCGCGTCGCGCTCACCCTCCTCACGCACGGCCACCCCGACCACGCCGAGGGCGCGGGCAGATTCGCCGAGCTGACCGGCACGAAGGTGCGCGCGCTCGACCCGGCGCTGCGCCTCGGCGACGAGGGGCTCGCCGCCGGTGACGTGGTCAGGACGGGCGGCCTGGAGCTGCGCGTCGTCCCGACCCCCGGGCACACCGCCGACTCGCTCTGCTTCCATCTCCCCGCCGACCGGGCCGTGTTGACCGGCGACACGATCCTCGGCCGCGGCACGACGGTCGTCGCGCACCCCGACGGCCGGCTCGGCGACTACCTCGACTCGCTGCGCAGGCTGCGCTCCCTGACCGTCGACGACGGCGTGCACACGGTGCTTCCCGGCCACGGCCCGGTCCTCGACGACGCGCAGGGCGCCGTCGAGTTCTACCTCGCGCACCGCGCCAACCGCCTCGCGCAGGTCGAGACGGCCGTCGAGAACGGGTACGCGCAGGCGTCCGAGGTCGTCGCCCATGTCTACGCGGACGTCGACCGCACGCTGTGGCCTGCGGCCGAGCTGTCCGTCCGGGCCCAGCTCGACTACCTGCGCGAACACGGCCTGATCTAGGCCTGGTCGGTGTCCTGCGGCCACTCGATGCCGAGGCCGGCGAGGCGCTCGGGGTCGGCGATGATGTCGACCCCGACGACCTTGCCGGCGCGGAACGTGAAGGCGAGGACCGAGAAGACCTTGCCGCCCGGCGCCGCCACGATGCCCATGCCGTTGCCGACGAACGCCGGGTGCGACACCGGAGCCGTACGCCCGTACAGCGCGGCCTGACCGGCCACCTCCAGGGCGCCGCGGACCAGCTTCGACGCCGTGCCCGGACCCGCGTCGACCCGCAACAGCACGTCCGGGTCGAGGAGTTCGAGCAGCGCCTCGAAGTCACCGGCACGCGTCGCGGCCAGCCAGGCGTCGACGACCACGCGCTGGCGGGCGATGTCGGTGTCGGGCGGCACGTCCGCCCCCGAGACCCGGCGCCGCGCCCGGCTGGCCAGCTGCCGGGTCGCCGCCGGGGTGCGCTCCACGATCGGCGCGAGCTCCTCGAACGGCACCGCGAACATGTCGTGCAGCACGAACGCGAGCCGCTCGGCCGGTGCCAGCGTGTCCAGGACGACGAGCAGCGCGAGCCCCACCGAGTCGGCGAGCTCGGCCTCGTGCACGGGGTCGGCGGGCCTGACGACGGGATCGGGCACGCGCGTCTCGACGGCGCCCGCCTCACCGGCGTCGAGCGGATCCTCCCGGCGCGACGTGCGCGTGCGCAGCATGTCGAGGCAGATCCGCCCCACGACGGTCGTCAGCCAGCCGCCCAGATTCCGTACGTCATCGGCGTCGGCCCGCTGCAAGCGCAGCCAGCTCTCCTGGACGGCGTCCTCGGCCTCGCTGAACGAGCCCAGCATCCGGTACGCCACGGCCCGCAGCCGGCCGCGCTCCGCTTCGAAGCGCACGGCAAGGTCGGTGTCGGACTGCGCCATGAGTGGGATCCCCCTGTGTGTGGTGTGCCGTCGAGTGTCTTGGTGGCCGGTCAGGGCCGCGGGGCCTTGATGCCGTGCACGCGCGCGTACTCGTCCGCGAGCCAGGGCCCGATCTCCTCCGTGTACGTCCCCAGCGCCGCGAGGTCCCCGGTCGGCTCGCGCGCGTCGTCGGCCGCGGCCCGCATCGGCCCCGCCCACCGCGGGTAGTACGTGCCGAAGATCTCCGCCATCTCGCCGAGGTCGCTCGTCCACCCGTTCCAGCGGGGCATCACCAGCGTGAAGCCCGTACGGACGAGGTGGCGTGCCATGCCGCGCTGGAGGCCCGGCAGCTCCCCGGGGGCCGCCTCGGCGATCCGGGTGCGCCAGCGGGGCAGGAACAGGGCGAGGTCGCCGTTGGTCTCGCGCGCGAGCAGCGACGTGGGCCGGTAGCGGGGCAGGAACTCGGCCAGGTCCTCGCCGAGCAGCGGCGTGCACAGACAGGCCACGAACCAGCCCAGGTCGTACGTCTCCAGGTCGCTCAGCAGCCGCGCGCGGCTGAACAGCAGCGTGCCCGCGCCGTCGATCTGGGCGAACTCCTTGTCCAGGGACTCGTCGAGCATGCGGGCGTCGGCCCGGTCGGCGTCGGTGGGCTCGTCGCGCAGGGCCAGCAGCAGGTCGAGGTCGGAGCGGCCGGGGCGCGCGGTGCCGCGCGGCACGGACCCGTACAGGTACGCGCTCGTCATGCGCGCCCCGAACACGTCGAGCAGCCGGTCGCGGGCGGCGGCCACGACGGGCCGGAACGGGGCCTCGATCCGTGCCAGGGCGCCTTCGCGCGCGAGGTGTCCCTGGGCGTCGAGTCCGCGGGTCAGGTCGGCCATGAGGCAACTGTGCAGGGAAGCGGCGGGGACGGCACGCACTTTCCGTGTGTCCGGGCCCGGACACACGGAAGGGGCCCGGCCGCGCGATGCGGCGGGGCCCCTCTCCGTGGAACTCCGTGGAGCTTCGTACGGCGCTGTGCGGCCGTGTGTCAGCGCGAACGCTTCGCGAGGCGCTCCACGTCCAGGAGGATCACCGCGCGGGCCTCCAGACGCAGCCAGCCGCGGCCCGCGAAGTCGGCAAGGGCCTTGTTCACGGTCTCGCGGGAGGCGCCGACCAACTGGGCCAGCTCTTCCTGCGTGAGGTCGTGCACGACGTGGATGCCCTCCTCGGACTGCACACCGAAGCGGCGCGACAGGTCGAGCAGCGCGCGGGCCACGCGGCCCGGCACGTCGGAGAAGACCAGGTCGGACATCTGGTCGTTCGTCTTGCGCAGGCGCCGGGCCACGGCGCGCAGCAGGGCGGCGGCCACCTCGGGGCGTGCGTTGAGCCAGGGCTGGAGGTCGCCGTGGCCGAGACCGAGCAGCTTCACCTCGGTGAGCGCCGACGCGGTCGCGGTGCGCGGGCCCGGGTCGAACAGCGACAGTTCGCCGATCAGCTCGCCGGGGCCGAGCACGGCCAGCATGTTCTCCCGGCCGTCGGGGGAGGTGCGGTGAAGCTTCACCTTGCCCTCGGTGACCACGTACAAGCGGTCTCCGGGGTCGCCCTCGTGGAACAGGGCGTCACCGCGCGCGAGGGTCACCTCACTCATGGAGGCGCGGAGCTCCGCGGCCTGCTCGTCATCGAGCGCCGCGAAGAGCGGGGCGCGCCGCAGAACGTCGTCCACGAGTTTCTCTCCTATGTCGCCTGCACTGTGGGGGGACTGCCGGGAAACGCCTCGGAGAGGTATTTCCCGTTCCCCATTTTGCCGGACGGTCCAAACAGTGTGATCAGTCACTCGGACACAAGTCTGCCGCACCCGCGTCACAACCCGAGGGGGAGGGGGCCAATCGGGGGCCGATCCGACTGCTCCGGGGCGGATGTCAGTGCCGGGCTCTAGGCTGGCCGGGTGTTCAAAAAGCCGGTGAGAGCGCAGGCGGAGGAGGCCGAGACCATGTCAGCCGACCGCGATTCCGCTGTGGGCGAACACGGCAGGTGGGTGCCCCCGCTGTGCGCCGTTCCGGGTTCCGTACAGCGTTCCGCACAGGGGAAGGCCGCCTAGTCGATGCCACCGAACTCACCGATGCCACCGAAGAAGAAGGCCGCCGCCAAGCCCGAGTCCCGCACCGCGCTGGTCCGCCGCGCGCGGAAGATCAACCGTGAGCTCGCGGAGGCGTACCCGTACGCGCACCCGGAGCTGGACTTCGAGAACCCCTTCCAGCTCCTGGTCGCCACGGTGATGTCCGCCCAGACGACCGACCTGAGGGTCAATCAGACGACGCCGGGCCTGTTCGCCAAGTACCCGACCCCCGAGGACCTCGCCGCGGCGAACCCGGAGGAGGTCGAGGAGCTGATCAGGCCCACCGGCTTCTTCCGCGCCAAGACGCGGTCGATCATGGGCCTGGCCAAGGCCCTGAGCGAGGACTTCGGGGGCGAGGTCCCCGGCCGCCTCGAGGACCTGGTCAAGCTGCCCGGCGTGGGCCGCAAGACGGCCTTCGTGGTGTTGGGGAACGCGTTCGGGCGGCCCGGCATCACCGTCGACACCCACTTCGGGCGCCTGGTGCGCCGCTGGAAGTGGACCGAGGAGACCGACCCGGACAAGGTCGAGAAGGCCGTCGGCGAGCTGTTCCCCAAGAGCGACTGGACCCAGCTCAGCCACAACGTGATCTTCCACGGCCGCCGCATCTGCCACGCCCGCAGACCCGCCTGCGGCGCCTGCCCCATCGCCCCGCTCTGCCCGGCGTACGGCGAGGGCGAGACGGACCCGGAGAAGGCCAAGAAGCTCCTCAAGTACGAGAAGGGCGGCTTCCCCGGCCAGCGCCTCAACCCCCCGCAGTCCTACCTGGACGCGGGCGGCATCCCGGCCCCGCCCCTGGGCGGCACGATCGAGTGACGGGGGAACGAACGGGGGACGGTCGGGCGTTGGGCCCATCACGACAGGGGACGGGGCGGCGATGAAGCACGTGAGCGAGATCGGCAGCGGGTACGGCGAGCAGGGCGGCGCCGGCGGCGGTGAGCGGGCCCCCGCGGTCCCGGACGTCACGCTGCGCACCGACGGCCTGCCCGGCTGGCTCGACCCCGTCGCCCGTGCCGCCGCCACGGTGCGCGGGGAGCAGCTCAGCCGCTTCCTGCCGCCGAAGGACGGCGCGGGCCGGCAGTCCGCGGTACTGATCCTGTTCGGCGAGGGCGAGCGCGGCCCCGAGCTGCTGCTCATGGAGCGCTCCGGCCAGCTGAGATCGCACGCGGGCCAGCCGTCGTTCCCCGGTGGCGCCCTCGACCCGGAGGACGGCGACCCGCGCACCGAGGGCCCGCTGCGGGCCGCGCTGCGGGAGGCATGGGAGGAGACGGGCCTCGACCCGCGCGGCGTCCAGCTCTTCGGAGTGCTGCCCAAGCTGTACATCCCGGTGAGCGGATTCGTCGTGACGCCCGTACTGGGATGGTGGCGGGTGCCGACACCCGTCGCCGCGGTCGACCCGGCGGAGACGGCCCGCGTCTTCACGGTCCCCGTGGCGGATCTCACGGACCCGGCGAACAGGGCGACGACGGTGCATCCCAGCGGCCACCAAGGCCCCGCGTTCCTCGTGGAATCGGCTCTGGTGTGGGGTTTCACGGCGGGCGTGATCGACCGGCTGCTGCACTTCGCGGGGTGGGAGAGGCCCTGGGACCGAGCGAAGACGGTCCCACTCGACTGGCGCGCATGACAGGGTGATCGGGACACAAAGCGGCAGGACGGCGCACCGCGGCACGACGCGCAGCGGCGAGATACAGGGCAGCGAGACACAAGGCGAGGCATGAATCGGTGAACGTGCTGGACATCCTGCTGCTCGCGGCCGCCGTGTGGTTCGCGGTCGTCGGCTACCGCCAGGGGTTCGTCGTCGGCGTCCTGTCGGTGATCGGTTTCCTCGGCGGCGGCCTCGTCGCGGTCTACACGCTGCCCGTCATCTGGGGCGCCGTCACCAGCGACGCGGAGGTCACGACGACGGCCGCGGTCGTCGCGGTGGTCGTAGTGATCATCTGCGCCTCGGTCGGCCAGGCCTTCACCACCCACCTCGGCAACAAACTGCGCAGATACATCACCTGGTCACCGGCCCGCGCGCTCGACGCGACGGGCGGCGCCCTGGTCAACGTAGCGGCGATGCTGCTGGTCGCCTGGCTGATAGGTTCCGCGCTCGCCGGCACCACCCTGCCCACGCTCGGCAAGGAGGTCCGCAGCTCCAAGGTGCTGCTCGGCGTCTCCCGGGCGCTGCCCACCCAGGCGGACACCTGGTTCGCCGACTTCTCCTCCACGCTCGCGCAGAACGGGTTCCCGCAGGTCTTCAGCCCGTTCGCGAACGAGCCGATCACCGAGGTCAGGCCGCCCGACCCGGCCCTGGCCCACAGCCGGGTGGCGCTGAACGCCAAGCGTTCCATCGTCAAGGTCGTGGGCCAGGCGCCCCGTTGCGGCAAGGTCCTCGAAGGCACCGGCTTCGTCTTCGCCGACCGCCGCGTCATGACGAACGCCCACGTGGTCGGCGGCGTCGACGAACCCACCGTGCAGATAGGCGGCGAGGGCGTCAGGTACGACGCGAAGGTCGTCCTCTACGACTGGAAGCGCGACATCGCCGTCCTGGACGTGCCGTCGCTGAAGGCACCCCCGCTCCAGTTCACGTCCACCGACGCGCAGCGCGGCGGCGGCGCGATCGTCGCGGGCTTCCCGGAGAACGGCGCGTACGACGTGCGGCCCGCGCGCGTCCGCGGCCGCATCACGGCCAACGGCCCGGACATCTACCACCGCGGCACGGTCAAGCGCGACGTGTACTCGCTGTACGCGACGGTCCGTCAGGGCAACTCGGGAGGCCCGCTCCTGACGCCCGAGGGCAAGGTGTACGGCGTGGTCTTCGCCAAGTCCCTCGATGACGCGGACACCGGTTACGCCCTGTCCGAGGACGAGATCCGCCCCGACATCGCGCAGGGCCGTTCGGCGGTCCAGCAGGTGGACACCGACGCCTGCGCGCTGTGAGGGCCGGCCCCTAGGTCACTCGCGGCCCGTGTGCCGGATCCGCGCCGAGACCCACCGGGCCCGGCGCCGCAGGATCCGCGGAATGCCCAGCCGGGGATCGTGCGCCACAGTCTCCTGCGGCGCCCCCCTCTGGGGTGAGCCCAGCGTCATCGCGGGGCGGCGGTTGCGTGCTGCGTCACTGTAGTCGTGCGTCCAGCCCATACCCCGACGTGTGCCCGTGCCCCATGGTCGGTAACCGCCCTCACAGCCCTCAAATTGGCCTATGCGCCGGGCATTTGGCTGTTCGTAGGACAGACGTTCCCGCCCGCATACCGGGTGCTCACGACCCGTCACACAGCGCCCGCGAAAGCGGTCACCGATCGGGCTCGGGGTCCTTCAGCCAGTTGACGAGTTCGCTGGAGAAGGCCGCCGGGTCTTCTTCGTGCGGACTGTGTCTGCCCGGGGGCAACCCCCGGACCCCCGGCCGGGGGCGGTGTCTTCGCCGGCCGGTGCCGGGCTTCACCGATCGGGCTCGGGGTCCTTCAGCCAGTTGACGAGCTCGCTGGAGAAGGCCGCCGGGTCTTCTTCGTGCGGGAAGTGGCCGAGGCCCTCGAACAGCCGCCAGCGGTACGGAGCTTCGACGTACTCGCCGGATCCCGCCGCGCTGCGCGTGCGCATCACCGGGTCGAGCGCCCCGTGCAGATGCAGCGTCGGCACCCGTACGGGCCGCTTCATCCGCCGGTTGAACTGGATCCCGTCGGGGCGCGCCAGCGAGCGCACCATCCACCGGTACGGCTCGACCGAGCAGTGCGCCGTCGACGGGATGCACATCGCGCGCTGGTACGTCTCCACGGCCTTGTCGTCGGGCTGCTGCGGCCCCGACCAGTCGCGGATCAGCTTGCCGACCAACGCGCCGTCGTCGGCGACCAGTTGACGCTCCGGCAGCCAGGGCCGCTGAAGGCCCCAGACGAACGACCCCGAGCGCGACTGCCGGTAGTCCGCCACCATCGCCGAGCGCCAGCGCCGCGGGTGCGGCATCGAGGACACCGCGAGCCGGCGCACCAGCTTCGGCCGCATCACGGCCGCCGTCCAGGCGAGATACCCGCCCAGATCGTGCCCGACGAGCGCCGCGTCGGGCTCGCCGAGCGAGCGGATCACGCCGGTGACGTCGAGCGCGAGGTTCGCCGGGTCGTAACCGCGCGGCGTACGGTCACTGCCGCCCACCCCGCGCAGGTCCATCGCGACCGCCCGGAACCCCGCGTCGGCGAGCGCCACGAGCTGATGCCGCCACGACCACCAGAACTGCGGGAACCCGTGCAGGAGCAGGACCAGCGGCCCGTCACCCAGCTCGGCGATGTGGAACCGCGCCCCGTTCGCCGCGACGTCCCGGTGGAGCACCTCGATCCCGCCGGGGACGTCGAGTCGTACGAGAGAGGCGGGCGGCTGGGCCGATGGGGTGGCGGGGTCCGTCATGAGGACGAGCGTGCCACAGCCTCGATGCTCTCGGGGACACGGTCGCCCGCCGTCACCGGCCGGGGGTGCGGCTTGGCGTTCTGGAGTACGCCGGCCGACTCCTTGAACGACGCCGCGACCTTCTGCGGGCCCTTGCCCTTCTTGGCCTTCTTCGCGAAGACGGCGCCGACGGCGAACAGCAGCAGCGCGAGCAGCACGTTCGCCGCGAAGGAGAGCAGGAAGCACCAGCCGAGGTTCCAGCCGCCCTCGCCGTTGTGCCCGCCGGTCCAGGCCTGGATGCCGTACGCCAGGGCGAAGCTGAGCATGGGCAGCGAGAAGACGAGCACGGCGGCGCCCACCGTGAACAGGCCACCACTGGTCGCCCCGCGCTTCACGTCCTGTTTCAGCTGCGCCTTCGCCAGGGCGATCTCGTCGTGCACCAGCGCGGACATCTCGGTCGTCGCCGAGGCGAACAGCTGGCCGATGCTGCGTTCGGCGCCGACCGGGCTGCCGTCGGGTGCGCTCATCGCGTACTCCCTCGTCTTCTGTCTTCTTCTGTAAATGTCTGGGTGTCAGATCATGCCGGACGCTCGTCCTCGTCGCCTGCCCCGGCCGCCACTTCGGCAAGCCTGCGGTGCTCCGCGGCCTTCTTCTCGTAGATCGCGGCCATCCGCAGGTGGTACTCCGGCTTGTCCTTCTCGTAGACGTCCGGAATGCCGTCGGCGTCGTCGTCGCGCTCCTCTTCCTCCCACAGCGCGCGGTACTTGGCGTTCCGGATCTTCAGCAGGACGCTGCTGAACACGGCCGCGATCAGGGAGCCCATCAGGACCGAGGCCTTGATCTCGTCGGTCATCAGGGCGTCGCCGGTGAAGGCGAGTTCGCCGATGAGCAGCGAGACCGTGAAGCCGATGCCGGCGAGCGAGGCGACCGCGAAGACGTCCGGCCAGGCCAGCTCCTCCGACAGGGAGGCCTTGGTGAACCGTGCCGTCAGCCACGTACCGCCGAAGATGCCAACGGCCTTGCCGACGACGAGTCCCAGCACGACACCGAGCGTCTCCGGCTTGGTGAACACGTCGCCCACCGCGCCGCCCGACACCGCGACCCCGGCGCTGAACAGCGCGAACAGCGGCACCGCGAGCCCGGCCGAGACCGGACGTACGAGGTGCTCGATGTGCTCGCCGGGGGAGTGCTCCTCGCCGTCCTCCTTGGTGCAGCGCAGCATCAGGCCCATGGCGACACCGGCGATGGTGGCGTGGATGCCGCTGTTGTACATGAGCCCCCAGATGACGAGGGCGAGCGGCACGTAGATGTACCAGCCGCGTACGCGCTTCCTGAGCAGCAGCCAGAAGACGGCGAGGCCGACGACGGACCCGGCGAGCGCGGCGAAGTTGATCTCGCTGGTGAAGAAGATCGCGATGATCAGGATCGCGAAGAGGTCGTCGACGACGGCGAGCGTCAGCAGGAAGGCGCGCAGGGCGCTCGGCAGCGACGTACCGATGACGGCGAGGACCGCGAGCGCGAACGCGATGTCGGTGGCGGTGGGCACGGCCCAGCCGTCCATGGACCCGCCGAAGATCGTGTTCTCGGCGACGTACACGAGGGCGGGGACGGCCATGCCGCAGAGCGCGGCGACGACCGGGAGCGCGGCGGCCTTGGGGTCGCGCAGGTCACCGGCGACGAGTTCGCGCTTGAGCTCGATACCGGCGACGAAGAAGAACAGGGCGAGGAAACCGTCCGCGGCCCAGTGCTCGACGGAGAGGTTCAGGCCGAGCGCGGCGGGGCCTATGTGGAAGTCGCTGACGGTCTCGTAGCTGTGGCTGAGGGCCGGGACGTTCGCCCAGACCAGTGCGGTGATCGCGGCGATGAGCAGGAGCACGCCGCCGACGGTCTCCGTACGCAGGGCGTCGGCCACGAAATTGCGCTCGGGCAGGGAGAGACGGCCGAGTGCTTTGTGGTCGTTCTTGCTGGGCGCGCTCACGCGAGGGACCTCCGGTCGGGTACGGCTGACTGCTCTGCCGACCAGACTTCCCGGCGCACCCTGTGGATCACTGCGGATCCCTGTCACGGCTTTGACGTGACCTTGACTTTGACCTAGACCCTACAGGGTGCGTGCGGGACGTCACTTGGCGATCATCACGATACGCACGAAACGGGCACCCGGCGCGCTCGCCGGATGCCCGTTCCCCAGTGTTCGCGGGGGGTCAGTCCTCGCTGGGCGCGGCCGGCAGCTTCGTCTGGATGAGGTCCATGACGGAGGAGTCGGTGAGCGTGGTCACGTCACCCAGCTCCCGGTTCTCCGCGACATCGCGGAGCAGTCGGCGCATGATCTTGCCGGACCGGGTCTTGGGCAGCTCGGCGACCGGCAGGACCCGCTTGGGCTTGGCGATCGGGCCGAGCACGGCGCCCACGTGGTTGCGCAGGTCGGCCACCAGGTTCTCGTCGTCCGCGTTCGCGCTGCCGCGCAGGATCACGAAGGCGACGATCGCCTGACCGGTCGTCTCGTCGGCCGCGCCGACCACCGCCGCCTCGGCGACCGCCGGGTGGGCGACGAGCGCCGACTCGACCTCGGTCGTCGAGATGTTGTGCCCGGAGACGAGCATGACGTCGTCGACCCGGCCGAGCAGCCAGATGTCGCCGTCCTCGTCCTTCTTGGCACCGTCACCGGCGAAGTACTTGCCCTCGAAGCGGGACCAGTACGTGTCGATGAACCGCTGGTCGTCGCCCCAGATGGTGCGCAGCATCGACGGCCACGGTTCGGTGAGGGCCAGATAGCCGCCCCCGCCGTTCGGCACCTCGTTGGCCTCGTCGTCCAGGACGGTCGCGGAGATGCCGGGCAGCGCGCGCTGGGCGGAGCCCGGCTTGGCCTCGGTGACGCCCGGCAGCGGCGAGATCATGATCGCGCCGGTCTCGGTCTGCCACCAGGTGTCCACGACGGGGCACTTGTCGGCGCCGATGTTCTTCCGGTACCACATCCAGGCCTCGGGGTTGATCGGCTCACCGACCGAGCCGAGCACCCGCAGGCTGGACAGGTCGAACTTCGCGGGGATGTCGTCGCCCCACTTCATGAACGTACGGATCGCGGTCGGCGCCGTGTAGAGGATCGTGACGCCGTACTTCTGCACGATCTCCCAGAACCGGCCCTGGTGCGGGGTGTCCGGGGTGCCCTCGTAGATGACCTGCGTCGCACCGTTCGAGAGCGGCCCGTACGTGATGTACGAGTGCCCGGTGACCCAGCCGATGTCGGCGGTGCACCAGTAGACGTCGCTCTCCGGCTTGAGGTCGAAGACCGCGTGGTGGGTGTAGCTGGCCTGGGTGAGGTAGCCGCCGGAGGTGTGCAGGATGCCCTTCGGCTTACCCGTCGTGCCCGACGTGTAGAGGATGAAGAGCGGCTGCTCGGCGTCGAACGCCTGCGGGGTGTGCTCGGCCGACTGCTGGGCGACGACGTCGTGCCACCACACGTCGCGGCCCTCGGTCCACGCCACGTCCTGCTCGGTGCGCCGGACGACGAGAACCTTCTCCACGCCGGATACGCGGGTGAGGGCGTCGTCGACGGCGGGCTTGAGGGCGGAGGGCTTGCCGCGGCGGTAGCCGCCGTCGGCTGTGATGACGACCTTGGCGTCGGCGTCCTCGATGCGCTTGGCGATGGCGTCGGCGGAGAAGCCGCCGAAGACCACGGAGTGCGCGGCGCCGATGCGGGCGCAGGCCAGCATCGAGACGACGGCCTCGGGGATCATCGGCAGGTAGACGGCGACCCGGTCACCGGCCTGCACGCCCAGCTCGGTCAGCGCGTTCGCGGCCCGGCTGACCTCGTCCTTCAGCTCGGCGTAGGTGATGGCGCGGCTGTCGCCCGGCTCGCCCTCGAAGTGGATCGCGACCCGGTCGCCGTTGCCCGCCTCGACGTGCCGGTCGACGCAGTTGTACGCGACGTTCAGCTTGCCGTCCTTGAACCACTTGGCGAACGGCGGGTTCGACCAGTCCAGCGTCTCGGTCGGCTCCGTGGCCCAGGTCAGGCGGCGGGCCTGCTCGGCCCAGAAACCGAGCCGGTCAGCCTTGGCCTGCTCGTACGCCTCCGCCGTGACGTTGGCGCTCGCGGCCAGGTCAGCCGGCGGCGCGAAACGTCGCTCCTCCTTCAAGAGGTTGGCCAGGCTTTCGTTGCTCACGACGCTTCTCCCATTCCCAGGGTGTCCGTTGTGTCCCAGGCCACAGCTCATCAGACGGCGACCCCTGCTGACAAGGGCCGTCGTAAAAATGGTTTAGACCTGTTGCGGGGTGTGTGGCCGATCGGCTTCCGGTATCCGTTCCCACGGACGCACCGCCCCTGAGGTTCACCCGTCACGCTTCCCGCCGCCCGGCCCACGTAACGGTGAAGAGCCGGTGAGCAGGCCGAGCCGGACGAAGGAGACACCGAGCGGAACGGATACGGGCGGCCCGCCGCGACGGCCCGGGATCCCGCACTCTTCGAGGAGTTCTGCCGACGGCACGTGGACGCGGTGACGCGCTTCCTGGCCCGGCGCGTGGACGACCCGCACCCCGTCGCGGATCTGACGGCAGGGTCGCGCGCGACAGCCGGCACGACCGGCGCATCGCCGGCAGGCGACTCAAGCGCAGCCAGACCCGGCGGGAGTCGCGGGGCCTGACTGGGTGAGGGTGAGGGGGAGGGCGTCGAGGTGTTCGGCGCGGTAGACGGCGGGGTTCTCGGAGGCGAGGTGCTGGTCCCAGTAGGGGCGCGTGGCGGCGAGGTCCGGGT